>NZ_LJSO01000007.1:0-145196 GCF_001399985.1 Pseudoalteromonas sp. P1-8
TCAATACGAGAAAATAAGCCTGGGAAAATCCCAGAAAATGCGTTACCAATACTTGAAAGATTAAATATTTGTACAGAAAACTGGCTCACACTCACCACTTCCTTTACCCGCTCGTTTAAAAATACAGCGGGTAAAGAGCAAGCTATAACTGAGTATGCAAAACACATGAAACGAAAGAGAAGAAGCTCAATAACTAATAGCCAAGCTTTGTTTTGCTAAACACTTAAACTTTTCATTTACTATTTTTATTCATCTGTTTTAAATAAATAGAAAGTGTCTACGTTCTGAAATTAACTTTAGCTAAAACTAAATGACCAACCCTTAAATCTAAATAATACAAAAAAACTAAACATCATTATATGCAAAATTAGTTCAATCAAAAGCTGTGGCTATCTAGCTTTAAACTACTAAAAGTGGGTGTCTGTTATAAAATGTATGTCTCTTTAATTCGCTTTTATTCGAAACGTTACACTACTCCTTGTTTTAACATTGCATCTGCAACTCGTTCGAACCCTGCTATATTCGCACCAAGGACCAAGTCATGTTCATTCGAGTACTGCTTGGCAGTAGCTGAAATTGTATCGAAAATAGACTTCATAACTTGCTGAAGTTTCTCATCAACTTGCTCAGCTCGCCACTTTTGCATACTGGCATTTTGAGCCATTTCAAATTGACTGGTAGCAACTCCACCAGCATTTGCAGCCTTACTTGGCCCTAAAAATACATCGTTGTCTTTAAACACTTTTAACGCATCAGCTGTGGTCGGCATGTTTGCACCCTCGCACACAACAGAGCAGCCATTTTCAACCAAAGCTTCAGCATCTTTTTCGGTAATTTCATTTTGAGTTGCACAAGGAAGTGCAATATCTGCCTCATATCGCCACACTTGATGTCCGTCGCTAGGGTATTGATTTACAGGCGTAAACTCAGCACCTTTGTGCTCGTTCAAATAATCCCTAAGCTCAGCACCTCGTTCATTTTTTAAGTGTTTTACAAGAGCCACATCAAGCCCATCTTTACAATACAAGGTCCCTTTTGAATCACTACAGCTAAGAATAACAGCATCGTATTGGTCAAGCTTTTCCATCAAATACAATGCTACATTACCAGCACCAGAAGCTAGGCATCGCTTGCCTCTTAAAGAATCGCCTTTAGCATCTAGCATGGCACTTAAAAAATATGCAACACCATAGCCAGTTGCTTCTGTTCTCAGTGAAGACCCTCCCATAATCTCAGGCTTACCAGTTAGTACCCCTTCAAATTGATTAGTGATCCGTTTATATTGACCAAATAGATAACCAATTTCTCTCGCCCCAACGCCAATATCACCAGCAGGAACATCTGTGTTAGCACCTATGTGACGATAGAGTTCAGTCATATATGACTGACAAAAACGCATAATTTCATTGTCACTTTTTCCTTTAGGGTTAAAGTCAGCACCGCCTTTAGCGCCTCCTAATTGCAACCCTGTGAGTGCATTCTTCAAAACTTGCTCAAAGCCTAAAAATTTCACCACACTTTTATTGACACTCGGGTGTAACCTCAAGCCCCCTTTATAAGGGCCTAGAGTTGAGCTAAATTCGATTCTAAAACCACGGTTAACTTGCACTTTGCCGTCATCATCAAGCCAAGGAACCCTAAATATTACTTGCCTTTCAGGCTCAACTAACCGCTCTAGAATTGCCTGCTGTTGATATTCACTGTTACCTTCTACTACCTGATTTATTGATGAAAGCACTTCTTCAACAGCTTGATAAAACTCAGGCTCATTTGGATTAGACTCTTTAACTGATTGCAGTACCTCTTCGATATATTGCATTACAAAACCCTCTTTCAAGCTGTTGAAAATATTCAGTCTATTAGAATTAAACTAACTTAGACATAATATCGATCACTCATGTTTAACGAATAATGAACACCGCTGATTGCTCCCCATCATATTGCCACTCAAAACGCAGTGGTTCATTTTGAGAATCATAAAACCAAACTTCTGCCACAAGCTCTAAAGCACTATTTGCCAGCATCACAGTCGACGTTAATTTGCTTTGTTTTAGAGGTGCCCGCAATAAGCATTGATTGTAATCAGCCTTATTATCATCGCCTTTCAAGCAGATATTTAAATACGCTCTGCTATCACCCATGTTCAAATCAACATCTATGTTTAGTTCTATCTTGCTACTTAAATCAAATTGAGAAGCAATCGTTAGGTCAGCCATTGTCTCTGTTTCCACACTCGAGTCAGTAGGTGTTGTCTCTGGTGGCGGCGTGCTTGTGGTGGGTGTCTGTGTAGCAGTTGTACTTACCGCTTCAGTTGAAGAGCTACCTTCACCACCGCCACCACACGCAGATAACATTAAGCTAATGATTAATAAAGTATAATGTTTCATGACTATTCTCCTCGTAGAATAACATTTGCAAGTTTTGCATTATTAAACCAAAGCGGCTTTTCCCGTCCCTCTGATTCAGCAAATGCTCTAAAGTCACTATACGCATGTGTTATATCAACACTCTCTTTTGGATGCGCCCATGAACTGCCAATCTCCATTGCCCAAGGTAGACCAGTTTCAGTTTGGAAATAATAACTTTGAGCACTATTACTGGCATCATCAGAGTCAGTGATTGAAAATAATTGTGAATTGAATTTTTCGGTTGGTTGTTGATTCTTAATATGAACTTCCCAACCACGTGGGTTTTGTCCAACTAAAAACTCACCATGGTAGTGATCTTGAGCTGCGAAAATAAATGGGTCTAAAGTATATTTTGGCGCTTCAATTGTGGTCACTCCATTTTGAAGTGAAACGGTTAAACTAAACGAAACTTTGCTGTTGGTATCACAGCCTGTTTCAGTTCTAAAATAACTACAACTTGACTGCTTATCTGCATAAGCCCAAGTGTCTGGCATGATAATGAAAATAGCATCTTCAACCCCTTGTTCTAATATAGAATGTGATTGTGTTTCGCCATTTATCGTTAAATTAATTGAACTTGTATCTATCTGACTTCTTAATATTCGTTTATCAACATCATCGGCTATCGTTTGATACAAACGAACTGCAAAGCCATTATGAAAATCAGCACCAATTCCAACCAACTCCCCTTCTATTTTGTAACCAATGGCCTGACCTTCTTTATCAATCAATGTAGTACGGTAATTTACAACTAAATCGTTAAAGTCATAATCACCAGCAAAAGGCCATTGATCTTCATAGGCAAGGGTTACCCAGCCATTCTCACTTGGGTATACCAAACTTCCATATGTTGTTACCGGGTAATCCTCGACTTCGCCGCCTGTTACCCCACCACTTGCGGTAATTGGGTTAGCCTCGCTGCCATCGGTTACACGAAAGCGTGCCCATGTTGCTCCCATCACAGCATCACTCGGTACATCAACCAGCACACTGTTATCACCTTGATTTAAACTGTATTTACTTACTGTGATTTCGTCTGGATCAAACTGGAAATTTTGATCCCAATCGAACCAAGCATATAAATAACCATTATCATTAGGAGCGGTCACAATTATCTGGCTGGTAGAACCTGCAACAAAATCAGTGACAAATTTAACACCATCATCTGAGCTATCGACGGGCGATGCCTGTAAATCTGCCGGAGTGTTAATATTTTCACCATCAACAACGGCTCCTAAATAAACTAAATTTGATTGGTCTTCATTAGGGTCAAACAGATGGCGAGCACCACTATCAGCAAGCGCTGTTTTATAAGGCATAGGTGCATCGCCAAAGTCGATCGAGTTATCAGTGACTTTTACTTCCGCAATAGCACAGCGTGCACCATCATTTTGATTCGATGTTGGCCCTAAGGTAAAAACTGCTGCGGTAGGTGTATAACCAACCACAGGACTGGTGCTTAAATCTACTTTATGGATTTTACCGCTGCGGTTATTACTAAAATAAAACTGACCTTGCACATCAAAGTAACCTGCACCATTAGCACCGGTATCGCCGGCTATGTCGAGGTTTGCTATAAAAGTGGGTGTCTGATTATCTAAGTTGATTTCGTAAAGGTCGCCGTTAGACTCAACTGCATACAAAAGATTGCTATGTGGATGAAAAGCAAAATCATAAATAGCTAAATTCCAGTTCGCTGAGCCTGCAACTAATTGTGCCTGATACTCATCGGCCTCTTCAGTTAAATCAATGCCAAATAAACCAAATTTAGGGTGGTATAAATAGTAAACCGCCTGATTAGTTTCACTATTCACATGAATATCACCAACATAAAAATTGGTATCTGGTAGACCATTAACAATTAAACGTTGTAAAACATAATCATCACCAATACGTACAACACTTCTCGGGGCTTGTTTGCTAAAGCCATACATGTACTGGTCTTGATAATTAAAGCCAACCGCATTTACGCTGTCGTTATTCGCCTCTGTTGTAAAATCCATTGACGCTGCAAGCACGGTGGTTTTGGCAGATACTAGGTCAACGCCAAACATTTGCGCAGGCGAACCTTGAATCAAAAATGCTTTACTCGGGCACTGTTCAAATGGTGCAGCACTTACAAAGCCTGTTGCAAGTGCGGTTATTAGGTAAGCAGGTATGTTACTTTTCATAATTACACTCTCCTGTGGATGTGTTATTACTCAAAGCAGTAACCATTCCATAATATAACTCACGCTATAACAAGGTGTTATGAAAAATCAGACTGAGTATTTGCAAGATGCAAGAGGCATAGTTGCATAATGCAATTCTTTTTAGCTATAAAAGCAAATCATTCCCACTTAAAAGAATGGCATGCTAGACTAGTTAGGAATAAAAATAATAATAAACCCCACTATGAAACTTAAAGCCTCTGTAATTCTGTACTTTGCCTTATCAATGAACAGTGCTTTTGCATCAACACTGCAACAAAACATTGATGAAGCCAGAACAATCAGTGACTACCAAAAACGATATGACTATTTAAAAGCCATCGATAAAAAGCTTATTGAGTCTGCCAGCCTTGCAGAACAAGTAAGTTATAACGTTAGATTAATTCACGTTCACATACACCTCGGCCAATTTCAACAAGCGCAAACTATCATTGATGAACTTGAAGCGGGCCCAAAATACAAAAAAGACTCCCCCATTTACAGCGAGTTGTATCTAGCGAAAGCGCGGTTGGCATATAGAAAAAGTGACTTAGAAACCGCAATTTATTTATCGCAACAAAATGTCGCCCTATTTCAGCGCTTACAACTTACCCATTATGAAATTGATGCCGTGGCGAGTCTTGTCAGTGCTTATCATAATGCTGGCGAGTATCAAGCAGCCTTAAACTTACTTGAAGTTTATATTCACGACAACAATCGCGAATTAACCTTAAAGCAAAAAGAAATGCTCTATCATGGTTATTCGCGTAATCTTGAACAGTTAGACCGCTTAACGCTTGCACTCGAATATAAGCTAAAACGCCGTGAAGTTATTCAACAGATGTCGCCGTCTATCTCGTTACAAGCCGGCATTAGTTATTCAATTGCTCAAAGTTATTTAGATTTAGAACAATACGAAAAAGCAAAGAGCGAGTTTATTACAGCCCTTAGTTTTGATAGGCAAACGGGCTCACTTTCTGATATCGGACATAGTTTAGTTAAACTATCCCAATGCGAATATGGGCTAAAAAACTACAATGTAGCACTTGAATACGCACAAGAGGCTCAACAGGTGTTCGCAAGTTATAACAGCGCACGAAATACAGCCTGGGCAAATCATAATATTGCGATAAATTTGCTCGAAATCGATAAAGCAACTCAGGCATTAACCATAGAAAAACAAGTGATCACTGAACTCAAACAAGACGATCACTTATATATAGATGTACTACTTACATTAGCAAAGCTATACATTGGCTCTAATGAGCACGAACAAGCTAAACATTTTGCTGAGCAAGCCTACAAGTTAAGCAACCAAAAAAATAAGCTGCAAAAGCAAATCACAGCCCTAAAACATTTGATCACTGTGGCAGAACAACAATCTGATTACAAACAGGCATTGTCGTATCAACGTGCTATTACAGAGCTTGAAAAAGGCTTTGCCCGCAACAACTACAATCAACGTTTAGCGGAGCTGCAAAATTCCATTGCCATGCGCGACCGTGATTTGGCCATTCAAGATTTAAAACTCCAAGATAATGAAAAAAGCCAAGCAATTGCCTCACAGCGCCAAACTATCTTATATAGCATTTTATTATTTAGCCTGCTTTTAGCTGTAATGGGCATTGCTTTATTAAGAATAAGACAGAGAAAACAGCTTATTGAACAGCGCCGAAATTATCTCGATAAACAAATCAGTCAACGTAGTAAGTTATTATCACAAGTTGCTCACGAGTTAAGTGGTCCATTAACCGGGTTGCGCTTACACCTTGAAACGCTCCAAGCAGGCTTAACTCAATTTAATGAGCTTACATACGAAAAACTCAACCAAAAAATCACCGATATGGCAACTTTAGTCACTGATTTAAATAAAATTTCACTTTTAGAACAAAGCAGCTTTCAGCTCAACGTAACAACAATTAATGCGGCTGAGTATTTCCAAAGCTTGCACACAGATATGGTGATACAGCTTGATAAATTTGAAGTGAGATTCTCACAAAATGTTGCTGATGAATTAAACTTTGAGTGCGATGCAACACGGCTTTCACAGTTATTTGCAAACTTAATCAGTAATTCGCTTAAGTACACAAATCACCCTGGTAAGATAAATTTGACGATTAGCCAAAACCAAACTCAGCTCTTAATCTGCTATGAAGACTCAGCCCCTGGCGTCAGCGATGAAAGTTTAGCAAAGATTTTTGACCATCTTTATAGAGTGCCAGACTTAAAAACGGTAAAACAGTCAGGCTCAGGAATTGGGCTTGCGATAGTAAAACAAATTGTCGAAGCCCATAACTGGCATATTACAGCTGCTCATAGCGAACTGGGAGGTGTCCGCTATGACCTTACAATTCCTATTTAGTTGATTTGTCTGGCCATTCAAACGCGCCAACATCGCCAGGAAATACAACCGGTGATTCAATACCGTCTTTGTTTACAGCGGCAACACCAAAATAGTAGTTATCGATAACAACATTTTTAAGGGTTGCTTCGGTTACATTGCCAACATCGCGGCTAAATTGCCATTGTGGCTCACTCGTGTAACGCCAATAGATTTTATAACTGACCACCGTTGGATCATCGCTTTTATGCCACGCTAATGTTGTACTTGGCTTTACTGCACCTGAAATACTAACGCCCGTTGGTGGCGCTGGAGCCCATGCCATTGAAGCCATTGTCACTGCATTAAGTGACGTTAACTTTGCCGCATAGGCAAAATCAACATGGTCAATGGTGTCGCCGTAGGTAATACCATTTTCAGTACGCAAGTCTTGATGCTGTTGATTATAGTTTTCGTTGGTTTCCATTATACGCACTGCTGCAAAGCCAACATCATTAAATGGACGGTGATGCCCTCCTCGACCAAAACGATCGAGTCGATATACCAACATGGTATCCAAATTCTCAATGTAGCGATCTGCAATTGTATCTATGTAACGCGCTAGGTTTCGACTTGCAGAGTCAACTTCCCCGCCTGTAAAACGGCGTTTATGGGCTTGCTCTTTGGTTTCAATAACGCGTGTACCTTCAGAGAAGATACGTGCAGTTGTGTTATCTGTTACCCCATTAATCCCGGTTGAATTACCAATCATGTCGTTGTTTAAAACACCATGAACACGCCAGTTATGCTGTTGTGCATATTTAGCTAAAATTTTACCACCAAACAAGCCTTGCTCTTCACCAGATAATGCTGCATAAACAATTGAGCCATTAAATTTATACTTTGATAAAACACGCGCCGATTCCAGCACGCCAGCCACACCAGATGCATTATCGTTAGCCCCTGGCGCATCTGAAGTATAGTCCATTACATCAGACACTCTCGAGTCAATATCACCCGACATCATAACCATTCGGTTCGCATCAACTTGACCGCGCTGAATAGCCACAACATTGACAACTTCAACCGGGTTTGGAATACGCTTTTCACCAGAAATAGTGTCTTTTACTTCGATGATTTCTAGGCAGTTACCGCAGGCTTTAGAAATCGCCTCAAACTCAGACTTGATCCAACGCCTTGCTGCTCCAATACCACGCGTATTTGATTTCGTCTCAGATAGAGTATGGCGAGTGCCAAAATCAACCAGCGTTTGAATATCTTGCTCTATACGTGCTTTAGAAACGGCATTTGCAATATCATGCAAAGCTTGTTGATCTTTATATTGAGGTGTTGTGGCATGAGCTGCCGAGATCAATAACAGCGATGAGCTAAACAAAGCACCCGTTGTTGTTATTTTTTTACGCTTAAACATAGTTTCACTCCTTCAATGAATCATTCAAGGCTAACTAATATTTCACTTTGCGCAATAGTTATGAGTTAGAAAACAAATTATTAGGTTGAAACCATATACCAGCAGTGGTCTAAGGAAAATTACCCTGTGTTTTTAGCGCCGGGTAACTTTATTCCATCATTGTAAAACACCATACGATTACCCCCTTCATACTTTGCTTTGTACATGGCTTTATCGGCACACTGAATGAGATATTCTGCGTCACCATAATGCTCGGGGAACAATACGGCACCAATACTTGGCGAGTAAATAAGCTCTGCATCGTTATAAATTAAGGGTTGGCAAATCTCGGTTATTAATTCGTCAACCATTTCGATGACGTCTTTTTTGTGTTTAATGCTATTGAGGATCACCACAAATTCATCGCCCCCTAAGCGCCCTACACTGTCTTCTTTTTTTAAGACATGACGAATACGCATAGCAATGGTTTTTAAGAGCTTGTCGCCAGCACCATGACCATGAATATCATTAACTTGCTTAAAGCCATCAATATCGATAAACAGAACTGCAATCACGGTTGAAATGGTGTTCGCAATCGACAATGATTCCTCAAGCTGGGTGGTTAAGAAACTGCGGTTGGGGAGATCGGTCAGAGGGTCGTGCCCAGCCATATAAATCAGTTTTTGTTCGAGCTTTTTTTGCTCTGTAATGTCATAAGCAATAGCCACTCTAACTTGCTTTTCTTTAGACCAATAAACAGACCATAAAACATGCACTATTCTGCCATCTTTTCTAACCCAGCGGTTTTCAAATCGTGGGTGCTGATCATTGACCACAATTTGATTAATGGCATTGATGGTTTTGGCTCTGTCTTCTGGATAAACAAAGTCCAACATTTTTCTATTAATGGCTTCTTCTGGCGCGTATCCGAAAATTGTTTCAAAGGCAGGATTAGTAAAAAGTAACGTGCCTTTGGCATCAACTACACATACTGCATCGAGTAGAAGCTCAATAATATCTGACAAATAATCCGATGTATCTATGTTCATACGCAACTTTTAGGCTAGGTCTACACTGAGTATAGACGAAACCTAACAAGTCACTGAAAGTTTAAGCCTTAATTGGATATAACTTTTTGCAAAGCCAAGCTGAAAAAGCACTGAAAACGGCAATACCCACAAAATCAGCGATTAAATCGACAAAATCTAGCGTCCGAGATTCGACAAAATACTGGCTTAGCTCTTCTAAAATCACAAATGTACTTACAATCAGCACAGCTAAATAAATAGGCCGCCCAGCAATATTCATTGTTTTAAACTTAAAGGCGAGGTTGATGAATAGCGTAAGTAGTCCAAATAAGCAAAAATGCCCCAACTTATCACCGAAAGGAATTGCCGCAACGAGTTCGAAAAACACCGACTTTTGCCCAGTATTGGCAAGATAGATAACCCAACCAATAAAACCAAAAAAGCCGATAGCAATTAACACAAGAATACGTTGAAACATCTTTTATGGCGCCATATGTGAGGTTAAAAATAAAAATTGATAGGCAATCACTTTATTCCAATAGTGCCAGTCATGAATGCCCGGACGTTCAACATAGTCATGGCGGATGCGCATTTTCAACATCGCTTGGTGTAGCGCTCGGTTTTGCTCAATAAAAAAGTCATCAACGCCTATATCAAGCATAATCGGTAAGGTATCAGCGCCCTTTTTCCATGCCGTATTGCCTGCAGCAATTTTATGGAGGTTATTAATAATGGCTATGCTATCCCATTTTTCTTTGTTTTCAGCGTAACTGCCGAGTACTTTTGCAAGATCAAACTCTGCACTAAAGGGCCTAACATCAACCCCAGCAGACATCCCTGAAACTGCTGCAAACAGGTTTGGGTGATTTATTGCAATGTGCAAAGCACCAAAGCCCCCCATTGATAAGCCAGTGATTGCACGGCCACTTTTAGACCGATTGGTCGAATATTTAGAATCGATATAATTTAGTAAATCGTCTGCGATGTAGGTTTCGTATTGCGAGCTTTTGTCGATATCAGAATCGAGATACCACGAACCGAAGTTGCCATCAGGGTTAACAATGATGACATCATATTGGTCTGCCAGTTTTTCAATGTTTGTCAGCTTAGTCCAATCGCTGTGATTGCCACTGTAGCCATGTAATATATAGATAACATTGTACTCTTTTGAGTCTTGATAGCCGTCAGGTAATGTCACCGTTACGGGTTTTTCGATGGCAGTTTTTTTGCCCTTAAATATGTGGGTGTCGGTTTGGTAGGCACAAAGCGGTAAACTAAAAACGAGGGACAGCGTATAAAGCAACTTTTTCATCATTAATTCCTTTTTCTTATTATATTTTCATTTCTCACACTAGATGTAAATAACTGAATAGTTGATAGATTTTAATCTTAGTTTTTAAATTAAATGAACTGCTAAAAAACCACTCAAATGGTATAGTAAGGCTACTTTGATTTTTAAAAAGCGTCGTCTATGTATCGTTTATTTGAGCGGATGACTAATCCGTTTCCTAAAGAGCAACCCTCTCAGCCACCTAATAGCTTATTTGCTTTTTGCCGTCATTATACCCGTGGCATGGAACTATCACTGCTATTTATGTCTTTGAGTGCCGCAGCGCTCGCTATTTTAGAAGTATCGCTATTTAGTTACATGGGGCAACTGGTCGATTGGCTTGGCGAATATACCCCAGATACCTTGTTTGTAGAGCAGCAGGCTGAACTTACAAAAATGGCGATTATGTTGCTGGTGGTGTTACCTATTGTCGTGTTCTTTCACTCAGCGGTGTTACATCAAGCGCTCCTTGGCAACTATCCTATGTCTATCCGTTGGTTAGCACACCGTTATTTGCTTCGTCAGAGTGTTAGTTTTTATCAAAACGAATTTGCAGGCCGTATTGCGACAAAAGTAATGCAAACCTCATTAGCTGTTCGTGAATCAGTGATGAAATTGCTCGATGTTCTAATGTATATCGTGGTCTACTTTGGCGCCATGGTGTTTTTGGTCGCAGAATCTGACTGGCGCTTAATGTTGCCATTATTGATTTGGCTGGTTTTATACGCCGCTATTCAAATGTATTTTGTACCTAAGCTCAAGAAAGTAGCCAGCTCGCAAGCTGATGCACGCTCAGAAATGACCGGACGTGTAGTTGATAGCTACACTAACATTTCGACTATCAAATTGTTCTCCTACACACAGCGAGAAGAACAATATGCAAAAGACAGCATGGATGTGTTTTTACAGCCGGTATATAAGCAAATGCGCCTAGTTACTAGCTTAAACTTCTCTATCAACACGCTAAATTACTTATTGGTATTTAGTATTGCTGCCCTCTCTTTATATCTATGGTCAATTAGCGCCATCAGTGTTGGTGCTATCGCCATTTCGGTGAGTTTATCGCTGAGATTAAACGGTATGGCACAATGGATCATGTGGGAGATCAGTAGCCTATTTGAAAACATTGGTACTGTTGCTGATGGTATGAAAACCCTATCAACGCCGATTGAAGTTGATGATAAAGAAAACGCAAGCACTCTTACTGTTAATGAAGGGTCGATAAGCTTTGATAATGTGCAATTTAACTATGGTAAAGCTGCCAACGAAACCCACCGCGGCCCTGTTATCAATGGTTTAAATCTAGACATCAAACCGGGTGAAAAAATAGGTTTAGTGGGTCGCTCTGGCGCGGGTAAATCTACCTTAGTGAATTTATTACTGCGTTTCTATGATGTTGACTCGGGCACAATTCGTATTGATGGTCAAAACATCGCTGAGGTAAGCCAAGAAAGCTTACGTAAGCACATTGCGATGGTGACGCAAGATACCTCACTGTTACACCGCTCAGTAAAAGATAACATTCTTTATGGTAGACCCGATGCAACTGTAGATGAAATGCTTGCGGCCGCAAAGCAAGCAGAAGCAATTGAGTTCATCGAAGACCTTGAAGACAGCAAAGGCAATAAAGGCTTTGCCGCACAAGTTGGTGAACGCGGTGTGAAGCTTTCTGGTGGTCAACGTCAACGTATTGCTATTGCACGAGTCCTTCTAAAAGATGCGCCAATTCTTATATTGGATGAAGCAACCAGTGCTCTTGATTCTGAAGTTGAAGCCGCGATTCAAACCAGCCTAGACGATTTAATGACTGGCAAAACTGTAATTGCCATTGCACACCGTTTATCAACTATTGCGCAAATGGATAGGCTCATTGTGCTTGATGAAGGTGGCGTGGTAGAACAAGGCTCTCATGAGCAATTAATCGCACAAGGTGGCATCTATGCTGCCCTGTGGTCACATCAGACCGGTGGCTTTATCGGCGTTGAGTAGCTAGGTTTTCACTATTAAAAAAGGCATTGAATGAGTATTCTTTCAATGCCTTTTTTATATGTTAGCAATGCTGTTTAAATCAAACGTAAACCAATCAGAACGAGCATCACAATATTTGCCAAAGCAGCGATTAAAAAGAAATAGCTGCGTGGGCTTGGATTCTTCTCAGTAGCCACACCATAATACAGCAGCATATGAATGATCCTTGCAATCACATACACCCATATACACAGTGCAAATGTGCTGCTGTTCAAGTTTAAAAAGAATCCCAGAAATACGGTACCTAAAAATAACGGACTATTTTCTAAGGTATTCATAAAAGTGCGATGTGAACGAAACACAAAGCTGTCATGACTTAATGAATTATCGAGTTTACCAGGCACCGCATTGGGTTGTTTGGCTTTTGTGACAGCTGCAACTATCCACTGAATAGTCAGCATAATTAGATAAACATACACAGCCGCATAAGCTGAAAAAGTAAGTTCAGGCATTTTCATTTCCTTTTGTATAACAACATGAATGCCTATTCCTTGCAAAAAACCAACCAAACCAAAAAACTAAAGTAACTTACTGATTTTAAATAATTATCTATATATTAAAAACTATGTATGCTGTGCCACTGCTACCTACTTTGTATAAAATTTACAGAGTGGATTGATATTTGGTAAACACGTGAACTTAACGCAACTCACCTCTTTTACTTTACCCTTGCTTCGACTCTCTATAATCTTAAGATCTGTTTTATATAACGATAGCTGTTTTATCTATCAGTTAATGTACTAAAAATAATAATAAAAGGTTTTATCATGCGTTTAGGACCCGGACTTCTTGTCACCGCTGCTTTTATTGGCCCAGGTACCATCACCACGGCAAGTGTTGCTGGTGCTAATTTTGGCTTTGCTCTTATTTGGACTTTATTGTTCTCTGTCATAGCGACTATTTTGCTGCAATCTATGGCAGCTCGTCTTGGTGTGGCTACAGGGCTAGATTTAGCCTCAGCACTTAGAAGCACCATTCAAACACCGATTTTTAAAGCCCTGGCTGTAATATTAGTAATAAGTGCGATTGGCATTGGCAGTGCAGCTTATGAAGCTGGTAATCTGACTGGTGCCAGTTTAGGACTGCAAGAAATACTACCTTCTGTAAACCCATTACTCTGGACTCCCCTTATTGCAGTTTTAAGTGCAGTTCTTTTGTACAGTGGCAAACATAAAGTCATTGAGGGTGCGTTAATTGTTTTAGTGGTGTTGATGAGTTTAGTATTTATTTCAACGCTGGTGATGGCAGCTCCGCCACTTGGTGAAGTGCTAAAAGGATTTATACCTAGCTTACCTGATAATTCAATTACCACGGTACTTGCCTTGATAGGCACGACAATTGTGCCCTACAACCTGTTTTTACACTCTGGGGTACTTGCAGAAAAACACGATAGTTCAAAAAATATCGACAAAGTAATCAAAGAAACAAACCTTGATACCGGTATTTCGATAACTTTAGGTGGCATAATCACGTTAGCTATCTTATCAACAGCCTCTGTGGCATTTTACGGTACTGATGCAGGTAAAATTTCAGCGGCCAATATGGCTGTGCAGCTTGAGCCACTTCTAGGTGGTATGGCTCATTATTTCTTTGCTATCGGTTTATGTGCTGCCGGGCTTACTAGCGCAATAACTGCACCTCTTGCGGGTGCTTACGCTGTATGCGGCATGCTTGGTTGGTCAACACAAATGAGGGATACACGTTTTAAACTGGTTGCTATCACTATCCTTGTTTTCGGTGCACTGGTCGCATCGCTTGGGCTTGATCCGGTTGCGGTTATCATCTTTGCGCAAGCTGCCAATGGTTTATTACTGCCAATTGTAACCTGTTACCTTGTTTGGTTGGTAAATCAAAAATCGGTGATGAAAGGCTACACTAATTCGCTTTTACTTAACCTTGTGATTGTGCCAGTAATACTGCTTATATTTGGCCTTAGCCTTTATAAACTAAGCAATCTAATTTTTTAGTTTTTACTTTGAAAATATGTATTAAAAAAGGCCGCAAATTTGCGGCCTTTTCGTATGCATTAACGCTTATTTTGTATAAGCGCGTGGCATCGCTGAATCAGTTGTATAACGATCGCGTAGTTTATCTTGACGCGCTTCGGTTGAAACCTCTTCACCGTTGATCCACATTTTGCTTACGTGTGAGTTAAGCTCAAATGGATCTGCAGACCACATAACTAGGTTTGCACGTTTACCTTTGGCAATTGCGCCTGAGTTTAAACCAAAAACATCAGCAATATTGCTGGTTACTGCGCTAAGTGCACCTTGTTGGCTCATACCGTATGACACAGCATTACCTGCATCAAAACGTAATTGGTATACATTGTGGCTTGAGTCACCAGCAACACCAATAATGACTTTTACACCAGCTTTTTCAAGCTTACCTGCGTTAGCAAGGTTTGCATGTAATGAGTCAAAGCTACCCGGTAAGTTAGCCATAGAGCTAATGATCACAGGAACATCCGCTTTAGCTAGAGCATCCGCAACCACAACAGCATCATCACCGCCATGAATCACTAAATTGATGCCATAGGTTTCTTTTAACTTAACAAGCTCATAGATGTCTGATGCGCGTTGAACACTCGCAATCAGTGGCATATCACCCGCAAGCACAGCTGCTAGCACTTTTTGCTCTGTTGATGGCTCTTTTTTGTCATCTTTTTTAGCTGACTTTTCGCCTTCAAGCTTGTCGATAAGTGTTTTCATCGACATAGCACGTGAGCCTTTACTCTTTTCACCTAAATGAACAACAAGTGCAACTTGCTTTTTATTTACGCTTTCAAAGCTACCTGATAGATCAACTACAGATGCAAGACCCGCAAAGATACTGTCACCGCCGTTTGGTACAATTACGTCTTGTGTAATGCCGCCTTTGCGTGCATAAGGAATTAAGCTACTGCGTGGGTTGAATGCAAGGCTTGGATCAAAATCAATCCCCGCTTTGTCGTCACCACCATCGCGCGACCCTGCAACAGCACCCACTTCGACTAAGCCTAATTGGTTCATAGTGCCAATAAAGCCAGCAGTCACGATTTGGCCTTTTGCATCAATGGTTGTATCCGCGTTGATAGATGCTGGGTTAATAGCAACAATTTTGCCATCTTCAATAACAATGCTTGCGCCTTCAAGTACGCCTTGCTCTGTTGAAGTGTGTAGTGTTGCATTTACAATCGCTACCGATGCAGCACTTGCTGTCGCAGAAAATAAGCCAGCAGCAACAAGTGACAGCTTTAATGATTTAGTTAATTTTGTCATCAATGTTACTCCTATTTTTGACCTAGCATGAAATCACTTTGTGCTTGGTATTTATCATCGTTACGATCATAAACTTTGGCACCATCGATAAATACTTGTTCAGCTTTCGCATAAACACTGAATGGGTTTTGGTTCCAAATAACCACATCAGCTTGCTTACCTGCTTCAAGTGAACCTGTTTTATCATCAATACCTAGCGATTTAGCCGCGTTTGAAGTGATCCACTTGATTGCGTGTTGCTCAGAGATGTCATAGCCCACATCATTCGCGCGATACATAACTTTACCGGCTTCTTGGTTTAAGCGTTGGATAGTTGTATCTGAATCAGAGTGAACAACGGCACATGAATTTTTAACAG
The DNA here is from genome assembly GCF_001399985.1 of Pseudoalteromonas sp. P1-8. Classification (NCBI taxonomy): domain Bacteria; kingdom Pseudomonadati; phylum Pseudomonadota; class Gammaproteobacteria; order Alteromonadales; family Pseudoalteromonadaceae; genus Pseudoalteromonas; species Pseudoalteromonas sp. P1-8. Next base: position 16,333 of record NZ_LJSO01000007.1, read on the forward strand.
CATCTACAATTGCTACGTTCTCTTGAACCATGTCGTAGGCTTCCATTTTAAAGCCCCACCAATCTGGCCAAAGTGCCGCACAGTTACCGTTCTCAGCAAGTAAATCAGCAATTTTGTATGCTTCAACACCGTGATGGAAAGTACCTGAGTGATAGCCGAACTCTTTACCAAGGTCGATCATCATGGCCATTTCTTCTGCTTTATAACAGTGGTTATGGATTAAAATGTCACCTTCTAACACACCAGCTAGTGTATCTAGCTTAATGTCGCGATGAGGTACTGCAGGGTTTTTACCCGCGGCATAATCACTTTCGTATTTATCCCACTCGCGTTTGTACTCAGTCGCTTCAATCCACGCTGTGCGATAGCCCGCCATGTTACCCATACGCGTTGATGGTAAAACACCTTTACGGCCATAAACACGTTTAGGGTTTTCACCACATGCCATTTTTAAACCATACGGTGCTTCAGGAAATTTCATACCCTGCATCGTGTGCGAAGGAATGTTTTTAAGTGTTACACCGCGGCCACCAATTAAGTTTGCTGAACCTGGTAGAATTTGTAATGACGTAATACCGCCTTCACGAGCACGGTTAAAGCCAGGATCTTGTGGCCATACTGAATGCTCAACCCATACTTCTGCAGTCACAGGGCTGGTCATTTCATTACCATCTTGGTGAGATGCCACTGATGGAGTTGGGTATGCACCTAAATGTGAATGGACGTCAATAATACCCGGTGTTACCCATTTACCTTCTGCATCAATTGTTTTATCAGCTTGTACAGAAAGGTCTTTACCTACTTGTTGTACTTTGCCATCAACAAAGAATACATCTGCGTCATCTAAACGCTCACCAGTGCCGGTTAAAACAGTGGCATTAGTGATTAACGTACTTTGTGATGCAAGTGGCTGATAAGTGCTTGGGTATGGTTTTTTGTTAATCGAGACTTTTGGATCTTGTGGGCCATTGTCTTGGCATCCCGCTAACGCGACACCAAGCGCCATAACCAACAAGGATGGTGCAAATTTTTGCATTCTTACGTTCCTCTTTTTTATTATTTAATTACTTTAACTAATTGTTAATTCTAATGCGAGTAAACGAGGCCAGTCACCAATATTCAAGACGAACAACCAGCCTCACAGAGCACTATTTCTTTATGTAGTTGTTATATAGCTGCTCTAACGCACCTTCGGTCGTTAAGCTCGGATCTTTGTTGATAAAATGTTTCACAGTGCGAGTTACAAAGTCTGAGTTTTGCTTATGCTGCTTGGCAAAACTTTTAATCAGTGAATCAGCATCGTTAGCTGCGGTTACTTTTTCGTGTCGATGGCGGTATTGACTCAATGCACGGTTAAAATCGCCATTATAATCTTCCACCACCAGCTTATAGAATTCTGTTCTGTCGACTTGTAAATCATTAATGCAATAATTAAGCGCGTCTTTAAAGTCATAAAAAACTTTGCCTTGCACATCAAATTCGGCACGCTTCTCACGAATAGTGACACTGGCATCTTCAGTTGCATAGCTATAACCTTGAAATGCTACTCGCTCTGCTGCCTCTGCACCTAACTTCATGCCTGCTTTAATACTGTGCACAAACTCATCACTCATATCGTGGAGTTCACTCTCATGCCACATGTGATAAATTCTCAGCGCTTTTGCATACTTTGTTGAAAGTTTCTTTTTAAGCTTTGTAACTCGCCCATCAATAGTCAGCTCTCGTTCGTTATGCAGTAATGCAAAGCACTCATAACATGCTGGAATTGATATAAATTCAGCCTCTTCGCCTAAATCTATAATGCTTTGTAGCATATGCAGTGGCGGACAAAAATCTCGCTCAGTTGCTTCACAACCACAATAAAAACATTGATTAAAGTGTTTTGATTCAGATGCATAGGCTTGTTGATAATAGCCTGCTAATTTTGTGGTCACTCATGCTCCTTATACTCTGAATAGCCTTTTTAAGAAAAGCTAGAGTTAATACTTAAATGTAACAGCTACGTAAAAATTAAGCCTTTAATACGAGCCAAAACATGTTTTAAAAAATAAATGAAAAAAATTTCAGCCTATTTGTGTCAAAATTCACACTTTAAAATAGCACTTATCAAGCGGTTAGTTTTACTTGTTCACATCTACATACTTACTTACATCTTGTCGATATTCATTAACAGCAATTGTTCTTGTTTAGCGTAATACTTTAAATGTGCCCAGCAAACAGGAAGTGTGAAGTATCCATAAAAGCGAGGTCGCACATACTAAACGTAATACGGACAACAACTGGAGAGAAAGATGAATACGTTAACTACAGCACTAGGTACAGCATTAATTTTAGGTTCTTCATTAGCAGCAACTGATGCAAGTGCAGCACAATTTGTCGCAGCAGATAACTCTGTTGGCACGCAAGCTTGCATGGCCATTGCTTCTAACAAACCATTAAACGTATCAAGCACAATGCGCGATCTACGCTTAAGCAAACGAGTAATGACAGAAAAACTACTTTGCAATGATATGACGACTGATAAGTTTGCAAGCACTTATGGTTTTCATAACTCTGCGAAATACTTAAATTTTGAAACAGCAACAAAAACAAGTATTCAAGATATTGCTAAAGTATCTGATGACACAGTGATTGTTATTGCTGGTTCTAAATAATGATGAATTCACTGTAGCAGGTCTTTAAAGGCCTGCTACAAATTCCTTCTTCGTTAAACTAGCGCAGCGATCAGGCCAAATAGGCCGCCAAATACTCCGCCCCAAATCACTAACCAACCTAAATGTTCTTTGATCATGGTTTGAATAATATCTTTTACCATGGTTGGCGTAAGCTCATTCAAACGCTCATCAACTAAACGCTCAACAGTACTGTGCAATGAGCCACCAAGATGAGAGTTGGCAAATAGCTTTTCATCTAGAATGGTTTTAAATTCGTCGCTCTTTGAAATATCAATCACCGCTGCTTTCATTTTTTCAATGAAAGGTTCACGCATCGGCTCAAGCGCATCACGGCCACCAAACATTGATAGCATGCCACCAAATTGTGAGTTTTCGATAACCTCAATTAATGAGTCATAAGCCGGACTTAAATTAACTTCACTGATCACTGGCTCTAAATCAATATTTGGCTTAGCTAACGCCATTACCTGATCGATTTTCTCTTCGGCGAAGAACTCGGTCATTACCAAGTTACGAATAGCCACCTTAAAAGAGGCAAACTTTAAAGTGATAACCCCAGAGCCGTATAAAAATGGTACTTTTTCGAATAGCATGTGAATAGCAAGCCAGTTAGTTACTGCGCCCGATAACGCAAATAAACCAACAGAAAGCACAATTGCTTGTTCAAATAAAAATCCGACTAATACTAAGGCAAGCGCCACTAAATTAGTAATGAGACTTTTATTCATCTGACCCCTCATAAGTACTTCGATAAACTTTAACAATATTAACGCTATGGGTTTGTTAATTCATCGTCTTTTTGCCATAGTTTAATTATATGGTTAAAAGGTGAACAAAATTATGTGGAATTCGGTGAATGAACAGATTAGCCAAGCGATGCACTTTGATTTTAAGCATACCTTTAAGCGCCAATTACAATCACCCAATAACGACAAATACTTTCAAATTGGTGATGATCTACACCACTTCTTTGTGAAAGTTGCTCACTTGAGTGATCTAGAGCGCCTAGAGTGCGAAGCCTTTAATCTTGAGCTATTAACCCAAGAAAGCCTATTTATGATCCCAGACTGCATCACCACAGGTTGCAATATTGAGTTTTCATTTATCGTGCTTGAATGGTTAGAGCTTGATAAACAGCCCCATACCAATTGGCATGAAATGGGGGAACACCTTGCCCATTTACACCAAAAGCATACCCAAGCCATGTTCGGCTTAGATAACGATAATTTTCTTGGCCCTACTCTACAACCAAATCGTTGGCACAAAAAATGGGATGTATTTTTTGCTGAAGAACGCATTGGTTGGCAATTGCAGTTATTACAAGAAAAAGGCATTGAACTTGTCAACCAAGACACCTTCATCGCTTTTGTTAAAGACGCACTGCATAGCCATGTTGTAGAGCCATCGTTATTGCATGGTGATTTTTGGCGTCGAAATATGGGCTTTTATAATAATGTACCCAGTGTATTTGACCCTGCTTGTTATTATGGTGATCGGGAATGCGATATTGCCATGAGTGAGCTTTATGCGCCATTGCCTAATAGCTTTTATGATGCCTATAACGATATCTACCCATTGCAGGTAGGTTACGAGCAACGTAGAGCCATCTATCAACTATACCCTATGCTCAATAATGCCAATATATTTGCTGGGCACTATCTTACTGAAGCAAAACAACAAATTGATCAGCTACTGAAATAAGCACGAAATCACTGTAAAAGGAATGACACAAACCGCTAAACACAGCTATATTTATCTTATAAAGCGTATTAATAAAGATGCTAACCGAATTGGTAGCACTACGCTTACATCTATTCGGTTAGAGAGTTATATCAATCTAATTAAATCTAGATTCATTTTTGATGAGTTAGGGTTTAATAAAGATTGCAATTTAACGAACTCAGGCATGCCTGATTAAGGTAAAAGCTGATGAAAGACCAATACACACAACGGATTTCATGCCCTCACTGTGGCCACCATATTCATGTTGCACTTGATGCAAGCGACGGTGACCAAGATTACTATGAAGATTGCGCAGCATGTTGCAATCCCATTCATTTAAATATGCATATAGATTACGCACACAACAAACTCGAATTACATGTCGATAGTGACGACGAGCAAATTTTTTAATTTGCTCGTTTGCTATATTTATTAAGCTCGTTTGATGTATTTATTTTGCTTGTTGCGAGAGATAATTTTCGACCGTGTTGATAATGGTATAAGTTTGCTGATCGACTTCGATATTTAACTTATCACCCTCGCGGTAGTTATCGAGATTGGTAATAGAGAGTGTTTCTGGGATCAAGTGTAGCCAAAAGCCCTGCTCATCAACTTCACCTACAGTGAGGCTTGCCCCGTTAACGCTCACAAATCCCTTATAAAGCACGTATTTTTGCCACTCTTTTGTTAATGCTAATTGCATTTTACAGTTATCTTGATGGTGGTTAATTGAAAGTATCTCGGCCATACAATGAATGTGACCCGACACGATATGCCCGCCCAGTTCAGTACCAAAAGTCACTGAACGCTCAAAATTCACCGTGTCATTGACAACAAGCATACCTAGGTTGGTTAACTTTAATGTTTCATCAATCACATCAAAATTTATAACACAGCAACCTTTCGTGTCTGATGCAAACTTCACCACGGTTAAACAACAACCATTAATAGCTATGCTTGCGCCGATATTCAGGTTTTCAGCATATTGCTGCTCTACTTTTAAAGCTAGCCTTAGTACACCGCCTTGGTTAGTAGCATCAACCACAACGGCTTGCGTTTGCACAATTCCAGTGAACATCGCTTTCTCTTTTCTTCATTAAATAGATAACTGCGATTTTTATTGATCTATGAATAGATTACAATGGCTGTCTGTTTATTTAGTCGTGTAATTTATGTCTTTTTGTAGTTGGGAAGCCAAAAGGTTAATTTCGTTAGCCATTCCTGTTTTTTTGGCACAGGTAACCCTTATTTTAATGACGGTTGTAGATACCGTGATGGCAGGCCAAGTCAGTGCAACAGATTTGGCGGCACTTTCTATTGCAACGGGTATTTGGAATCCGTTGATGCTTGCACTGCAAGGCATATTATTGGCGTTAACCGGGATCATAGCGCAGTTTGCTGGTTCAAACGATAAACAAGGTATTAGTCATTATTTTCAACAGGGCCTGTATCTGGCGTTAGTACTTGCCATAATCGGTTTAGGACTGGCAAGCCTTGCTGATACTGTGCTTAGTCAATTAGATACTTCACAGTCTATTACCCACTTAGCTGAGCAATACATTCATTTTGTTAAATGGGGTATTTTTGGTTTTTTACTTTTCAGTGTGTACCGAAATATCACTGAAGGTATGGGAATGACCAAACCTGCTTTTTACATTAGTTTAATTGGCTTAGCAGTTAATATTCCGGCCAACTACGTATTTATACACGGTAAATTAGGTTTTCAAGCGTACGGTGGCGCGGGCTGTGGTATTGCCACGGCGCTGGTATTTACAGCAATGGCGTTAACTCAGGTTATTTATTGTCACTTTAACAAAAAGATTGATGCCAAAGCATTGCTAGCCAATTTCGAAGCGCCAAAGCCCGCTACTTTGTGGACTATCACCAAAGTGGGTATTCCAATTTCATTAGCTACTTTTTTTGAAGTAACGCTATTTGCTTGTATTCCTTTGTTTATAGCACACTTAGGTGCAGTTGCTGTTGCCGGTCACCAAATTGCAGCCAGTGTGACGACATTACTGTTTATGATGCCGTTGAGCCTCTCAATTGCCATTAGCATTCGAATAGGCAATTTGTTTGGCCAACAACATTATCAGCAGTTAAAAAATGCCGTTAAAACGAGTTATATTCTCGCGGCAATTATTGCTTTTTTACTGGCAAGTGTGACCTTTTTTGCTCGAGATATTATAAGCCAATTGTATTCTGACAACCCTGAAGTATTAGCTCTTGCTTCTTCAATCATGGTACTTGCTTGTATCTACCAGTTACCAGATGCCCTGCAAGTTTCTGCCAATGGTATTTTACGTGGATTGAAATACACGGCACCGATTGGTTATATCACCTTTGTATCCTATTGGTTGATCGGCTTTGCGCTTGGCTTCGTACTTGCTCGTACAGATTTAATTGTTCCAGCACTGGGCCCTCATGGCTTTTGGATAGGTATTATTGTGGGGTTAAGTGCCGCAGCAATTATGTTGATGTTCACTGTTCATAGGCGATTTAAACATGCACCTTTTTTGCAAAACCAATAGCCTTTTAAACTCTATCATCGCAACAGCGTGCCTGGCACTTATTGCCTGCACGCCCTCTTCCGGTGATGTAAATCACACCTACGCGCAAAGATTAGAAAACGTACTTAAAACTGAAAGTTTTAAACTCTCTAAACCAAGTACACTAGCTGTTAACCACTTCACTGAAAATACTGAAGATAAAGCAACCATTGGCATGCTTGAACTTGCCCAGTTACGTCAATGTAAACTTGCAACCCTTATTGCTGAGCACAATAACCAGCTTGGCAAAACAGCGACGCCTGCTAACATTCTTAGTTATCAAATTAAGTTTATTCAAAGCGCAAATGAGTGCTTAGAAAGCTTTGAAGATCAGGATGATCTGTTTGAAAAAATAAAACTCACCGCAGTACAAAAGCAAGCAAACCTTCCTAACTACTTTAAAGCTATGCTGCTCAACGAAAGCGAGTTTAAGCAAAGCTGGCAGCTAAGTTCGACTCAGATTGATGAAAACACCGCAGGTTTTAGCGAAACCGTGAGCGCGATGGAGCAAATTGCTAAATTAAACAACCATATTAATAACGGCAAAATAAACGCTGTAGACCCTGAGCAAATCATCAACCAACTCGAAGTATTAAACCGTTTTAAATACAACAAGCTTCTTATTTCGGCGGCAAGGGTGCAAACACATTACAATCAACAAATAACAGCGCTGCTCAAGCAGTACTCAAAAGATGAGCTCTGCCCTGCGAACAAGAATAAACAAAAGGCGCAAACGCTAAGTAATGTGTTTAAAAAGTTTTATTTAGAGCAATTACAGCCCTATCAATCATTCTTAGTGGGTCGATTAGAAACCCTACAACCTCTTTACCAGCAAATATGGCGTGACACAGAAATGGGCAAATTTGTAGAGAGCGATAGCAATGATGCAATTTTACAAAATCTAAAGCGCTCAGCTAAAAGCCATGTCACTTGGTGGCAAGGTTTTTATAGAAGGTGCGAAATTAGTCCGTTATGAATAAAAAACCAGCACTTAGCATAAAAATAGCTAAAGCTGCTTGATTCACACAACCAGTCGCTATATATTAGCCTCCGTTGTTTAGCCACGCTAACAACCATTTAAAATCAAAATACAACCGTAGCTCAGTTGGTTAGAGCACTACCTTGACATGGTAGGGGTCGGTGGTTCGAATCCACTCGGTTGTACCATGATTTAGTTATAACCAAAGGAAAGAGCACTACCACTCTTAACGGCCCGCTCCAAAGGTCGGTGGTTCGAATCCACTCGGTTGTACCAATCTTGATTTTAACATCTCAGTACGACCGTAGCTCAGTTGGTTAGAGCACTACCTTGACATGGTAGGGGTCGGNGTGGTTCGAATCCACTCGGTCGTACCAATTTATTCAAACTCCTCAGAATTTTATTATCCTAAAATCAACATTATACAGTTCTATTTCAGTTGGTTAGAACACTACCGCTCTCTATGACCCGGCCCAAAAGTCGGTGGTTCGAATCCACTCGGTCGTACCAACTTATTCAATTCTTTATAATTTTTCTATCATAAAACCAAAATCATACAGTTGTAGCTCAGTTGATTAGCGCACTACCGCTATCTATGACCCACGCCAAAATCGGTGGTTCGAATCCACTCGGTCGTACCAATTCTTAATGTTCCAAATTTAAAACATCTGTAGCTCAGTTGGTTAGAGCACTACCGCTCTCTATGACCCGGCCCAAAAGTCAGTGGTTCGAATCCACTCGGTCGTACCAATTCTAAATTTCCCGAATTATAAATTTAAAAGCTCAGTTGGTTAGAGCATTACCGCTCTCTATGACCCACGCCAAAATCGGTGGTTCGAATCCACTCGGTCGTACAAATTCTTAATTTTTCCTAATTTAAAATATTGTGTAGCTCAGTTGTTTAGAACACTACCGCTCTCTATGACCCACACCAAAAGTTGGTGGTTCGAATCCACTCTGTGTACTAATTCTAAATTTCTCTAATTTAAAAAAATAAAAAGCTAAGTTTATTAGCGCATCCCTCCTCTCTGTGACCCACGTCTAATTTAACAAGGCAAATATAGCTATAAAAAAAGCGAGCAACCTGCTCGCTTTTCTCTACTTGGTTTTGTTTATCGCCTATTAACTCACATTTAGCGACCAATTATCAGTGCGCCACCTTGAGCTAATAAGTTTAAGGTTAATTTACCACTGTTACTTACTGTGACTTGCTTAGTACCTGCAATGCCATTTTTTTTATCAAACAACAGGGTGATTTTTTTACCTGCTAACATAGGTAAATCAATATCTAATGTTTTAGATTTATTTTCACCATTCACGGCTGCTACCCACCATGTTTGTTGATGACGCCTCGCAATCGTTGCATCTTGACCCGGCTGACCTGCAATATAGCGTGTTTCATCCCATACCGTTGGCATCGCCTTTAAAGTATCAATAACAAATTGAGGTTGTTCTTCAAGGTTATTTGGCGTCAGACCAAAATGTTGCACTGGTGATTGATAAAGCACACCTGTTGCCAGTTCAAATGTATCTGTGGTTTTACGAATATTGCCGACTGTTTGATCTTGAGATAAGCGTTTGTTTAAAAACACTGGGGCAAAGTCCATAGCGCCAATAGCATTACGAGTGAACGGTAAAATAGTCGCGTTATAGGCATGTAAATCTAACGAATTTTGATGAAAAACAAGGTTCTCCGATGCCAGTACTGCTTCAGATGTGACGAAGTTAGGATACATTCTTTCCCAGCCACGCGGGATGGTGCTGCCATGAAAGGTGATCACTAAACCATACTGATTTGCATCTGTAAGAATATCTTCATAGAGTTTAATGGTCTCTTGTTTGTCACCACCAAAAAAATCTACTTTAAGCCCTTTAACACCAATGCTTTGCAACCACGCCATTTCATTTCGACGTGCTGGTGCACTGTTCATTCTATTTTGTGGGGTTTGAGGTGCGTCATTCCACCAGCCATTTGAGTTGTACCATAAAATAACATCAACGCCCTTTCCATTGGCGTACTTAACCAATTCAGCCATTCTCTCGCGGCCAATGTTTTTATCCCACCAATTGTCGATTAATACATATTCAAAGTTTAATGACGCAGCTAAATCGATAAATTTGATTTGATCATCGTAGTTGATACTTGGGTCTTGCCAAACAATCCAGCTCCATGTTGAACGACCCATTTTATATTCTTGGCTTGCTTGATAAAGGGGTTTAACCAAATCAAACGCCACGGTTGATTCAACAATTGGCTTTAAACTTGCTCCTAACGTGATGGTGCGCCAAGGTGTGGTTGCAGGCATTGCCATAGCCGCATAAGTTGCACCAATGCCATTGTTTTCTCCAGCCTGAGGAAATGAAATACGATAAACACCGTCTTTCGTGCCTTCGCTTAATTTTGAGCCAACATAATGGCTATCAACACCGGTTTCAGAAATTAATAACCAGCCTTTATCGCTATTTTTAAATAATGCAGGAAATGTATAGCCCACGCCATTCGCTGACGGTGTTCCAAGGGCTGCGTTGAAGGTGTAAGGCTCTTCGTAACTTGGTTTTGTTTGCATCCAGCCCGTTTCAGGTAAGGCTTGTGGGCTTATAAACGTGGTTGCATTATCTGGTAGGTTAAAAGCACTGTATTCAGCTAACACCTTAATACGGGTATCAGTTTCAGCTCCCGATATCTGATAACGAAATGCAACATCGCTATCAGACACGTTAAACTCGACTCCTAGTACTTTGCCCTCTTGGTTTTCAAATTGCGCTTTTAAGGTATTCGCCGTGTAGTTTACTTCACTCACCTTTGCATTATGCAGCTTATATCTTTCATTGACTGAAGCTGTTGTATGGCTTTTATATTTTAGGCTTTGTGAAAAATCACCCAGGTTGGTATTTAAACCAAGCTGTGATTGCTGCAAAAACTCTTGGTTGCCATAATTTACGCTATAAACAAGCTGATTTTGTTGTTTTTCGAGTTTTACAGTTATTTGTCCATCTGGGCTTGTAACGCTAAGCGGTAATTGTGCGTGAGCAAGCATAGAGCTTGTGAGAAGTGATATATAGATACTTGGTTTTATCATTGTTGTTATCCTTAAGCTGCAAAAGCATTAAGTGGTATCATAATACAAATGTAAACTTTTTGTCACTCAAGTCTATTAATATAAGCTGTGATCGAAAAATGTACTCCATCCGTTAGATATTGTTACAGTTACTAGGTTGTATATTTACGGCAAAAGGCTAAGCTTTAGATAAATAACAAAAACTTAAACAATTTATGAAACTACTGACCGTATTTTTTTTATTCGCCTCATATCAAGCTCTTGCGGGCCTTACGCCTGTTAGCTTTGAAAAAAATGGCGAAATCATCACTGAAGAAGCGGTGCGTTTCAACGGCGGATATGGGTATAACTTAGATGCCAAACATGTATTAAAGCTCGTTACTTTAGATTGGCCTCCTTATATAGACGAAAACTTATGCAACAAAGGCTGGCTCTATCAATTTACTGTAAGCTCCTTACTTGAAAAAGGTTATGGCGTGCATATTGGTTTTTATCCTTGGGCACGTGCCGTAAGAGAGGCTGAATTAGGTCGCGCTGATATTCTCTTTCCTGAATATTTCATTGAAGATGATGTTATTTCAGATAACTTCCTTGATAAAACCCGCAACGATTTACTCGCTTTAAGCCATGCCATTCCAGGTGGGGATCTTTCTTTCGTGGCGTTAAAGGGAACTCAAATTCCATTTAATGGGGATTTAAACTCTGTAAAAGACTTGCCTATTGGTGTAGTTCGCTCATATAAAAACACCAAAGAACTCGATGCCATGATTGATAATAAAGAAATCGATATAATCGTCGCTAATAATGAGTACCAACTAATTCATCTCTTACTTAGTAACCGCGTAAGCCTGATTGTGGCAGATCTTGAAGTGTTAAAAGCAAGCGTTTACAAGTCTGAATTATCAATTAGCGGCAAACGACAAATACTAGAATCACTGGTCGCATTAGAGCCTAAGCTTGAATACAAACCGCTATATTTTTCTGTCAGCAAATCAACGCCACACTGGCAAAAAGTTTTAGAAGACTTAAATGATGAAATAGAACTCATGCAACAGAGCGGCAAGTTTGATGAGTTTATTGAAGGCATGAAGCAACAATGCTACGGATAAGACAAAGCGGCGTAACCGCCGCTTTATTTAAATTATATCTGTGCACAGCTGTGTACTATTGAGGAACTCGAACCCAGCCTTCCATTAATACACGTGCACTTCGGCTCATACTTGCTTTTGTGACTTGCCAATTACCATCAACAAGTGTTGCAGCAGCGCCCACTTTTAAAGTGCCAGAAGGATGACCAAAGTTTACCTCCTGTCGCTCACCACCACCTGCAGCAAGGTTTACCAAGGTACCAGGAATAGCAGCTGCAGTACCTATTGCAACCGCAGCCGTGCCCATCATGGCATGGTGCAACTTACCCATCGACATAGCACGTACTACTAAATCAATATCAGCTTCGTTTACAACTTTACCGCTTGATGCATGATAAGTTTTAGCTGGTGCAACCCAAGCTACTTTTGGCGTATGTTGACGTGCCTTTGCTTCATCAATATGAGAAATTAGCCCCATTTTCAACGCCCCATAGGCACGAATCGTTTCTAACTTTTCAAGTGCCGATGCATCACCGTTAATGGCTTCTTGTAGCTCTGTGCCATCATAGCCAACTTCACTGGCGTTAATGAAAACTGTAGGAATACCCGCATTGATCATCGTTGCAGACAACATACCAACACCCGGCACTTCTAATTCATCGACTAAGTTACCTGTTGGGAACAAAGCCCCTTCGCCATCAGCAGGGTCCATAAATTCAAGTTTTACTTCAGCGGCTGGAAAGGTCACGCCATCAAGCTCAAAATCACCAGTTTCTTGCACTTCACCGTTAGTAATTGGCACGTGCACTATGATGGTTTTACTAATATTGACTTGCCATACTTTAACTTCAACAACGCCGTTCTCTGGAATTTTGCTGGCATCAACAAGACCATTTGACACAGCAAAGGCCCCGACTGCTGAAGTTAAATTACCGCAGTTACCACTCCAATCTACAAACGCTTTATCGATAGCAACTTGACCAAACAGATAATCGACATCGTGATCAGCTTTAGTACTTTTCGATAATATCACCGTCTTACTGGTGCTTGAGGTTGCACCGCCCATACCATCAGTTTGTTTTTGGTAAGGATCGGGGCTGCCAATCACACGTAATAACAGGTTGTCGCGCGCCTCACCTGCCACTTGAGCAGGCTCGGGTAAATCAGTCAAGTTAAAGAACACCCCTTTACTGGTGCCGCCACGCATATAGGTCGCTGGCACCTTAATTTGTGGTTTAAATACCATTGCTTAGTGCTCCTCAGATTCTAAAAAATCTTGCGCGAAACGTTGCAGTACACCACCCGCTGAATAAATTGACACTTCTTCAGCTGTATCTAAACGGCACGTCATTGGTACTTCAACGATTTCACCATTGGCACGGGTAATCACTAGTGTCAGTGTTGCGCCTGGTGTTGGCTCACCTTTAACACTGAAACTCTCACTACCATCAATACCTAGCGTAGTTCGCGTGGTACCTGCTTTAAATTCTAGTGGTAATACACCCATACCAATTAAGTTGGTACGGTGAATACGCTCAAAGCCTTCGGCTGCAATCACTTGAACACCAGCTAGGCGTACACCTTTTGCAGCCCAGTCACGTGATGACCCTTGACCATAATCGGCACCAGCCACAATGATAAGCGGTTGTTTGCGCTGCATGTAGGTTTCGATAGCTTCCCACATACGCGTCACTTTGCCTTCTGGTTCAATGCGAGCATATGAACCTTGCTTCACTTCACCATTTTCTTTAACCATTTCATTCAATAACTTAGGGTTAGCGAATGTAGCACGCTGTGCTGTTAAATGGTCACCTCGGTGAGTAGCATACGAGTTAAAATCTTCTTCCGGCAGACCCATTTTAGCCAGGTATTCACCAGCAGCACTTGACGCTAGAATCGCATTTGAAGGTGATAAATGGTCAGTAGTGATGTTGTCGCCCAACACAGCTAAGGCACGCATATCACTCAAAGAGCGTTCACCCGCTAATGCGCCTTCCCAATAAGGAGGACGGCGAATATAAGTACTTTGTGGACGCCATTGGTAAAGCGGATCGTTGTCTTCGCCATAATCTACACTTAAATCAAACATTGGCTCGTAAACCTTTTTGAACTGCTCAGGTTTAACACTTTGTTTAATCACTGCATCAATTTCTTCGTCTGATGGCCATAAATCCATAAGGCGAATTTCGTTGCCTTGTTGATCATGCCCTAATACATCTTTTTCGATATCAAAACGAATAGTACCGGCAATAGCATAAGCAACAACCAGTGGTGGTGAAGCTAAGAATGCTTGTTTAGCATAAGGGTGAATACGACCATCGAAGTTACGGTTACCCGAAAGTACAGCCGTTGCGTATAGGTCACGGTCAATCACTTCTTGCTGAATTTTTGGATCAAGCGCACCACTCATGCCGTTACAGGTTGTACACGCGAAGGCAACAATACCAAAGCCAAGTTGTTCAAGCTCAGGTAATAAATTGGCTTCTTCTAAGTAAGACTTAACCGCTTTAGAACCCGGTGCCAGTGATGTTTTAACCCATGGCTTACGAGTTAACCCTTTAGCGTTGGCATTACGCGCAAGTAAACCTGCAGCAATAACGTTGCGTGGGTTACTGGTATTAGTACAACTTGTGATTGCAGCAATGATACAGGCGCCATCTGGCATTAAGCCTTCTTCATTCTCAACAACGCCAGTGATACCTGCTTTATCAAGTTCGCTTGTTGCAACACGGCGATGTGGATTTGAAGGGCCCGCAATATTGCGACCAACTGAAGACAGATCAAAAGTTAACACACGCTCATACTCGACCGTTTTAAGGCTATCACTCCAAAGGCCAGTCTCTTTTGCGTAAGTTTCAACTAGTTTAACTTGCTCTTCTTCACGGCCTGTTAAACGTAGGTAATCAAGTGTGTTGTCATCGATGTAGAACATCGCAGCTGTTGCGCCAAACTCTGGCGTCATATTAGAGATAGTTGCTCTATCACCTAGGGTAAGTGCATCGGCACCTTCACCATAAAATTCAAGGTAGGTCGACACAACTCTTTCATTACGTAAAAATTCGGTGATCGCTAATACGATATCGGTTGCAGTAATACCCGGTTGTGGCTTGCCTTTTAGTTCAACACCTACAATATCAGGTAAACGCATGTAAGATGCACGGCCAAGCATCACGCTTTCAGCTTCAAGGCCACCGACACCGACAGCAATTACACCTAACGCATCAACCATAGGTGTGTGGCTATCTGTACCAACTAATGTATCTGGGAATGCCACGCCATCACGTTTTTGGATCACAGGTGACATTTTCTCTAAATTAATCTGATGCATAATGCCGTTACCCGGCGGGATCACATCTATATTTTTAAATGCTGTTTTTGTCCAATTGATAAAGTGGAAACGGTCATCGTTACGACGATCTTCAATAGCACGGTTTTTTTCAAATGCGTCAGGTTCAAAACCTGCGTGTTCAACGGCTAATGAGTGGTCAACAATTAACTGTGTAGGTACCACAGGGTTTACTTTTGCAGGATCGCCGCCTTTTGCAGCTATGGCATCACGCAAGCCTGCTAAATCAACTAACGCTGTTTGACCTAAGATATCGTGACACACAACACGCGCAGGAAACCATGGAAAATCTAAATCACGCTTGCGGTCAATTAACTGCGACAGTGCATCATTTAGCATTTCAGGTTCACAGCGACGAACTAAGTTTTCGGCAAGTACTCGCGATGTGTAAGGAAGTGTGGCATAGCTGCCTGGTTTAATTGCATCAACAGCAGCGCGAGTATCAAAGTAATCGACTCCGGTGCCTGCTAATGGTTTTCTAAAATTTGTATTCATGATGATTCTACTTGTACTTGGTGACGGTGAACAAAGGTGGGCTGATTGTTTTTGTATTTATTTCGCCCCTTCATAAAGGGGCAGCCAAGCTACCCCTATCACTGATTTAATTACGATTAACGCTCAGAAATTGGCGTATAGCTACGCGCTTCTGGGCCCGTATAATCTGCACTTGGGCGAATAATACGGTTATTAGCACGTTGCTCTTTCACGTGCGCTGTCCAACCTGTTACACGGCTCATCACGAAAATTGGCGTGAATAACTTAGTTGGGATCCCCATGAAGTGATACGCAGATGCATGGAAGAAATCAGCATTACAGAATAATTTCTTTTCACGCCACATAACTTCTTCACAGCGAACAGACACAGGATATAGAACATCATCACCCACTTCTGCTGCCAGTTTTTCTGACCACTTTTTGATGATCACGTTGCGTGGATCTGATTCACGGTAAATGGCATGACCAAAGCCCATGATCTTGTCTTTACGCTCAAGCATACCCATCAGTGCATCTTCAGCTTGGTCTGCACTTGTGAAGCCTTCAATCATATCCATAGCCGCTTCGTTCGCACCACCATGTAATGGACCACGTAAACTACCAATAGCACCCGTTACACAAGAGTGAATATCAGACAATGTTGATGCACACACACGCGCAGTGAATGTTGATGCATTAAACTCATGCTCTGCATAAAGAATTAAAGACACATTCATTACTTGCTCGAACAGTGCTGATGGTGCTTCGTCATGTAATAAACGTAAGAAGTGTGCACCTACCGAATCATCATCTGTTTCAGTTTCAATACGAACGCCGTCATGGCTAAAACGATACCAGTAACAAATAATGCTTGGGAATACGGCAACTAGGCGATCAATCGCATCATTCGCTTGCGAGAAATCTTGCTCCATTTCTAGGTTACCTAGCATAGAACAACCCGTACGCATTACATCCATTGGGTGCGCGTCTTTAGGAATGTTCTCAAGCACTGTTTTAAGTGCATCTGGTAAACCACGTAGTGATTTTAGCTTTGCTTTATATTCAGTCAGCTCAGACTCTGTTGGTAATTCACCGCGCGACAGTAAAAAAGACACTTCTTCAAACTGCGCTTTATCTGCTAATTCACTAATATCATAACCACAATAAGTTAAACCTGAGCCTGACTTACCTACTGTACACAGTGCTGTTTCACCTGCTACTTGACCACGTAAACCTGCGCCGCCTAATGCTTTATCTACCATGAGTGTTCTCCTTATATGTTGTCGTTATGATTTTTTAGCTGAGAAAAGGTTATCGAGTGTGTTTTCATATGAGTGATAATCTAAAAACTCATATAATTCCGCACGTGTTTGCATATTGTCTACTTGGCTTTGTTGCGAGCCTTCGCTAAGAATAGACGAATACACATTAAGTGCGGCTTTGTTCATGGCTCTAAATGCACTAAGTGGATAAAGTACAATTTCAACACCCACTTCGCTCAATTGCTCTTTTGTATAAAGTGGCGTTTGACCAAATTCAGTGATATTTGCAAGAATCGGCACATTTAACGCTTTAGCAAACGCTTGGTAATCTGCTAAATCATGTACCGCTTCTGCGAAGATGGCGTCTGCACCTGCTTCAACACACGCTGCTGCGCGGTCAATCGCGGCATTTAAGCCTTCTTTTTGAAATGCATCAGTACGCGCCATAATATAAAAATCACTGTCTGTCTTGGCATCAACCGCAGCTTTAATACGGTCAACCATTTCATCTTTAGACACGATCTCTTTATTAGGACGGTGACCACAACGTTTTTGTGCTACTTGGTCTTCAATATGAAAGCCAGCTGCGCCTGCTTTGGTCATTTCTTTAACGGTACGAGCAATATTAAATGCACCGCCCCACCCTGTGTCAGCATCAACAAGAAGCGGTAAGTCGGTAGCGCTGGTGATTCGACGAATATCTTCAAGTACGTTATCAAGGCTAGTCATACCTAAATCTGGCATGCCGTATGATGCGTTAGCAACACCCGCACCTGAGAGGTAAAGTGCTTGGTGACCTGTTTTTTCTGCCATCATTGCGCAGTACGCGTTGACGGTGCCAACCACTTGCAATGGCTTGTTGTTGGCGATTGCCTGTTTGAATTTCAATCCTGCTGACATTGGATAACTCCTATCTTTGAACGGTTTTAGCTCTTTGGCTAACTCTATTTTTTAAATCTAAATTGTGACTGTTTAACTAAAGCGCTACTAATTTTTTGCTGCGAGTAAGTCAAACTTGGTCTGAATATTTGCCTGAGACGCACTGATATGGCGCTTCATAAGCATTTCGGCTAATTCACCGTCATGGTTTTCAATGGCATTAATAATAGCCAAGTGTTCATCAAACGCTTTTGATACACGCGGCCCAACCATCCCCATTTGTACACGGTACATACGAATTAACTGGTACAACTCATTACATAAAAGATGAATTAAGTGTGCGTTTTTCGACCCTTTAATAATGCGATAATGAAAATCAAGGTCGCCCGCTTCTTGGTAGTATGATTCACCTTCTTTTACACGCTGTGTTTGTAAATGCTGGTTCAATAACTGTTTTAAACCCTGCACTTCTTCAGGTTCCATGTTATCGGCAGCTAAACGACAAGCCAGCCCTTCTAAGGCACTACGAACCTGATAGACTTCGATTAAACGCTCAGCTGTTAGTGCAACGACACGGCAACCGACATTTGCTTTACGCTCTACCAAATAACAGCTCTCTAAACGATTTAGCGCCTCACGTAAGGTGGCACGGCTTACACCATAGCGTTTAGCAAGTTCTGGCTCAGAAATTTTGCTACCCTGCTCGATGGTGCCTTGGACAATTTCACGACGCATGTCGACAAACACTTGGTCTGATGCTGTTGTTATCGTGATATCGTTGTAGTTATCGTTGGCTTTTTGCTCTGTCATAATAGGTCTATCAAAGTACTAAATTAAGATTGTCGACAATTTGTGAGTTCACTATGCGCCCTATCATTGCAAGTGTCAACCTTCAGATCGGAAAAATAGGCTAAAAAACCAGCGAAATGTCGACATAAATTGATATTTATCAAAAATAATGGCTATAAAGAACATTTATATTGGCAATGTGTCGACACTTCAATATCACTCTTAAAAAGCTAAAAATATCCCCTGATAGCGCTATAAATGGTATGATCCAGCTATTATTACGTGATGTGAGAGCCATTTAGTGGACGCTAATACATATATTCCTGACTCATTTATTGATGATGTAAAAAGCTACCTTCCCGAACATTTATCATTAGACGACTTTATTGCAGCCTGTCGCCGCCCACTCAGACGATCTGTTCGCGTAAATACCTTAAAAATGTCAGTCGATGAATTTCAGCGTCAATGCGCCAAAAAAGGATGGGAATTAACAGCAATTCCATGGTGTGAAGAAGGATTCTGGCTAACACGTCCTAGCGACGAAGAAGCGGCGCTTGCCATCGGAAATACCGATTTACACTTAAGTGGTGCTATGTATGTACAAGAAGCCAGCTCAATGTTACCGCCTGTAGCACTGAGAGCCGAAGTTCAGCAAAGCGATGCGGTACTTGATATGGCATCAGCACCGGGTTCAAAAACATCACAAATCGCTGCCATGATGGATAATAGTGGTGTGTTAGTGGCCAATGAGTTGTCATCGTCACGCTTAAAAGTATTAGCAGCAACCCTTAAACGTATGGGCGTAGGTAATTGTGCATTATCACATTTTGACGGTGTGATCTTTGGGGATTACATGTATGAGTGCTTCGACAGTATTTTGCTAGATGCCCCGTGTTCAGGTGAAGGCACGGTTCGTAAAGATGCAGACGCCCTAAAGAATTGGTCAATTGAGTCAAATATTGATATTGCTGCTGTGCAAAAAGCCCTTATCAAAAGTGCCTTTTATGCCTTAAAACCAGGCGGCACATTAGTGTATTCGACCTGTACTTTAACACCGCTTGAAAACCAACAAGTGTGTGAGTATCTATTAGCAGAGTTCCCTGATTGCATCGAAGTACAATCGCTCGATAGCCTTTTTGATGGTGCAGACAAAGCAACAACCAGCGAAGGTTATTTGCATGTTTGGCCGCAAACTTACGACAGTGAAGGTTTCTTCATAGCTAAATTTAAGAAAATAGCGTCAAGCGATAACCCTAATCAAAAAGTTAAAAAAGGCGCATTTCCGTTTGCTGAGTTTGATAAAAAGCAAAGCCAAGCGTTTATGCAAACAATTAAAAAACAATTCGGTCTAAAATCACTCAAAGGCACGCTAATGCAGCGTGATAAAGAGCTTTGGTTGTTTCCTGGTGGCTTTGATGAACTGCAAGATAAAATTAAATACTCACGTTTAGGTATTCAACTTGGTGTGATCCACAAAGGCGGAGTTCGCTTAACTCACGAGTTTGCCACTGTCTTTGGCCAAGATTGCGATAAAAATACCTTTGAGATGTCTGCTTGCCAAGCAAACGATTACTTTAACGGTAAAGATATTCGACTCGAAAAACCAACGCAAGATAATGGTGAAGTAGTTTTAATGTTATGTGGTTGTCCGGTAGGCCTAGGTAAGTGGCAAAAGAATAAAATTAAGAACTCATTACCTCGTGATTTGGTCCAAAATGCCCAGTTGATAACTTGGGTATAAGTTGCGCATAAAGACTGTATAAATAAGGCACTAATTTAGGTAAAAAGATGTAACAGACTGATTTTAAACTAGTATAAAATTTGTATATTTACCGTGCAATTTCCTGCTGATTAACTACACTTAAAAGTACTTTCTACTTCTCCCTACTGAATTTAGAAGGTGTTTTTTTATAGTTAGCGCAGGCTCACACGAGCCACCCCCTAAGCCCAGAACAATGCGGATTCGTTCTGGGCGTTTTTTATTCAAAAGTCGCATAGCAAAGCATTAGTCTTTTTGATTTCATTGTAAAAACAATGATAAAGGATTGATTATGCTTAAACCCTTGTGCGTCGTACTACTACTTTTAATCAGCTGCCAAACTCTGGCAAAAAGCAGTGACTACCTAGGCTTTGACTACCCTAATAAGGCTAAAAATGCTGTCAGTATCACTTTTGATGATGCAAGACATAGCCAAGTTGATACCGGTTTAGCGCTTTTAAACAAATACCAAATAAAAGCGACATTTTATGTATCCCCTTTTAACGTAAAAGAACGTGTTGAAAAGTGGCAAATGGCTGTAAAAACAGGTCACGAAATTGCGAATCATACGGCAAGCCACTTGTGTACCGGCAACTTTGAATGGCTTCGTGAACTTGGGGTGTCGCTTGAACAATTTACGCTAAAAGAAATGGAGCAAGATATCTTAAAGGGGCAAGACTATATAAAAGCCACACTCAACGTGACACCAACCGCTTTTGCCTACCCTTGCGGAAACACCTTTGTTGGCCGTGGTGCAAATACTAAAAGTTATGTACCGTTAATAGCCAAGCACTTTAAAACAGGTAGAACTTGGCTCGACGAAACGGCGAATAACCCCAACTTTACAGACTTTTCGCAGTTAACTAGCTTACCCATTGATGGACTTACTTTCGAAGAGATCCAAAAAACCATAGAGCAGCACCGAACTAACAATAGTTGGATCATTCTGGCAGGCCACGATATTGGCAAACGAGATCAGTACACTACCGGCACCGACGCGCTAGAGCAGCTCATTGTTTATCTACAAGATCCTAAAAATGGGTTTTGGTTAGATACAGTAAGTAATGTTGCTGACTACGTTGAGGCGAATCGCAAAGCAATAGATTAATTATCGTTTAAATCGAATTCAGTTATTTGGTTATCAGCGTGAATAAGTTCATATTTAGCAAGCAAACCGTCATTGAGCTCAATTAAGCTGATAGCCGCATTACTGACCAAATACTTTTGCCCTTCGCCTATGGTTTGGTGTTTATCAACTTCCATTTGCCAACGTTTAGTGAAAAAGTTAAGTGGGCTTTTTGGCGCATATAAAATTGAGTCGAGCTTATCGAGTACATTAATAAGTTTGCGTGGGAACTCATTTTTAATACCACTGGCGGTTAACTGCCAAATCCGATTTTTATGCTTACCAAAGCGCTTTTGAACTGAAAAACAAAATGAATAATGAACATCACCAGAGAGGATCAAGGTTTCTTTTGGCGTATCTTCACGGCGAAAAGTATCTAGCAACTTTTTAGCAGAACCTTCATGGGCCATCCAGTTTTCAACATCAACTAACAAGGGTTGCCCGCAAAAATTAAAAATCGCTTGAATTGCTTCAATCGATTTAACACCAAACACCGGAGCTGGAGATACGATAATCACTTTATCGTGAGACAGTAAGCTTTCTTCTAATTCAGTGAGCCTTTCCCAATCAAGTAAACCTGATGGCTCATTGAAGTTTTGTTCATTACGCCAGCGATGGGTTCGGGTATCGAGCACTACAACCTTTGGAATGGTATTAAGCTCGTAATGCCAATGGTTAAAATTGAGTATTAACTTATCAAAGTCTTTAAAATACCAGCTCTGTTGCTGCAGACTTTCTTTAAAGCTGGGTAATAAAGACAGTGAGTTATCGCCTGCATCATTACCAATCCCCTGCATTAACCAATAACTAATTAAACCATTATTTACAATACGACGGCTAGCTGGGTGCTGATAAATAGCCTGCTCCCAGCCTGCGGTTAAGTTCCAATCATCGGTGACATCATGATCGTCAAACATCATTAATGTCGACACATTAGCGAATAACCTTTCAACGCTTTGAAGACCCTTTGCAAAGCCAACCAGTGCGTCCTTTTCAAGTTTAAATAAGTTAGCGTATTTAGGGGCTAATGCTGGGCATTCAATTGATTCAAAATCTATTAGCTGCCAAGTAACAGCGCTGAAGTTTAATAAATAAAGCGCAATAAATTCTTGAAAATGAATTAAGTGGTTTTCAGCTTTTAAACTTGAGAAGTGTGGCTCGTCTTTTTTGAGCCAATAACCAACACCAAATTTGCTCCTTTTCTGCCAAGGTACTTTGGGTAAGTGTAAATGGCGCTGATATAGTTGCTGCTCAAACTCTTCTGGCAAATCTAAATCAAGCTCTGGTTCTTGAAACACACCAAATAGACTAATCACTTTTTCAATCGCGAGCAGCATTGGCCCTGCGACATCATCCGCATATATTTGGTCGCCAGATAACAATAATAAATCAGCACCTGCATTAAGCGATTGGCGCTGATCATTTTGCCAATTATCTGCAGCAACAAGGCTGTCTTTTGCAGGGTGATGAGGATTACGACACGAACCATGAAGAATTCTATCGAGTCGATTTGGGATCACAAATGCCGGAGATTCGGCACGTTCATAGCAATAAGACGATAAATCAAGGCTTTTTTCTTCATCATGTAATGAATAGTAGATCAGTGAATCAACTGCAAACTGGCCACTGACTGGCATGACATTAATGAAATTTAAGTAAAGGTGTTGCCCTAATTGGATTGATTCTAAGCTAGAGAATGTCTCAACACCTTTAAACTCTATTCGGTATTGGCAAGGCCTAGTTGTAACAAATTGAAAGCACACTCGCCCTGCATCTGCTCGGCGTACCATTGGCCCCATTACTAACTGAGGTAAGTTCGATACGCCGTCCACTATTACGCCCTTTTAGCCTGATTGAACAACGAATAAAAGTTGTTAGTTGTTGCTTCAGCTAATTCGTTAAAAGTGAGCCCTTTTAACTCAGCAATGTAGTAAGCGACATCTTCAACATAGGCTGGTTGATTTGTTTTACCACGATATGGCACAGGTGCTAAATACGGTGAATCTGTTTCGATTAGTAAGCGATCTAGCGGAATTTGCTTTACAACGTCTTTTAACTCTACTGCATTTTTAAACGTAACAATGCCCGAAATCGAAATATAAAAGCCCATATCAATGGCTTTTTTGGCCATTTCCCAGTTTTCTGTAAAACAATGCAATACACCGCCACAGTTCTCGGCATTGTGAGCGCGCATTAAGTTAATAGTGTCTTCTCTAGCGTCTCGTGTATGAATAATAAGCGGCTTATTTAGCTCATTGGCAACGTCGATATGACCGACGAAACTCTCTTGCTGAACAATATGGGTGTCTTTTGAGTAATAGTAATCAAGACCCGTTTCGCCAATAGCAACCACTTTGTCGTGGCTTGCAAGTGAAATAAGCTTTTGCTTATCGAGTGCGTCTTTTTGATCGAGTGGATGCACACCGCATGATGCAGAAACATCTGGATAGTTCTTAATTTTATCCAGCATACTTGGGAATTGATCTAAAGTTACACTTACACATAAAAAGTGTTCAACCTTTTTAGCGCGAGCATTATCTAGTACTTGGTCTAAGTCTAAGTCTAGTTTTTCAAAATCTAAACGATCTAAATGACAATGAGAATCTACAATCATGGTACTACTTTTATTACATGGTATAGGTCGGATTGCCGGAGTTTAACATAGTACCGAGTAGTTTTTCGATTTTCGCATTCAAATTGGTTTTATCATCGATAAAATTAACACCAATACCTGGTGGGTTTGAGCTTTGTGCACCTTGTGGTGTGATCCAAGCAACTTTACCCGTTACTACATCATCTTCTAATGCATCTGGTAATGTGACCTTTAAAGCCAATGAATGACCCATTTCAAAGCGCATATTAGTGCGAACAAACAAACCACCATTTTTTAGATAAGGCATGTAACAGCGATATAATTCTTCTAAGTCTTCAATATCTACTAATAATTCTTGCACGATACTTCCTAATTTTGGCTTTCACGTAAAGTAAACGCTAATTGTGAAATGGCTAGTTCCATATTCAAGCCAAGCACATGTGAGTTATTATAAAGAAACTCTGAAATTGCAGTTTGTGCTTTCTGATAATTGAAAAAGTCCATTCCTAACATTAATTGCGTTTTAAGATGCTCTGTTAAGAACAAAGCAAATACATTAACCAAGCTATGATCTTTATTAAGGATGTCGACTAACGCACTGAAATTATGGCTGTCTTTTATCTCAGTTGCAAATTTATAAAGAGAATCGACAGCTTCAAGTTGGTTGTCATTTTGCCACTGCTGAACAAGTAAAGGTTGCCTAGCGAACAACTCTAACCATGAATAATTAGCAATATTTAATGATGCTAACCATTTTTTCGTATATTCAGAGTTAACTTTTATTTCGTGTACGGCACAGCGACTTAAAATTGTTGCAGGTAATAATGCTGTTTGCTCGCACGTTAACAATAAATAACGGCGTAAGCTTGGCTCTTCAAGGGTTTTTAATAAAGCATTAGCCGCAGCAGTGGTCATTTTGTGACACTGTTCGAGCACAACTACTTTGTTACCATTTTGCGCCGCTGAATGGTTGATAAAATCACTGATCTCACGAATTTCATCAACGCCTATTGTTTGGCCTTCCACCTTTACAACGCGTTTATCAGGATGAGTACCCGCTTGATTAAGTTGACAGCTTTTACAATTGCCACAGGCTTTTAAATTTACAGGTGACGCGCAAAGTAAGCCATCGGCGAGCGAATCGACTAAACATTGTTTGCCAACACCTTTATCACCATTAAATAGCTGGGCATGATGAAAGCGTTGCTGTGCAAAACTTTGCGCTAGTTGCTGATAAAGCCCTTCAAGCCACGGCAAAGGCATATTAATTTAAACCTGCAAAAAAGTTATCAAGCACAGTTGTGATTGCCGCATGTACTTCTGGCATTGTTTGGTTTGCATCCACTGTTTTGATACTGCTATCAGTTTTAGCTATTTCAAGGTAGCGTGCGCGAGTGCGCTCAAAAAAGCCTAATGCTTCTTGTTCGATACGATCAAGTTCACCACGGCCTTTTGCACGAGCAAGCCCAACTGCAGGGTCAATGTCTAAATAAATGGTTAAATCCGGTTTTAAACCATTTAGCACCATATCAGCTAAAAAAGAGAGTTTAGTCTGTTCAATACCGCGACCCCCACCTTGATATGCTTGTGATGAAAGATCATGGCGATCACCTAAAACCCAAGTGCCCTTTTCAAGTGCCGGATTAATAACATTAGCAACTAATTGTGAGCGTGCTGCATACATTATTAACAGCTCCGTTTCGCCCGTCACTGTTTCTTGGTGAGCCTGTTTGACGATATTACGCAGCTCTTCAGCCATAGCTGTACCGCCAGGCTCACGTACATTAATAAAATCGACTTGCTTGTTTTCTAAATAAGCTTGGCATACGGCAATGGCCGTTGATTTTCCGGCACCTTCTAGGCCTTCAATCACTATAAATTTCGCTGTCATAGACTCAATTCTGGTTGTTAGTTTAATTGGTACTGCTTTACCGCACGATTATGTTCTTGCAATGTTTTCGAAAATTGATGGCTGCCATCCCCTTTCGCAACAAAATACACATATTCAGACTCCGGTGGATTAACCGCGGCCAAAATCGCTGCTTTCGAAGGCATGGCTATGGGTGTTGGCGGCAAGCCTTTTATCTTATACGTGTTATACGGTGTATAGGTTGTTAAATCTTTTCGTTTTATATCGCCATCAAAATCAGCACCAATACCATAAATCACAGTTGGATCGGTTTGTAAGCGCATATTGGTTTTTAAACGATTGGTAAATACCGCAGAAATTAATGGTCGCTCAGAAGCAAGGCCCGTTTCTTTTTCGATGATAGAAGCCAGTATTAACGCTTCATACGGTGAACTTAACACCAAATCTGCTGCTCTAGTTTGCCATGCAGCGTCTAATTCCTGCTGCATTTTGTTGTATGCACGTTTTAATACGCCGCTGGCAGTATCTTCACTATGGTAGTGATAGGTGTCAGGGAACAACCAGCCTTCTAAATTTTGTTGTGTGCTACTTATCTGCGTCGCTAAATTTTCTGTGTCTAAGTCTTGTGTTAAATGTGCTTGCTTTTGAATATTAGCAACAACGTCTCGAAGTGGCTGACCTTCAATAATTGTAAAGCTAAAGCTCACTTGTGCACCTTGATTGATACGACGAATATTATCAATAACAGCGCTTGTATCCAGTTCATATAGACCCGCTTTTAGATCAGTAAGCGTAGGATCTAATTTAGCAAGTACCTGAAATTTAAAACAGCTATCAACCCACTGCTTTGTTTGCCATGCTTGGCAAAGCTGATTAAAGCCAGTGCCACGTTCTACTTTAAATAAAGTACTATTTTCAACCTTTAACGGCATTTTTAATGCTGATTGAAGCTGTTGATAGCCAATACCACAACATAGCAATGCTAATAACAGCACGCTAACAATGACTTTTATCACACACTCTCCTTGGCAAACTGCGCCGCTAATAGCGCTTTACTGCATTCAATATCAAACTGTGTATCAGCAATCCGTGCAACGGGAACCACGCCCATTAAACTGTTACACATAAATACGGCATCCATAGCTAAAAGCTCATCTAATTGGATTGCTTTAAATTCAATGGCTAACTTATCACATAAAGCGCTGAGATAAACCCCAGTGATACCGCAGCGGTCTAACTTAGGTGACATAACTTGACCGTCTTTAATAGCAAATAAATTTGCAGCCGAACATTCAATCACATTGTTATCATAATCAAGAACAACAACGTCATCACATTCAAGGCTGCTCATTTGCTTTTTGATAAGCACTTGCTCTAGACGGTTCAATGTTTTTAAGCCTGCAAGTAAAGGTTGATGTGCAAGTTTCACGTCGCTGACTGCTAAGCTTACGCCCTGCTGCTGCCAACTTTTATAGTGTGAAACTGCAGGCATTATACTGATCAGCACTTGAATACTTGGTGTATCTGGTAAGCCATAACCACGCCCACCTGCACCACGGGTGATAACTATTTTTAAAATACCAGTTTGTGTATCACTGATTGCGTGGTTAACTTCACGCTCAATTGCGGTTAAATCTAATTCGGGGAAAAATAGTCTTTGCGCGCATTCTTCTAAACGCGCTTTGTGTAAATCCCAGTGCTCAACGACAGAATTCACCACAGAGGCGGTGGTAAAAAAGCCATCACCATAATTTAAGCCACGGTCTTGCGTGCTTATTGTGGTGTCTGGTGTGATTATTTTTATTGTTTGTTTTAATTTACTCATACAAAAAAGCCCAGTTAAACAACTGGGCTCTTCTTTTTAGTCCGTTGTTAAAAAGAATTATACCTTTTTAAATAGCAACGAGCCATTAGTACCACCAAAACCAAATGAATTACATAGTGCGTAATCCAATTTAGCGTCACGTGCAGTGTGCGGTACGTAGTCTAAATCACAGCCTTCATCTGGGTTATCAAGGTTGATTGTAGGGCTTACTTTCTGGTCAACAAGTGACAAGATAGTAATGATCGACTCTACCGAACCTGCTGCACCTAACAAGTGACCCATCATTGATTTAGATGAACTTACCATCACATCTTTCGCTGCATCACCAAAAATAGTTTTAACAGCTGATGTTTCGGCTTTATCGCCTGCATTAGTCGATGTTCCATGAGCATTAATGTAACCAACTTGGTCTGCATTAACTTGTGCATCGTTTAGGGCATTTTCCATCGCTAGAGCTGCGCCTGCACCGTCTTCAGGTGGAGACGTCATGTGATATGCATCACCACTCATACCAAAACCAACGAGTTCAGCGTAGATTTTCGCGCCACGTGCTTTAGCATGCTCATATTCTTCAAGTACGATAACACCAGCACCATCAGCAAGAACAAAACCATCACGGTCTTTATCCCAAGGGCGTGATGCTGCTTGTGGATCATCGTTACGAGTTGATAATGCACGTGCTGCATTAAAGCCACCCATACCAATTGGTGTCGATGCTTTTTCAGCACCACCGGCTACCATTGCATCTGCATCGCCGTATGCAATCATACGCGCAGCATGACCAATGTTATGTAGACCTGTAGTACAGGCTGTAACGATTGAAATATTAGGACCACGTAAACCGTGCATAATCGATAAATGACCAGAAATCATATTGATAATGGTCGAAGGCACGTAGAACGGAGAAAGCTTACGCGGGCCGCTGTTTAATAGTTTGATGTGGTTTTCTTCAATTAAAGTTAAACCACCGATGCCAGAACCCACTGCTACACCAACACGAGTGGCGTTTTCTTCAGTGATCTCTAGACCAGAATCTTGTAGTGCTTGTACACCCGCTGCAATGCCATATTGGATAAACAAATCCATTTTCTTTGCATCTTTCGGTGACATGTAAGCTGATGCATCAAAGTCATTCAGCAAACCTGCGAATTTGGTGCCGAAACTTGAGGTATCGAAATGCGTGATAGTTTGAATACCACTTTTACCGTTTAACAAACCTTGCCAAGTAGATTCAACATCATTACCTAGCGGTGTCAACATTCCTAAGCCAGTTACGACGACTCGACGTTTAGCCACGGGTTGCCTCCAATAAGGAAATTATTTTAGGTGGGGTGTATACCAAATTTATTAGTATCATTCTATAGATAGACTAAGGGCAGCTTAATGCTGCCCTTAAAATCAAAATGCGTAAAATTACTCAGCGTGAGCTGTAACGTAATCGATTGCAGCTTGAACTGTAGTGATCTTTTCAGCTTCTTCGTCTGGGATCTCAGTGTCGAATTCTTCTTCAAGAGCCATTACTAGTTCTACAGTGTCAAGTGAATCAGCACCTAAGTCGTCAACGAAAGAAGCTTCATGTTTTACTTCTTCTTCTTTAACACCTAGTTGCTCAATGATAATTTTCTTTACGCGTTCTTGGATGTCGCTCATTCTTCTTTCCTTTATTAAAAACGCCAATGCGTTATTTTCAGATTGCGGCGTAGTTTACGCCGCATAATTCTGTGATTCAAGGATTTGCTGATAATTACTTATCTGGTCAAACCTCTCGAATAGTATTTGTTCATTTATCGCTTATTTTCATAGCGAATTCAAGTATGTTTAAAGCAAGATCACAAAAATTTCAACAATTTTCGATAATCTTTCGTTAGCAAATTTTTGCTAACTTTCATTAAACCATGTACATCGCGCCATTTACGTGCAATGTTTCGCCTGATACATACGCAGCAGCGTCAGATGCTAAATAACATACCGCAGCAGCGATTTCTTCAGGTTGGCCTAAACGCCCTGCAGGTACATTTGCAAGCGTAGCTGCTTTTTGGTCTTCAGTCAGCTCGTCTGTCATATCTGTTTGGATAAAACCAGGTGCAACAACGTTCACTGTGATACCACGTGATGCAACTTCGCGTGCTAATGACTTAGTAAAACCAATTACACCCGCTTTCGCTGCAGCGTAGTTAGCTTGACCCGCATTACCCATAGTGCCCACAACAGAACCGATATTAATGATACGGCCATTTTTCTTTTTCATCATAGGGCGTAAAACAGCCTTAGATAAACGGAAAATTGAGCTTAGGTTCGTGTCGATGATGTCATCCCACTCACCGTCTTTCATACGCATTAATAAGTTATCGCGAGTAATACCCGCATTGTTAACTAATACGTCGATATCGCCTAAATCAGCCTTGATCGCAGCAAGTGTCGCCTCAATCGATTCAGGATCTGTAACGTTAAGGGCATAACCTTTACCGTTGTCACCCAGGTATTCACTGATTTTAGCAGCACCTGATTCGCTTGTTGCAGTGCCGGCTACTTTTGCACCTTGTGCAACTAGCGTATTTGCAATCGCTTTACCAATACCACGGCTTGCACCAGTGATTAGGACAACCTTGCCCTCAAGAGAAAATAAATTTGTCATTCTATTCCTACTTATTTCGCTTCATCAATAGCAGCTTGCGTATTAACCGCACCACATACCATTGCTTTATCAATTCGTTTAGCAAGACCCGTTAATACTTTACCTGGGCCAAACTCATAGCTTTGTGTGATACCTTGCGCAACTAATGCTTGTACAGTTTCAGTCCAGCGTACCGGGCTGTAAAGTTGGCGTACTAATGCATCTTTAATTGCTTCACTTGATTGCTCAGCTTTTACATCAACGTTGTTGATTACATCACACTTAGGTGTATTAAATGTTAAAGCCGCTAAATCAGCAGCTAATTTTTCAGCAGCTGGTTTCATTAGTTCACAGTGAGAAGGTACGCTTACTGCGAGTGGTAAAGCACGTTTAGCACCTGCTTCTTTACATGCTTCTGATGCACGCTCAACTGCCGCTTTGTGGCCGGCAATAACAACCTGACCTGGTGAGTTGTAGTTTACTGGTGAAACGACTTCACCATTTGCTGATGCTTCACACGCTGCTTTGATTTCGTCGTCACCTAAGCCGATGATTGCAGCCATAGAACCAACACCCGCAGGTACTGCTTCTTGCATATATAAACCACGATTTTCTACTAGTTTAACGGCTTCGCTTAAGCTTACAACGCCAGCACAAACTAATGCTGAATACTCGCCTAAACTGTGACCAGCCATAACAACATCGGCATCAGGGTTTGCGTCTAACCATTGACGGTAAATAGCAACACTAGCAGTAAGAAGTGCTGGTTGTGTACGATGGGTTTGATTTAATTCTTCTTCTGGACCATTTAGTACAAGTGCAGCTAGATCATAGCCAAGAGCTTCAGATGCTTCAGCGAATGTTGCTTTAGCAATTTGTGAATCAGCTAATAGTTCAAATAACATGCCCACAGTTTGTGAGCCTTGACCTGGAAATACGAGTGCAATTTTATGTGCCATACTTTGCTCTTATAATTAAACAAAAAAATATTCTGTAGCAGGCAGCATAACAAGTTTTAGATATGCTGCACTACTTTGTTGTTGGATGTGTTTGCTCAAAAATCGCAGCGATTTTTTCAGGGAGTTGGCGTTCGACTTCCCGCGCGGCTTCATCAATAGCAGCATGAAACGCCTTTGGTGAGGCATTGCCATGGCTTTTAACAACAATACCGCGCAATCCTACCAGACTTGCGCCGTTATACTGGTCGGGGTTCACCCGCTTGTAGAGTTTTTTTATCACTGGACGCAATAAAAACGCTAAACTTTTGTATAAGAAATGCTTGTGTAAGGCTTTGGTGAGTTTATGCATGATCAGTTTGGCAATACCTTCACAGGTTTTTAATGCCACATTACCTACAAATCCTTCGCACACAATAACATCAGCTTTTCCACTGAAAATATCACTACCTTCACTGTAACCTGTGTAGTTGAGATATTCACACTGCTGCATTAACTGTGCAGCTTGTTTTATTCCTTCATGCCCTTTGATGTCTTCAGAGCCAATATTCAATAAACTAACTCTTGGGTTATCACACCCAAGTGCCTGCCCTGCTACCACAGAACCCATAATGCCAAATTGATAAAGGGTTTGCGCATCACAATGCACATTAGCGCCTAAATCAAGTAAATAAACAGGGTTTTTACGTTCGGTTGGAACAGCAGAGATTAATGCAGGACGTTTTACGCCTGGAAGCATCTTTAATACATAATGCGCCATAAAAAATAACGCGCCTGTATTACCAGAGCTTACACACGCTTGCGCTTCACCCGATTTAACTAAATCGAGGGCAACTCGCATTGATGAATCTTTTTTAGAACGAACCGCTGAAGCAGGTTCACACGCATTTGTGACGACTTCGCTACAATGGCGAATAATTAAACGAGGGTGTGAAACAGAATCGAGTGCTTCGAGTTCTTTTAGAATAACTTGCTGATTACCACATAAGATGAGTCTTAAGTTGGTATTAGCATTTACCGCTTGCACGGCAGCGGGGATAGATGAACGGGGGCCGTAATCGCCCCCCATCATATCTAACGCTATGGTTAGATTGGTCAGCATATAGCAATCTCTTAGTTAGAAATTACTTTAACGCCTTTGTAGTAACCGTCAGCAGTTACGTGGTGACGACGGTGAGTCTCACCAGAAACTTGATCTACAGTTAAAGTTGGACCACTGATCGCATCGTGTGAACGGCGCATGCCGCGTCTTGCACGAGACTTTTTGCTTTTTTGTACAGCCATTAGTCTTCTCCTAAGAATCTTTCTTAAGTTGTTTCAAAATATCAAATGGATTTGGTTTGTCATCTTTTGCTGCTAATTTACCAAAGCTAGTAGGCTCTGATGAATAACTGCATGAAGCTTCGTTGTGTGTAGGCACTATTGGAATAGCTAAAATCAGTTCGTCTTCGATTAACTCAAATACGTTGATTTCACCGTTTTCGTCCAGCTCTACTTCATCGTAACCTTCAGGTAGATGATCTGACTCTGCATCCAAACCAATTGGCGAATACACAAAGTCTTGTTCCAAATCCAACCCTAATTCTCCATTACAGCGTTGACAAGTTACAGTTACATGTGTTGATAAGTTACCACTTATTACCACTAAACCTTGCTCGTCAATTTTGCAATGAATCTTTACCGCTATTTCACCTGCTTCCTCCTGCACAACTTGCTCTAAACGAGAAAGTTTTTCAAGCGGGACAATACCGTCATACGTTAAACGATGTTGAGCTGCTTTGCTGGGATGAAGAGTGATGGGAATTTTCACCTTTTGCATAGGGGCTGCATCATATAGATAGTTAGTAAGTTAGTCAAAGTAAAAAACCAATTTTGGTAGGTTTTTAACGATCTTCTGCTTTGTTTTAGGATTCATTGTGGCTTATCCTTGGCAAAATACAATTTTCATCCAGAATTTATTATGAAACCAACACTTATATTAGCGTCAAGCTCACCATTTAGACAGCAATTATTAACTAAGTTTAACTTACCTTTTCAAAGTTTTTCTCCAGATATTGATGAGTCCCCTATTGCAGCTGAAACACCAGAGCAATTAGTTGCTCGTTTAAGCGAGCAAAAAGCCCGAGTTGCCAAACAACATTTTAGTGAAGGTTTGGTGATCGGCTCTGATCAAGTTGCGGTATTCAACGATACAATTTTAGGTAAACCTCATACTAAAGAAAATGCCATTAAGCAGCTATCATCGTTTAGTGGCCATATAGTGACCTTTTTAACTGGTTTAAGTGTATTTGATATACAAAGCGACAAAGCAATTACCACCGTGGTGCCATTTGATGTGACATTTAAAGCACTCACACTTGAACAGATCAATGCTTATTGCGATGCAGAGCAGCCATACAACTGTGCAGGTAGCTTTAAAAGTGAAGGATTAGGCATCTGTTTATTTGAAAAGCTCAGTGGCGATGACCCTAATACATTGATAGGCCTGCCACTGATCACATTAACTAAAGTGCTGGCTGAGTTTGGTGTTGACGTGTTGACATGTCACAAAACTTAGTAAAATCTATTAAATAGCATAGATTAAAATTCAGCTAAAAAGGAAAGGCTTTATGACTCGACAAGGATTGTTAATAACCTTTTTTCTATCAGGGTTAAGTTTGTTTACGAGCAAAATGCATGCCTCACAAGGGTTATTAGAAGTTTACTCATGCAATACGTGTAATTATGAAAAAGCCAAAACAATTGCTAAAGAACACCACGTCAAACCTGACTGCCAAAGGGAACCTTCATCTAATGAAAGGTTACACCTTGGTCAGCCTATTCTTAAATGCGATACTTCATCGAAAAACTTGATAATAGTAAATCCATTAGATAAAAGAGCTTTTAAATTTAATGTTAAGGCGACAAACAACTCATCAACTTCTCAAGAAAATGAGATTATTTCAACAATCGAAAGCTTGCCATTAAACACCTCAGAAAAAGATTTATTAAAAACTTTTTACGATATAGACCGAGATTTCAGAACCGCAGTATCGAAGAGTTCTTCCACAACATCCTCTAAAATTCAAAGTCCGCTTGAGCTTAATTCAACGAGTTCAAATAACGAAGATAGCTGTGCCTTACACCCAGTTAATTACTTTGGCAATCAACAATATCAAACCAACCTCCATGAAGATTTAACAAAATTCATAGAAAAAGAACTTTTTGATGCAAATTGGTTTGATAACTTTAAAGCCTCTGATACAACTGAAAGTGTGCTAAAACTACGTAAAGGCGACTCAGGATTTCAAATAAGTCTTCAACACAATGAAATAGGTTCTTATATTAGTAAGGTTTATGGAAGTTCGGATAACCTTTTAAACTTTGAAGTGAAATATAATGGTGAATTTAATATTGGTGGTACTCGTAAATTAAACTTAACTTACAAGTTAAACCGTGGCGCATCAATTATAGATGGTATGGCAATGAACTTATTATTCAGTCCTGTGGTGGATTTAACTGATGTAGCTATTTCAAATTGTCTACTTAAGTTTATTGAGGAAAATAGTAAAGAAATTGAAACGATTGATAGCCACACACGTGGTAATGCGCATTTAGCTGGGAATTGTAACCGAAAAATTAAAAAGGAATTGTGTTCTACTGAACACAATAGCCAAAAATGTACAAACTCGATTATTAGCTTACGTTGTTAGTGTTTAAATTGGCTAAGCAGTTAAAGCAAATATTGCTTTAACTGCTGGTATGAATCAACAACACATAACGGCGTATGTTGTTGCAACTGCGCCGGGCTATGGGCACCAAAACTCACTCCAATACAAGCAATACCTGCGGCATTAGCCATTGCCATATCGAGTTGGCTATCACCAATCATCACAGCATCACTTTTTGCTATGCCCTGCTCGTGCAATATTTGCTCAAGCATATCTGGAGATGGCTTCGACTGTGCATCATCTGAGCATTTTACATTCAAAAAGTACTTCCCAAGACCTGACTCATTAAGAAGCCTATCAATGCCTTCACGTCCTTTACCGGTAGCCACAGCCAATTGCATACCTGCATCACTTAACTGCTTTAAAACGGATTCTACACCTTTAAATAAAGGTGTAGGTGTAACATCTAACTCACGGTACTGTGCTTTGTAACCTGCAACGAGTTCGTCGTTTAAATGTAAATGCGCCGGAAAAAGCACTTCAGTGGCTTTTGCCAGCGACAAACCAATGACGTCTTTTGCTTGTTGCTCTGTTGGAACAGGAATACCTAAGTCTCGCGCAGTATTTCGCAGGCAGGTAACAATTTTTGGCACAGAGTCCATCACAGTGCCATCCCAATCAAAAATAACCAGCTTAAACTTGTTCATTATCGGCACGTAGCTTTTTGATACAGTTTTGAAGAGCATTATCGAGTGGCGCTTCAACATGCATGGTTGTTTCGTTTTTAGGGTGCATAAAACGTAAATCATGGGCATGTAAAAACAAACGGTTTAAACCAGTCAGCTTATTTACGTATTGATCAAACTCTGCAACGCCATATTTATCATCACACGCTATTGGGTGACCTTTACATTGCGTATGCACACGAATTTGGTGAGTACGCCCCGTTACTGGCGACGCTTGCACTAATGAGCACTCAGCATATCGCTCAAGCACACGAAAACGCGTGTGCGATGGTTTACCTTCGGTATTATCAACACGAACCACACGCTCACCAGATTTCAAGGTATTTTTACGAAGTCCTTCAGTAACGTTTTTCGTTTTAGAATCCCATTGACCATCAACTAATGCCCAATAGTTTTTTTCCATGGTTTTTTCACGTAACTGTTTATGTAGATCAGTTAACACTGAACGACGTTTAGAAATAAGCAAACAACCTGATGTGTCACGGTCTAGTCGGTGTACAAGCTCTAAACTACGCTCTTCAGGGCGAAGTACGCGAAGCGCTTCGATTAAGCCATAACTGAGGCCACTGCCACCATGCACAGCCATACCCGAAGGCTTGTTGATCACCATTAAATACTTGTCTTCAAACAAAATGGCGTCTTCAAGTTGTTTTACTTTATCGAGTTTTTTTGGCACAAACTCTTCTTTTTCGGCCACTTTAATAGGTGGAATACGAACCACATCATTTAGTTGTAGTTTGTAGACAGGTTTTATGCGTTTTTTATTTACTCGCACTTCGCCTTTACGAAGGATTTTATAAACTGCACTTTTAGGCACACCTTTTAGGTGAGTAATAAGAAAGTTATCAATACGTTGACCT
Organism: Pseudoalteromonas sp. P1-8; assembly: GCF_001399985.1. Classification (NCBI taxonomy): domain Bacteria; kingdom Pseudomonadati; phylum Pseudomonadota; class Gammaproteobacteria; order Alteromonadales; family Pseudoalteromonadaceae; genus Pseudoalteromonas; species Pseudoalteromonas sp. P1-8. The sequence continues at coordinate 53,154 of NZ_LJSO01000007.1, forward strand.
AGATGGTCTTCACCTATGGTAACAAACGAAACTTGTAAGCCGGTTTTTTCTGACATTGCCTAATCACTGATTTAAGTAAATAATTTAGTTGCTAACGCGACGGTAATAGTGGGATAATCACCGTCGCGAACATAAAGTTTGCAAGTAACAACGGTGCTTTTATCACATTAATACATTCGTGAAGCATATTCTGGGTTGCCGATCATACAGATCCGCGCTAAGTTTTCCAAAGCTTTTATAATTACCCAGCCAACACGAGCGTTCAATTATCGGCGATGCGCGTAATATATTGCCTGAATAATTTGAGCACGAATGTTGATTAATGAACATAAAAAGCAATTGAACAAGATAAATTGACTGATAGTGACGACGTAGCAACGTCATTCAGAAGCAGCTGTTGTAGCAAGACATTGAATAAAAATTTGAACATGGTCGACTTCGGGACAAAACTCGTAAATTAAAACCGCAGAATTGGCGGCAGTTTTGACACCTATAAGAATTTAATAACGTGAGAACATGTTATTGTCAGCCACACTTAGTGATGCTCAATGTAAGCAAACAACTTCAGGTTTTGACTTTACCCAGTCGTGAGACTGCACAAAAACAACCGTCAGAAACCACTGAACAGACGAGTTTATATCGTCATGTCAGCGACAGAATTAGTAGAGTAACAATATGAAACGTATGCTAATCAATGCGACGCAGCAAGAAGAAATGCGCGTTGCACTGGTTGATGGCCAGCGCCTGTATGATTTAGACATAGAGAGCCCAGGTCACGAACAAAAAAAAGCAAATATTTACAAGGGTAAAATTACCCGTATCGAACCGTCACTAGAAGCTGCCTTTGTTGATTATGGCGCTGAAAGACACGGTTTCCTTCCTCTTAAAGAAATAGCTCGCACCTACTTCCCACAAGGCTATACATTCCAAGGTCGTCCAAATATCCGTGACGTGATCAAAGAAGGCCAAGAAGTAATTGTGCAAGTTGATAAAGAAGAGCGTGGCCAAAAAGGTGCTGCGTTAACGACTTTTATCAGCGTTGCAGGTAGCTATTTAGTACTTATGCCTAACAACCCTCGTGCCGGTGGTATTTCTCGCCGTATCGAAGGTGATGAGCGTACTGAACTTAAAGAAGCACTAAGCCGTTTAGAACTACCTAAAGGCATGGGCTTAATTGTTCGTACTGCGGGTGTTGGTAAATCATTTGAAGAACTAGAGTACGACTTAAAAGCCCTACTCGTGCATTGGCAAGCGATTCAGCAAGCTGCTGATAGCGGCCCTGCTCCGTTCTTAATTCACCAAGAAAGTAACGTAATTTTCCGCGCAATCCGTGACTATTTACGTCGTGATATTGGTGAAATTTTAATTGATAAAGCACGTGTATTTGAAGAAGCGAAAGCGCATATTGAGCGTTTCCGTCCTGACTTCATGAGCCGCGTTAAGCTTTATCAGGGCGATGTACCACTATTCACCCACTACCAAATTGAAAGCCAAATTGAATCTGCTTTCCAACGTGAAGTTCGCTTACCATCAGGTGGTTCAATTGTAATTGACCCAACTGAAGCACTAACGTCTATCGATATCAACTCATCTAAAGCCACTAAAGGCGGTGATATCGAAGAAACAGCACTTAATACTAACTTAGAAGCAGCAGACGAAATTGCCCGTCAATTACGTTTACGTGACTTAGGTGGTCTTATTGTTATCGACTTCATCGATATGACACCACCACGCCACCAACGCGAAGTAGAGAATCGTTTAAAAGACGCTGCTCGCCCTGACCGTGCCCGTGTACAGATTGGTAAGATCTCACGCTTTGGTCTGCTTGAAATGTCGCGTCAGCGCTTACGCCCTTCATTAGGTGAAGCAAGCCAAGGCCCATGTCCTCGTTGTAATGGTCAAGGTACGATTCGTTCTAACGAATCAATTGCACTGTCTATCCTTCGTTTAATCGAAGAAGAAGCAATCAAAGACAACACATCACAAGTAAATGCACAAGTGCCTGTGGCTGTTGCCGCTTACCTATTAAACGAAAAACGTCGTAGTGTTCAACGCATCGAAAAGCGCCATAACGTTGATGTTGTGATCATTCCTAATCAACACATGGAAACGCCACATTACGAAGTAGTTCGCTTACGTAAAGACGAAACAATCGAAACAGTAAGCTACGAGCAAGTTGTTGCTCCTGAGCCAGAAGCATTTGAAATGGCTAAAGCGCCTTCAGCACCAGTTCGTGAAGAGCCGGTTCTTAAAGGTGTTGTTATGCCTACTACACCTGCACCTCAAGCTGCACCAAAAGCTGAGCAAACGACTCCTGCGGCTAAAAAATCAGAAGGTGGTTTATTTGCTGCAATTGGTAAGTTCTTCAAGTCGTTATTCAGCAATGCCGAAGAGGAAGCTGAAAAAGAGCAAGAAGAGAAAAAAGCAGCACAAAGACGTAGCAATAATCGTCGCAACAACGACAACCGTCGTCGTAGCAACAACCAACGCCGTCGCAACTCTCGTAATAAGCGTCCTGACGATGCACAAGCTAAAGAAGAAAACACAAATACTTCGAATAAGCCTGAGCAAAAAGAAGGTAACGAGAATCGCAACAAACGTCGTCGTAATTCTAACAACAGAAAACGTAATGAAAAACGTAATGATGATGTAGAACAAACGAATAAAGACACTGCACCAGAGACGAAATCTGAGCAACCAAAGGAAACTAAACCTAAGGTTCGTCGTCAACGTCGCAACTTACGCAAAAAAGTTCGCGTAACAGATGAAAGCGCAGATGAAGCAAAAGCAGTACAAACGACTGAAACAACTGAGCAAGCACCTAAAGCTGAAAAACCAGCCAAGCCTGCAAAAGAAAAAGTAGCAGTTGAAACTGAACAAGCAGAACAGCCAGTTGCTGAAAAGCAAGTATCTTCAGAACCAGTAAAAGCTGACGCTGAGCCTAAACAAGCTGAGCAAACTGAATCGGTAGTTGAATCATCAACTGATGAAGATCAAGCTCAACCTCGTACACGCTCTCGTCGTTCACCTCGCCACTTACGTGCCGCAGGTCAACGTCGCCGTCGCCCTGAGCATGATGAAAAGTCAAGTGATGACAAAGCTGATGCGCCAGCATTTATTCCAGTTGCCGACCAAGCTGCTGCTGAATATGAAGCTGAGCTAAAAGCAAAACAGGCTCAGGCTGAAACTGAAGAACCAGTAAAAACTGAAGAGCCAGTTAAAACTGAAGAGCCAGCTAAAGCTGAAGAGCCAGTTAAAGCTGAAGAGCCAGTGAAAACTGAAGAACCAGTGCAAGCTGAAGAACCAGTTAAAGCTGAAGAACCAGCACAAGCTGAAGAACCAGTGCAAGCTGAAGAGCCAGTGAAAGCTGAAGAGCCAGTTGAAACTGAAGAACCAGTGAAAACTGAAGAACCAGTAAAAACTGAAGAACCAGTAAAAGCTGAAGAGCCAGCACAAGCTGAAGAGCCAGTTGAAGCTGAAGAACCAGTACAAGCTGAAGAACCTGTAAAAGCTGAAGAGTCAGTACAAGTTGAAGAACCAGTAAAAACTGAAGAACCAGTACAAGCTGAAGAGCCAGTACAAGCTGAAGAACCAGTTAAAGCTGAAGAGCCAGTGAAAGCTGAGGAACCAGTGAAAGCTGAAGAGCCAGCACAAGCTGAAGAGCCAGTACAAGCTGAAGAACCAGTGAAAGCTGTAGAACCTGCTAAAAATGAAAAAACTGTTTTAGTAAAAGGTTCAGCAAGCGCTGCAATGGCAAAACCTACGCCAGTTGCAGATAGTGAGCCAGAGCCAACACCAGAGGCTATGGCGCATGACAAGCGTGTAGCTATTCCAGATAGCGGCCTTCGTGCAGGTTCAATTAAACCTGCTGGCAGAGCCCGTGCTGATATGGCAAAAACCTTAGCGGCTGAATAATTTAGTCGCTTAAGTAAAAAAGCCGCGTTTATAACGCGGCTTTTTTGTGTGTAATGTTTTTAAATAACAACCTGTTGAGTACCTAGGTGATTGGCGTAGCCACCTACAAGCACTTTGCTTACCCCCTGCTCATCCGAATAAACACTGGCTGAAATGTGTGAACTGCACCCCATTGCTCTGCCTTGTTCAAACATAAAACGGTTTTCTTGCTGTACAAATACATGTTTTGATAAATAGCATGCAAGCGCACCACTGGCGCTACCGGTTGCTGACTCTTCGGGTATACCAACCAAAGGCGCGAAGTTACGACAACTTGCGGTCAGCTCACTTTGCTCTTCACACAATTCAAAGGCATGCACACCAATCACGTTATGCTGTTGGCAGAAGTCGCTAAGCGCTGCCTCATCAATAACAATTTGATCTAAGTAGCCATTCGGCACAGCGACTATAATATCTGGCAATCCTGTAGTTATTACATCAATTGGCAAGCCTGTTTCTGCTAGAGTCGTTTCATCAAGTCCTAATAAGCCTGCAAGGTCGTCATAAGCAAAGTTGCCTAGGTATTTTGGCAAGGCTTGCTCCATGGTAACTTGACCGTTTTCGGCGATTGTTACGCCTAACAAGCCCGCTTTTGTTCGCTGAGTGTAATAACCTGGTTTTAATAACCTTTGTTCGAAGAGCGTAGCAAACACCGCTAGGGTTGCGTGGCCACAAAAATCAACTTCTTCAATTGTCGTAAAAAATGACACAGCAAAGTCAACTTCATGATCTTGCGCCACAAATGCGGTTTCTGAAAAGCCAATTTCTTTTGCAATAGTCAGTTTTTCTGCGTTTGTGAGTTTATCTGCATTCAAAACGACACCTGCTGGGTTGCCGCCTGTATTATTTGCACTAAACGAGTTAACTAAAAATGCAGTTATTATCATTATTGTATGCCTTGGTTTAAATTAAATTCATAAAACAACATGCCATTTTCCTTAGATGCTTGCTCTTCAAAAGCCAATTTTTTTAAAAGTTTAATTGATGGTGTATTTGATTCATCAACACCAGCAATGAGCTTATGCCAGTGTGGCTGAGTATCAGCCAAGTTTATAAATCCCTGCAATAACTCAAATGCAAGACCCTGCCCCCAATATTGCTCAGCTAACAAATAACCAATATGAGCATTATGGTTTTCGGTATATATAAATAAAAGCCCAACAACTTCTTGATGTTCAGATTGCAGCATTAATAAGCGGCACTCGTTAAGCATGTTACCCAACCACTTTTCAGCAACAGCTATAGAATCTATCCCCTGAAAATAACCAGGTAAGTTTGCAACTACAGCAGGGGTTAATATCGTTGGTAAGGCAATCGTTAATTGATGATGCTCATCCATTGACGAGCTTGCGTCTATTTCAATCACATTTAATCTTTTTGTAGTGAAAGATAAATTCATTTTTCATCACCTAGTAAAAGCAATAACAAAGTGAATTATTACTTAGACCATTTATTTGAAACAACTAAGATTGCAACACTAACGCTTATTACAGCAAATAAAAGACCTATAAGCAGTTGCTGGTATGCAATGAAGATTGAAAACCCAATAGCAGCACCGATACAAAAAAATAGCCCAGTATTAGCTTTGTTGCGTTTTATCATGGCCGCGTCCCTTATTTAGCTACTGCTTTATTCCTAGTACTCATTTTTTACATTACTTCTGCCCTGAATATCCATGTTGCTGCAAGGCAAAATTATTAAATGAAGTTACTTTTCTATGACCTCTAGTACATCGTATTCATATTTTGAAATTTTTATTGCATAGGCTTTACTGCGCCACTTACTTCTCGACTCAGCGGATACATTTGCATGATCTAGCGTTGTTTTAATCATAAGTAAGAATGAATCATCATGTTCTACAAAACTAACGTATTGCCAACCTTTGGATTTTGGTAATTCAAATAAGGCTGGAACTTCGTAAAGATCGCCTGTATTTACTGATATGAATAACCTAGCATTTGGGCAAGTTTGATATTCACCATCACATTCAGTCTGCGACTCCCAGCTTTGAATGACCCTAATTTGCGGGAAAGATTTATTCTTATAAAGCACTTCCATAGAAGAAAGTATAAAGCTAAGTTCAGTATTAGACAGCTTCTGAACCGATTTAGCCTGAAAGCTTGACGCAAGCATTAACAACACTAGAACCCTGTACTTCATATAATCAACCTTGTTATTCGGTATTCATTACTGTTTCGGTAAGTCAGGGTCGAGCTTCCCGCCTTCGTTGATATAAACGCTGTCCTTTATCAATTCAGACAAGTACCCTGCATAGCCTTTTAACTCAGGATCAGTCACCAATTTCAATGATGTTTCCAAATCGTCTAAGTAATCTACATTTTTATTTTGCTCTGCAAACTGTTTTGAGTAGTTAGTCGCCAGATAAAGATATTCAAGTCGTTTATATCCATCTAAATCTCCATTTAGGGCATGTTGAATATCTTTAAATGCTCTAGCTCGATAATTATTTGCCTTATCAAGGTTCCCTAAAGACTGCTGCCAACGAGCAAGGATTCTTAGTAACTTATTTTTAAAAAATTCATCTTTTTCGCGAAGTGCGTAAGTTTGCTCGAGCAAAGCTAATTTTTGCTCTAGAGTTGGCTTCGAAATGTGTTGAGACGCAAGAAATTCCGTTATTCTCTCAATTTCTGCAGGTTTAAGTTCGTCAAAATCACCAATTAAAGCTATAAAACCCGATGTCTCGCAAAACCAAATGCCATTTCTATCCGTATGCGGCCAAAACACCTGATCATATTTTGATGGCCAACTGTAAATATAACCACCATAGCTTGCAGGCTCAGCAACCGCACATTTTGCACCCTTAACGATTGGGTCATCTACTTCTAACTCTCCCCACGTTGTTGAGTTAGCAAAAGATGATAAAACCAATAAAGCCACTGATAACTTTTTTTTCATAAAAACTCTCTTATAAACATCTTTAAAAATTAGATTTGTTGTTACATCTTCACGATATTCACTAGAACGTTTCAAAATCAGTTAAGGGGTTATAATTGTCATTTTAATTTTCAGCTGGTTGGGTTTATGGATGAATTACCACTTGCCAGCAGCCTCCCGAGGGCATGCATTTTTTATCTCTGTGACAAGTTTTCTTTGCTGAGCCGTCGGTTCACCTTCAACATTCGCTACCTCATCGACGAGATAACAAATTGAAGCTGCTTGCTCTTTTGTTACTTTATCTAAGCATCGCTCAATTACTTTGTGAGGTTTATTGTAAACGTCACTAGTATGCCCTAATAAATGCACACTTGAGCGTAATAAATCTGTAGCTTCTTTCATACTTAAATGAAATTCACTGTTAAAAAGAGCTAGAATTTTTTCTTTTTGTTCTTTACTCATTTCTCCATCTATTTTGGCCACTGCAACCATATATAACGCAGCCACATCCATCGGTGAATCTAACTTAAATGCGGGATTTAAATCATGGTGTTTTCTGAACTTACGACGTCGGTGCCAGCTAAAAGGATTCAACCAACCAATATCTATCCCACCTTCTTGAAGTTTATTCAGTAACACCAAAATGGTCACTACAATACCTAAAACACCTAATACAACATGCATAGTTTTTCCTTATTTTTATCGCAGTTAATTGTTATTTATTTTTTAAATTCTTCAGCTGTAAAATTGCTTTTAAATGTGAAAGCATGTGGTGTGTCGCCGTTTTCTCGCAGATACTGCAATCTCTCTAATGCCTCTTGAGGGGTTGGAATATGGTTATCTTCAATCCACCATAAAACATAACTATCTTCTGCTAAGCGGTAAAACCATTCACCTTTTCTGCGCATGAAATCTCTGTGGTGAGTACGAAACATAAAATTTTTGAGATCTTCAACGCTTTCCCACACAGACATATTGATTATCATATTCGGATCATCAAACATTTTAATATTTGTGGCATCACCAGATTCGTCTTTTAATCGCCATACAAAACCAGCACTGCTTTCAGCAACGCCATTTATTAAATCAAGATTATCAACAAAATCTTTTATTTCTGGCGCATCTAATGGATATTTAGCAAGAGCGATATTCAATTGAGCAAGTTTCATTTATGACTCTCCTTAGCCATCGGGGAAGTTTGTACCTTGAGTGTATTAAAACTAAGCGATACTGAAAGAAAAGAAAAGCATTTTTACGCCTTCCACTATTCGAATTTTTATATTAATCATTCTAAAAACCATCTGTAGATGTTTTACTAAATCAATGATGGCAAATGGAACTACTTTATCTAATCTCCGCCACCGCAATCACCGCCGCCGTCAGAACATGAACTGTCCGATGAACAAAAGCAAAGTAAATATTAGAAGTAAATTTTTACTTAAGCTTAGGTAAAGCGAGTTGAAATTCTAAAGCTGTAAATTCATTTCTAGTGTAAGGCCCAAAAACGAACTCATTATGTTCTGCATATTTATGATCGTTCACTTTATCAATATAAAAGTAAGAACAAATATTTTCAGGGCAAGCCAAAACCGAAATGTATTTATCGTTAGACGCAATCAATTTAGGTTCATCTATACGTCCAATGAATGCACCTTCACCAAGCGAGTAGCCTAACTTTTTTGAGTTATCACTAAAATAGACTTGATATGGAGGTTCTTCCCAAAGCGGTGAACAACCAAGAACAAACAGTGATATGAATAATATAAGTTTCTTTGTCATTAATATACGAGCTAATTTTTGTTGTTATTTAACCATTCAAAATACTTCTCTAAGAACAAATGAGCATCACCCAACAAAAGTTTATCATGTGCCATTACAAGCTTCTTAGCGTGCCAACCTAGCATGGTATTAAGATGGCTTTTAATCCTTAATCTCTTGGCATATAAGTTTAAACTTTGCTTTTTTAAAGCGATTCATAAAAGAGTTTAAATAAATTAACTGACCGTATTCATCCATAGTTGATTCTCTGTGAGATACACCTAACCAATGCTGGTAAAAGTCATCAAAGTCAGAATAAGCAATTTCTTTTGAGGCCCCTTCTACTAACCAACAATGCTCTATATCTATTAAATCGAGATTAATTGTTTTGCTTAAACTCAGCCCGAGCATTGCAAGCAATAATTTGAGCTCTTCTAAATTATTCAGGCATACAGATTCTTGCAACTCAAACCGAGACTCTAAGTTATTTAACATATTAGTATCTAAACTATTTACCGCTACAAAACTATAGTGATGCAATGTTTCTTCCTTGTAGTAGATAGTGTTTTAAAGTACCCAAAACTAAAAAGCCCAGCAAGTGCTGGGCTAAAAACGGTTATCTATCGTCTTATCGCTTAAAACTTGAAGCTTAAACCCGATTAACTTTCGTCCTGCTCCATAAAGCGCTGAAGCTGGTCTTTAAGATTAGGTGGAATACCTTTGATCACTAGTGTATCGGTTGCTTCGTTATACATTACGCGTTCACCTAAGTGTTTACGTTCAAAGCTCACGCTAACACCGCCGCCCATGCCAGAGAACTTCACCATACTAGTGACTGTTTTCTTATCAACAGGGAACGACTCTTCTAAGTCATAACTTTGCTCTTGGCAGAAGCTTTCAAATGGGCTGTCGTCATTTTTCGATAAGGTTGCAGAAAGCTCTTTAACGTTGGCATCTTCACCTGTTGTTACGCAATCATTACAGTAATCAAATACTTGCTTGCGTAGCTCGTCTTTTTCTGACTTATCGTATTGTTGCTCAGATAAATAATCTTCTACAGCACTAAGCATAACTTGGCTTTGCTGTTTAGGATCAATGCCCTCTTCGCAGCCTAAAAAGTCTAAAAAGAAGTCAGCCACTTTACGACCTGCACGACCTTTAATAAACGACACATAGCGATTATCTTCTGGTTGAGTATCCCACGCAGTTAAATCGACACGTGCAGCTAGTTGCATACGCGAAATATCTAAGTGACGTGATGAAGCTAAATCAAGCTCAGAAGTAATTGAGTAATGCTCTTTAATATTGATCATCGCAATTAACAAAAAGTCACTTGCAACATATTGATAATGGCAAAAAACTAAATAACCCGTTTCATTAAAGGCATACTTATTTAACTCTTCTTTTAGCACATTTGTTGCTTGCTCTGTCATGTGCCAAAAGCCAAGTTCGTCGTTACGGTAACTTTGCATAGCCGAAGCAACAATGCTGTTTTTCTCGCCGCTGAATGCACAGTAGCCTTTACCTGGCTTACCATTATATGCATGGTGTAGCTGCTCTATAAAAACGGCTACTTTATCGTTAACAACCATCTCATCATTGCGTAAATGAATATCTGTATCGTCATCTTTTTTGTCTACATAATGAACGACTAATTTTTTAACATCTATTGTCATCTTTGTTTTTCACGCCTCTGGTGTTAAAATACGGGAATATAACTCTTTTTATCGAACCAACTGATGCCTATCATATCAAAATATTCTAATGACCAAGTAGAACAAATCGTTGATCAGCTGATTGATGTACTAACAGAGCACAAAGCGCCTGTTGATTTAAGCCTTATGTGTTTAGGAAATTCTATCACGCATATTTTAAAAGAGCATGTACCATCAGAGAAAAGACAAGCTGTTGCCGACAACTTTGCCAAAGCATTAGCACAGTCGGTTAAATAAGATTTATGAATTTATCGCAACAAAGTCAGTTTTCTTCAAAAGTAAGTCAGCTTTTAAGTTGGGGCCATTGGTTCACCTTTGCAAACATAGGTTTAGTGCTATTTATTAGCTTAAGCTACTTAGTTGCAGACAGTGCACCGACAACCTTCATGGGCTATTTATACATGCTCGTGACCTGGTTAAGCCACACCAGCTTTATTACTTTTATTGCCTTTGTTTTAACGATATTTCCATTAAGTTTAGTGTTTCCATACCCTCGGCATATCCGAGGGATGGCAGCCATTATTGCAACCCTCGGCGCGTCATTCTTAACGCTTGATGCCTATGTATATTTTAACTTGGGTTATCACTTAAATACGTCTGCTCTACCTGAAATCGTTTCTTTGTTGTGGCACCGTTTAACAAGCTCACCGGCATTAACAACAATTCTTGCAGGCGGCATTGTGCTGCTAATTCTAGCGTTCCAATTATTAGTCAGTAACTACACCTGGCACCACCTAGCGCGCTTAAAGCAATATAAGTTCCCGCGCTATGCAACCAGCACTATTTTAGTGTGCTTTGCACTTAGCCACAGTATTCATATTTGGGCAGATGCCAATTTAAAATTTGATATCACTAAACAAGATAATGTATTGCCGTTGTCTTACCCTACAACAGCAAAAAGCTTATTAGCTAAAAACGATTTGCTCGATTTAGAAAGCTACAAAGAAGCACACGATGTGAGGCTTGACCCACATAATATCGATTACTTAGCACCTACTCCACTTGCCGAGTGTAAAGCTGAGTCGAGTGCGACTATCGATATTTTAGTATTTGAGAATAATGCTGACCTAGAGCAATTTGTTGCCACTGAGCCTGCACTACGCAAGACAGACTTGTTCTTACAACCTGTAGAAACCGAAGATACGTTATTTAGTTTAGTGTATGGCCTGCCAGCATTTTACAAAGCCCCTATTCTAGACAAACAGCAACTGCCTGTGTGGCTTGCTGATAATCGCTCAATTCAAATTAATGGTTTTGAGCAATTCGAATTTATTAATAATGACGACCAAAACCCAGCGGTTCGCCTTGTACGCGCAGACGCTACAACACAAGCACGTGAATCTGCTAATGCCGTATTTGCCTTTAGTCTTGCACAGCAGAGCAATGGTATTGTTACAGCCTCTCGTTTATACAGCTCAGATAAAAAAGTTGTACAAACCGAAGGCCTTATTCAACCAAGTGATATTATCGCCACCAGCGTGGGGCATTACCTTGGTTGTAAAACACTCGCAAAACAAAGCATGTTGGGTAGCAACTTATACAAACGCCATGACGACACCGGTGTTAACTACTCGCAAAATGTATTTATCGCATTTAAAAAAGACAGAATTACCCTGATAGATTCAGACGGTAACTTTAAAAACATTTCAGCAGCACAAGGCTTTGCCATTGAACAAGGATTAGATATTCCATTCCTAGTGCAAAGCATTAAAAAGCTGAAACGATATACGCCCTAGCGCTTATTGATAAATCTTTATTTCGAGCTAGCTTTAGATATTAGACACCTTATTTGATTAGGAGACACGGACGTCATGAAAGCCATAATCATTTATCTAATATCACTTACACTTCTTTGTTTTACCAACGCCTCACTTGCTGCCACCACAGAATACTATAAATGTGTTACAGACAGAGGCACCGTATTTAGTGAGTTCCCCTGTGGTAGCCGTGCAACCAAGCACAAAATTCAAGTCACCGACCCAGACTTACAAGCTCCGCAAAACTTCGTTAAAGAGCTCAACGAGCTTGAGCGCCAGCAAATTATCAGAAACCTCGAAGCCGAAATTCGAAGCTATAAACACCGTTTAGATATCTTAAGCCGTGATCGAGACCGAGCTCAGTACCAGCAAGAACAGCGCTTAAACCGAATTTTGTCTGATAAAGAAGCTAAAAAAATTAATAAAGACATTAAAAAGCAGCTAAAAGCAATTAACAAGCAATACGGGCGCGACGTAAAAAGCGTTAATAAAAAACTTGCAAAACTTGAGAAAAAACTAGCTCGCTATAATTAAATACACTTTACTATTGGGTTTGAAGAATAAATAACATATTCTTAACACCAATAGAGTTATTGCTCTATATTGGTTTAAGTAAGGAGTTTATATGCAGCCACAACACATTGCAGAGTTAATTTTATCTGGGTTTCGCAATCACTATAAACTCTTTCAAGCAATTACTGCCAAAGCACCACTCGCGTTTGCAGATCGTGATTGGCAAAAAATAAATGAGATAAGCAAACTCAGAATTAGCCATTACGATGATCGGGTTAACGAAACCATTGCTAAGCTAAAGTCGCTTAATGAACAGCAAATTATTACCTTAGATCAAACCTGCTGGCTCGAAACCAAACAGCTCTATCAGCAATTTTTGCGCTTTCACCCTCAGGCAGAACTTGCCGAAACCTTTTACAACTCTGTTTTTTGTCGTTTATTTCATCGTCGTTATTTTAATAATGACTTTATCTTTGTAAAAGCGACGCTTGCGGATGCCCCAGCACTACCAATGGAAGTTGAATACCGCAGTTACCACCCTGTTGTTGATGGCTTAAGACCCACAATACGCAAAATTATTAATCAGTTTGATTTTAAAGCACCCTTTGTTGATTTAGAACGCGATATTCGCTTGCTGGTAAAAGCCTTTTATAAACAAGCGCCCGATACACATCACCAAGCATGGCAAATGCGCTTTGATATACTGCAAGCCCCGTTTTACCGTAATAAAGCGGCTTATATTGTTGGCCGTGTGGTATCAGAAAGTGGCGTACAGCCATTTATTATTGCGGTGTTACACCATGAAGACAAAGGGCTATACCTCGATGCCCTACTCACCAAATCATCACAAATGCGCGTTATTTTTGGTTTTGCCCGTGCTTATTTTATGGTTGAAACTCATGCGCCATCTGCGTTAGTACGCTTTTTAAATCAGCTTATGCCGAACAAAACACTGGCTGAGCTATACAATGCAATAGGCTTTCATAAACAAGGTAAGACCGAGTTTTACCGAGAGTTTTTAAGTCATTTAGATCATTCAAACGATCAGCTTGTAATTGCCCCTGGTACACCGGGTATGGTAATGATGGTATTTACTCTGCCGTCGTTTGGTTATGTGTTTAAAGTCATTAAAGATACCTTTGGAGAAAGCAAACCCTTTGGCCGCGATACCGTATTAAAACGCTATCAATTAGTAAAAAGCCATGACCGTGTTGGCCGTATGGCCGACACCATAGAGTATTCGAACGTCGTATTTCCACTAGCCCGATTTGATAGTAAATTACTTGCAGAGTTACATAAAACCATTGGTTCTTCGATGATTATTGAAGGCGAGTGGTTAATCATCAAGCATTTGTACATAGAAAGACGCATGACACCGTTAAATCTGTTTCTTGAAAATGCCAGTGAACAACAAGCGTTTGAAGCAATAGAAGAATATGGCCAAGCTTTAAAAGAAATGATCGCCGTAAATATTTTCCCAGGCGACATGCTGTTGAAAAACTTTGGGGTGAGTAAACATAATCGCATTATTTTTTACGACTATGATGAAGTTCAGTACCTAACAGACATGAACTTTCGCGCCTTACCAAAAGCAAAGTCGTACGATGATTACTTAACCAATGAGCAAAGTTACTCTGTGGCACCGCAAGATGTGTTTCCAGAGCAATTATGTACCTTTGTGACAGCAAATCCGGTGTATAAGCAATATTTATTGAGTACACACCCAGAGCTTGAAGATCCAGCCTATTGGCGACAAGCACAATACAATTATAAGCAAGGTGTGGTTAGCCACATTTATCCATACCCTGCTGCACAACGATTTATCCATTATTGGTAAACACCAAGGACACACAATGAATATAAGTAAAATAGATTTAAACTTACTTGTTTACCTAGATACGTTACTAAGGGAGTGTAATGTAACTAAAGCTGCTAACCAGCTAAGCATTACCCAACCTGCCATGAGTAATGGCCTAAAAAGACTCCGTAATTTATTTAACGACCCTATTTTAGTGCGTACCAGCGAAGGTATGGTACCAACAGAGCGCGCAAAAGAATTACAACCGGTGATCCGCGGCATTTTAATGACCCTTGAAGAAACACTGGCACCAAACCGCGAATTTGAAGCATCACAAAGTAAACGTGTTTTTCGTATCATGGCCAGTGACTACGCAGCAAGTACCCTTGCCCCACGCTTATTAAGTAAATTACACGAAGAAGCGCCCGATACCACACTCGATATTTTGACCCCAAGTGATGTTACCTTCCACGATGTTGAAAACGGTAAGGTAGATATGGCTATCAACCGCTTTGAAAACTTACCGCAATCGTTTCACTATAAACAAATTTGGAAAGACAGCTTTTGTTGCCTAGTAAAAGCAGATAACCCAATTATCAAAGACTTCAGCCTCGACAGTTATTTAAAAGCGCGCCACATCTGGGTTAGTAAAACAGGCTTTGGTGTAGGTGTGGGTATGGACCCTAAAGATGTGCAAAAGCTAGGTTGGGTGGATGAGGCGCTCGCTCACTTTGGTAAACACCGTAATATTGCCACCTTTACCCGTAACTACCACGTTGCTATTCACTTAGCGAAAGAACAAAACTTGGTTGCAACGTTGCCTTCAAAAGCGGCGAATATCTATTTAGATGATCCGGGCCTTAAAATTCTTGAGCCGCCATTCCCTATTCCGCCATTTGAGCTAGATATGATTTGGAGCCCGCTATTACACCGTGATGCAAGCCATATTTGGTTACGCCAAAAGGTTGCAGAAGTAGCCGACGAGCTTAAGTAAGATTTTACCAACAAAATTGTAATTATTGCTGATAAGCAAGGTGTTAGCTTAGCTTATCAGCAGCATCCCTCCTATTAAAAACCAATAACCAACTGAAATACAATAACTTTATATTTAAGTAATGAACTGGAATATGCTTTGCAAGTATCTAATTGCATTGTTTTTAATATTCAAAAAGAGGTCATTATGAATACTCATCAAGGACAAGACGTTCATCATATTGCAGATATCATCCAAGTTATGAATAGCGGTATCGATTTTTATGAAAAAGCACAGGAAAAAGTAACCGACCCAAGCATTATTGCCTTATTTCAACGCATGATAGATGCGCGTAAAGTAAGTGTTGAACGCTTACAACCTTATGCCATTAACGAAAATGGCGAGCGCGAAAATGGTTCTGATTTTGCTGTAGAAGCACGTAAAGCCTATACATCACTAATTACTAAACTAGGTGCCGACAAAAACGCCACCTATGTTAGCGAACTTGAAGAAGTTGAAGATAAAACACTAGCCGAAATCAAACATGCGCTTAAAAAACCACAACCCCATGATTGTGAAGCCGCGTTATCTAAAACCCTGCTGACAATTCAAAGTTGTCATGCTGAAATGAGTAAAATGAAAAAGCATTAAATTGTGAGAGTGCAAAGCCCAGTTAAGCTGGGCTTTTATTTGTTTAGATTTAGATAAGCGGTTCGTATCTTATCTGAGAATTTTACTATTAGTTTGGAGCTTCATCTTTGGCAGCTTATATTCGCCATTTATCATTACATCGTCAGGGCCATAGCATCGAAGTGTTACGAAGAAGGGACCATCAGGCGCAGGTAGCCAATTAGTGTACTTATCGCCTTTAGGTTGCTCATGCTGAACATAAACCGTAAGTGAACCATCATCGTTATAGCGGATACCATCAGTTCTGGGACCTAGTGAATATCTGTCGATCGGATTAGCGACGAGATAGCGACCGGGAAGATCGAATAATGTTACAGACCAAAAGAATTTCACGTTCGGCAAATCTTTCTTCTCGAAATGAATGACGTATTTGTGTTTTCCGTCTAAGGGCTGACCACTAGAATCCAAAGACCACTGGCTATAAAAAGCCTCTTCTACAGAATTGGCGTAAATTCCTGCAAATGCCCCAGCAGCTCGATAAAGATAGTTATTTTTCAATTGTTCCCGTGAGCCATACACTTCGCCAGAATTGGTGAGTGTAGGCATCACCTCTTCGATTTCTTTCAATCCTTGCTCGACGCCATCAGTCAATGCTTGTTGGATATCTCGCGGTAGACTTTTGATATCGAATGGCGCACCAGCTTTGATGCCGATCTTTTCGAATCTTTTTAGAAGTTCCTTTTCAGATGGGTGAGGCTGAGTAAACTGCAAGAGAAAGTTTAAATAAGCGATGAATTCACCTGACAATGCACGACTCTCATTCCATGCCGGCCACGCTATCTCTGCAGCGGGTACCGGCGGCTTTTGACCTGCGAATTCACTGAGAGGCTGCAACACATATTTGTGCTGGATAGCCAACATGTTTTCCACATCACTCTCACCTTTGAGCTCTGTGCGAGTGAGAGTTCCTATAAATTCACTCTCACTGCGAAATACTTTCTTAATAGATGCAGGAACCTCGCCGTTCCATTCAGGCCCTGCGAAGAGATAGCTCCCCTCTCCAAATCCAGTTGCTCGAGCGCCAGTATAGGCAAAATTATGAGTGTAAAGATCAAACCACTGCTGTGTGTAATAGCGTTCTCCAGACACTTCGGGCAAGCTCAACACCCACGGTTCCGCCCTCAAGTCGAGCCACGCCCAGGAATAAGGAGTGTCATTATTGGGCGCATTTATATCCTTATCTTCAGGGGTGTTTAGTCTAGTGTAATGACGATATCTTCCGAATCCGCCAATAAAACCCGGGTCAAGTGGATCTTGAGTTTGCGCCACCATGGTCTTATACCCGTATAGCATGGGATAGGCGAAGATAAATGCCTCTTTAGCAATCTTATGAGCTTCTTCAGGTGAAGTAATTATCTGTTGCGACTTTACGCCCTGAGCATACAATCCTAGCAGAGTGATTGAGAACATAAACAGTAAGTTTTTGATATTTATATGTTTTAGAAGTTTCATTCCATTTCCCTTTCTATTTAATCGCTTCAATGCATCCTCCGTATCAGGGCAGAGAGCATACTCTAAGAATAGGTATTTTTTGACCACTTATCAACACTGTAATTGTCCCGTTTACGTGATACATGAAAGGGTAAACTATAACTATTAGAAATCAAACTCATCCTTTAGCTTATACAACAGTCAGGTTTTATTAACTCCTTTTAATCAAGCATGACAAATACCCTTAAAAATTATTCAATTTAGTGAGTTAACCCCAAGAAACTTATTGCCCCGTTAAACGCTTCGAAAATGAAATTGCATAAGCTGTTGAGCGTAATTTAAGTACTTTGTCATCACTTGGCATAAAGCCTTTAGATAGTAGATTTGGGTCATAATTAGTAAGGTCGCAACCTGACTCACCTGTTGATTCTATGGTGAGCTTTCCTAAATTAATTGTTTTGCGATCCGCAGGCCAACGAACTGAAGGGTCAGTTAATGCATCACCGGGCTTGGCTAATTGTGCTTGAAAACGATAATGCACCTTCCCTTTTGCTAAATCTTCTTCAAGTCGCTTAGCCAGAAATGATTTAGGGAAGGTTTTCATTTGCTCTTCAGTTAGCACCTGCTCTGGCTCTTCTGGCACCATGATCCATCTAAAGGCATGTTTAGCGCCCTTTTCATCAACCATGTAAAAGGTATGCACACCAAAATAACGTGAAGACACATAAGATGCTGGCGGGTTATGGCTTTGCAGCCAATTAAATTGCCCTAAGGTACTCGGGTTTTGATCTCTGTATGCTTTTACTTTTGCAAAATCGATTTGCCCAGTTTTTTCGTCAGGTACTAAAGTACTTAGCAAGCCAAAAAACGCTTCTGGGCTGTTACCTGCAAATACAGGTGTAGTTAGCCCTGCAATATTGTGTACATCACCATTTTCTAGCACAAACTGCACCCCCATTCCGCGTGGAGAACGTGATGTTTCGTCAGCATGAGGGTTTCCCCCGCCCATAGAAAAACGAATATTTGCTTTTGATGGCGCATTGAATAAAGGGCTAATTGAATACTGTTTTGCTGCTTGATTAGGTGTAAATGTGCCGACAGCGCACACCCCTTTGGCGTGACCTTTTCTGATACCGGGCTGCTTTCCTGAAAGCTTTTCAAATAAATTTATAAAATCTTGCCCGTTTACTGGTTGCTCAGCAAAACTTGCTGTTGGTAAAACAAGGCACATAGCACAAACTAAAGGCTTAATTTTTAGCATTTATCCATCCTTTAAACTTAGTTCCAACAAAAATGACCAGACTAACCTCAAAATCATTTCATCAAAGCTAATAAATATTTTTACCAACAAAAACGCTACAAACATTTAATAAACTTAGAATATTTATTTAACCACCGTTTTTTTAAAAGCTGCTAACTTTAAATTTAGGATCCGAAAAACTGCTGTGGCGCCCAGCATTTTAAAATAATCCGTGTTTTTAACACGACTATGGCTAGTCCACTTAATCGTAAATTTTGTGGGTTAGTCAAAAACAACAAGGACCTAATTATGGTGAAACAACATAAAAAAACCACTGCAAACGCTGATGTAGATATGACTCCTATGCTCGATATTGTGTTTATCTTGCTGATATTTTTTATCGTCACAACCTCGTTTGTTAAAGAGCGCGCTATTGAAGTGAATCGCCCTTTAGCAAAACCAAGTCTTGAAAACCCTAAAAAACAAGCGCAATTTACTATCACTGAAAACGACAGTATTTACTTTGCAAACCGGCTTATCACACCAGAGCAGATAATCGCTAACCTTGCGTTATTTGCCGCACAGTTTGAAATGACCAATGTGCAAGTAACAGCAAGTGAGCAAAGCAGCCACAAAACCTTAGTAACCTTGCTTGATAAAATAAAACAATATCAAGATGTGCCAATTTCTATAAGCACGTCTTTATAACTAAAAAAGGGCCTAACGGCCCTTTGCAAGTTAAATAATAAAGGAATCTAAAGGGAGTTTAGAACTTGTACTCTGCACCTACGTAGTAGTACGCACCGTTAAAGCCAAATGGTGCTGAACGACGTGAGTAAGTGAATACACCTGGGCTTGAAACAATTGTGTTGCCGCTGGCATCAACAATCGTACCCGAGCGTGAATTACCAATGGTGTTCTTATCTGGATAAACATCAAATAAGTTATTTGCACCAATGTTAAATGACAGGTTTTCGTTAAAGAAGTAGTTAACTTTAACATCAGTTAAGATTTCAGCACCGTATGTTTGACGACCACCATCTTCAACTGTGTATTCGCCGTAACGGTTTAGAGATAGGTTTACAGTCCAATCTTCTAAACGGTAAAGCGCGCTTAAGTTAATGCGGTCTTCTGGTTGCCATTCTTCAATAATTGATGTTTCTTGAGCAGAAAACACATCTTCTACCGGAATAGTCTCAAGACCACTGCCTGATGGCGTAAATAAATCAACTACATCTGTTTTAGTGAAGTTAGCAGCAAAGGTGAAATCTAAAGTACCGCCAAGGCCTTCTGTGTTCCATGTAGCAACTAAATCAACACCTTCTGTTTCTGTGTCTGCACCATTTAAGAAGAACTGACCCGCACCTGCGCCTGAGCTTTCAAGTGCAGCATCTAGCGTATCTGATAAACCTTTACCTAAACGGTTAGAAATAACGATACGGTCGTCGATATCAATCGAGTAGTAGTCAATGGTTAAATTGATATTGTCGGTTACGTTATATACAATACCTAAACTACGATTTTGTGATTTCTCTTCTTTTAGCTTAGGAATACCAATTGATTGCGCTAAGGTACTGTCGTTTCTAAACGTACCTACTTGCTCAGCCACTAAGCTGCCATCATCACCTACAACAAACTGTGTACTTACGTTATTAAAGTAAAGTTGTTGCATAGAAGGTGCTCTAAAACCTGTGCTTAATGCACCACGCAAAGACACATCTTCAGTGACAGACCAGTTACCCGCTAACTTAAAGTTAACTGTGTCACCAAAGCCTTTGTAGTTATCGTAACGTACCGCACCTGAAATAATTACATCATCGATAACATAGGTTTCTGCATCCATATAGAATGAGATCACATCGCGCGATTCATCAACAGATGATGCCGGGTCTGAACCACC
Source organism: Pseudoalteromonas sp. P1-8 (assembly GCF_001399985.1). NCBI lineage: Bacteria > Pseudomonadati > Pseudomonadota > Gammaproteobacteria > Alteromonadales > Pseudoalteromonadaceae > Pseudoalteromonas > Pseudoalteromonas sp. P1-8. The sequence continues at coordinate 73,778 of NZ_LJSO01000007.1, forward strand.
AAAACCTTGCGTACCGCTTGCAGCGTCAACACTACCTACCCCGCCATTTAAGCCAGAATAGATGCTCATGCCATCAACAGTGTCGTAATCACGGTATGCGTATTCGCTACCTTCAAGAATGCGGAACTCATCGGTACGAAGCTCAGCACCTAGTGCTAATGAGAAGTTGTCGTAATCTTTGGTGTAATCAAGATTTAAAGTTTGCAGTGATAATTCAAGGCCATATGCATACGCTGAACGCGGGATAGTGGCACGAATTTCATCAGCCGTTAAACCTTGGTCATAGCGAAGGTAGTTAGCGTAAGAGCCATTGATAGTATCACTTGTGGTGTAATCAATGCTGTTTTCACCGTAGGTGTACGATAAATCAATGCTTGAGTCATTATCGAACGATTTTTTATAACCAAAGTTATAAGACACGTCATCAATGACAGTATTAATTTTCGGTAAGAAACCCATAGGAATGGTTGCATCACCATCTTGTAATACAGGGTTACCATTAGCATTTGCGTTATGACGGAAAAACGCTGCTGATTCATTTTCACGATTTGAATAAGTGATAAAGCCATATAGCTCACCACCAGCAAGCTCATAGCCAGTATTAACTGTTAGAGCGAATTGTTGTGAATCTGCATCACCAATTCTAAACGTATCACGAGGTGCTGTTAGCTCACGAGGGTCGCCTGCCAATAGCGTACCATCATCAAGTTCAGTACAGCCGTAAAATTGACATGAGCCATGAAGACCTGCACGATTAGTAGGTGCACGGTCACGGTAGTTAATTGTGGTGTTTAAATAACCTTCGTCACCTAAAGCAAAACCTTTGTTGAAATCAACAGTCACAGTTTCGCCATCGCCTTCTGAATACTCACCGTAGTTGATAGCCGCTTTACCGCCCTCTTCAGCGTCTTTTAATACGATATTAATAACACCTGCAATGGCATCTGAACCATATTGCGCGGCAGCACCATCACGTAATACTTCAATACGTTTGATTGCAGCAGCAGGAATAGCATTCATGTCGGTACCCGCCGTACCACGACCTACTGACGTATTAATGTGAATAAGGCTCGCTTGGTGGCGGCGTTTACCATTGATAAGAACTAAGGTTTGATCTGGCCCTAAGCCACGTAATGTTGCAGGGCGAAGTGCATCAGTACCATCACTGATAGACGAGCTTGAAAAGTTAAAAGACGGTGCAATAGCCTGAAGCATTCGGCCTACTTCTGTTTGACCTGTATTCTCGAGTGCTTCGGCACTTAAAATATCAACCGGAACCGGTAAATCTTCAACCGAGCGTCCTGCTACACGGCTACCGACAACGGCAATTTTTTCGATGTTTTGTTCTGCTGATTGATCTTCTGCTAACGCTTGCGTATTGGCGGCAAGCAGTAATGGCACGACTGCAGCGCTGACCCCTGATACTTTGATCATGTTATTATCTATCCTATCTACTTGTTTGAGTTTTATACTCAGCAAGCCTTGTCGATCAACAACCGCATCGAGCTCAGTGCCTTCTAGCATCGCATTCAGTGCATCAAGTTTGGTGTAAAAACCAAACACAGATTGCGCTTGATATTGCTTTGCTAATTCGAAAGAAAAAATGACTGTTTGTTCGGTTTGCTTTGCAAATTCGATTAACGCCAAATCAGCTCGTTGCGCTTTGATGTCAAATTGCAGCATTTGTTTTTCAGCCGCTATTGCTACTTGGCCTCCTGTGAGGCCATAAATAACAAAAGAGGCAGGTAACAACGGCAATTGCTTACTGCGCAATTTAAACAAACAAGTGAGGAAGAAAAATCCGCTATGTAAATTTAACTTTTTTTTATTTAATTTTTTGTGACGAGAAGGTGGCGCACAATTAACATCATTACATTGGCGTATTCTCATAGATAAAACTAGCCTTTTGCAGCGATAGTTAAGCTAACACGATGTTCACCTAAACGTTGATGTTCTACACCTAAGTTGGCCTGTAAAGAATCAAGCAAACCTTTAATGTCGCCTGTTTTAAACACGCCAGCCACTTTTAACGAGGCAAGTTCTGGATCATTTAATTCAAAACGTGTGGCAGTATAACGACTCACCTCTTGTAGAGCTTCGCCTAAAGACTCGCCATTAAAAATCAGCATTTCTTGTTGCCATGCCAAATCACGCTGAACGTCATCAACCGATAACTGTTTAATTGGCTCAGTTTTACTTTGTTTTATCAGTGCTTTCTCACCAGATACAACAACATTAGCGCGAAGCGCTTTAATATCTGCACTGTTATCTGAGGCATCTTTTAAACGATTAAAGTCGCTAGCATCAACCTGAGTACTCGGATCAGCAATCATCACCTTGCCTTCAGTCACCACTAGCTCTAAGTCTGAAGCAGTATTTCGCTGAACATTAAACACCGTACCAAGTGCAGTAAATGATTTATCACCAGCAATAACCGTAAACGGACGGCTGGGATCTTTGGCAACATTGAAGCGCCCTTCACCGCGGCTCAAAATCAACTGCCGGCGATCGCCTGAATAGGCAACTTCGAGTTTAGTATTGGTATTAAGCTGAACAATAGTGCTGTCTGGCAGCACAAATTCAGCTTGCTCACCCACTTTGGTTCGGTAAATTTTGCTAAATTTGGCGTAGTCGTTTTCTTCACTTTGCCAATAGCTTGAATAGATAAGCATGATAGAACCAAGTAGCATTGCCACTAAAAAGCTGGCAGCGGTTGCCATACCAAACACTGCTGGTTGTTTTTGCGGTGCTTTATAAGGAAACAAACTACTTAACTCATTAAGTACACTCATTTCATCCCATAAGGTCGCAAGTTCAAACAATGCCTCTTGATGAGCCGCACTTTGGTGAGCCCACAAATGTAGTTGGCTTACTTCATCTTTAGATAGGCCACGATCAATGGCACTGATCCACTGACTCGCCTGCTCTTGAATCATGTCTTTTGATGAAAATAGATGGACATTACTCATTTGTTCACCTCTTTTGCAGTGAACTCTGTGGTAGGGGTAAATGCCTGTGGTTGTACGTCGTGTGATTTCATTGCTCGGTGAACATGTAATAAGCCTTTGGCTATATGTTTTTCAACAGTACTTTCGCTAAGACTCATTTTAGCTGCAATTTCCTTTTGGCTTAAGCCATAGACTTTTTTTAAGATAAAACATTTTTTAACCTGAGGGCTTAATTCGTTAGTCACTCGGCAAAAAAACAAAAAACGCTCTTTAGAAGTCACTTCATCTTCAAGTGCCATTGAACGCATGTGATGCTCAACCTGCTGTTGTTCATCTAACGATTCTTTGTATTTATTGTCCCATTTAGCAATATGATTTAGCGCCAAATGCTTAGCCGTTTTCAGCATGTAACTGTGAGTATATTCGATATTTTGCTTAAGATCAGCTTCATAACTTTTTATAAACGTCTCTTGCACAATATCTTCTACATCATCAGGGCTGACGATACGTGATACAAAGCGCCTAAGCTTGCTCGATATCTCGGTAAAAGCGGTGATAACCCCAGTTTGATCTGTCATCCTTAACTCACCTTTATTATATTTTTATTGCTTTAGGGTACGAGATTTCAGTTTAATTACAAGCCATTTGTTAAGTTTTTGTACCTTAGGTAAACAAAGATTTCATAAACTCATAAAAAACCTCTGTTTTGCGCGTCACTAGGCTGTTTTGTGGTTTTAAAAACCATACTGGCGCGTCAGCATCAACAAGGCTATTAGGGAGTATTTCGATTAACCGTCCTTCGGCTAAATCATCTTTAATTGCAATATATGATTTAATCGCTATGCCATGGCCTGCAATCGCCGCCTGTGTCATGTTATCTGAGTTAGATACAGTAAAACGCGTTCTCGCATTATAGTTAACTATTTGCCCACCTTCGTTAAATTTAAGCTGTCGCTGCCATGGCAAACACACCCAGTAATGGTCTTTAAGATCAGCCACCGACTTAGGTTGCCCATATTTTTCAATATAGCTCGGTGCTGCGCACAAAATACGAGAGTTACTAACAAGCTTACGAGAAAGCAGGTTTGAATCTGCCAACTGACCTACCCGAATAGCCACATCTTGGGCATCATCAACAATATTCACAAATTGATCTGTAATCATAAAATCGAGTTTTAAGTCGGGAAATTGCTGTTCAAAGTGGCCAAGCTCAGGCATCACAAATTTCGAAAAGGCCCAAGGCGGCATAGTGACTCGTAAAAGCCCTGACACTGCTGAACCCCTTGCGCCAATTTGATGCTCAGCATCATATAAAGCTTCTAAAATGGCACCAGCTCGTTGATAAAACAGCTCCCCTGCAGGTGATAAGCGTATTCGCCGACTATCACGAAACAACAATACAGTACTTAATGCTTTTTCTAATTTACTTAAGCGATGACTTACCGTCGCAGGTGAGAGGCCCTGAGCTTTAGCGGCGGCAACTACACCTTGGTTTTCAACTATGGCAATAAAGGTTTCTAAATCACATAAACTGTACATGGCTTTGGATTCAATATTTTCGAATTTAGGTTTCAGTTTTGTATTGTATATATAAAAATTTAAAACTCTATACTTGCTACAAATTGAAAAAAATGATTGGAGTATGTATGTCTTTAAAAACCCAAATCGACGCATTTGAAGTGCAAAAGAAAGCAAATGTCCCAGCTGATATCTTAAATTTGATGGATGTCACGACTGAAAAACTGATTGCAGAACAATTAAGTAAACATGCTTTAAAAGTCGGTGATAAGTTTCCAGCATTTGAATTACCCGACAGCAAGGGCAAACAAATCAGCTCGACTGAATTGCTAGCGAAAGGCCCGCTTGTACTGAGTTTTTACCGTGGTGGTTGGTGCCCGTATTGTAATTTAGAGCTTCGCGCGCTTAACAATATGCAACAAGCATTTGCTGATCAAAATGCACAGTTAGTTGCTGTTTCGCCGCAGTTACCTGATGAATCACTGTCTACCCAACAGCAAAACGAGCTGGCTTATACGGTGCTTTCTGATGTGTCTAACTCTTTGGCTAAAAAGTGTGGCTTGGTATTCACCTTAGATGAACGCTTAATCCCAGTTTACGATCAACTTGGTTTAGATATTCCAAAAGCCAATGGTGACGAAAGCTACGAATTACCACTACCAGCAACCTATGTTATTGATAGCCAAGGGGTGATCCAATTTGCATTTGCTCATGAAGATTACACATTAAGAGCAGAGCCTTTAGATGTTCTTAACGCTGTTAAGGCACTAAATCATGTTTAAAAAAGTATTTTTTAGTCTAGTTTTATTGGTAACCCTAACTTACTCGGGAGGCACAATGGCAGAGTCTCAACACCAAGCAAAACCAACAGTAATTGTGTTTGATGTCAACGAAACCTTGCTTGATCTTGAACAAATGCAAAGCTCAGTCGCTGAAGCGCTTAATGGCAATACCCAGCTATTACCGCTTTGGTTTTCGACCATGCTGCATCACTCCTTAGTGAGTACGGTGTCGAATGATTATCATGACTTTGGTGAAATTGGCGTTGCTGCACTGATGATGGTGGCAAGTAATAATCAAATTTCCTTAACTAAAGAGCAAGCAAAGCAAGCGATTGTGCCACCGCTTTTATCTTTACCTGCCCATACTGATGTTAAACCAGCTTTAGCGAAATTAAAGCAAAACTACAAACTGGTCAGCTTTACAAATTCGTCAAATAACGGTGTAAAAGCGCAGTTTCAACATGCTGGCTTAACAGATTACTTTACTCGCCGTTACAGTGTTGAAGATATTAAAGTGTATAAACCCGATCTGCGCGCTTACAAGTGGTTGCTTGAACAATTAAATGTAGCGCCTCACGAAGCTTTAATGGTTGCTGCGCACGGCTGGGATGTAGCAGGCGCTAAAGAAGCGGGTATGCAAACAGCGTTTATCGCAAGGCCCGGTAAAGCGCTTTACCCACTGGCAAAGCAGCCAGATTACATTGTTAAAAACCTTGAAGAGTTAGCCTCTTTACTAACGAAAAAGTAAAAAACGATTTAAACCGTTATATCAACGCAAAGCGAAAATGCTTTGCGTTTTTTTGCGCCTAACAAAAAAGTAAACTACAGGGTGTACCTTTCTCTTTTTTGGGTATAAACTAAACGCTAAATGAATATGCATAGTGACGTCTTTATTGCTAATAGACTATTTTTTATGCATACCTACTTAACAATTGGACTGTGGAGTAAACATGCGTCTGCCTTTCGCACCTGCCAAATTATCATTATCTGCGTTGTTATTTGTTTCTGCTCCTTTGCTACTGCAAGGTTGTTCTGAAGCGCCACAGCAACAACAGGGTCAAATGCACCCCGCTGCTGTAGCGACTATGACAATGGAAACTCACGATGCCCCTTTTACGATTGAGCTGCCAGCGACGTTGTCTGGCTCAAAAGAAGTTGAAGTTCGTGCCCGTGTCACCGGTATTCTTGAATCACGCAACTTTGAAGAAGGTCAGCGTGTAGAGCAAGGCCAATCATTATTTACTATTGACCTTGAACCTTATCAACTTGCGGTTGATCGTGCGCAAGCTGCACTTGATGGTGCAAAAGCAGCGCTTGTTCAAGCTGATCGTGACGTTAAACGATTAGCTAAACTACGTGCCGAAAAGTCCGTTTCACAACGTGATTACGATAACGCTAGTTCAGCCAATGATATTGCTAAAACTGATTTAGCCGCTGCAAAAGTCGCATTAAAAGAAGCGCAACTAAACCTTGAATATGCGCAAGTGAAAGCCCCTGTCGCAGGTGTAATGGGACGTGAGTTTGTTTCTGAAGGAACCTATGTTTCTGGTCCAGATTTATTACTGACTCAAATGACTCAGTTTGACCCTATTCGTATTCGTTTTGGCTTATCTGAGCGTGAACAACTGCAAATGCGTCAAGATGTTAAAAATGGCTCACTAACGTTACCTGAGCAAGGCCACTGGAAAACACAAATTAAACTGCAAGATGGTTCGTTATACGGGCAAACCGGTGAAGTTAACTTCTCTGATGTGCGTATTAATCCAAACACAGGTACCAGTGAGTTTCAGGCAATTATTCCTAACCCTGATTTTCAACTTCGCCCGGGCCAATTCGTTCGTGTTGAGTTAAGTGGTGCAGTACGCAAAAACGCTTTCATCGTTCCGCAACGTGCAGTGCTTGATAACGGCACTGGTAAGTTTGTTTATGTAGTAAGTAAAAACGAGCAAGGTATGGATGTCGCTTTACCTGCCCCTGTTACTGTAGGTGAATGGATCAAAAAACCAGAAAACGAGCAATACCAAAACTTTTGGTTAATTCGCAGTGGTTTAAAAGAAGGCGACCAAGTTATTGTTGATGGCATGGCACGTATTTTCTTCCCGGGTATGCCAGTCAATGTTGGCAAACCTGCCGCTAACCCAAGCCACGCAGAATAAGCACAGGGAGTCTTATGTTTTCTCGTTACTTTATAGACAGACCCATTTTTGCGTTTGTTATCTCTATTGTTATTGTGCTTGCGGGACTTGCTGCGATGCGCAGCTTACCTGTGGCGCAATATCCTGAAATAGCACCACCGGTTGTTCAAGTAACCGCAGCCTACCCCGGTGCATCTGCCGATGTGCTTGAGCAAACGGTAGCGACACCGATTGAAAATGCCATTACCGGTGTTGAAGGCATGATGTATATGTCATCAACGTCAACCAGTGCAGGTTCAACCACCATCGAAGTTACTTTTGAAATTGGTACTGATGTTGACCAAGCAGCCGTAAACGTAAACAACCGTGTTAAGCAGGTTGAAGCGCGTTTACCTGAAGAAACACGCCGCCAAGGTGTGGTGGTTCAAAAAGGTTCTTCTAGCTTTTTACAAGTTCATGCTTTTTACTCACCAGATGGAACACGTTCAAGTTTATGGACATCAAACTATGTCACTATGAACGTGCTAGACCGTGTTAAACGTATTCCAGGCACTACCAGTGTACAAATTTTTGGTGCCAAAGATTACGCAATGCGTATTTGGTTGCGCCCTGATGTAATGAGCCAATTAGGTGTCACTGTTGAAGAAATTGCAGGGGCAATTCGCGTTCAAAACTCGCAATACGCGGCAGGTAAAATTGGTGCGACGCCTACTACACAATCTCCTCAAGAGCTGGTTTACAGTGTAACTGCACAAGGGCGTTTGTCTGAGCCTGAGCAATTTGAAAATATCATTATTCGTTCAAATACCGATGGCAGTAGCTTACGCTTAAAAGACGTAGCCCGCGTTGAGCTTGGCTCAAAAGACTATAACTTCAAAGGGACAATTAACGGTAAAGAAGCGGTACTGTTAGGTATCTTCTTGCAACCAGGAGCAAACGCTCTTGATGTAGCTGAAGAAGTAAACAGTGTTATTGAAGAAATGAAAAGCCAGTTCCCGACCGGCCTTGCTCATTTAACGTCATACGACACAACCCGCTTTGTTGAAGTCTCAATCCGTGAAGTTGTAAAAACACTACTTGAAGCCATGGTATTGGTATTCTTAGTAGTGTATTTATTCTTACAAAACTGGCGCGCAACGCTTATTCCAACCCTTGCAGTGCCAGTATCACTACTGGGCACATTTGCCGGCATGTATATGCTGGGTTACTCAATTAACTCTCTCACCTTATTCGGTATGGTGCTGTCGATTGGTATTGTTGTTGATGATGCCATCGTGGTACTTGAAAACGTTGAGCGTATCATGCACGAAGAAGGTTTAGGTGCTAGAGAAGCCGCTGTTAAAGCGATGGGCGAAGTAAGCGGCCCGGTGGTGGCAATTGTTTTAGTACTTTGTTCAGTGTTTGTGCCAATTGCGTTTTTAGGTGGCTTAACCGGTGAGCTATTCCGCCAGTTCGCTATTACTATTTCGATTGCTGTAAGTTTATCGGGTGTCGTTGCGTTAACGATGACGCCAGCCCTTTGTGTACTTATTTTAAAACAAGAACACAAGCAAACTGCTCGCTTCTTCTTATGGTTTAACGACATGTTTACCAAGATCACCGGCCGTTATGTCGGTGCTGTTGGCTTTATGGTGCGCCGTGGTCTGTTAGGTCTTATCTTAATGACAGGTATGATTGCAGCAACAATTGGCCTTTGGCAAAACACCCCTGGTTCGCTTGTGCCAGATGAAGACCAAGGTTATTACATCTCTGCAATTTTCTTACCTGACGGTTCGTCACTTGAACGCACAGAGCAAGTCACACAACAGGTTGTTGAGGCAGTGCAATCAAACCCAGCGAACGAAAACGTGGTGGCGTTTACCGGTTTTGACTTTATTGGCGGTGGTTACAAAAACAGCGCTGCAACCTTATTCGTGACTCAAAAGCATTGGGATGAGCGTGAAGTTGATACCAAGGCACTGGTGCAAGAGCTATTCATGAAAACAGCAGGTATTAAAGAGGCGCTCGTTCTTGCCTTTAATCCTCCGGCTATTTTTGGTTTAGGTAACACAGGTGGCTTTGAATTTTACATTCAAAACAAAGGTGATAGCGACCCAGACAAACTTCAACATGCAATGCAGTTGATGACAGCTGAAGCACAAAAGAGTCCTATCATCAGTGGTCTGCAAACACTTTGGCGCCCTGATGCACCACAGCTACGTGTTGATGTTGACCGTGAACAAGCACGTGCAATGGGTGTCGAAATTGATGATGCGTTCACTGCTCTTGCAGGTAACTTAGGGACTTATTACGTTAACGACTTCAATAAATTTGGTCGCGCATGGCAAGTACTAATGTCTGCAGACGCTGAATTTAGAATGAAGCCTGATGACATTGGCCGTATCTATGTTAAAAACAACCAAGGTACTATGGTGCCGCTTTCAGCCTTTACCACTATCGAGTATAGCCGTGGCCCAGAAAACCTAAATCGTTATAACAACTTACCTGCTGTTAAACTGATGGGTAATGCAGCGCCGGGTTACAGCTCAGGTCAAGCTATTGCTGAAGTTGAGCGTATTGCACAAGCAGTATTACCACCTAATATGACCTACGAGTGGACAGGCTCTGCATTCCAAGAGAAACGCAGTTCAGGCACCACAGGAATTGCCTTAGGCCTTGCTGTGATCATGGTATTTTTGATTCTAGCAGCGCTATATGAGCGTTGGTCACTACCACTGTCTGTGATGCTTGCCCTGCCATTTGGTACTTTTGGTGCGCTTATAGCAGTTTGGGTTGTTGGCATGACAAACGATGTGTACTTCCAAATTGGTCTAGTAACACTACTTGGTCTTGCCAGTAAGAACGCGATTCTTATTGTTGAATACGCCTTGATGAAACATCAACAAGGCTGGAGCGCAAGTACGGCTGCTCTTGAGGCTGCACGTTTACGTTTTCGACCAATCATTATGACTTCGCTTGCTTTCATTTTAGGCGTTGTGCCTTTAGTACTGAGCTCTGGCGCAGGTGCAGGTGCCCGCCACAGCGTTGGTACCGGTGTAATGGGCGGTATGATGGCAGCGACATTCCTTGCAGTATTCTTTGTGCCGCTGTTCTTTTATTGGTTAACGGCGCGAAAATTAACTGAAAAACGATCAAGACAAGAGCTTGCTGATGAGATAGCAGAACATCATCAACAAGAACATGTTAAAACCCAAGAGGGTAACCTGTAAAAAATGAAGGGCAAACAATAAGTTTGCCCTTTTTTTTGATTATTTGATTACTAGCAATTTACTACTTCGAACGCTAGTATTAAGGAAAGATGTGTGGAGTACAGCATGAATAATCAAAAATTAGCCGAATTTGAACAGTTTTTTCAAATCAACGAGAGCAACCGTGTCAATTTATATGCGGTTGAACCTAGTGCTGTGCCAAAAACCAATGCTGAACTTGAAGCGGATATCCCTGCCCTATTTAAACTTGCCAACGAAGTAAACGAACTTGAGCAAACAAGCTTACGACCACTGCGTAATCTGGGTGATGTTGCACAAGAACTCGCGGCCTTTTTACAGGCACAATCTCGTAAAATTGATTTAATCATGAGTCACATCTTAGCCTCAGAGCAGCCTGACGATAACGCAAACTATTGCGATAGTTATGGCGGTGGTGGTGTAAAACTTACCTCAGCTGATGTGTATGAATTAGGGCAAACATTTCGTACTAAGTTGTTCTTGCAGCACGAAGCATCTGCCATTTATTGCTATACCGAATTAGTCGCCATTGAAAAATGCGATGATGATAAATACCAATACACTTTATTGTTTACTGCCATTCGCGATGCTGACCAAGATTTAGTCGTAAGAGCAGCCCTGCACGCACAAACACGCCAACTTAAAAAACGTCAGCAAGAAAACAATCAGCAAGACAGTTAAAAATCACGCTTTATCGCGCACAAAAAGCTGACATCTATGGCTAAAATGCTAAACTAGCCCCACCTTAGTTTGTTTAATACCTTCATGAAATTTAGACTTTTACCTGAATGGGCTGAGCAAGATGCCGTTATGCTCACTTGGCCTCATCAAGACACAGATTGGGCTGCAAATTTAACCGCTGTTGAGCCTGTGTATGTAGCACTTTGCCAAGCAATAAGCCAACAACAAGATGTTGTGATTGTGGCCCATGATAATGCTCTCAAAGCACATATTGCAGCTTTACTTGCAAATGCAGAGGTTGATGCTAATCGCATTCACTTTGTGGTTACACCGTGTAACGATACCTGGGCACGTGACCATGGCCCATTGACCTGTGCAAATATTGATGACGCAACTCAATTAAAAGTAATGGATTTTATTTTTAATGGTTGGGGCAATAAGTTTGCAAGTGATCTTGATAACCAAATTAATCAAGTACTTGTAAAGCAAGTCGCATGTCCTAAAAATGGTTATCAGCAAAGTGAACTGGTTCTTGAAGGCGGTGGCGTCGAGATCAATGAACACGGCGTGCTACTCACAACCAGCGAGTGCTTATTAAACCCAAATCGTAACCCAGAACTCACAAAATCAGATATAGAACAAACGCTGGTCGAGCAACTGGGTGCGACCTCTTTTCTTTGGGTTGATCACGGTTATCTTGCAGGTGATGATACCGACAGCCATATTGATACGCTGGTACGTTTTGCACCAAACAACACCCTTGTTTATGTTAAGTGCGACGATAAAAATGATGAGCACTTTGCAGCCCTTGATGCAATGGAAAAGCAACTGCAATCATTTAAAACAGCAGAGGGTGAAAACTACACGCTCATTGCCTTACCTTGGCCAAAAGCTGTGTTCGATCAAGATGGTGACAGATTACCTGCCACATACGCTAATTATTTAATTATCAATAAAACCGTTTTAGTACCAATTTATGGTGATGAAAACGATCAACTGGCGCTTGGTCAGGTTGCCAAAGCATACCCAGATCACACTGTGGTGGGTATTAATTGTGTGCCAATTATTCACCAATTTGGCAGCTTACACTGTATTACAATGCAATTACCGCGCGGCTTTTTAGCAGGAACAAACAATGACTAAACCAACGCATTTAAAGGTTGCTCTTGTTCAGCAATCAAACACCGATAATGCTCAAGACAATATGGCAAAATCAATTGCTGGTATTCGTGATGCAGCAAGCCAAGGCGCTAAGCTTATTGTTCTTCAAGAGCTACACCGTAGCTTGTATTTTTGCCAAACCGAAGATGTAGACGTTTTTGATTTAGCAGAAACAATCCCGGGCCCAAGTACAGACGCCTTAGGTGCACTTGCCAAAGAACTCAATGTGGTGATCGTGTCATCATTATTCGAAAAGCGCGCTACGGGTCTTTATCACAATACTGCTGTGGTACTTGAAACTGACGGCAGCATTGCCGGTAAATACCGTAAAATGCATATTCCTGATGACCCAGGTTTTTACGAGAAGTTTTATTTTACACCGGGTGATTTAGGTTTTGAGCCTATTCAAACCTCTGTTGGTAAACTAGGCGTATTAGTGTGTTGGGATCAATGGTTCCCAGAGGCTGCACGCTTAATGGCAATGGCCGGTGCTGAAATTTTAATTTACCCAACAGCCATTGGCTGGGACCCGCGTGATGAAAAAGACGAGCAAACACGTCAAAAAGACGCCTGGGTTATTTCACAACGTGCTCATGCAGTTGCCAACGGCGTGCCTGTGATCAGTTGTAACCGTGTTGGCCACGAAAGTGATCCAAGTGGTCAAAGTGAAGGTATTCAGTTCTGGGGTAACTCGTTTATCGCGGGCCCTCAAGGTGAAATTTTAGCCGAAGCGAATAACAGCGATGAGCAATTATTAGTTGTTGAATTAGACCAAGCGCGTAGTGAAAACATACGTCGAATTTGGCCTTACCTTCGTGATCGTCGCATCGATCACTATCAGGACTTAACCAAGATTTATCGAGACTAAGCAGTAAAAACAGTTTAAAGGAGTAGTAAATGGCGTTTGCGCAATGGGCAGCATTGCCTTGGGTAAAATCTGAAAAAGATAAAATTCAATGGGGACAACTTACCGGTAGCGGGCTTAGCATCGCTATCGCAGAAGGTGTAAAGCAACACAACGAGCTGGTTGTGATTGTCACCCCAGATACACCAAGCGCCCTACGCCTTGAAACTGAACTCGAATTTCTGTTGCCTGAAAACCCAGTCATGGTCTTCCCTGACTGGGAAACACTCCCTTACGATCATTTTTCGCCACATCAAGATATTATTTCAGCGCGCTTAGCCACGTTAAATACCTTAAAAAAAGAACAACAAAGCGTATTAATCGTGCCAGTTTCGACCTTGATGCTGCGTACTGCCCCTGCTTCGTTTATTTATGGTTCAACCCTTAACTTTAAAGTGGGCGATACCTTAGATACACACACACTACGTGAAAACTTAGAACAAGCAGGCTATTTACATGTACAACAAGTGATGGAGCATGGTGAATACGCGATTCGTGGCTCTATCGTTGATTTATACCCTATGGGTAGCCCGCACCCATTTCGTTTAGACTTTTTTGATGATGAGCTAGACAGCATTCGTTTATTTGATGTTGAAAGCCAACGCTCTGATGAAAAAGTCGACAAAATTGAGTTACTGCCAGCTCACGAGTTTCCAACTAACGACTCAGACATCGAGCGTTTTCGTATCAATTATCGTGAACAATTTGGCGCAAGCTCTGAGCAAGACTCAATTTATATGCAGGTGACTAAAGGAACTTGGCCTGCAGGTATCGAATATTATATGCCGCTGTTTTTTGATGAATTGGCAACTATCTTCGATTACTTACCAAGCAATACAACGTTTATGCATTTTGGCGATATTGAGCATGCTGCTGATCAGTTTTGGCATGATGTGAATGTACGCTATGAAAACCGTCGTGTTGATCCGCTCAGACCTTTACTTGAACCTGTAAAGCTGTATCAAAGCGTTAATGAACTATTTGGTGAGTTTGGTAAATATGCACGTATTCGCTTATCACAAGCAAAATTAGGCACCAAAGCGGGTCACACCAACCTTGCTAGTAAAGAGCTGCCAAATGTTCGTATTGATCATAAGTTACATGAACCTTACCAAGGTTTAATTGACTATGTTGCCAGTGAGAAAAAACAAAAAAGCCGCGTGCTGCTCTCGGTTGAATCGGATGGCCGCCGCGAATCATTACTCACCTTATTAAAGCCAAGTGGTTTAAAGCTTAAAGAATTTGAATCGTTTAGCGATTTTACCAATAGTTCGAGTGATGTTGGCCTAATTGTTTCGCCACTTGAGCAAAGTGTGGTGTTAGACGGTAAGCCGCGTTTAACTATTATCACAGAGCAAGAATTACTAGGCATTAAGGTCTCGCAACGTCGACGCCGTAAACACAAATACGAAGCCAGCCAAGATGCACTTATTCGTAACCTTGCTGAGCTACGTGAAGGTCAACCTATTGTGCACCTTGATCATGGTGTAGGCCGCTATCAAGGCCTTGAAACCATTGATGCTGCCGGTGTTATCACTGAGTTTGTTACGATCATCTACGCCAACGAGGCAAAGCTATACGTGCCCGTTTCAGCGTTACATATGCTGAGCCGCTATTCAGGTGGCGAAGAAGCCTCTGCCCCGCTTCATAAGTTAGGCTCTGATGCGTGGGAAAAAGCAAAAAAACGTGCCGCTGAAAAAGTGCGTGATGTGGCTGCTGAACTCTTAGATATTTACGCTAAACGCCAAGCAAAGCCCGGCAATAAATTTAAGCTTGATGGCAGTGCTTATCGTCAGTTTAGCGACAGCTTCCCATTTGAAGAAACTGACGATCAACGCAACGCCATTGAGTCTGTGCTCGGTGATATGCAAAGTAAGCAAGCGATGGATCGTTTAGTATGTGGTGACGTTGGCTTTGGTAAAACCGAAGTTGCAATGCGCGCAGCCTTTGTGGCCGTGAATGATAACAAGCAAGTTGCGGTACTTGTACCAACCACACTACTTGCACAGCAACATTATGAAAACTTTAAAGACCGCTTTGCCGATTTACCAATTGAGGTGGGTGTTTTATCGCGCTTTAACTCAACCAAAGAGCAAAAAGACACCCTAGATAAAATGGCTGAGGGTAAATTAGATATCGTAATTGGTACTCACAAGCTTATTCAACAAGATATTCAATTTAAAGATTTGGGCTTATTGATTGTTGACGAAGAGCACCGTTTTGGGGTGAGTCAAAAAGAAAAAATTAAAGCATTACGTGCAGATGTCGATATTTTAACGCTCACAGCGACCCCTATCCCACGTACATTAAACATGGCAATGAGTGGTATGCGTGACTTATCAATCATAGCTACACCGCCTGCGAAACGTTTAGCGGTTAAAACCTTTGTAAGACAAAGAGATGCTGAACTTATTCGCGAAGCAATTCTGCGCGAGATTAAACGCGGTGGTCAGGTGTATTTCTTACACAATAATGTTGAGACCATAGACCGAGTTGCTGAAGAAATTAGCGAATGGGTACCTGAAGCCAGCGTAACAACCGCACATGGTCAAATGCGAGAACGCGAGCTTGAACAAATCATGAGTGATTTTTATCACCAAAAATATAACGTGATTGTGTGTACCACTATTATCGAAACCGGTATCGATGTACCCACTGCCAACACCATTATTATGGATAGAGCAGATAAACTCGGTCTGGCACAACTGCATCAGTTACGTGGTCGTGTTGGCCGCAGCCATCACCAAGCGTATGCATACCTACTCACTGGTAACCCTAAATCACTGAGTAAAGATGCGGTTAAACGATTAGAAGCGATAGAGTCACTTGAAGACTTGGGTGCAGGTTTTGCGCTTGCAACTCATGATTTAGAAATTCGTGGTGCTGGTGAACTGCTTGGTGATGATCAATCAGGTCAAATGCAAACCATTGGCTTTAGTTTGTATATGGAAATGCTTGAGCAAGCGGTTAACTCCCTCAAAGAAGGTAAAGAGCCAACCCTTGAGAACTTATTAGGTCAGCAAACTGAGGTTGACTTAAAGCTGCCAGCGTTATTGCCTGATGATTATATTCATGATGTAAATGCTCGTTTAGGTATCTATAAACGCATTGCAAGCTGTGCTAACCTCAATGATATGGACGAGTTACAGGTAGAGCTGATTGACCGTTTTGGTCTACTACCTGACGCCACAAAAAACTTATTCAGTTTGCAACAATTAAAACTGCAAGCAAGTAATATTGGCATTAAGAAGATTGAAGCAAACCCGAAAGGCGGTTATTTTGAGTTTAGCCAGCATACAAAGGTTAACCCTAGCTTCATTATAGGTTTGATACAAAGTGCACCGCAGGTGTATAAAATGGATGGCGCAAACAAACTGCGCTTTGCAATTAGCGAAGCCAACGCTCGCGAACGCTTAAAAATGGTCACTGCAATGATTGCAGATTTCGAAAAAAAGGTTAGCCATTAATGTTGTTTAGAAATAGTTTACTACTGCTTTGTTGCTTATTTACAAGCTCGTCATTTGCAACACGTTGGTTCGAAATTGAAGTTCTTATTTATAAACAGCGCCCAGCCCCCTACTTACAGGAAGATTTCAGTTTAAAACATGATGAAATCAAGGCTAAGCGTAGTAAGGATCTATTATCTCCTGCATACACAGAGCAGGCAAAACAGGCTTGCATTGAAGGTGATAGCCGCTTTCGCTCAGATTCGTTCACTGATTCTTTAGTCAATACCAATCCTCACTCAAACGTATGTGATGACAGTGTTGATTTTTTAGCAAGCTATAATCAACTGCCTGTGACACCCGTTGTTGAGCCCCGTGAAGACACTGACGAAATTTATTTAATGGCGCCAGAACAATTACAGTTTGTTGAACAAAAAAATCAGCTTGATAGAAAAGGCTTAACCCCTATTTTGCACACCGGCTGGCGTTTTCCTGAAATGAGTGAAAAAAGAGCACCGAGTATCCGCCTCTTTGCCGGCGAGCACTTAGCAAAACACGCAAGTCCTGTAGAAGAAAACAACGATTTTATTAGTTTAGTCGGCCCTACTGAGCGCTACATTCCCGATCAACTGCAAAATGTGCCTGAGTGGGAATTAGACGGTTTAATGAAGATTTATGTTCGTCACTACCTGTTTATAAATGCAGATTTTGATATTAGTCAGCGCTTAGAAACTGGTGATTACGAAAAAGCACGTTTTTCACAATTCAAACGTGTGATCAGTAACGAGATACATTATTTTGATCACCCACGTATGGGGATGATCGTGCAAATAAGACGCTACAACCATTAATGGATACAATTATGAAAAAATATATGGCAATTGCAGCTGCGGCTGCGGCACTTACTTTAGCTGGTTGCTCAAAAGTAAATTTAGAGAACTACGAAAAAATTGAAATTGGTATGGATAAAACTGAAGTTGAAGCTATTTTAGGTTCAGCGGATAAGTGTGAAGAAAAGACACTACACACTAACTGTATCTGGGGTAACAAAGATAAAAACATCGAAATCACCTTAGTATCAGACAAAGTGTCGCTTTACAGCAAAACAGGTTTAGACGCTAAATAAACCGAAATGGGTGGCCAAGGCCACCCTTTCATCTTTCATCTTTCAAAATGTCAGTTTGCGAGTAAATACGCTCAATATTGACAATTTTGCTGCGATTTAACGTAATCTTGTAGCGCTGATACAAAGTTTTATCTTCGCTTTGTGTAAACACTAATACCACATTTAACTGATAACGCCTCTCTACGGCTTTCTTAGAGATTTTATTGCTATCTAGATGATAGAGCTTACCTTCACCCCGCTTTAAATAGCGAGCAAACGGTGCCAAGCTAAATTGCATGGTTTGTTGCAAGGTATCGTAGCCAGGTAAAAACTCTTTCGCGTTAACTTGTGTTTCGCTTGCAAAATGCAGCCACTGAGCAGCCTGTTTATTTTGATGGCGGCGCTTTGAAAAAATTCTTCTTACCGCTTTAGGCAGGCGTTTAAAACTGGTGTATTCAAGCCAAATGTATTGGCTGGCAATTTTGTCTTTGGTTATGCTGTTTTTAAATTGAAAGCGCCATTTAGGTCGCCCTCGTACGATGGCTCGCCAGATCACCCGTGTTATGTCTTCTTTAAATATTTCACGAAGACCATAAATAACACCCAAGATCAAAATCAACGTCGCTGTTACTTCGGTAAAGTTTGAGCGAGCATTTAACACAACCAACATCACAAAGGCCATGATCACAGCGGTCACCGTGCCCTTTACCATACGTTTTAAATAACTGTTTAAGTGACGCGTGCTACGTGTAAGCACCACTCCATGCTCAATCAAACGTTGTAATAGGCGCATTTTGTTGGTGATACGGTTGGCATCTTCAAGTGTTGATTGCGAATTATATTCTTGCTCTTCACGGTAACTGTTTTCAGCTTTACAAAACTCTAATAGATCACTGCGCTCTTTTGCAAAATCACTACTGCGCGGCCCTTCATCCAGTAGTTTCAAAAATGACTGCTCTACATGCCAGCTTAAGTAGTTATCGGCGTTTTTATAAAATGGCAGTAGCTTTTCATCATCTGGGGTATAGCGTCTTAGCTTTTTCAACAAGCCTTTGGTTTGCTGGCACAACTCAATGGCTGCAGGGTAAAACTCATCGGCTTCTTGGTGTTTTAGGGTGTCTTTAATATCGGCATTCAGCGCGAGTCGAACTTGATAACAATATAAGTTTAAGTTTTGCCGATAATCTTGCTGTTCACCTTTGTTTTTACTAACAAAGCGGCTTCTAACTAAGGGTAAGTGAATGTTGTTAGCGTTATACGCAAGGTGCGATTTAAAGTTATTATTAAAGAATGATTCTTCGCTCAGTGTTTGTGGGTTAACACTCATTTCATTCGGAATGGAGAAATACAGGTCGAGTCGTTGCTCTGTGCGTGGTTTTAGCTCAGGCTCAATAATAAAAGATAAGTTTTCGTCTTGTTTAAGCAATATCACCTCGTTTGTTAAAAGTACCTCTATAGTTTACGCGTTGATAGGCTTTCAGACAATAAAAAAGGCCCAGTAAAAACTGGGCCTTAGTAATCATTTCAAACTAGATTAGAACTTGATGTTCATACCAGCGAAGAAACGACGACCTAGTACATCGTATGTGTACGGGTCAGTGTTTGAGTCATTGTTACCTGAGTAGTAAGGTGCTTGCTTATCGAATAAGTTGTTAACACCTGCAGAGAATGACACTGTGTCGTTCAGGATGTATGAACCGCTGATGTCGTGGTATACAACAGTACCAACGCTTGGTACTAGACACTCGCTGTCGTCAGCAAGACATGCGTAGCTGTCTAGGCCGTCGATCATACGTGCTTGGTATTGTGCATCCCAGTTGTCGCCAGACGCGTTAAGAGTGAAGTTAGACTTAACTTTCGCGTAACTACCGATACCTGAAGTTACAAGACCTGTGTAATCGATTGTGCTTGTGCCTGAATCAACGATGTACTCATCAAGGATTGTTACATCAAGACCTGTGCGCCAGTTTAGACCTGCAGCTTCAAATGCATACTTGAAGTTTACGTCGTAACCTTTAGTAGATTCATTACCAATGTTTTGTAATTGGTTGTTGAAGCTAATGCGACCAGTGCTTTGGTTGAAGTTGATTGCAGAAGACTGACATAGAGCAGTATCTTGGTTCTTGTATGCACCAGTAGAAGCATCAAGACAGTTTTCAACGATGTACTGGTTGTTTACGCTTGAAATTGAGTTTTCAATTTCGATTTCGTAGTAGTCAACAGTCATTGAGAAACCGTCGAACCATTCTGGAGCGTATACGAAACCAGCAGTTACTGTATCAGCAAGCTCTGGCGTTAATTGGTCGTTACCACCAACAGTTACTTCAGCTTGGTCTTGTGCACCAGGGAAGTTAACTTGTTCGAATGAAGGTGATTTACCTTGGTAAAGCTCAGATACTGTCGGAGCACGGAATGCAGTTGAACGAACAGCACGTAGCATTAGTTCGTCGTTTACACGCCAAGTTAGACCAAGTTTCCAAGTCTCATCTGAACCAAATGTGCTGTAATCGAATGCACGAACAGCAGCGCTTAAGTCAACCATTTGAGCAAATGGTGCGTCAGCTAGAAGTGGAACAGCGAATTCAACGTAAGCTTCGTTTACGTCAAAACGACCACCAGTTGGTTCAACACGTGGGTCATTTGCAAGACCTTGTGAAGTTAGTGAATCTGGAACGTACCATGCTTTTTCTTCACGACGCTCGATACCAGCAGCGAAACCAACATAACCAGCAGGAAGTTCCATTACTTCACCGTTAAGGCCAGCAGAAAGAACTAATAATTGGCTACCACCTGAGTTGTTTTCAGTGTAGTTGTACTGTGCAAGGTTGCTACCTGACCAATCATCTTGGTTAAGTGGGTTGAAAGTACCCTCTTCGATTGCGTCTTGGATTGAACCCATGTTAAGTAGGTTAGTTGCGCGGTCAACTGAGTCGTTACGACCGAATACTACTGAAGTATCCCAGCCCCAACCGTTGTCGAATGCACCGTCAAGACCGATTACTGCACGTACAGTGTCAACAACTTGCTCATAGCCACGAGGACCTACGTCAGTCATACGACGACCGTAAGAGATGTCTTCACCGTCAGCTACGCCGTGAGAAAGAAGTGAATCACCCATTGCGTCTGCATCGTAAGTGAAGTCAAACCATACTGGCTGTGGAGCCATTTGTTGAGTTGACCAACGCTTAGAGTAAGTGAACTCAGAAACTAAACGCGTTTCATCAGTTACGTCAAAATGGCCGATACCTGTTAGGTTTAAACGACGCATTGGCGTGTAAAGGTAGCTTGTTGCTGAGTAGTTGTAAGCATCACCTGCTGAAGTGAAGTCATGCCACTCGCCATCAGCTTGACCTTGAAGGTCTGCATTTTCAGCCCAAACGTGACCGAAAGGCGTGTAAGAAGAACCACCACAGTAGAAGCTACCGTTATCGTAATCTTCTTCGATTGGACAATCAGAGAAATCACGGTCTGCTTGAGAAGCATCGCCACGGTCAGTGTATTGTAAACCAATTACAACGTTACCACGGTCAAAGCTTGAACCCATTGTGATATCGAAAGACGTTTCGTCTGCATCGCCTTCACCAGTGATAGCACCGTTAAGGTTCATGTCTAGACCTTCGAAGTCGTCTTTTAAGATGATGTTAACAACACCAGCTACCGCGTCAGTACCGTATACAGCAGATGCGCCGTCTTTTAGTACTTCAACTTGCTTGATCATTGATACTGGGATTGTGTTTAAGTCAACAGTAGATGCTGCGCCAGTACCAGAGTTGATCATACGACGACCATTTACTAATACTAGAGTACGTTGTGCGCCTAAACCACGTAGGTCAACACGTGCGTTACCGCCTGAACCGTTGTTAACAGCAGGGTTAGTCATCGCACCGCTTGCTGCAGTCATTTTTTGTAGAACGCCATCGATGCTTGATGCACCCATTGCTTTGATGTCATCTGCGCCGATTAAAGTTACAGGACTAGACGTCTCCATATCGGTACGCTTAATGCGAGAACCTGTAACTTGAATTTTTTCAATAGACTCTGCTGCATCATCAGCAGCTAAAACTTGCATGCTTGAGAACATTGGGATTGCTGAAACAACAGCTAAACCAAGAATTGATTTTTTCATGTGAAAACCCTACTTGTTGGAAATTTACCTTTAGTCAGGTAGCGCTCGTTATTATTAGAATCACGAGTCAGCGGAGGGCAACTTAGGCTCAGTTAACTGAACGAAAACTGAATGACAGGTTAAAGAAAAAACAACCCAAAAATAGCGTATCCATTTTGGGTAATAAGGTTTCACGATGTATCAATGTTAACAGAAAAAAACACTGCTACATCAGCAAGCTAACATTATTAAGTAGCAAAAAAAACACGATTGAAATCAATTGCACGCACTTTGTAATCAAGTGTAACTAAAGGCCGATTAGTGCTACAAATGAAATTTTTACAAGTTGATCACACAACGTTATAAAAACCGTAAAAGCTTGGTAAGACTGCTAACCATAGTTATTCACTTAAATTAACTAAATAGACAAAGTTAGCCCGTTAAACAGTGTATTAGAGGAAGAATTTTTGTTTTTGTTCCATCAATTTGTAATACCGTATAAAGATATGGCTAATAAAGAACATTAAAGTAGAAAAAGATGACGTAGGGATGACGACAATCACAGCTTTTAAATAATCAAAAGCTGTGATCAACAATAATAAGGGAAGATGTTATCGAGTTTGCAGTGAATCGAAATAATAAAGCAAAGTTTGTGGTTGATTGTCACCAGTAGTATAAGTGAGCATCATTTTCCAGGTCATTACAGGCTCAGAGCATGCGCCAACCATAGTATCAGCAACCCAAACTTGCCCTGTCTGTTTAAACTGCAGTGGAATAAAACCCATATACATAGTGACCCCTTCAAGTTTTGCAGAGAGGTTTTTAGCATCTTTCGGCAGCTTTAGGTTGATTGCAAAAGGCAACTCAGGGCTGACATCTGGGTTGCTCAGCCAAACTTCTGCATTATTAGGGTAATAACAATGACTATTGTTCTCACAACTTGTACTTGTGCTGCCCTCTTCTATACTTTGGCTATCACATGCAGCTAAAAATACACTGAAAAGGAAAACGGGTAAAAAACTAGTTCGCACTCTATTTGCCTGTATAAAATAAAAGCGGATACTAGTGAGCTACCCGCGAAAAGACAACCATGCTAGATGGAATAAGCTAATAAAAATACAATCTCTGACAAAAAATAACCAACAAAGCGCTAAAATTTGATTGATGTCATAATTTTATGCAATTGACCTATCTTTTTAAGGTCAAAAATTTTATCATTTCCATCGCAAAAATAAGGGTTTCTCGAGTTTGTTTTCTGAAGCTAGCACCGCTAAGTTGGCTTTAGGTAACACGCTTGTGAAGTAATAGTAGGCCCCACTTTGTATAAAAGTGGGTAATTCATTTCTAAAACGCATTTATTGCAGCGGAAGCCAGAAAATGAGCCAAACAGTAGCATCACAAACTGAGTACAATTATAAAGTTGTACGCCAATTCGCTATTATGACAGTGATTTGGGGCATCGTTGGCATGAGTGTTGGGGTTCTGATTGCTGCCCAATTAGCTTGGCCAGCACTTAACTTTGATACACCATGGTTAACTTACTCTCGACTACGTCCGTTACACACGAACGCAGTAATTTTCGCATTTGGTACAAGTGCACTTTTTGCGACGTCTTATTACGTCGTACAACGTACATGTCAAACGCGCCTTTTCTCAGATAAACTAGCAGCCTTCACCTTCTGGGGTTGGCAACTTGTTATCGTACTAGCAGCGATTACCTTACCGCTAGGTATCACCAGCTCAAAAGAATACGCTGAACTTGAATGGCCAATCGATATTCTTATCGCCGTTGTTTGGGTAACTTACGCAGTTGTATTCTTTGGTACGTTAATCAAGCGTAAAGTATCGCACATCTATGTTGCGAACTGGTTCTACGCTGGTTTCATCATTACTGTTGCCGTTTTACACATTGTAAACAGCATGGCAATTCCAGTTTCACTAACTAAATCATACTCTATCTACGCAGGTGCTGTAGATGCAATGGTTCAGTGGTGGTACGGTCACAACGCTGTTGGTTTCTTATTAACTGCTGGTTTCTTAGGTATGATGTACTACTTCGTACCAAAACAAGCAGGTCGCCCTGTTTACTCTTACCGTTTATCGGTAGTTCACTTCTGGGCTCTTGTTTCTTTATACATCTGGGCAGGTCCTCACCACCTACACTACACTGCGCTTCCAGACTGGACGCAAAGCTTAGGTATGGTTATGTCAGTAATCCTATTCGTTCCATCTTGGGGTGGTATGATCAACGGTATCATGACGTTATCAGGTGCATGGCATAAACTACGTACTGACCCAGTACTTCGTTTCTTAGTTGTTTCTCTATCTTTCTACGGTATGTCTACGTTCGAAGGCCCAATGATGGCTATTAAGTCAGTTAACGCGCTTTCTCACTACACTGACTGGACTGTAGGTCACGTACACTCAGGTGCACTAGGTTGGGTTGCAATGATTTCTATCGGTGCTATCTATCACCTAATCCCTGCACTATTCTCACAAGGCCGTATGTACAGTGTTAAACTAGTTAACACGCACTTCTGGTTACACACTGTTGGTGTTGTTCTATACATCGTAGCAATGTGGATTTCAGGTGTAATGCAAGGTCTAATGTGGCGTGCAGTAAACTCAGACGGTACGTTAATGTACAGCTTTGTACAGTCATTAGAAGCTTCGTATCCGTTCTATATCATGCGTTTCCTAGGCGGTGTATTCATCGTAACAGGTATGCTAATTATGGCTTACAACGTTTATCGTACTATTGCAGCGAAGAAAGATTCGCTTCAATTAGACGCTGACGCACAATTGGCATAATGGAGTAGCACGATGAGCAATAATAATTCACAAAACAAACACGAAATAGTCGAAAAGAACGTTGGCCTAATGGCTATCTTGACTGTCTTTGCAATCAGCTTTGGTGCGTTAGTTGAGATTACTCCACTAATGTTCCAAGACGATACGACTAAACCTGTTGATGGCTTACGCCCTCTTACAGCGTTAGAAATGGAAGGTCGTGATATCTACGTGCGTGAAGGTTGTTACAACTGTCACTCACAAATGATTCGTCCTTTCCGTGACGAGGTTGAGCGTTACGGTCACTACTCTGTAGCTGGTGAGTCAGTATGGGATCACCCATTCCAATGGGGTTCTAAGCGTACTGGTCCTGACCTAGCTCGTGTTGGTGAGCGTTACTCAGACGATTGGCACCATGCTCACTTAATGGACCCACGTGCTGTGGTTCCTGAGTCAAACATGCCAGCGTTTCCTTGGTTAGACGAAAACAGAGTCGATACGACCCATACACTTAAAAAGCTTCAAGTATTCCGTGATAGCTTCGGAATCGACAAAGCAAGCGACCGTTACGACGGTAAAGGTTACGGAAGCGACGAAGAGCTAAAAGCTGACATTGCGAAAATCGAAGCCATGAACAATGGTGAAGGCGCAACTGAAATGCAAGCTCTAATCGCTTACTTACAACAGCTTGGCACACACTTGAAGTAATTATTATGGATTACGGAACATACAGAGGCATTTTGACTCTGGTAATTTTAGTACTGTTTATTGTGATTGTTGTATGGGCATACAGCAAGCGTAGCAAAAGCCGATTTGATAACGCTGCTAATGCCATATTTGAAGATGAAAAAAAACACAACAACACAATCTCTAACGAGGAAAAGGAGTCTGAGAAATGACTAGCTTTTGGAGTATATGGGTTATCGTATTAACCCTAGCGTGTCTTGCTATCATCTTCGGCCTACTTCTGTGGAACTTAAAAAACTACACAGGTGTTAAAGAAGGCGAAAGCTGTGGTCACGAGTTTGACGGCATTGAAGAACTAAACAACCCACTACCAAAATGGTGGACTTACATGTTCTTCGCGACATTCATTTGGTCTGTATACTACCTTGCTGCTTACCCAGGTTTAGGTAACTGGGAAGGTTTAGGTAAATGGACAAGTTCTAACCAAGGTATTACTTCTTTAGCTGAGTCTAAAGAAGCGACTGAACAAGCATTAGCTAACGGTGAGAACGTTCAATTAGACCAAGAATTTATCGCTGCTGATGAGCGTTTTGGCCCAATCTTTGAGTCATTCGCAAAACAAGATATTGAAACACTAGTTAAAGATGAAAAAGCGCTTGAGATTGGTCAACGTTTATTCTCACAAAACTGTGCACAATGTCATGGTTCAGATGCACGTGGTGGTCAAGGCTTCCCTAACCTAACGGATAACGATTGGTTATACGGCGGTACACCAGACAAGATCAAAGAAACACTTCTTTACGGTCGTGTTGCTGCGATGCCACCTTGGGGTGATGCACTTGGCGAGCAAGGCATTAAAGAAATGACTGCTCACGTACTTAGCCTTTCAGGCCGTACTGTTAACCAAAAAGACGCTGCTGCAGGTGCTGCTAAGTTTGCAATGTGTGCTGCGTGTCACGGTGCTGACGGTAAAGGTTCAGTTGCACACAATTTACCATTTGGTGCACCTAACCTAACAGATAACATCTGGTTATACGGTGGTTCTAAACGTGCTGTTGAAGAAACACTAATCAATGGCCGCGCCGGTGTAATGCCAGCATGGAAAGACATTTTAGGTGAAGATAAAGTTCACTTATTAACAGCGTACGTTTACAGCTTATCGCAAGATAAATAACCACGCGGTTAATAAAATGTATAAACAATTAATCTTTTAATTCAATAGATTAATTAAGATCAAAAAAGCCTCCATCTGGAGGCTTTTTTTTAGTCTTTTGCTTTTAAATCCGATAAAATGCGTACAACGTTTTTAAAGGTATAAGTACTATGAAACCCACTCCTTGGTATAAAAACTTTTGGCCATGGTTTTTAATCTCTTTTCCTCTTGCAGCCATCATCGGCTGTGCTGGTCTTATTTATATGGCGATTGGCAACGGCCCAGATATGGTTGTTGATGATTACTATAAAAAAGGCAAAGCAATTAACCTTGAACTCAGCAAATTTAATAAAGCAAAAGCACTTTATTTACATGGCGATTTAAATGTTGCAGGCGACAAAGTAACTTTCACTTTCACCAAGGGTGATGCAAGCAATGTTCACTCTTTAAAAATGTCATTTTATCATCGCACCATTAAAGCCAATGACTTTGATGTAAGCCTAATGAAAAACGCCCATGGCGATTTTACTGCCCTACTCGACACCCATGTTGACGGTGCATACACAGTGTTTATTGAACCAATCGATAACAGTTGGAAACTTAAAGAAGATGTCATTTTGCCAACTGATAAAACGATTTCGATTAGCCCTGAATATAAGTAGTAAACTCTAATGTCCGATAATTGCTTTCATTGTCTTGAAAGTGTGCCAAAAGGCTTTAATGCGACTGTCGAAATAGACGGTAAGGCACAACCTATGTGTTGTATTGGTTGCCAAACGGTTGCTGAGAATATCGTCGCCCAAGGCATGACCGATTACTATAAATTTAGAACTGTGCGCTCTGGTAAAGTTGAACAACTTGTTCCAGAGCAACTCGAGTTGATTAAAAGTTACGATAACGAAGATATTCAAGACGAGTTTATTTCAGCCACTAATGATTTATCAGAAGTACTATTAACGGTTGAAGGCATCACCTGTGCTGCCTGCGCTTGGTTAATCGAAAAACAACTACTTAACTTAAAAGCAATCAAACGTGTTGATGTAAATACTTCGACTAATCGTGCCATGATCCAATGGGATAAATCGGTTACACCGCTTAGCCAAATTATCACCTCATTACACGAAATCGGCTATAAAGCCTATCCGTTTCAGGCAGACCTTGAAGCGAGCCAAAAACAACAAGCCGCAAAAGCTTATATCCGCCGTTTAGGGGTTGCCGGTCTGATGACCATGCAAGTAATGATGTTTGCTTTTGCCATGTATTTTGGCATGTTCTCTGGCATGGAAGAGAACTTTGAGCAGTATTTTCGCTGGATAAGCTTAGTGCTTGCTTCTCCAGTTATTCTTTACAGTGCCCTGCCATTCTTAACCAATGCCATTAATGGTTTAAAAGCCAAACAGCTGAATATGGACTTACCCGTTTCATTAGCGATTTTTGGTGCTTATGGGGCAAGCTGTTATGCCACATTAATGTCGGTTGGCGAAGTTTATTTTGAATCTATCTGTATGTTTACCTTCTTATTGTTATTAGGTAAATATTTAGAATTTAGAGCCCGTTTAAAAGCCAGTGAATTTACCGCTAATTTGCAAAAGTTACTGCCGCTTACAGCTCGTATTATCGATGAGAATAATCAAGAGTCGATAATTGCGGCTAAAAAACTAAAACTGGGTGATGTTGTATTAATCAAAGCAGGCGAGACAATTCCTGCTGATGGTATTGTTACAAAAGGTCAAACAACTGTTGATGAAGCCATGATGACCGGCGAACATCAACCCGTTAATAAGTTTGTCAGCCATCAAGTTTACGCAGGAACGATTAACCATGATGGCGTGATCCGTATTGAGATCAATAAAATCGGTCAAAATACCCTCCTTAATCAAATTATTAAGTTACAACACACAGCGTTAACCAAGCGCCCGCGATTAGTTGAGATAACAGATAAAGTAGCGCAGTGGTTTGTTGCCTGTTTATTAGTGTTTGCCTCAATAACAGCAATTGGTTGGTATCAAATAGACCCTGAACATGCCTTTTGGGTTACTATTTCTGTACTTGTTGCAACCTGCCCTTGTGCGCTTAGCTTAGCAATTCCAACCGCTCTCACGTGCGCTGTAGCCAGCCTTACGAAGCGTGGAATTTTAATTAAACAAGCCCATGTGTTAGAAACGCTACCACAATTAACAGATATCGCCTTTGATAAAACAGGTACTTTAACGCAAGGTCGCTTTACCATTGAACGCGTTGAACTAGTTAACACCCAATACAGTGAAGCTGATGCATTACGCTTAGCGGCGCAACTTGAAAGCTTCTCTGAGCACCCTATTGCTAATGCATTCGCTGGTTTCAACGACACAGTGAACCCTATTGAAAATGTGACTATCGAACCGGGTAAAGGCATTACCGCTTTACTAAATGATCAGCACCTTGCGATAGGCAAAAGCGGTTGGTTTGATACCGAAAAAGCAGATGCTCAAGCAACCTTATATATCGATAAACAAGTCATTGCGCGCTTTTATCTTGCCGACAGCCTACGTAATAACGCAGAAAAATTGATTACTACACTTCATTCGCAACAAATTAAGTGCCATATGTTAACGGGCGATGCCTCTAACAGTGGTGAGCGAATTGCAAAACAGCTCAATTTAGATACCGTGCATGCTGCATGTAGCCCTCGCGACAAACAAACCCATGTCGAAGCACTTGCAAGTAAAGGTGCCATTGTTGCTATGGTGGGTGATGGCGTGAATGACAGCCCAGTATTTGCCAGTGCCCATTTATCTATTGCGATGGAAACCGGCGCTGATATTTCCAAAAATAGTGCCGATGTGGTATTACTCAATAGTGATCTAACAGCCATAGAGCATTTGCTTACTGTCTCGAAAAAGACGCGCCGTATTGTTAAGCAAAACTTGGCATTATCACTTATTTACAATGGTTCGATTTTACCATTGGCAGCCCTTGGGCTCGTTGCTCCTTGGATGGCTGTAATTGGTATGTCTGCAAGCTCCATTTTGGTTATTACCAACTCATTAAGGTTATTAAAACTATGAGTATCATCTACATGCTTATCCCAATTGCCATTTTATTTGTGCTAATTGCCATTGGGGTGTTCTTTTGGGCTGTAAAAAGCGAACAATTTTCTGATTTAAACAAACAGGGCCACAGTATCCTGTTCGAAGACGATAAAGAGCAGCACAACAAAAGTAATGATTGATCCGCTGTTTATTAGTGCATTTATAATGGGCTTGTTAGGTAGTGGTCATTGCCTAGCGATGTGTGGTGGCATTGCCAGTAGTTTACAACTTGCCGCCAACAAAAACCGTGCAGTGAGCTTTTCGGTTGCTTATAACCTAGGCCGCGCACTCAGTTACATGCTTGCCGGTGCTCTTGTAGCAGGAATTAGTAGTCGCTTTGCAGCGCAAAATACTTCTATATCGATAGCGTTGTCGTTTTTGAGTGGTATTTTTATGCTCCTTGTTGGGGTTTACATTATGCGTTTAGCGGCAACTCTACAGTGGCTAGAAAAACTTGGCAAAACCCTAGTATGGCAGCATTTAGCTAAACTTAATCGTTATTTATTACCGGTCGATACTACCCCAAAAGCCCTACTCTATGGCGCTTTGTGGGGCTGGTTGCCCTGTGGATTAGTTTATTCAGCGCTAACCTGGGCACTGACTAGCCCATCAGCATCACATGGTGCAGGTGTGATGTTGTTTTTCGCGTTAGGCACCTTTCCTGCCATGATAAGCGTAGGACTCGTCAGCCAGAAAATTAACACTATTTTCAACCATGTTTGGACTAGGGTTATTCTAGGCAGCGTAATAATATGGTACGGTATATACTTATTAATTATAGCAACCGATAAGCTAATTCATTAATCTTACGTGTTGTTAACTTATTTGAATGGATTTGATGTATGGACTTCTCACAAAACAAGTCAAAAGGCTTATGCACAATTAGCTGTAATAATTGCAGTATCAGCCAGCTATGTTTGCCATTTTCATTAAACGGTCAAGAAATGGATCGTCTCGATGAAATCATCGAACGTAAGAAACCACTGCATAAAGGTGATTATTTATTTGAGTCTGGCGAAAGCTTAAATGCCATTTATGCAGTACGCTCTGGTTCGTTTAAGTCTTATACTTTGTCAGAACAAGGTGATGAACAAATTACTGGTTTTCATCTAGCTGGTGATTTAGTTGGTTTCGATGCTATTAACAAAATGGCTCATCAAAGTTTCTCACAAGCCCTTGAAACTTCAATGGTATGTGAAATTCCATTCGATACTCTAGACGAATTAGCAGGTAAATTACCTAAGCTACGCCAACAAATTATGCGTTTAATGAGTAATGAAATTAACTATGACCAAGAAATGTTATTGTTACTCAATAAAAAGTCAGCTGAAGAGCGTCTAGCCAGTTTTATTTATAATCTTGCAGAGCGTTTTGGTGAACGTGGTTTCTCACGAAAAGAATTCCGTTTGACCATGACACGCGGTGAAATCGGTAATTATTTAGGCCTTACTGTTGAAACAATTAGCCGCCTTTTAAGCCGCTTCCAAAAAGCAGGTTTTATTAAGGTTGAAGGTAAATTTATCACCATTTTGGACCAGCAAGCGCTTGCAGCAACAGCAGCGATTAAATGTAAATAGAGTTTGATTTAACGCAACTTTATATTGTTTGCCCCTTTAACTGTTCTAAATTTAGGTTACACTCAAAGTACTACTTTTTGCGGAACAGTTAAGGAGCAGCACATGGACGCAATTAAACGAATTTTAGCAGTTATAGACCCAACCAAAGAGCAGCAACATAGTTTAAGCCGCTCAATTGATCTAGCCAAAAAATCTGGCGCGACCATCACCGCTTTCCTCAGTATCTACGACTTCTCTTATGAAATGACCACAATGCTTTCTGCTGATGAGCGTGAAGCAATGCGCGAAGCCGTCATAAAAGACCGCCAAGAATGGTTAAATGAACAAATAGCACTTTACCCAGAGCTTACCATTGATAGCTGTGTGGTTTGGCATAACCGCCCTTACGAAGCCATTATCAATACCGTGATCAACGATGGTTTTGACCTTGTTGTCAAAGGCACTCATCAACACGATACACTTAAGTCTGTTATTTTCACCCCAACTGACTGGCACCTCATTCGTAAGTGCCCTGCTCCAGTTTTGCTTGTTAAAGAGAAAGAGTGGCCTGAAAAAGGCAATATTTTAGCTGCTGTGAACGCAGTGAGTGAGAATGAACAACACCTTGAACTTAATAAGCGTATTATCAATGACGCTCGTTTCATTTGTGATTTGGCCAACGCAACGCTTAACTTAGTTAATGCCTACCCAGCAACTCCAGTTAATATCGCTATTGAAATCCCTGAATTCAACCCAGGCGTTTATAACGAATCAGTTAAAAAACATCACTTTGAATCAACGCTTTCATTAGCTGAAGGGTTTGATATTGATAAAGCTCATTGCCACATTGAAGAAGGCTTACCAGAAGATGTTATTCCTGATGTGGCTGCACGCCTCAACAGCGAATTAGTAGTGATAGGTACAGTTGGACGTACTGGCTTAAGTGCAGCGCTTGTCGGTAACACAGCAGAGCATGTTATTGATAGCCTTGACTGCGATGTTTTAGCACTAAAACCAGACGGCTATGTGAGCCCACTTGCTAAATAACCTTTTAAATATGCATTAAAAAAGCCCCAGTTTGGGGCTTTTTTCTTTTTATATATTTGTTACATCAATAAATAATGATTCATCAATGTTTGTTGATGAGACCACCGCCTCGCTAAAGTCATAGCTTTCACGATTGCCTTCTCTATCAAGTGGTAAATTTTCAAAATCAAATAAGTTTCTGTCTGCAAGCTGGCTTGGACTAACATTTTGTAAAGATTTAAAGATACTCTCAACACGACCTGGAGTTTTCTTATCCCACTCAGTCAACATGGCTTTGATTGATTGACGCTGCAAGTTTTCTTGTGAGCCACATAAGTTACAAGGAATAATTGGGAAGTCTTTGTGCTCAGCGTATTTAATTAAATCTTTTTCACGGCAGTATGACAACGGACGGATTACCACGTTACGTTCATCATCAGAGCGCAATTTTGGTGGCATCGCTTTTAGTCGTGAACCATGGAACATATTTAAGAACATTGTCTCAACGATATCATCCATGTGATGACCAAGTGCTAGTTTGGTTGCACCAATTTTTTCTGCAAATGAATAAAGTGTGCCGCGACGAAGTCGTGAACACAGACCACAGGTTGTTTTGCCCTCTGGTACTTTTTCTTTTACTACTGAGTAAGTATCTTTATCAACGATGTAATACGGAATATTTAGCGTTTCAAAGTAATCAGGCAAAATGTGCTCAGGAAAACCAGGTTGCTTCTGATCAAGGTTTACTGCAATCACTTCAAATTTAATCGGCGCTGCTTTTTGTAAATTAAGCAAAATATCTAGCATTGCAAAAGAATCTTTACCACCACTGATACATGCCATAACAACATCACCGTCTTCAATCATGTTGTAATCAGTAATCGCATTACCAACATGCCTTCTTAGACGCTTTTGAAGTTTATTAAATTCAAGAGTTTCTTTTCTAGTATCAGTTTGATTCATTTGCTCTGCTCATACAGGCTTTGTAAGCCATGTTTCATAGTAAAAAGTTCGGCGTGGATTATACGGACTTTTTGAGTCAGTTGAAATGATTAGCGTGGGATAATTAAAGCGCTTATCTCGTAGAGATACCACGTAAAGCAAAGCGCTTTGGGTATAGGCCCTCAGGTTCTTCAATTTACAGGCTGAAAGCTCTAATTTTCTGACCTCTGTAAACTGATCACTGATTTATTTTACTGTGCATTTGTAACGAGAAGCTGTACAAGCAAGGTCAGGCCAATCATCTCTGCCCCAACAGTATTTATCATTTCTAAGAGGTTTTAGATGCCAAACCACAGGCTTGCCCTTTTTATCTAAGCGGGTTTCATTTTCAAGCTGCACACGGATTAAATTTTTCTCTGCTGAGAGAATATTGTAAACGAAGGTTTTTCTCGCTTCAGACGCGGAAATATAGCCCTGCTCATCATAAGAGATTTCTAATGTTTTATTTTTAAACGTTATGGTATGAAAATTAGCTTCACAAACTGGGCTATTTGTAGACTGCCATGAGCCTTGCAACTTAGTTTGCATTTCTTGGTTGATAGGTGAATGACTGCTACAAGCTGAACATAGCAGTAAAATAACAAAAATAGGCGCTGAAGTTTTCATTAAGATGCTTTTAAGTCCCTGAAAAAGTAAGGTTTAGCATATCGAGAATCGTAAAAATGTCCAGCTATACGCTTAATAAAAAACAAAGGGCACATGAGCCCTGTGCCCTTTGTTAACTTTAAGCGCTTTTAGTTTTAGCTTTTTTATTCTTTGCCATTCGTTTAGCACGTTTTATTGCCGACTTTTTCGACGCATTTTTCTGCGCTATTTTTAACACTTTAGCCTCTTTTAATTGCTTTTTTGCTGCTTTCAAGCGCTTTTTAGCATTTTCGGCTAGTTTCTCTGCTTCACTAGCGCACTCTACAGCTGCTTGTGCTTTAAGTGCTGCATCTTTTGCAATTTCAGTGGTTTTGGCCACTTCTTTTTTACTCTTTTCGAGAATTTTTTCGAGCTTAGCAAGACGTTTCTCAAATACTGACTGTGAATTTTGCATAGTATTCTCCTTTACTGACGTGCAGACATGCGGGTAGGTTCTGTGACAATAAGCGGGTCGAGACGATTCACAATTTCGTGATCTTTTTCTGGGTAATCCAAACAGCTTAAGAAATGACGCATACAGTTGATACGCCCGCGCTTTTTATCATCAGAGCGAATTTGTGTCCAAGGTGCATCCTTAGTATGGGTATGAAACATCATGGCATCTTTGGCATCACTGTAATCATGCCATTTAGCCAGTGATGCCATATCAACTGGGCTTAGCTTCCATTGTTTGAGTGGATCATTTTGGCGAGATTTAAAGCGTCTAAATTGCTCTTCTCTGCTGACCGAAAACCAATATTTAAATAGCTTAATACCGCTATTCACCAACATACGTTCAAGTTGAGGAGTTTGACGCATAAACTCTAAATATTCGTGATCATCACAGAACCCCATTACCTTCTCAACACCGGCTCGGTTATACCAAGAACGGTCAAATAATATAATTTCACCCTTTGTTGGCAGGTGGTTAATGTAACGCTGAAAGTACCATTGATCACGCTCTCTTGCAGATGGTTTTTCTAAAGCCACCACGTGCGCCCCACGAGGGTTTAAATGCTCCATAAAGCGCTTAATAGTGCCACCTTTACCCGCCGCATCTCGACCTTCAAATAAAATCACAATTTGCTGGTTGGTCTCTTTTACCCAGTCTTGCATTTTTAAAAGCTCGATTTGCAGTTCGTGTTTATGACGCTCGTATTCAACTACGTCCATTTTGCGTTTATATGGGTATTTACCGTCAGCATTCCACTTTAAGCTTGGGTTTTTAACATTTAGATCAAAAACCACATCCTGCTTCGCATTGGCTTCGGCTAATTTCTGCTGTTTAACTGATACAGGTTCGACATTGACTGTCTGCATAACGACTCCTTTTAAACTATAACTACCTATATTGAGATCTTTATAGTTTTACTTTAAGCCAGTTATTGCTAAGTAACTTGATCTAAATCTATATTTTCAATTCTTGAAAAATCATTTAAAAATAGAAGGTTAGCACTTAGTAATTAAGTAAAAATAAGGATGCTAAAATAAAATTAAACCTTTTATCTATAGCAAGAAACAATCAGTAAAAACGCATATCTTCATACTGTTTTCAGATCTAAAAACACGCTAATTCTTAAATGCACAGCAATACAAATAGTTAGAAAAGATATAAATTAAAGGGAATAATGTAGATAAAATAAACAGTCAAAGTAACTGCACTGCTTACGATGAATTTCAGATTTTGATGCTAAACCAAAATAACGAGGAAACTCTTTAAAAAAAGAGACATAAGAACTATCTGCTTCACAACGAAAAAAGGACCTAATAAGGTCCCTTTTGTCAATATTAAAACGCTTTACCAATATATGGTCGCTATTTAACAATCCACGGTGTGGCACTGATGGGCTCAGCATGACTGCTAAGCACTGTGTTATCGTCTTGCCAGTCGTCTGTTACTTTTATTGAACAACGCTGCTCTTTACAGCTAACGTCATTTGCCGAAATAGCATCTTGGCCATTAAATTTAAGAACAACACCTTGTTGTTCAGGCAGTAAAAACCACATTAATTTGCTAACAAAAAAGCCTGACAAATCAGATAAAAGCTCGTCAAATTCTTCATTTAACGTATATAAGTTCGCTTTACTGAGTTCAAAATCAGCCAGATCAGTTGCTTCAATTTGTAACTTTAACTGGCATTCATGTTTTGGATTTTCAGGTTGAACAACAATTACGGCTTTATCAGTATCTAGTTGCTTATCAAAAGGTAAAAGTAACTGAGCCTTATCTGTATATGTTAGGTCAAACTCTTGTTTTTCTGTAATTATTTTACCTGATTTAATTGTGCATACTTCGTTGCTAGCAATATCAGACAAATAAAAGTTAACTTGAGCGTATTGAAACTCGCCTTTATTAACAACTTTCAAACGATCGTAAAAGCCATCATAGGCAACAACAAATTCTGTTGCAGCGGCCTTTGAAGCAACTGCACCTAGCGCAACCGCGATGGTTGCTGCTTTTAACCATGGAAGGAGTTTATTCATCAAAGTAAGCTCTGTTTTGATTTATCATTTTATTCAATTCTTCAATGTACGCTTCACGTCGTTCAGAGTAAGACAGTAAACCTTGTGTTAGCTTAGTTGCATCAATTGGCTTTTGCTGGCGACGTAAATCAGCACGAATTGATCTTAAATCTTTATACGCCGCATGGGTATTAATATTTTTAAAATAAGAGTTTACAGCAGCACGTACCGATTGAAATGCAGCCACTTCGTGAGCAGCTTCGTTGGCACGGCGACGAGGAACCATGCCACAGCCTTTTTTATAACACCACTGACCGAAAAAGTTTAAGCCAATACGTGCAAAGCGTGACGTACCCCATGCTGACTCATTAGCTGCTTGCATAAGCGCAAGCTCTTTAGGAATGATATCAACACGACGAAGTGCCTGGGTAAGCGATAAAGTATCTATGGTGGTAGGCAACTTGTAGCTATTCAGTATTTTTTTAATATCTGATTGCTGTTTGCTACTTAGTGGCTCATTGTACTCCAGCATCATGCGCGCGATTTCTAGAGTCGCACGCTGCTGTAAAATCTTTTTATTTTCGGCCTCAACATGAGGGCGAATAAAATCAAAAAATGCATGTTTCTTTTCTTTCACATCAGTAAAATCTGCAAAATCTGGCAGTTTTACATTATGTAATGGCTTTTCTTTTTTGATTACGCGCTGGGTCCCTTTTGGCGTTGTCTGCGATTGTTCAGACCCACTTTCTACTACTTCTTTATCTACAAATGGCGATAACAACGCCCATGCAAAAAAAGCAGCAAGTAAAGCTCGAAAAACGTAATTAAGCATGTATTCTCTCATATAAACTACTACTCATGTGCGGTAACGTCACGCACACACAAAGGCGAAGTATACCAAAACCCTCTATTTTTGGCGAATTTGCCCTAAGAGAATTACCTAAACCTTTACCAAAATAGCGTGATTTAGCGCCAATTTACTCGCAATTTTCAAGCGCTTGCGTATACTGAAAAGCAAGCAAACGAGAAAAAGGTAGGTTATTTTTATGTGCCAATCTTGGCAAGCTCGCATTATTGATCAGCAAAAATATCGTCCAAACGATAACCGCTCAGCTTGGCAAGTTGACCGCTCTCGAATCATCCACGCCGCAGCCTTTAGGCGGTTGCAGGCTAAAACCCAAATTATGGGTATTGGCTTAAATGATTTTTATAGAACCCGTCTGACCCATTCTTTAGAAGTTGCTCAAATTGGCAGTGGTTTATTACGTCATCTAAAAAAGCAGCACCCTGAATTTACGAATTTTCCGAGCGGTAGCCTACTCGAGACCCTATGTCTTGCTCATGATATTGGCCACCCTCCTTTTGGGCATGGTGGTGAAATAGCATTAAATTACATGATGCGCGAGCATGGAGGCTTTGAAGGTAACGCGCAAACATTAAGAATTGTGTCTAAGCTTGAGCCCTATTCAAATGGCTATGGTATGAATTTAACCAGACGCACCTTGTTAGGTTTTATTAAATACCCAGCCTTTATTGATGATTTATGGCACAGCATTCCACCTTTGAGTGAGCAGCGTAGCTTTATTAAAGCTGACCATTGGCGACCAGCCAAAGGCTTATATAAAGACGATAAAGATGTTTTCGACTGGATCATTGATCCACTGTCGAATAACGATAAAGCGCTGCTGAGTAGTCATTATAAGGTTGATGAGTTTAGAGCTAAAACCCATTACAAATCGATAGACTCAGCAATTATGGAATTAGCCGACGATATTGCTTATGCCGTACATGATTTAGAAGATGCCATAGCTACAGAGGTTTTAACGCTGGCTGATTGGCAAAATCATGCCCTTGTACAATTACAAGAGCTTGACTCTGCATGGCTAACCACCCATTTGAGCTCGATAACCGCCAGACTCTTTTCTCATCACGAGTATGAGCGTAAAGACGCTATTGGTGAGTTGGTTAACACCTTTATTATTAACGCTCAGTTAGTTGTACAAAACGCAGATTTCGAATCAGAAATACTGCAATACACAGTAAGCCTACCGGATGAATTTGCCGAAATTCTTAACGTGCTAAAACATTTTGTTTTTAAACGTTTAATTCGCGAGCCAAAGATGCAGCAAGTTGAATTTAAAGGGCAAAACCTGTTGATTGAGTTATTTAGTGCTTTTGCCAGCGACCCAATGCGCTTATTACCTGAAACAACCCAAGAAATGTGGCTAAATGCGCACCAGCAAGGTGATAATGCAATGCGCATAATATGTGACTACTTATCAGGGATGAGTGATGAATATGCTTATAAAACCTATCAGCGCTTGTTTTTGCCATCTGCTTAAGTAATTTTTGAACAGTAGTTGAAATTGTTCTAAAATTAAACAGGTTATAGTAATAACAACCTCACCCCTTGAATGCATTTTATTTAACATGGATTGAAATAATGCTCAAAAAATACCTGCTTATTAGTGCTGCTGTAGCAAGCTCATTTGCTTGCTATAGTGCAGAATCACTTCCTGATCCGCTTCTTGAAGAACGCGGCATAATCATAAAAGATGCCACTCATTTCGATTGGGTACGGCTGAATTCGGGCGAATGGCTCAAAGGCGAGCTAGTCTCCATGTATGATAAAGAGATTGAGTTCGACAGTGATGTGCTCGACACATTAATTATTGATCGCGAAGATGTCT
This sequence comes from Pseudoalteromonas sp. P1-8, assembly GCF_001399985.1. Taxonomy (NCBI): domain Bacteria; kingdom Pseudomonadati; phylum Pseudomonadota; class Gammaproteobacteria; order Alteromonadales; family Pseudoalteromonadaceae; genus Pseudoalteromonas; species Pseudoalteromonas sp. P1-8. Next base: position 112,852 of record NZ_LJSO01000007.1, read on the forward strand.
ACATGATTATCTCAGATCGTCACCATACTGTGCGCTTTAACGATGGTAATGAGCTAAGCGGCACATTAAATATCTCTGGTGGTTTTGTGAAAGTTGGCGAACAAGAAGCTAAATACCGTTATCGCGATTTAGTCTCTATTGCTCCTTCAGTTGAAAGCGAACTCAGTGCATGGACAGTGAAAATATCACTAGGTGCCGATATATCAAAAGGTAATACTGACCAAACCGAATATTCGGCTCGTGCAGATATCAAGCGCCGTACGGCGTCTAGCCGTTTCCTCGCAGAGTTTTTAGGTTATCGCACCACCAGCGATGAGCAAGTCACTAAAAACAACATTCGCGCTAACGGTACCTTCGACTGGTTTCAGACCCAAAAAATGTATTACCGCCCTATCTTCTTTGAGTACTACCGTGATCCGTTTCAAAATATCGCTAACAAGTACACTGTGGGTGCCGGTGTTGGTTACTATGTAATGGATACCGATAAAACAGAATGGGATTTTTCAACAGGCCCTGCTTATCAAAAAACTGAGTTTGATACTGTCGCTACGGGTGAAGAAAAATCAAATTCATCTTGGTCATATTTTCTCGGCACTAATTACGAGCTAGAGGTCACCAAGAAAATTGATTTTACCTTTAATTACCGCTACCTAACTGCAAACAGTGATGCAGGTGGTGACTCTCAATATGCGATGGCTGCGTTTGAGTTTGAGATCACCGATGATATTGATTTTGATATGTCATTAGTATGGGACTATTTAGCTGACCCGATTGCCGATGAAAACGGTGTAGTACCAGAAAAAGAAGATTACAAAATGATTTTCGCGCTGGGTATCGATTTATAAACATCCCAATTAATCGATATAAAAACGCCGAGCTTAGCTCGGCGTTTTCATTTTAGTTAAGTATATCTTATAGCGATTTAACACCCATGTTGTATAGGGTAAAGCCATAAATATCAGCGTATTGATCAATGATCTTACTGGTTGGTGTTCCTGCACCATGACCTGCATTTGTTTCAATGCGAATAAGATACGGATTTTGTTTCGCACCTTTTTCTTGTAGCTCTGCTGCAAACTTAAATGAATGCGCAGGCACAACACGGTCATCATGATCCCCTGTTGTTACTAAGGTTGCTGGGTAGCTAACACCCTCTTTTACATTATGAACTGGTGAATAGCCTTTTAAGTACTCGAACATTTCTTTACTTTGTTCACTCGTACCGTAGTCATACGCCCAACCAGCACCCGCTGTAAAGGTGTGATAACGCAGCATATCTAAAACACCTACAGCAGGAAGCGCAACTTTAAATAGCTCAGGGCGCTGTGTCATAACCGCACCAACTAATAAGCCACCATTTGAGCCACCACGTACCGCTAGGTAATCAGGTGAGCTGTATTGTTTTTTGTTTAAGTACTCAGCCGCAGCAATAAAGTCATCAAATACATTTTGTTTCTTAAGCTGTGTACCATTTACATGCCATTCTTTACCGTATTCGCCACCACCACGAATATTAGCAACAGCATATACACCACCGTGCTCAAGCCATGCCGCAATTGTAGGGCTGTAGCTTGGTGTTAGGCTTACGTTAAAGCCACCATAACCATATAAAATAGTCGGATTTTTACCGTTAAGTTCGGTGCCTTTTTTGTACGAAATAATCATCGGAACTTTGGTGCCATCTTTTGATGTATAGAACACTTGTTCAGAGATATATTCTTCGCTATTAAATTTAGCGCCCGACTTGCGGTATACATCAGACTTACCTGATTCAACATCAAACGAATAGGTATTGCCTGGTGTAGTGTAATTAGTAAATGAGTAATACAGCGTTTGTGCATCGTGCTTACCGCTAAAGCCATATGCAGTACCCACACCTGGCAGGCTGATGTCACGCACCAATTTGCCTGATTTATCGTATTGTTTTACTTGTGAAATCGCATCAACCATATACTTAGCAAAGAAGTAGTCACCACCTTTTGAAAGGCTAAGCACATTGTCAGTTTCTGGGATTAAATCTTGCCAATTTTCAGGGCTTGGATCAGCTGCATCAACAGTCACTACACGTTTATTTGGCGCGTTTAAGTTAGTCACTAAATACAGTTTCGAGCCGTCATTATCAATAATTGAGGTATCTGAGTCAGTGTTATCTAAAATAGTCACTAGCTCGCTGTCAGGCTTAGTTAAATCTTTGATAAACAGTTTATTACCTGAAGTTGAAGTACTTGCAGCAATTATTAAATAACGATTATCACGGGTTACATCAGCACCAATATAACGATGTTTCTGAGCCTCTGTGCCACCATAAACTAATTGGTCATCTGCTTGTGCCGTGCCTAACTTATGGTAGTAAACTTTATGTTGATCTGTTTTTGCAGACAGCTCACTACCCTTTGGCTTATCGTAGCTCGAATAATAGAATCCCTCGTTGCCAAGCCAAGAGATACCGCTGAATTTTACATCGACTAATGCTTCTTCAATTGGTTGTTTAGTCGCTGTATCAATAATGATAATTTTGCGCCAGTCACTGCCGCCTTCAGAGATTTGATAAGCCGCTAGCGTGCCGTCCTCTGTGAATGTTAAGCCCGACATTGAGGTTGTGCCGTCGCTACTGAAAGTATTTGGATCTAAGAAAACCTCAGCTTCTGAGTCGCCTTTTTTACGATAAACTACATACTGATTTTGCAGACCATCGTTTTTATAAAAGTAGGTGTACTCACCCTCTTTAAATGGCGCTGTGACTTTTTCATAGTTCATCAACTTTTCAAGCGTAGTTTTTAGCTCATCGCGATACGAAATATTTTTTAGATAAGAAAAGGTAACGTCATTTTCGGCTTTAACCCACTGGGCTGTTTCGTCGCTCATATCGTCTTCTAACCAACGGTATGGATCGGCTACTTTCTCACCGAAATATTCATCAACAACATTGCCTTTTTTAGTTTCTGGATAATTCACAGCAGCTTTAACCTCTGCAGTTTTCACTGTTTGTTCTGTTTTTGTTGGGGTAGATTCACCGCAGCCCGCCAATGCAACAACAATTGCACATGCTAGTGTTTTCTTGATCATAATAAATTTACTTTTAGTTATTGTTAATAAAATGAAAGTAAAATTAAAGCATTAGAATGTCTAGTAATTTGCGGTTAAACACAGGAACTGCTGTAAACCAATGTAAAAACAAAAAAGCCACGTAGTAACGTGGCTCTTCAAAGCATGTATTTGCTCAGCGATTATACTTTTGTTAACCAGCCATGAGTATCTGCTGATTTACCCCATTGAATATCATTCAATGCTTGGCGTAATTTAGCAACTTTCTCACCTGGTTCACCTGACCCCACTTTAAACTCTTGGTCGTTATGAATAAGTGTGCCAACCGAGGTAAGTACCGCAGCGGTACCTGATAACGCAGCTTCAGTACCTGGTTTAGCAGCTCTTTCTAGTAACTCAGACACAGTAAAGTTACGCTCAGATACTGTCATACCTAAATCTTTAGCAATCGTTAAAATACTATTACGCGTCACACCGTGTAAGAATGTGCTATCAAGTGCTTTAGTGATGATTTCATCACCATCAATTAGAATGAAGTTTGCAGCACCAGTTTCTTGTACATCACCACCAGGGCAGAATAAAATTTGGTCTGCTTGATGCTCTGAGCGAGCTTCTAAGATTGGACCTAATGCACTTGCATAGTTACCACCACTTTTAACCATACCCATGTGTGGTGCACAGCGCATGCCGTCTTCTTCAAGTAATACACGTAATGCTGTAGCACCGCCTGAGAAATAATCACCTACTGGCGAAAGCAATACATAAAGCAAGGAACTCATTGACGGTGCAGCCGCTTTACCGATTGCCGCTTCTGTACCAATGTGAGTTGGGCGAATATACATTGAACCCGGCGGTGTTGGTGTTTCGTCTGCGTACTCTTTTACAATGTCTTTGATCATTTGCTCAAGCATGCTTTCGTCAAAGTCAGGTAAGTTGAGTAACTTAGAGCTTTGTTTCATACGAGCAATGTTAGCATCCATACGAAAGATATAGACCGAGCCATCTTCGTGACGAAATGCTTTTAATCCTTCAAAACAGGTGCTTGAGTAATGTAATACGTGAGCACCCGCATGTAATTCGATTTTATCAGATGGGACCAGCGCGCTTTCACTCCATGAGTTATCAGCAAAACGTGCTTGGATCATTTGTGGCATAAATACAGTACCAAATGCGGCCATTGTTGTTCTCTCTTGTTTGGACTACTTTTACCCCATTGTATGCTAATCCATCCCCGTTTAACCATAGCAAACTAGTGCCTTTTATAGATTAAAGTGATAATAATCCGACCATTTGGTACAAAAAATGCGCAACCCAAGTTGCGCATTGTTTACTGAGAATCATTCGCTAACAAATGACTATAAATTATCTGTAGTTCATTTTTGCTGTGAGGCGATTAAAAAAGCCCGGGAAAAAACGCTTGATAGTCGGTGCTAAACCACTTATTCCTTCACCAATAACAACTTCATCTTTCTCGGCTTCAATGGCTTTAATCATTTTTGCAGCCGCTTTTGCCACATCCATACCGTTTTCAATTGATTCCTCTGGCTTATTTTGCGGTTTACCTTGGCCATCTAACGAATTATGCGCAATGGCTGTTTTAATTGAACCCGGGCAAATAGTCAGGCAATTCACATTTTTGTCGGCTAGTTCTGCTCTTAAGCAATCCATAAAGCCGACAACCGCATACTTAGAACCCGAATACCCAGTTCTGAACTTTGAACCGACTTTACCCGCTACACTGCTAATTGATACCACCATGCCCATACCTTGCTTCACCATCTGTGGTACGACCGCCTTAGTTAAAGCAATTAAACCAAAGTAATTTACTTCCATCAGTTGGCGATAAACAGTAAATTCATTTTCTAAAAATAGACTACGCTGCGACACCCCACCGTTATTGATAAGCACATCAATGCGGCCAATTCGCTCAATCACTGCTGGCATATCTTCAAGTAAGGCTTCGGGCTTTGCCAAATCAAGAGCGACCACATGATGATTACCACCGAGCCTTGTATTAAGAGCGTTGAGTTTTTCCTCATTGCGGGCAGACAGTACTAGCGTTGCCCCTTTTGCCGCCAATTGCTCACAAAGTGCCTCACCAATTCCAGAAGATGCCCCAGTAACCCAAACTGTTTTACCATTTAATTGCATGTGTGTTCCTTATTATTGTTGTTATGCTTTGTTAGGCCCTGCATTTTGTTCGATATGATCAGCAATATCTTTATAAAAACCAAGCATAATCAAAAACTCTGCTAATACAAATAACGGGCCTATGACCAAACCAATTAAATCATCAACAAAGGCTGGCTTTTTACCTTCAAAATAGTGACCAATAAACTGAAACACCCAACCAACAACGAAACTGCCAATGCTCACAGCTAGCCATAACTCTGTTGAAAGCGACACCACAGGCTCAGCAGCAATGCTTAACAAACTTAAGCATACAGCCATAATTAACCCCATAGATAAGCTAAGCATTAAGTAATAAAGACAGGTGAGTGTAATTACCACGGTTGCTAAAGAGATAACGGCAGGCTCTGAGATAAGCGTGACGCGTTGTAATAAACAAATAATTGCAAACACAATTAATGGAATGCCAATAAAGTGAGTGTAAATATTGCGTTTAGAACGGTGATAAAGGGCGTAATTTGTCAGTTGTTGTTTTAATGTTTTCATTGTTTTTCCTGCCAAAACTGTGTTCAAAATTCAGATTAGCAGAAAATTTACCATCAAGAATGTCAACTAGCCGACATTTAAAGTAGCTAGCTTAAACTCACACATTAAACCAGCGCATCAATAACTTTGCCTTTTTCAGCTTCTGGTCGCATATCCATGCGTTCGCGACCTTTTTGATACTCTTCATCGAGCATCGTTTGCAGCTCATTCATTTTTTCTTGCAGTGCTTTAGTATCGGCACCTTGTTGTTGCATTTGTTCAGCAAGCTTCTCTATTTGCGCTTTTATTTCATCAATTTTCTCTTTATCAACCCCGAGTCGCTGATAAACCAAAGCTTCTTGTGCCTGCGCTAAAAAAGAGCTGGACTCAGACTGCTTTTGTAAAAGTTGTTGTGCTGAAGATGCAGGCTTATGCATGGCTTTCACACCATCAGTGCGAGCCGTTTGCGACAGCTTAGCAACAGCCGAAGCGTGATAAGGGTTATATTGATTATGAAATGTAATTGCCACAAGTTGTCTTCCATTTAAGCTTGATTACAACTTTGTAGCAATTTAAGTTCCAAGCTAGCATTGAGATTGCAATTTATCTATATCAATAATCTCAATCGTTTGATATTTAAGATTAATAATTGAATCAGCTTGCAGGGATTGTAATATTTGGTTAATGGTTTGCCGTGTTAAATAGGTCATATCGGCAAGTTGTTGCTGGGTAAGCGGCAAACAGCTTTGGAGTGACGATAGATAAAGCATGCACAACCGCTTACTTACCTTTTGCTTTGCTGTAAGGAGTGCGTGATCTTCTAATGAGTCAAACAGGTTTCGCACTTTATTGGTAAGCAGAAGCCCAAAATCATGCCAATATGCAGGGCTTTCTTGTAATAACTGGCTTAATGCCCGCTCAGGTACGTGTAAAAGTCGTACCGCAGTTTGAGCATACACATCGTGGGTGCGCTTACCACCATCAAACAGAGCAACTTCACCAAACCACATAGCACTGGTTACAAAACTGAGCACGGCTTCTTTGCCTTGGCTATTAACCCCAGAAACTCTAAGCACGCCATTAATAACACAATACAGACCGGTATTTTCATCACCACGCAAAAACAATGCATCACCCGCATTTAAGGTGATTAATTTAGCATTTTTTACTAGCTTGTCCCTAAATAATTGTGTGCGATTTTTAAACCATTTGTCTTGGTTAATTACCGAAAGGTCTTGTTCATTCAAGTGTTTATCCTTTACATTGGTGTAGTGTGCATATATCCAAGCCACCTCAAAATGCAGAATTCAGCGTTTCACAGGTTGTTTGGATATCTAAATAATAAAAGGATACGGGATGTTAAACAAACTACTTTCGACCAGCCTACTTCTCAGTGCTATTTCTACCCCTGCATTTGCGAGTGATATTAATACTGAACTTAAATCTGCCAATAAAAGCGTCAGCGAAAAAGTCATTAAATGGCGCCGTCATTTACACCAATACCCAGAGCTTAGTAACCGTGAGTTTGAAACAGCCAAATACGTGGCTAAGCATTTACGTTCGTTAGGCCTTGAGGTTCAAACAGGTGTGGCTCATACCGGTGTGGTTGCCAAACTTAAAGGGGGCAAAAAAGGTCCGCTTATTGCGCTACGTGCAGATATGGATGCACTACCTGTAAAAGAGCAAGTAGACTTACCTTTCGCGTCAACTCAAACAACAGAGTACAAAGGCAATACCGTTGGCGTAATGCATGCCTGTGGTCATGATAACCATGTGGCTATTTTAATGGCAGCAGCTGAGTCTTTAGTAAAAATTAAAGACCAACTAGCTGGTGATATTCTGTTTGTCTTTCAACCTGCTGAAGAAGGTGCTCCTGATGGCGAAGAAGGTGGTGCTGAGCTGATGCTTAAAGAAGGCTTATTTAAAGAAAAGCCAGAAGCCGTATTTGGTTTACACGTAACCAGCTCACTTAATACCGGACAAATTGGTTTTCGTGAAGGGCCGCTAATGGCCAGCGCCGACAAATTTACAATTACAGTAAAAGGTCGCCAAACTCACGGCTCACGCCCTTGGAATGGGGTTGACCCAATTGTGGCGTCATCACAAATTATCATGGCAACACAAACCATTGCTTCTCGCCAAGTTGATGTGACCAAAGCGCCTTCTGTGGTTTCATTTGGTGCCATTAATGGCGGTGTGCGTAACAACATCATCCCTGATGAAGTTGAAATGGTGGGCACAATTCGTACCTTTGACCAAGAAATGCGTGCTGACATTAAAAAACGTTTAGCTAAAACCGCTGAGATGGTAGCTGAATCAGGGGGCGCAGAAGCACATGTTCACATTGACCATGGTTACCCAGTAACAGTGAACGATGTTGAATTAACCAAGAAAATGACACCAACTCTTGCTGGTGTGGTTGGCAAAGAAAACCTGATCACAACGCCACTTATCACAGGTGCCGAAGACTTTAGTTACTACGCCTTAGAAACACCAGGCATGTTCTTTTTCTTAGGTGTCACACCAAAAGGTCAAGATGCAGTTACAGCACCTAGTAACCATTCACCACACTTTTTTGCAGACGAAAAAGCTTTACAGCTTGGCGTAAATGCAATGACGCAATTAGTGGTTGATTACCTAAAATAATAAAAATTTTCTTACCGGCGGGTGACATCACTACCCGCCCTATTTTCTTAGCTGTTCAGCATCAATAAAGTTCATTTTGCTAGGGTTAGATTATTATAAACAGGTAAGGAAGCCCCATGACATCAGAATACTTTCATTTTTTAAGCATTATCGGTGTAGCGTTTTTTGCTATTTCCGGCACCTTGCTGGGCCATGAAAAAAGTGTTGGTGGTTTTGGTGTGGTAGTCGTTGCCACAGTCACAGCTCTGGGTGGTGGCACACTTCGAGACATATTGCTTAACAAACCAGTATTTTGGATAGCTCAGCCCGATTATTTGTACGCAACTTACATAGCCATATTCGCGTCTATTCTATCAATTCGCCACTTACCCGATTTAAGTAACACCACCATGCTATTAATGGATGCCGTAGGGATGGCTATTTTCAACATTATTGGTATCGAAAAGGCATTGATTGGCGGCGCAGATATGGTTGTAGCCATCACCATGGGTATGACCACGGGTATTTTTGGCGGCCTGATGCGTGATGTGATCTGCCGAGAAGTGCCTTTAGTAATGGGCGAAGAACTTTATTCAACCGCTTGCTTATCTGGCGGGTTAACTTACGCGGCTTTATTCACCCTTGAGGTGAGTTATATTTGGTGCATTATTGGCGCATTTGCTGTGACGGTATGTTTAAGATTAGGCGCCATACACTTTGGCTGGCAACCTAACCTGTTTCGTAAAAGCAGCTTTAAACGCTCTTAGCAAGTCATATAAATACAGCCATCGAGTGGCATGTCCGCTGGATACTGGGTTTGTATAAAACCCAGTTTTTCATAGGCTGTTTTAGCAAGGCTATTGTGGCTATACACAAACAACGACAAACTATCGCAGTTAAATTGCTGTTTACCCTGCTCTCCTAGTAAATTTATCAACACTTTTGCAAGACCTTTACCACGTTCACTTGGCGCGATAACTAGCCGCCCTAAATGGCAACGACCTTCACGTAAATAGTATTGACCAAACCCTAACATCTGGCCCTCGTCATTAATCAACGTGTAGGAATTCAGCGCATCTAGGTTTAAATCATTCTTAAAGCTTTGCGTATCAAATGGGTAATTAAAAAATGGCCCAGACCAAATACGCAGTTCAGCCTCTGAGTTAAACCAACCCATTAACTCGTTGAGTTGGTCACTCGTTACTTTAACTAGCTTCATGTTTTAACCTATCGTATAAACCTGATGCACGAGTAACAGATTTATTCATTGCCATGAGCAATACATTTTTATCGGCCACCAGCTCAAATGTGCTTTTCGCGCGGGTGATACCCGTGTAAACCAACTGCCTGTTAATGCCCTGATTAGCCTGTTTTATTGGTGGTAAAATCATTGCTGTATAAGCAAATTCAGAACCTTGCGACTTATGAATTGTCATGGCATACACTTTGTCGTGAGCAGGTAAACGCGCGGGTGAAAAGGCACGAATATTTTCTTGCTCATCAACAAACATGGCTTTTAACTGACCTTGCTCATCGTGCATTAAAATACCTATGTCGCCATTAAACAGTTTTAGCTGGTAGTCGTTTTGGCTGATCATAATTGGCATACCCACGTAATGCCTTTGATATGGCGAGATTAAACCTTGTTGAGCCAGTGCTTTTTCAATACGCTGATTAAGGCTATTTACACCATAATCTCCTTCTCTGACGGCAGCTAGCAACTGGTAATGCGCAAATGCTTTATGCACACTGGCAACACTTGCCCCTTGCTGGATAAGCTGCAAATAATCGTGATATTGCAACGCCGCTTGTTGCACAAATTGCTCAATCGGTTTACTAATTACGCTGTAATTAAGTTTAAGGTCTTTAAAGCCACCTTGATTAATCGTTTGCTCAACGTAGCCTAGTAAGCCACTGTTATTGGTATTTACAGCTTGTGCTAATTGACCAATGCCGCTGCTGCCATCAAAACGATAACTTTGCTGTAAAAACGCAATACAATCGTTAAGTACAAAATGACTGCTCGCCGCGGGTATTTCGCTCTGATTATTAAAACAAACGCGATTAAGCTGCGCAGCTCTTTCACTGCTGTAATCAGGCATTTTGCCAAGCTCTAACCCTTGGCATAGGTCGCTGAGAATACTACCCGTATCAACCGAAGCTAATTGGTCTTTATCACCCAGTAAAATAAGTCTTGCATGACTCGGTAATGCCTCAATTAGTTTTGCCATAAGCGATAAATCTACCATCGATGCCTCATCAATGATCAGTACATCTAAATGCAGCGGATTACGCTTGTTATGGCGAAACTTATTGGTATGCGGAATAACGCCCAGTAAACGGTGAATCGTTTGCGCGCTGTCAGGAATAAGTGGCGCGATATTATCAGGGATCATACTGAGCTTTTGCTTTGCCCCTAAAATAGACTCAGTTAAACGCGCTGCCGCTTTACCTGTCGGTGCAACCAGCTTAATTGTTAGCGGCGCACTGGCATACAAAGATTGTAATATGGCCAATAGCTTAGTTACAGTGGTGGTTTTACCTGTACCCGGGCCGCCAGTGATCACACTAAAGCCTTTTGTTGCAGCAATCGCACAGGCTACTTTTTGCCAGTTTAATGTTTTAATAGGATCGCTTGGGTTGGTTGTATGTTCACTGCTAGGAAAATACACCTCAAGTAATGACGTTAATTCGGCTTCATCAAGTGTGAGTTCTTTCGTTGCTAAATGATGTAAACGCGAAGCCAGTGTGGTTTCGTACTCTGCCAATCGGGCAAAATAAAGTTTATTCGCAAACAATAGCAGTGGTTTGTCGTCCCCGACACACTCAGCATTCATTAGTTTATCAACGGCTTCAGCAAGGCCAAATTCCATATCAAACGGGGTTAAAACATCAGGGGCTGCAATGCTGGCATCAGCTAAACTTTGTTCTCTTATTTCAAACGGGTTTTGCCAGTTTATAGTCACGAGCTCTAAACAGCTGTGCTGACTTTGCTGCGCGGCCGCAAGCAATAAAATCAGGTAAAAAACCTCACTGTGCGCTGCTTCGTTACTCTCTATCAGTGTTTGTGAACCGGCTACTGTTTCTGTGCCAGTCAATAGCTCTGCAAGTTTCACATCAACTAAGCGAATACGTTTTGCCTCCAGCAAATAACTCAGTAAAGGCTGTGTTTTAAGTTCTGTAGCAGGCAACACTGAATCGCTTTGGGCATGTTGTTCTGGTTGCTTATTCATTGGCTCGTTTGGCTCATGGTCATCAAAGCCGAATGTCATTTGACTCATAGCATGGCTCCTTGTGCGAATAAGCTATCAAGCTCAGTTATTTGCTGTTTTGTTAGCTGATTGAAATACACCCCTTGCCCTTCGCTCATACCACGTAAGAAGGTGTAGTAAACACCGCCTAAATGCATATCGCTATCGTAATCTTGAATACGTTGTTTTAATAAACGGTGCAATGCCACGGTATATATCAAATACTGCAAATGATACTGGTGACTGGTCATGGCTTGCTCTAGTTGCTCATGTTGGTAGTCAGTCGCACTATTGCCTAAAAAGTTCGATTTATAATCAAGAATATAATACTTACCCTGCCAGCAAAATATTAAATCGATAAAGCCTTTTAGTAGGCCTTGCACCTCACTAAAATCAAGCTGACCAGGTAAGTTAAAATGTTTTACTAACACTTGGTTAAGCTTATCACTTGAGAGTGATAACAGCGGTAAGTTAAATTCCATTTCGACCAAACAGGTATCAGGTTCAAGTACTGATAAACTAAGCCCTTTATCGTTTAATGGGCAATTCAGTGCAGCAAGGATCCACTGCTCGGTTATTTCCTGCCAGCTATCGTCAATATGGTATTTTTCGAATAACGTTTTGATCACTTTATCAAGTGCGTGGTCGTCTTGCTCAGTGGCTGGACGCTTTAACGCATAAGGGTCAGTAAAGTCTAATTGCTCAAATATTTCATGCAAACAACTACCCGGTTTTGCGCCTTTAGGGAAGCTGTAAGGTGTTAAAGCATTGGCATTTTGGGCTAAAAACTCATCTTTTTCGTGATCTTCATCACTGCGACCAAGCTCAATATGATCAGTATGCTTTTTCAGCGTTAAGCTACTAAAGCTGGTTGAGCGCCAATCACGCTGAATGTCTGCTTTTACAGTATTAACTTGATAGGCTTGTTCACTGTCTGCACCAGCAAATGTTAACTTTTCAAGCTCATCTGCTTGGCTAAACGCCTCATAATCCATGTGCGCAGAGCCATCACAAAATTGTTGTAACAACGCGCGCCATTCATCGCCCGATTTAATCTCTAACCCTGCAAATAATACGTGGCCAATGCTGGTACTTTGAATTCCAGGGCGAGCACTGCGACCTTGGGCAATGTTATACATACCCACTGAACAAAAATGCACGGCACGAGTCAATGCCACATAAAGTAAGCGTAAATCTTCAGCCAAGCGCTCTTGCTCGGCTTTTTGCATTGCGTCGTCACCTTTAGCAAGGTCATAAATAAGCTTACCGTCTTTATGATAAAGGGCTTCTTTGCTTTCGCGATAGCCACAGGCAAACGGCATGAATACTATCGGGTACTCTAAGCCTTTTGAGGCATGCATAGTAACAATTTTCACCAAATTAGCATCGCTTTCTAGGCGTACTTGCACCGCTTCACCATCTTGTTGACTGACTTTTTGCGCAAACCAACGCAGCAATCTGTGGGTGCCCTCAAGCTCAATTTGCTTTTGCTGTAAGATTTCCCCTAAATGACGGAAATCGGTGAGCCAGCGTTCAACGTTGTAGCCTAAGCCTTGCCAACGCGCTGCGAGCTGATTATGGCTTAATAAACGCTCGAGCATCGCCATAGCGCCCTGTTTATGCCAAATGTGAGCAAGCTGAGCAAAAAAGTTTAAATGCTCTTGCCATGCGCTTTCATTTTCATGAAGCTCATAAATGCGGTTGTAGCTTAAGCAAAACAATGGCCCGGCTAGCACACCACGCAGTAACGACTCATCATACTGTCCATGCAATGCAGTTAAAAAGTTCAGTAAGTGATGACTAAGCTCTTGGTTAAAAACACTATCTCGCGATAAATACACGCTGGCAATGGCGGCTTCTGCCAGTGCTGTTTTCATCAGCTGTGCTTCGTTTCGGTCACGCACTAACACACAGATATCAGCGGCCGTGAGAGGCTTTCCTGCAATGGTTGCAGCGCCTGCATTAGCTTGCTTGAGTAGCTCAGTAATTTTTTTCGTATACTGCAAAGCCAATGCCTGTTGAGCCACCCCTTTGCTGGTTGGCTTGTTGTTGGCTTCGGCGTATTCATCAACAAAAACCGAAAATTCAAACGCACTTGGCATTTCACCGTTTATTAAAAACGCTTTGTCTTGCTGTTTTCCTTTGGCATTAACCTTTTGAAATGGGATCGCATCGTTGTAAATAAAGCTATTAGCATTTTTAGCAAATAAACGGTTTACGCTATCAACAACCCCTTCACTTGAGCGGTAGTTGGTATCTAGGGTGTATTGCTTATCCTCTGAAACAGCTTGTTTTGCGCCAATATAAGTAAAAATATCTGCACCACGGAAGCCATAAATAGCCTGTTTTGGATCACCTATCATGGCAAGCGTGGTGTTTTTAATGCCATAAATGCGGCTAAAAATACCATATTGAACTGGGTCAGTATCTTGGAATTCGTCAATCATGGCAACTGGAAACAAGGCGGAAATTTTTTCACTTAACGCTTGGCCTTGCTCACTTAAAAGCGCTTGATGCAAGTTACTTAATAAGTCATCAGGGGTGATCACGCCTTGTTCTTGCTTGCGTTTAACTAATGCATTTGCGACCCATTTAGCTGCGTATTGCACTATCGCAATATTCAAGCCGTTATTGATAAGGCTACTCAGTTCAGCCATTTCATCAAAACGAGCCAGCATTTCATGACTAAGCAAGCTGCCGTTTTTCTTATAATTTGCAGGATCGCTTAAATTTTCTGTGCCCCATACTTCAAACGAGTATTTACTGGTACCAAATACAAAAAATAGCTCATCATTGTTTATATACTCTTCAAGCGCTGCAAGGCTGTTTTTACGACCTGGAGTTTTTGAGCCACTTAAATCAGATGCTTTTACGGCATTAATAAATTCACTCTCACGGCACGCCGTTTTAAATGCTGGTACTTTTGCCACAAAGTTATCGCGCGCTTGCCATATTTCGTCAAGGTCATACTCAGGGGTAATCGTTGCCCCTTGTTTATTGAGTAGACTTACCACCTGTGAATACAGTGACGCTGGCACAGGGAAAATATCGGTAATTGCTTGGGTGCGCTCTTTTGATTGTGGGTAAACAAAGGCACGCCAAAAGTCATTAAGGGTTTCTTGAATAAGCTCTCGCTCATCTAAAATAAACTCTAAGTTAAACGCCACGCCGGATTCAAAGGCATGTTGTTTCAGCATTCGCTGACAAAAACCATGAATGGTGAATATAGCGGCTTCATCCATCGACTTTGCCGCGGCGTCTAATAAATCAAATGCGGCGTGTTTGTCAGTTACCTCGTCAATTACTTGCTCAATCAGCTCATCATCGGGCTTTTTACCAAGCAGTGCATCTCTGGCATTGATTATACGCGCCCTTACACGGTCTTTAATTTCTTGAGTTGCGGCTTCAGTGAAGGTCACCACCAGTATTTGCTCAACACTCAGCGGCGTATTTAATTGTTCATCTTCACCGGTCGCTTTTTGTAAGCCCAACAAATACCGTAAATACAAACCTGTGATGGTGTAGGTTTTACCTGTACCGGCACTGGCTTCAATAAGGCTTTGCCCACACAGCGCCATACTCATTGGATTAAGCGTTTGCATGATCTGCCTCCTGTGCTAATTCAACAATTGGCGATAA
Organism: Pseudoalteromonas sp. P1-8; assembly: GCF_001399985.1. NCBI lineage: Bacteria > Pseudomonadati > Pseudomonadota > Gammaproteobacteria > Alteromonadales > Pseudoalteromonadaceae > Pseudoalteromonas > Pseudoalteromonas sp. P1-8. The sequence goes on from NZ_LJSO01000007.1 coordinate 128,067, forward strand.
CAGCAGCTCGCTCCATTTTATAAACTCTTCTTCACAGTCTTTAAGGCTCTTTATGGTTAAACGAATATACGGGTTTTCACCTTCACCTATGCCTATGTATTGCGGTGCGAACTTATTGTTTGCTTTAACCATATCTTTGTCTGTTTTTATGTACTCGTAACCACTGACCGGGAAAAACGCCACAGGGCGAGTTAAGAGCGTTTCATAAAGCGAAAACCAATTGTTTAAATAGCTGCGGGCATCGTCTTCTGACAAGGGTGAAAAACTAATTTGCTTGTCTAAACCAAGAATAAGGGTTTCAACCGGCTGCCCCATTATTTGCGCCGCTAAATGATGCACAAAGCCGCGAATAACATCTTTTGCTTTAATACTGGCGGTGCGATAAAACACCTGTTTTTGACCATAAATATGATTTAACCAACCTTCTAAAGTGGTGTTGGCTATTTTAATATTTACTTCAACGGGTAATGCTTCATCACCTTGAATATGCGCTTTCACTTGCCCAGCAAGCGCATCAACTCGGTGCTGCATACTTTCAAACACAAGATCGCCAACATGGGCTTGAGGTAATTCACCGCGCTGCATTATTTGCGCTTTGTTAAGCGGTTGCTCTTGAATGCTAGCTTCAAGAATTTCGTCAAGGTAAAAGTAACGACGTAATGCGTCTAAACTAAATGGCTCTTCATCTTTAGCGATATCGTTAAATTGCGGTAAGCGTAAACCCAAACTTTGCTGATAAAAGCTCTCGTGCGGCTGGCAAATACTGCGAATAAACTGAGTTAACTCAACACTGCTTTCTGGCTGAACACTAAGCGCTTGCTGTGGCTCAGGGTTAACAGCTTGAGTTGGCATCCACACAGGGTTATAGCTGTGTAATTGTGTGGCTAACGGTTTGTTTGCTTTTTGCTTGTCATCAATTTTCTCTGTTAGATAATAAGCCGAGTTAAATGGCTGTAAGTGCTGATAATTAATTAGCGCCTCTGGTAGCTTTAAGTGAGTGTCTTGATCAGCAAATTTAAAACTACGGGCTATGTATTCCAAAAGCTCGCTCACTAAGGTTGAGGGCATTCTTGGTTGGTTATCAAAGCAAGAACGGCCAATATAACTGATGTATAAATTCTCACGAGCACTTAAAATCGCTTCTAAAAACAGGTAACGATCGTCGAGTTTACGAGAACGGTCGCCTTTTTGGCGTTTTGAGTATGGAACTAAGTCAAAACCGATTGGCTGAACGGTACGCGGGTAATCTGCATCATTTAAACCTAGCATGCACACCACTTTAAATGGCACAGCGCGCATTGGCATCAACGTACAAAAGTTAACTTGCCCCACTAAAAAGCGCTGCCCTACACCTTTTTCTTGAATACCTTGTTTAACCAAGTAACTCACAATGCGCTGCGAAACAGCTTGTTGGTAATCGCCATTGTCATAATGCTTAATCAGTGTATCGAGCACTTTTTGCAGTACTAATAAATCCCAGCTTTGTTCACCTTCATCGCTGTACACATCGTTTAATAATTCTTTTAGAATTTCTGCCTTTTCGTTAAGCGGTGCATCAGCTTGAAGCTTGGCTTTATAACGGGCCAGTACATCAATAAATTCAATGAGTTTATTAAGTGTATTCAGTGCCATGCCTTCAACTTCATCGGCACTGTAAATCCCCGAAAACGGCAGTTGTTCATCACGTTGTGCAACACCTAATAACAAGCGGTTTAAGCCATGTTGCCAAGTGTTTAAATCTATTGCTGGTAAGCCAAAACTGTCTTTGTGTGCGGCATCTAAGCCCCATTTAACGCCAACGCGTTCAAGCCAAAAGCCAATTTGCTCATATTCATGAGGTTCAAGGTTAAACTTTTCGGCAATTTGTGTAACTTGCAGTAAATCAAGAATGTCAGACACACCAAAGCGTGAGTATGGTAAATCAGCTAAACTGGCAAACGAGCTAAGTACGGGTTTTTCTTGTTCTATGGCTAAATCGGCTAACGCATAAGGAATAAAACGTCGCCCTTCGGCACCACCAAACACCGCCTCAATATACGGGCTGTATGTGCCAACATCCGGCATCATTACAATAATATCTTTTGGTGTTAGCGCTTTATTTTCATTGAATAGATTGAGCAAGTAATCATGTAGTCGTTCGACTTCACGTAGTGGCGTGTGACAATCGCTCAGCACAATACTGGTATCGTCTGCCTGAATCGGCAATTTGCCTTCGTCATTAATAAACCATTCTTTATCAGGCGTTAATGACTCCCCCTTGAAGGCTAATTGGTAAATTTCAGACTGAATTTGCGATAACAAGCTTTGATCAAACTCGTTATCGAATCCGTCAAGCCACTGCGCGTCTAATTGTAGTAACTGCTCAAAATAGTCTCGTCCTAATTTACCCCACGACGAGAGTAACGGGTTACCAATAAAAAAATACTCGTGATCAGGGTTTTTAGCGCTGTCTTCAAGCGCTTGTAACTGCGGGCGTTTGGCATATTTAGCAGCAATCTTGGCTGCTGTTTTCTCATCGAGTGTGTCGCCCCAGTAATGTTCACTGGGGTTAAAGAAAAACAAAAATACCTGCGTTTTTTTCGCAATGGCCTGAAACACTTCAAGCTGGCTGCTCGCAATTGCAGAAATACCAAATAAACTAATGCGCTCAGGTAATAGGCTTGCGTCCATTTTTTCAAGGGCTGCAAGGAGTTTGTCTTGCATATTGGCGCGGTGATATTGGCTTTGCCCAAGTTCTTTACTATGCGCCACCAGCTTACGCCAGAGATCTGGCTGCCATGGCGCAATGCCCACATCAACATCATCAAGTTCATCGATGCCCTGCTCCCAAGTGGCAATCCAATTGGGGCGATACATTAAATATTGGTCATAAACGTCGGCAATTTTCTCGCACAAGGCAAAGGTTTTTTGCCCTTCACTGTCACCATCTAAATAGGTTTTAAGTGGTAAGTACAGCGGCTCATCAATGCAGTTTGGTAAAATCGCAAACAGCTTCCAAGCAAGGTTAGCTTTGTTATACGGTGATTCACTGGGTACATCAGGCAGCAATTGTTGGTAAAGCTGCCATATAAAACTTGAAGGCAGCGGAAAATCAACCTGAGCGGCAATCCCTAAGTGTTCACTTAAACCTATTTTTAGCCACTGCGACATACCCGGTGACTGCACAAGCACAATTTCTTTTTTAAAGGGACTCGTTAATGGATTAACTTTAATAACTTTATGAAAAAGCTCTTGCAGTGCTTCCATGCGATTTGATTGAATTATATTCAGCACTCTACACTGTCCTTGCTTGAAACTAACTAATTGACACAGTGTAAGATATTTTAATTAGATGGGATAGAGAGAAATACCCGCAAACAAGGCTTATTCCATGTTTACGGGTATGAGCTGCGGGCATGTGTTAAATATATGCGCAGCTGGCAATATTTACTGGTATGGGCTTATCGTCGATAACGCGAACTCGGTGTGCATGATCTCATCACCCTTAATACCTTTAAGCGCAATACGAATGGTAGGATCTGCTTTTTGCCAATCGATTGTTAAGTCGCCGTAGTTAACTTCATGAGTGTAATCACCCACACGGTGTTTATTAGGGCTAACATCTTTCCACTTTTCTGTAAGCCCAGAGCTGGTCATTTCATATAACGGGTAATCTAGGTTTTGTTGATATTTAGACAGCTCACCCCAGTGAGTATCACCACTGACAATAATCACACCATTTACTTTATGTTTTTTAATAAGCGCAAATAAACGCTCACGATCAGCCGGATAATTTGCCCATGACTCCCAGCCTGTAAAATCAGCCAATAACTGTAAGCTTGAGGCAATGATTTTTATCTTTTCATCTGACTTAAGCTCTTGTTCGAGCCATTGCCATTGGCTTTCGCCAAGCATAGAGGCGTTTTTATCGGTTGTTGGACTATAAGGCCCTTGTTTTGCCGGTTTACGCTCAAGTTGATAGGTCATCGCTGATACATGATTTAACGGCGCACGATTAAAACGAAGATCAGGCATGATGACTTTTACTGTTTGCTCGCCTTCACCGTACGTGTACGAAGTGTAAATACCATCTTCACGAGTTCTGCGAGCAGAACCTGCTGGCTCTTGCCAAAAGTCGAGCATGATTTTTCGTGATTGCTGTTTTTTTGGGTATTCGCTGCCAGCGTCATTTTCGCCATAATCATGGTCATCCCACATGGCTATTATCGGTGTATTCGCACGTAATGTTTTAAAGCCCGGCTTTTGCCCTAAACGTTGATATTTATTGGCAAGTACCGACATATCTTCGGTATCTCCATAAATGTTGTCGCCAAGGAACATAAACAAATCGGCTTTCTCTTTGTTGATGGCGTCAAAAATTGGAATAGCCTTGTCTTGATGACCACATGAGCCAAATAAAATTTTACTCGGTGCGGCAATCGCACTCGCACAACTAACCAGCATTAATCCACTTAAAGCACTTCTAAAAAAGCTAAGTGTTAAACTCATTTTAAAATCTCCTTAATCGGCGCTGCCATCCTCGGGTTAACTTGCTGACTGTTGATGCCTAAAATGCTCAACACAGTTGCCGCTACTTGCGCTTGTTTAAGCTCATTACTTGGCTTAATTAAGCCTGTTGCTTTTATATCTGGGCCAATCGCTGCTAACCAAATATGCTCAGAGCCAACAATGCCGTTTGGAAAACGCTGCTTACCTTGCTCTGAACGAGCTAAAGCACGCTTAGAACTATGATGTTGCCAATCATCAGCATGACTGCCACGGCCATGATCGGTAGTGATGATCATTGTGGTGTTGTCTTTATAGCCCGGTGTTTGTTGAATTGTTTGCCAAAGGTCACGGATAAACGCATCACTTTGTTTAGCCGATTTTAAATAGGCATCGTATTTACCGTTATGAGCAAAATCATCGGTTTCACCCAAGCTAATAACAAGCAAACGCGGCTGTTTATTTAATAAATATTGTTTGGCAAATCGGTAGGTAAAGCTGTCGAGGCGCACATTGTGCCAAGGGCTTGGGATCTCGCTTTGCATTTGGTTTAGCAGAGTCACTTCGGCTGAGTTCACTGCATCAAAGGATTCAAAGCCAGCATTAACATAAACCCCACTGCGCTCACGATTTACAATATAAGGAAACACATCCCAGCTACCAAAAAGCGCGGTTTTACCTTTAAACTCTGGCTGAGAATTTAAACTCTCTAAAATGGTTTTATTGGGGTTAGGCACTTTATCGTTGCTATCGATATTCTCATTTACTATGCCAGTTAAAATTTCACTGTAACCTGGGTATGAGAAATACCACGGGTTGCTTACCGACATCAATGAGCCTTGAGTTCTATCGCCAATCAAAACGCCCTGCTTTGCCAGTGTTTCACTAAAAAATGGCATTAACGCTTGAGTTCGCTGTGCTTGGTCATCTCGCCAAAAAAGCGCCTTTAGTTCATCTGTATCTGCAACAAAATCAGTGTTATCGATTAGGTTTTTATCTGCACCAGAGAACACTTCTTGCCAGCGAAGCCCATCAAGAGTAACGAGCACAACATTGTCGGCAGCTTTACTGTTTAAGCTTAATAGTGATGCCGCTACCACCACCGTGGCTAAAATTAATTTTTTCATATTTCACCTGCAAAAAAGCCCATCAAAGATGGGCTGTTTAAACGTTAGCTTATTACTTAAAACTGCGCTGTAAGTGTTAAAGCTGCGGTACGTGGTGCACCAATAAAGTAGGTTGAACCATTACCTGTGCCACCTGCGAGATATGATTTATCAAACAGGTTATTCACCACAAATGCAAGGTCGATTGATTTAAACACGCCTGAATCAAGGCTGGTGTTATACCCAATGTTTAAATCAACCAAGGTGTAACCATCAACCTCATTACGCGAACGGGTTTGCTCATCAGTCCATGCACCTAAACGCTCACCTGTGTATTTAGCCGATAAACCAAAGCGGAAATCACCACTGTAGTAGTCTGCCGATACCACAAATAAATCTTGTGCTGAGTCAATCACTTCATCACCCGCTTTAAAGCTGGCTGATGCATCCTCAAGTAGCTCACCATCGCTGTTGTAAGCACTTGGATCGTTCGATTGATACTCAGAGTTATTGTAGGTATACGATGTGTAAAGATTCCATTTGTCAGTCAGCATATAGCTTGCTGATAGCTCCACACCCGTTGACTCAATACCACCAACGTTGATGTAAGAACCGTTCGTGCCAATGGTGTAATCAATACCATCGGTATCACTGCCCGGAGCAATAAAGGTAATACGGTTATCAAATTCGATGCTGTAAGCGGTTGCCGTTAAACGTAAACGGTCATCACTGTAACGCACACCTAGGTCGATGTTTTCAGCTGTTTCAGGTTCAATTTCGGTCAGTGTTGATGAATCACGTTCAAGTACACCATCTTTAATTGCCGCAAAGTTTTCGCTGTAGCTGGTGAATAGCTCTGTGCTTGCAGATAGCTGATACAGCACACCACCGCTGAAAAGTACGTCTGAATCACTGTCGATTTTATCTGAGTATTCATCTTCAAAATGATTATAACGCTGAAGCTCAACAAGGTACTGTTTAGCACCTAAATTAAGCGTGAAATCACCTAAACTGATTGAGTCTTGTACGTACCACTTGAATGTATCTGTTTCGAAGGTGTTTTTATACTGTGTCCAATACGGCGTATGGTCAAAGTGATGATAAATACGGGCATCAATAACTTTATGCCAGTCACGTGACTCATCACGGTCTGTTTGTTCAAACCAAAAACCAGCTTCAATATCATGATTACCAAGAGTTACTTGGTACTCACCGGTCATACCTAAGCGGTCTTTTTTATAGTGAGTATGACGATACGACATAACAGGAATAGCATCATCTGGGTAACAGGCAGGGTTTAAGCCAGGGCCAGATGACCATGGCCACTCTAAACTTGCCGTACAACCTGCAGCAGGTGCAAGTGGGTTACCGTCGCTGTCGGTGAAGCCGTAGCTACCAGCATTTTCGCCGCCAATTGTTGTTGGGTTGCCATCGCCATCAACAGGTGACGTTAAATAAGGCGGGATCCAATCGCCACGACCCGAGTTTTTATGGTAATACGGCGACAAGCTTAAGTTTGAAGTGGCACTTAACGCGTAATCAAACTTTACATACGCAAGAGTATTTTCACGCAGTGTACCCCAGCCCTCAGCAAACATTTGATCAAAATGCGGCACGCCAGTCCAATTCCAAGTTAAACGATCCCAATCAGGGTTTTGTTCAAACTCACTAATGCTAATGCTGTTATAGTTAATTTCGTGAACATCATCATACGAAACACGACCCGTTACAGTTAAGTCACTAAAGTCTGATACAAACTTCGCTTCAATGTGCTGATTGTCTTTACCACCATTGCTGCCATCACCAATCCAGCGGCTGGTATCTGTTTGCGAATAGCTGATATAGGCTTGCGTGTTATCAAACACAGTGCCGGTTTCGTGCTTCACAAAGTAGCGGCTAGCGTTATGATCGCCCGTTGTATAAGCAAACGTAGTGCTTTGCTCGGTACTCGGTTGTGCACTCACAAAATTGAAAGTACCGCCTAATGCTTCGAGTGATGCAGAGGCAATATCAGAAGTACCTTGCCCTACTTCAACCGTTGCTAAGTTTTCGCTGTCTAAGTAACGGTTTGCTTTTGCACCGCCACCATAGTTAGAACCACCATTAGGAATACCATCAATCGTCATACCTAATTGCTGTTGATTACCATCAATACTAAAGCCACGCATAGTAATGGTGGTTGACCAATCGTCACCACCAAATGCATCACCTTCGTTGATGCTAATACCCGGTAGGTTATCAATCACGGCTAACACGCTTGATACTGAACTTTGTTGCTCAAGCATGGCAGGTTCAATAACGTTATTTGCATAACTGGTTGGCTTTGCAACAACGGTAATTTCTTCAATTTCGTTATTCGTGTTTGCATTTGCCGATGTTGCTAAAAGCGTTGCGACTACAAGGCTTAGCTTTGTTTTTTTAGTTACTGTGCTCATTGTTTTTCCAAGGTTACGTATTTAAAAGCGGGCACAGTATGCAGAGCGCGTATGACATTTAGGGTCAAAATTTTTGACACAATAATTAAACAATTAATGCATTTTCATGGCAGATTTAAGACTTAACTGTTTAATAAATAAGAAAGTATTAGAAAAAACGCCCAGTTAAATTAACTGAGCGCTTGTTGGTTGGACAATATTATTAGGTTTGCTTAAATCAGTTCAGCCAGCATTTCGTCGCTGTATGGTGTTAACGCTTCACCATTTTTAACTTTACTGATGTAATCTGGGTTCGCAATGAATGGGCGACCAATCGCAATTAAGTCAAATTGGTTGTTATCGATAGCTTGATTAGCTGACTCAAAGCTATAGCTACCTACCCCGACTAAGGTACCTTTGTACGCACCGCGCATATATTCAGACGCTGACTTATCACCTAAGCTTGCAAAGCGCATGCTGTCATCAAAAATACCAACATGTAAGTACGCAAGGTTACGTGTTTCAAGGGCTGGTAATAGATAATCAAATACCGCCTTATCACCGTCACTTTCGGTCATATTAAAATACGCGCCTGGCGATAAACGTAATGCAGTTTTATTTGCACCAATTGCTGCCACTACTGCATCAACGACTTCAAGAGCAAAACGCGACATGTTTTCTGGTGTTTGACCGTATTGGTCTTCACGTTGGTTTGCAGCAAAGTGTAAGAATTGATCAATTAAGTAACCATTCGCACCATGAATTTCAACCCCGTCAAAACCCGCTTCAATAGCGTTTTCCGCCGCTTTTGCGTAGTCAGCAATCAAACCTTGGATGTCTTCGATGGTTGCCGCTTTTGGAGTAACGTAAGTTAACTCACGCATTCTTGGTACCGAACCTTCAATACCAATTGCTGATGGTGCCAGTACATCACCACCAAAAAAGTGAGGATGAGCAACACGACCAACATGCCAAAGCTGAGCAAACATTTTGCCGCCTTTAGCGTGCACAGCATCGGTCACTTTCTTCCAACCTTGTATTTGTTCACTAGTAAATAAACCCGGCGTATTTGGATAACCTTGGGCATCTGGGCGGATAATCGTTGCTTCGCTAATAATTAAGCCAGTATCAGCACGGCGTGCATAATAATCAACCATTGCTTGTGTAGGTACGAGGTTATCGTCGCTCATACAGCGCGTAAGTGGTGCCATTAGTACACGGTTTTGCAGCTCTATGCTGTCGTTTAATTTAAACGGAGAAAGTAAATCGGTTGTCATGGTTTTATCCTTATCTTGAACATACATTCAAGATAAGGGCGAAACATACACACTTCAAGGTTTATTTTGAATAATCGTTCAAGATTACGTAAACTTCGTTTATACCAATTCGCTTAATTAAGTGGTCTATTTTGAGGCAAGAAAACCTCGTTGATANNTTTCGTTATTTAGTTGTTCTCGGCAATTGCTCCTGCATTGCTCTACCTTCTGCATCCATGCAGTCGTAAATCAGAAATTTTTAACGCGGGTAGCGACAGGTTTAATCCCTCAAAATGACTAAGTATTATTGCGGATTGGTATTATATACCGTGAGGAGCTTTAATGAGAACTGCTGAATTTGATACTGAATTTGTACTTCGCCAAGCCATGCATGCTTTTATGCAATATGGCTATGCGAAGACAAGTATGCAAAAGTTAAAAGAAGTAACTCACCTTCACCCGGGTTCTATTTACGCGGCTTATGGCAACAAAAAAGGCTTATTTTTAGCCGCCACCGAGCAATATCAAAAAGATAGAAACCAACAATTTACTGCCCTTTTTAATGACCAACAATCAATTTTATCGACCCTCAAACATTACTTAACTGTGATTGTTGATGAATGTATTGAAGGTGAAGTAGCTAAAGTGTGCTTGCTTACAAAGAGTATTTCTGAGGTTGAAGGCAACGACCCACAAATTTGCACTGTACTGCGTGGTAACTTAAACGCTTATGAGCATGCCCTCGCCGAACAACTTCAAAAAGCGCTAAATAACAACGAATTTGTAAGTAGCAAGTCAGCTCAACAGTTGGCGCGCTTTTTAGTCATGGGCATATACGGTATTCGTACCTATGCGCTGACAAATCAAGACCCTAAATCTCTGCAACAACTTGCTGACGATCTATTTGCCGCATTAGTAAATTAATTTAGCTATTAACTTTACTTGTCATATTAATTTATCACCTTATGATTAAGGTGTAGCTGTGTATAACTAAAAGAGTGAGCCTGTCATGAATAATGCAACTGCTAAACGTGTTGAAACTGAATTTGATGCTGTACTCGCCTTAGGCGCTAAGAAACGACTCGCTTATATGTTTGAAACGGTTCAAGAGTTTAAACAAGTGTGGATCCTCAATGATGAACATGGCTGCGTCATGCTCTCAAACGAAGACGACGACTGCGTGCCTGTGTGGCCTAGCCGTGAATTTGCCCAAAGCTGGGCAACCGGTGAATGGCAAGACTGCACGCCAAAAGCCATCCCTGTAAAAGACTGGTTAAGTCGCTGGACACCCGGCCTTGAGCAAGATGACTTACTCATTGCTGTATTCCCAACAGACCAAGACGACGGCACCATTTTATTCCCCGATGAGTTTGACTCACAACTAAGAATGCCAAAAAGACGATTTTAAGTACAAGGGAGCCAAGCGCTCCCTTTTTTATGCGATTTGTTGTAACCGAAGTGCCGAAATATCTTTTATCGGTGGCTTGCCAAAAAAGCGTGTGTACTCGCGGCTAAACTGCGATGGGCTTTCGTAACCCACTTTTAAAGCCGCAGAGCCCACATCAATTCGCTCATTCAGCATTAATTGCCTTGCCGCCTGCAACCGTAAGTTTTTTACGTATTGCAATGGGCTCATCTTTACCACATCACGAAAATGTAACCTGAATGTCGACGGACTCATGTGCGCATCACGGGCTAAATCATCAATTGAAAATTGACTCGTGTAGTTTTCTTTTAACCAACATAAGATCTTGGCTATTTTTTGATGGGCAGAGCCAGACATCACAATTTGCCTTAAATAAGGGCTGTGCGGACTATTTAACAGGCGCAATATAATTTCTTTTTTAATAAGTGGCGCAAGGTTAGCTTTTAATTGAGGCTCTTTGTCGAGTTGAATAAGCCTAAGTAAAGCATCAAGCAGGCCATTGTCAGTATCAACCACCGACATAGCTTGGTGCTTAGGGAACTTGTCTTGCCCAGCAAACTCCATTTCAGCAACAATATGGCTGATTTCATGGGCATCTAAGCGTAAGTAAATGCCGTAAAATGGCAGATCTTTACTAGCTCGCGTTATTTGTGAAGCTACAGGCACATCGACTGAGGTCACCAATGATTGGCCGTCAGTGTAATCATAACTATGTTCACCCAACACAACTCGCTTTGCACCTTGCAAGCTAATACCCAGACCTAACTCATACACGCAGGCCATCGGTAAAGAAACTTCGCTTCGTCTGAACACCAATAACTCAGGAATCGCCGTTTCAAAATTACCGTCTGCGATCGCTATCGCTTTAACCGCTTCTATTAATGCCTGACGCATTTAGATTACCTCTAAGAAATACTCAATTAAGTGTATCACCGTAATTTGAGGTTAGGACCATTTTAGGTAACAGTTCGTTATTTTAGGCAAAAATTAAATCATTTATGGCAAGCAGAAATCGCCATCATCAACCATAATGTATTTTCAATTTTTCGATTGCATGCTCTTTGCAATCAGCCAAAGCTACAAAACCTCAATACATTCAATACCTAAAATCAAAAGAGAAATTATGAACCATAACAACACGGATTTATTTGTGTTTGTCGCGATCGCTGCTTTGGTCACCGTTCATGACAAGCCCTTGTTAAAACGAGCATGTCAGCATGCATTGAATGATGGCGTTTCAATGCAAGAGTTGTGTGATACTTTACCGCATATCAGTGTGTATTCTGGGGTGCCAAAAGCATTGCTATCACTAGAGGTTTTAAAGTCCCTTGATGATATTAAAGGTTCACATACGTTGCTTATCAAACGCACAGAGCAGCAACTAAAAACCGCGCTCACATTTGGCCAGCTGCCATTTGGCATTGAGCAGCAAAATAACAGGGTATTTGAGCTTGCCTCTTTAGGCGCTTTATTTGCGCTAGACGATGCCAGCAGCTTAGTTAGCGAGCAACTTAAACGCTGTGTATTACTTGGTTATAGCCGTGAACAACTTGAATTATTAGTAATAGAACTTGCCAGAAAGGTCAGTAGCCACATTGCCATGCGCGCTAAATGTAATCTTGAAAAACACTTTGCTAAGGTGGGTTAAGAAAAGCGTATAAGTACTCTATTTTATCCGAGAATTTTGCTTCACATTGAAATTTGTCTAAGTTTTCGGATAGTTTAGAAAACGCCTCTGCTAAGCTTCAACTAAATAAATTATAGAGTATTGAAATCACTTGATTAACCCGCCTTAAGTTATAAAAAATAAAAATACTACTAAGATGAAAAAACTATAAGTTTGTCTATATTTAAGAAGATATTACTTAAATAGTGAATTGTATTAATGAAATCAACGATTTTGATAAAGCTCAACTCTTTTAAAAGTAAAGGGTTCACATTAGTTGAGCTTATGGTAGCCATCTCAATTATAGGGATCTTATCCTTAATCGCCTTGCCTAATTATCAAGGCTATGTAAATGAATCTAAGGCAGCCACCTTATTATATAGAATCCACTCTATTGGCCTTGCTTATCAGGATGTTATTGCAACTTCACCTGATGCAGTAGCAAAGCCAAATCAGCTTTCGAGTTCAAGCTTTGGTCAAGCCCCAAGCTATTTACCTGGGCTTGCCAATCAATTTTCAGAAGAGTTTGGTATTCAATTTTCAGCTCAGTTAGTTAATCACTCTGGTTTTTTTAATTTTACTGGTCATGAGGCTTTTCCTGTTTTATTTTTAAAAGCAAATAGTCAAAACGGATTGAATGTACTCAATGCCTTGGATCATGTAACTGAATTAAAACATTCTTTTGTGACTCCTAATATGATGATTATTGCATTAGCAACACCTTATGAGACTCACCAAACCAATTTAATACCTTCAGAAACAAATACAAACCCTCCCAAAATAAATCAACCACCAAAATTAACTAATGCAGGGACTAATCAGCAACCTGATGCTAGCAATACAGGTAATACTCAACTTCCTGACGCAAGTAACACAGGTAACACCCAACCTCCAGATAGAAATAGTGGAGATAGCAACACAGGTAGCCAAACGAGTGCAAGTACAGAAACTAGTACCAATGGTGATTCAGAATCGGGCAGTCGAAGCAATGCTGGTTCTAACTTGAATTGGCCTCCTGGCTGGGTAAAACATCCAGATCAACATATAGGCCAACAGCATGGGCATCATGATTAAAAAATTAGGAAGATAAAAATGATTTCAACCAATAAACGATGGCAAGAAAGTATCGCGGAAGCGATGGATGAAACGCAAAATAATCAACGAAATAAAAATAGAGCTTCCATTGTATTACCTAGCTGGCTTCCTTATGCCGCATATATTGCTTTTGGATTTTTGTTAGCAAAAACTCTACTAATTGGCCATGAAACCCACCCTGTAAATTACGACAGAGATTATCAAACAGGCAGCTCAGTGGCATTATTAATGATTGCAGAAGATGTTGAACATTACCGCACAACTTACGGAGAACTGCCAGACGATTTACCAAGCCCTATCGCATCTGTCATGGATGTAACTTATGAAAAAATTACCAATGAACATTTTCGCTTAACCATTCCACATGGTGATTCAACAATCACGTTTGATGCCAAAGACGACAAAATATATATGGAATGAGTATGATTGATAAAAATGAGGTACACAGAAGTAATGCCACTTTTAACTGGCTAAAACGATTTTGCATTGAAAAATCGACTAACAGCAATATTAATATTGAAGAAATGTATAACGGTGAGTCAGCCATTTCAGCATGGAAAAGTGCAGAGGCAATTTTGCAAGTCGACAGCAAAGTGTTAACAGCAATGATTGCAAAAAGTTACCAGTTAGATGTAGCAAAACCTCCTGATGATATGTCAGAAGAATTGCTTAATTATGTTTCTCTTAAAGTAGCTAGAGAGTATGGAATTTTTCCTTTAGGCTTTACAAATGGCTTATTAACAGTAGCTTCCCCTCACCCATTTGATACTGATATGGAATCAATGGTTGAATTTTTAACGACCCTTCATGTTAAGTCGGTATTGGCATCACCCGAGCTCATAGCAAAATGGACGGAAATGTTTTATCAGGAGCAAATGCTATCTGAAAATGACATTATTATAAAATCAAACCAACTCAACACACGAACAAAACAAAATGAGCCCGACTCTTCGAACTCAGCCATAGTTAAAATTGTATCCGAAATGCTGTTAGAAGCGTTTATATTCAAAGCCAGTGATATTCACATTGAACCCTTTAATAATGGCGGCATAATTCGTTACAGAATAGATGGCATGTTAAGGGTCATATCAGAATTACCAGCACAAGTTTTTATTCCAATAGTACAAAGAATAAAAGCATTATCTGGCCTTAACTTAGCAAAAAAAATGGTTCCACAAGATGGAAGTGCTAGTTTAGAGCTCAAAGGTCAGGATGTGGATCTACGGGTATCGACACTACCAGTTAAAGGGGGAGAAAAAGTAGTCATCCGTCTACTGATTAAATCTGTTGTAAATAAGTTAGATGATATTGGTTTACAACAGCAAGAGCTCAATACATTTAAAAACTTACTGCAAAGTAGCGAAGGTATCTTTGTAATAACAGGCCCTACTGGGTCAGGAAAGACAAGTACGCTTTATGCTGCTCTAAAAGAATTAAACACTCCGGAAAAATGCCTTGTCACCGTTGAAGACCCAATTGAATATGAGATTGAAGGTATTGCCCAGGTTAATATTAACCCACATCAGAACCTCACCTTCTCCAGCGCCCTCAGAAGCATTTTAAGACAAGATCCCGATGTAATATTGATGGGTGAAGTTCGCGATGAAGAAACGGCAGAAATGACCTTTCGCGCTGCAATAACTGGGCATTTTGTGATGACCACCTTACATACAAGTGATGCAATTACGACTATTTCAAGGTTAATAGGTTTAGGTGTGTCACGTCCTATTATTGCAGACTCCTTAAAAGGTGTTGCAGCGCAGCGATTAATTAGAAAACTATGCCCTAGTTGTAACCTAAGTGGCCCGTTGTCCACAGATACCTATGGTAAACGTTTTAAAAGCATCTTTCCTGATATAAATATTATGTCGCCATCAGGTTGCGATGACTGCGATCAGTCTGGTTACAAAGGACGTATTCCTCTGTTCGAAATAATCACTATTGATTATCAACTAGCCGATGCAATTCGTGCTGGAGAAAGTACCAGTAAGTTAAGAGAGATTGCAGCTAAATGCGGAGCGAGATCTTTATATAAAGTAGCCTTAGAAGCACTTTCAAAAGGCCTCACTTCAGTAGAAGAAATAAATAGAGTATTAGGACAGTCTTTTTGGAAAGAGTGTGAAAGAAATAACAGCTTAGATAATTAGACAAGCTAAAATGCGATTTAAAAGTATTTGTAAATGACTAAAGTTGGCTTATAAGATTAGAAATGGCGGTGACGGAGAGATTCGAACTCTCGATACGTTGCCGTATACACACTTTCCAGGCGTGCTCCTTCAGCCACTCGGACACGTCACCTAAGGCGCTTAGAGTTTAGCGCGGCGTTATAGTATGAAAACAACCCTACAGACGCAAGGGCTTTTTAAAATAGTGCAGTTAAGTGATTAGTAATCAAACAAAAAAGGCAAGGTAAACACCTTGCCTTTTGTATAGTCAATTCGTTCTTAGCGTTGAAGCGTTGCTGAAAAATCTAACATACGGTTAAGCGACTTTAATGCGCCTTCGCGCAAGTCCATATCAACAAACACTTCTTTACCTTCTGGGTCTGTCAGTGCTTCTTCAATCGCTTTTAAGCCATTCATTGCCATCCACGGGCAATGTGCACAGCTTTTACAGGTTGCGCCTTCACCTGCTGTTGGTGCTTCAAAGAATTCTTTCTCTGGGCATAACTGCTGCATTTTGTAGAAAATGCCTCGGTCAGTCGCTACGATGAACTTTTTGTTGTCCATAGTTTGCGCTGCTTTGATTAGTTGGCTTGTTGAGCCAACTGCATCAGCTAAGGCTACAATCTCCGCAGGAGACTCTGGGTGAACCAATACAGCCGCATCTGGGTGTAAGGCTTTCATATCCTTTAGTGCTTTGGTTTTAAACTCGTCATGAACGATACAGGCGCCATTCCACATGATCATGTCAGCACCTGTGTTCTTTTGAATGTAAGAACCTAAGTGTTTATCTGGACCCCAAATGATTTTTTCGCCTTGCTCATCAAGGTGCTCAACGATTTCTAGGGCACATGAAGAAGTAACAATCCAATCTGCACGCGCTTTAACAGCTGTTGATGTATTTGCATACACTACTACCTTGCGATCAGGGTGCTGATCACAAAACGCTGAGAATTCTTCAATTGGGCAACCTACGTCTAATGAACAAGTTGCAGCAAGGGTTGGCATAACAACCGTTTTATTTGGCGTTAGGATTTTTGCTGTTTCGCCCATAAAGCGAACACCGGCTACCACAATTACATCTGCGTCGTGCTTAGCGCCAAAACGCGCCATTTCTAGCGAGTCAGCAACACAACCGCCTGTTTCTTCAGCTAGTGCTTGAATTTCAGGATCAGTGTAATAATGGGCAACAAGAACCGCGTTCTTGTCTTTTAATAATTGTTTGATACGCGCCTTATACTCAGCTTGCTCGTCTTTTGATAACGGAGCTGGCTTTGGAGGGAAGATATAATCTTCAGGCATAATTTGTTCAGCTAGACTCATTTCTCGACCACTTAGTCCACAGTGCATTCATGGCGCGAATTATACGAGAATCTTAAGCTAAAGAACAGTATTGCTATGAGCTGTTAAGATAAATAAAGGATAACTTAGAAAGAAAAGATAAATCAGGAATGGTGGGTCATGATGGACTTGAACCATCGACCAATGGATTAAAAGTCCACTGCTCTACCAACTGAGCT
>NZ_LJSO01000007.1:145208-224624 GCF_001399985.1 Pseudoalteromonas sp. P1-8
TTAAAAGTCCACTGCTCTACCAACTGAGCTAATGACCCGCTCTTTTTTCCGCATTTTGGCTGTTGTTACCAATCGCCTGCTGCGGGCGCTTATAATACTTATTTAAATGCTGAGTGCAACAGAAAATATCTCTTTTTTTAAGTTTTTATGTCTAGTTGCCTAATTTTAGACCGCTTATGTCAAAAAGCAGTCTAATCAGGTCAAATCTACATTTGCGACAGACGTTCTGTGGCTAATTTAGCAGCGGTAGTACTTGGGTACTGATTAATTAAATCATTAAAGGTTTTAAGGGCTTGCTCGCCTAAACCTTGATCCGCTAATAAGTTTCCTAACTTTAACATCGCATCTGGGCGCTTATTAGAATTAGGGTATTCATTCACAACAACTTTAAAGTGCTCAGTTGCACCAGCTTGATCGTTTTGGATTGTTAACAGCTGACCTAACCAATAATGCGCATTAGATGCATACACTGAATTAGGGTAAGTAGTTAAGAATGTTTGGAACTCAGGAATTGCTTGCTCATAACGTTTATCTTTCATGATTAACGCTACAGCACGTTCATAGGCTTCGTTTTCAGATAAGTCTGAACTGATTGCCTGTGATGCACCCACATCCGTATAAGTGTTAGTAGGTTGAGTTTGTGTTGCAGCAGGCTGACTATAAGCTTGGCTTACACGGTTCTCAATCTCTTGATAAAGCTCACGCTGACGTTGTAATACTTTTTCAAGCTTATAGCTTTGCTCTTCAGTAATACCACGTACTTGGCTCACTTCGTCTTGTAAAATATTAAGCTGCTGCTGAAGCTCAGCTTGCAATAAATTACGTGACTTCATCATGTTTTCTAAAGCGACTAAACGCTTCTCAATGCTCGATTGCGAGCTTGCAGCTTCTGAAACAGGAGCGGGAGCAGCCCATAACTGGGTGCTCCCGCTTAAGATCATTGCTGCCAAAATAATTTTCGGCTTCATAATGACTCTTTATTAGTAAACTAATACTGCGCGACGGTTCTTCGCGAACGCTTCTTCAGTGCGAGACTTAACCATTGGCTTCTCTTCACCATAGCTCACTACTGACATTTGGCTAGCAGAAACACCTAAACTTTGTAGGTATTTTTCTACTGCTTGACCACGGTGCTCACCTAGTGCGATGTTGTACTCAGGCGTACCGCGCTCATCTGCGTGACCTTCGATTAGAACTTTAACTGAAGGGTTTTGTACTAAGAACTCAGCGTGTGCTTGTAATAGTTCAGCATATTTGCTTTGGATTTTTGCGTTATCAAAACCAAAGTAAATGATTTGCTCTTGACGTAACGCTTCGTATTTTTCACGAAGTGCTTCTTCAGCTTGTTGCTCTGGAGTAAGCGTTGCAACTTCAACAGTATCAGTGTTGTTTGATTGCTCAACCATACCTTGGTTAGATTGGTTTGCAGCACCTTCGTCAACACCTGAAGAAGAGCTACACGCCGCTAATGTCATCACTGGCACAGCAATTAGCAGGCCTTTTAAAGTTTTATTAAGTTGCATTTAATTGATTCCTATATTGAGTAAACCAGTAAAATTACTGTAAATAAGGCGACCAAGCTGGTGCCTTTACTTGTCCGTTTAGCACAGGTAAGCGTGCTTTAAAGCGACCGTCCATAGAAACTAACGCCAACACCTGTTTATTATTATGAAGCGTGCTGTAGATAATCATCGAGCCGTTTGGAGCGATACTCGGTGATTCATCTAAGCGAGTTCTAGTTAATACTTGGAACGCGCCTGTAGCTAGCTCTTTCTTAGCAAGATGGTATTGACCGTTGGTACGGTTCACCATCACTAATTCTTTTCCGTCTGGAGAAACCGAACCTGCTAGATTCATATCTCCGTCAAACGTCATGCGTTTTGACCTACCAGTTTGCAAATTTAACTTATAAATCTGGGCATTACCACCCCTTTCAGACGTAAACACAATATCTTGCCCATTAGGGAACCAAGATGGTTCAGTATCTATACTACGGTGGTTTGTAAGGCGTCTTTCTTTACGAGTTGCAAGGTCTAAAACATATACTTCTGTTGCACCATTTCGGTCTTTAGAAAGCACTAATAATAACTTTTTACCATCAGGCGAGAACTGCGGTGCACCATTAATACCAGGGTGACTTGTGATCAGCTCACGTTTACCTGTGTATAAATCTTGAATATAAATTTGGCTTTGACGATTCTCAAATGTTACGTACGCAAGCTTAGTACCGTCAGGTGACCACGCTGGTGACATTAATGGCTCTTTAGAGCGAAGTAACACTTGCTCATTAAAACCATCGTAATCAGCAACTACAAGCTGGTATGGCTTAGGCTCTTCTTCGCGAACAATCACATAAGCAATCTTCGTTAAGAATGCACCTTTTTCACCCGTAAGCGCTTCGTAAACTACATCACTAATGCGGTGCGCGTAACGGCGAAAACCTGTTTCAGCAATTACGCTTTCACGCGCGTCTAAAATGTGATCTTGGCTTTTAACTAATTGGCCATTGCTCATCATTTGCGTTTCGCCACCGGTAATTTGACCACGAATAACATCAATAAGCTCATACTTAACTAAGTAACGGCCATTTGTTTGCTGCTCTACTTGGCCTACAAGAACCGCTTCAACGCCTTTATTAACCCAAGCGCCGTAATCAACGTCGGTGTCAGTAGCTGGAAGCTGCGGCATTGTGTTCACGTCAATTGGCTTAAACTTACCACTACGCATTAAGTCAGCTGCAATCACTGAGCTTAATTTTTCAGGGATAGTTCCTACACCATTGTACTGGAAAGGTACAATCGCAATTGGACGTGCACCGTCAATACCATCGGTGATCACAATTTCTAGTGCAGCACTGGCAATGCCATGAAAGCCCAGTAATACAATAAAACATGCTGTTTTTATCTGGTTAAACATATCATTCCTTTAAAATTGAGGCGCTATTGTTAAATTAATATTTTTAAGTTGCTCAAATACTTCACGGTCTGGTGATACTGGAAGTGTGTCTGCCATACGCACCGCGCGCATTGCAGCTTCACATACCAAGGTATCTCCGCCCAGTGATTTTACTTGAGTCACTAAGCCATTAAAACCAAGACGAATATTAAGACGACATTCTTTACCTTTCATCTTCTCATCTTTTAAGAAGTTTTGTTGAATGCGCGCCATAATTAACGCTTTATATTTTTCAACTTCGCCCACTACTTGTTGCTGGCGCACTTTATTACGTGCAGCCTGCTCAGCAGCTAATTGTTCTTGTAGCATTTGCTCTTGCAGTGCTTGCTGGCGTTTACGCTCTGCTTCAGCTTCTTTGCGTTTACGTTCAGCTTCAGCTTCGGCAGCTTTACGCTTACGCTCTTCTTCCGCTTTCTTTAACGCTTCTTCTTCAGCTTTACGTTTTTCAGCTGCAGCTTTCGCTGCGGCTTCAGCTTCTTGCTTTTGCTTTTCAGCCTGTTGCGCTTTAGCTCGTTCTTTCTCTTGAATTTCACGTGCTTTCTTCGCTTGTGCTTCTGCTTCTGCTTTTTCTTTCTCTTTCGCGCGGCGTTGCTGCTCTAGCTTTTTAAGGCGTCTGTCTTCAGCTTCACGTTGCTTACGTGCATCATTTGCACGGCGCTCAAGGTCACGAATACGTTTTGCTTCGGCTCGTTTTTTTGCTTCTTCTTGCTTTTTAAGCTCGGCAATTTTCTGCTCAACCTTTTGCTGATCAACCGTTACTGCGGCAACGGCTTTTTCAGGCTCTGGTAAAGCAGGGTTCAGCGTTACTTCCATCACCTTAGGCGCTGGCATATGAAAATTAGCTGTTGCTACTAATAAACCTGCTATTGCAAGGTGCAAAAGAACCGATTTTACTACTGATGCACCCATACTAGCCTTTCGTCCCCTCGAATGATTCGGTCATAAGACCCACTGAAGGCACACCAGCATTTTTCAAAAAGTCCATAAGCAGCAGTACTTCTTGATAAGAAACACGGCCAGAACCTTTAATCATTACAGGTGTATCTGGATTTTTTTGCAGTTGAAGTTTAATTACCGCCGCAACATCCAGCGCTTCCATTGGTGCTTCTGGGTCAGTACCAATACTTACATAGTACTTACCTTCAGCATCAATTGACGCAATGATAGGCGGTGTATCTTTAGTATCAACTAAATCCGATTCTTCCATTTTCGGCAAGTCCACTTTTACGCCATGGGTAATCAGTGGCGCAGTTGCCATAAATATAATTAGTAGTACCAACATTACATCAATGTAAGGTACTACGTTTATTTCACCTACAGGGCGACGTTTCTTACGCTGATACATTCGCTTTAGCCTCTATTTGCGCAGCTGCTTGGCGGTGTAAAATATTGGCGAATTCTTCCATGAAGTTAATGTAATTACCTTCAAGCTTTTCTACTTTATTGGCAAAACGGTTGTAAGCAATTACAGCAGGGATTGCAGCAAATAAGCCCATTGCAGTTGCAATCAGCGCTTCGGCAATACCTGGCGCTACCATTTGTAGCGTTGCTTGTTTAACTTCACCTAACGCGATGAATGCGTTCATGATACCCCATACCGTACCAAACAGACCGATGTAAGGACTAATTGAACCCACTGTTGCTAAAAACGATAAACTAGACTCAAGCTTTTCAACTTCGCGCGATAGCGCAACTCGCATTGAACGATGTGTGCCTTCCATTACGATGCCTGCACTTTGAAATGTATTTTTCTTATGACGTGCAAACTCTTTAAATCCTGCAACGAATAATGCTTCAACACCTGATGCACCACCAGGACGAGCAGATACTTCGTTATATAATTTACTTAAATCAATACCTGACCAAAACTTTTGCTCAAAACGCTTAGCGCCATTAAGTGCATCAGAAATCGCTTTTTTACGTTGAAAAATAATTGCCCATGACATTACCGACATACCGACTAATGCCAACATTACTAGCTGGACAAGTACACTGGCTTCTAGAATAAGATCTAAAAAGTTAAGCCCTGATCCCACGTTAAACTCCTAAAATAGATTTCTATGTAATTTGTTATATTTTTTACACTTGCATTTATTGACCACAATCATGGCCAAAAGTTACATCTAGTGTATCTAGTCAGTTATAAACTGACAACGCTCTTGCTGTGAATTAGCGGCAAATAACGGTAAAAAGCAATTTGCTTAGTTATTTTTTAGCCATATTAGGTTTTATCAACACATTTACGCATATTTTCACCTTAATAATAAGTCACTAGAATAGCTCTTAAAAGCAACCAAAACAGCCAAAAACACGACGTTTATTCATAAATTACGCATAAACACCCAAAAGCACTTTTGCAAATCTACTACAGAATACTTAAACTAATCCTGAATAAAGATCACAAAATTTATAAAAACCCTTTTATTCAGAAGGTTAAAAACAAAATAGTTACAAAGTGAACAAAAAGAAAACAATTCAATTTTTAGCTCACATTAGTTTTTTTTATCTGAAAATAAAATTTTTCTAGTTTGAAGAAAAATCCATCATTGCGTATTATTTACCTATACCGAGCTAGCAACCTAATGAAAGTTTCTTTCATCAAGCTCCGTTTTTAGCAATATGAAGTTTCGTATTGCTCTAGGTTTACTTAAATCGGGATAAAACCTTATTCAAGTAGACCGTAGTTCCCTGGATTACTTCCTTCAACTTGTTGTTTGCCCGCATCCTTATGCGGGCTTTTTTTTGCCTACACAAACGCCAATGAGAATACCTACCGATAACTTAACAGCATGTGAATTACAGATGTTAAAATGAGACAACAACCCAGCGGTAAGCGGTAAGCGGTAAGCGGTAAGCGGTAAGCGGTGGTAAGCGGTAAGCGGTAAGCGGTAAAAACCTATACACCTACTTAATATAAGCAAGTTATCTCGATAAAAAAAGCAGCTCTCTCGAGCTGCTTGATACTTATAGCTTAAAGCTTGTAACTAACCGCGGGGTTTTAGTTATTTCTCAGGCGTTAGCCCAAAGTGTAAATAAGCAATGTCTGAAACGAGTCGTCCGCGTGGGGTACGCTGAATAAAGCCTTGTTGAATTAAAAACGGCTCTATCACATCTTCGATGGTTTCTTTTTCTTCGCCAATTGCAGCCGCTAGGTTATCAAGGCCAACTGGGCCGCCCATAAATTTTTCGATAATAGCTAGCAAGTATTTTCTATCCATGTAGTCAAAACCGCTTTTATCGACATCAATCATATCGAGGGCTTGCTCTGCAACTGTGGCATTCACTTTGCCGTCTGATTTCACTTGGGTGTAATCACGAACGCGGCGTAATAAACGGTTTGCTATGCGCGGTGTACCGCGTGAACGCTTGGCGATTTCGGTTGCACCTTCATCACACATGGTTAAGTCTAAAAAGCTTGCTGAGCGGGCAACAATTTTTGATAAGTCTTCAACAGAATAAAACTCTAATCGCTGAACAATACCAAAACGGTCTCTAAGTGGTGAGGTGAGTGAGCCAGCACGAGTTGTTGCACCAATTAAAGTAAATGGCGGCAAATCAAGCTTGATTGAGCGTGCTGCGGGGCCCTCACCTATCATTATATCCAGCTGATAATCTTCCATTGCAGGATACAAAATCTCTTCGACTTGCGGGCTCAAACGGTGTATTTCGTCAATAAACAGTACGTCACCTTCTTCAAGGTTCGTTAAAAGCGCAGCTAAATCGCCTGCTTTTTCGAGTACTGGCCCCGACGTTGTTTTAATATTAACGTTAAGCTCGTTGGCAACAATATTTGCAAGTGTGGTTTTACCAAGACCCGGTGGACCAAATATTAATAAGTGATCCAGCGCTTCACCACGGTGGCGAGCTGCCTCGATAAAAATCTCCATTTGTTGCTTAACATGCGGCTGGCCTGTGTAATCGGTTAACAGCTTTGGTCGTATTGCACGATCAACACTGTCTTCGTTACTTTGTTCACTCGCATCTATTAAGCGATCTGCTTCAATCATGGTTTACTCACAACATTGATTTTAGAGCTTCTTTAATTAGAACCTCGGTCGTCATATCTGGTTTGTTCACTGTTTTAACCGCTTTTTGTGCTTGCGGTAGCTTATAGCCTAATGCCACAAGTGCTGATACTGCATCATCGGCAGCATTATTTGCCACTAGGGTATCATCACTTGATGGCTCAATGACGGCATTATCGCTAAATGGTGTAAATAAGTCATTACCCCAATCTTTGAGTCTGTCTTTCATTTCGAGCACTAAACGCTCAGCCGTTTTTTTACCAACACCTGGCAGTTTAACCAGTGTTGTTGCATCTTCATTGTTAACACAACTTACAAATTGCTGCGCTGACATACCCGATAAAATAGCAAGACCAAGTTTTGGCCCTACACCATTGGCTTTTAAAAGCTCTCTAAATAAAGCGCGTTCGGTTTTGTTGTTAAAGCCAAATAATAGCTGGGCATCTTCACGTACCACAAAATGGGTATAAATAACCGCTTGCTCACCCACTGCCGGTAAATCATAAAAGCAAGTCATGGGCATTTGTACTTCGTAGCCTACACCACTTACTTCAATAAGAATTTCTGGTGGCTGCTTTTCAACAAGTAAGCCATTTAATCGACCAATCATATTACTTCCTTAATCTTCCTCTTACGGTTTTGCTCGCACTGCCCGCAAGTTTTATTAAATTTTGTTCTGAGTGTGCATGACAAATAGCAATTGCTAAGGCATCTGCGGCATCGGCTTGAGGGGTACCTGGCAGCTTTAAAATGTTTTTAACCATATGCTGTACTTGAGACTTATCGGCGCCGCCATTACCTACAACAGCCTGCTTAATTTGCCTAGCTGAATATTCATAAACTGGCAGCTCTGCCATTGAAGCGCCAACAATCGCTGCTCCACGTGCTTGACCGAGTTTAAGCGCTGAGTCTGGGTTGTGTGCCATAAACACTTTTTCTATAGCAAAACTGTCTGGTGAGAATTGCTCTACTAATTGACTGATCCCTTGGTAAATCATTTTTAAGCGTACCGGAAAATCGTGATCGGCCAGTTTAATGCAGCCACTGCCTAAATAAGTGAACTTAGCACCTTGGTGAGCAATCACGCCGTACCCTGTTAATCGTGAACCAGGATCAATCCCTAAAATTATCGCCAACTAACTGACCCGTCTATTATCATTATTATCTGCGGTTAATAATGCCAGAGCACTGTATAAATTACCAGTAACCAATTGCAATTCATAAAAAATGCCCGCAATTGCGAGCATTTTATAGTCAACTTTCAAGAGACTTTTACGCGAGTGAACGTAACAGGCCTTGGGTATTTTTTCGCATTGTGCGGGCTATCATCAAATAACCTAAACATGCCACAAATAAGCCCCCGACTGCAGGGCCAATCACCCAAATATGAGGGTGGAACTTACCTGCTAAATCGAACATCTGTTTTTGTACTATTAACAGAGCAATGTCACTGACAATGGCTGCGACTAAACCTGCGGTAACACCTAATAGTAAAAACTCATATAAGGTGGCATTTTTAATTAAGCGCCCTTTCGCACCTAAAGTTCGCAAAATAACAATCTCTTGCATTCGCTCGCCTAAACTTGCTTGCACTTGTGAAATCAGAACTAAAGCACCACAGGCAACCACAATCGCTAGTACAAAGCCAATCGCTAACGATACTTGCTCTATGGTTGAGCGAATTTGTTTAATAAAGCTCTCAACATCTATCACGTTAACCGTTGGGTATTGACGCATCAACTCATTAAACTCACGTTTTTTCTCTGCTTTTACATTCACTGATGAAATATAAGTAGCAGGAAAGCTCGCTAGTACATCAGGGCTTAAAATAATAAAGAAGTTAGGTTTAAGTGTGGTCCAATTAACCTTACGTACACTGGTGATTTTTGCATCAAACGACTGCGCACCAATTAAGAAAGTAAGCGTATCGCCAATTTGTACATCAAGGCGTTCAAGCATCGACTCTTCTACCGATGCCTCGGCTACTGAGTCTTCACTAAACCATGTACCGTCGATAAGCTCGTTTTGATTAGGTAAGTCTTTACGCCAAGTTAGGTTTAACTCACGACCAATACCAGAGCGGGCTTCTTCGTCTTTCTTTTCGTTGTCTTCTTGCGATACTTCGCGGGCAACCAACTCACCATTTACGGCGTTTACACGGCCACGAACAACCGGATAGAAATCAGACGTTGGCATATCGTTTTGCGCTAAGAAGCTAGTTATAGGCTCTAACTCTTGCTCAGTAATGTTCACTAAAAATGAATTAGGGGCATTTTCAGGAAGCTGAGACTGCCAATCCGAAATCATGTCGTTCTTAAGTACAATTAAAAACAGTAATAACTTGATAGCCAAAGCAAAGCTAATTAATTGTACCGCATTCACATTGGCACGCTTTTGAATTGACGCAATCGCCAATGACCAACTATTGCCCGGACTCAAGCCAAGTTTGCGGCCACCACCAAAAATAACCTTTGATAAACCAAATAACACCGCAATTAAAAATGCCGTCGAAAGGAACAAAATTGCACTAATTTTGATGTTGTTACTAAATAACCACATCAGTAAAAACACAGTAAGCGCCGACATAGTAAGGTGCACTTTACTTACTAATAAACGGTCGCCTAAGTTACGACGCAGTACACGTAGCGGCGGAATATCAAATAAATCGAGTAGCGGTTTAATTGAAAACATAACCGCACAAATCACACCCGTGCTAATCGCAATGATCCAAGGCTTTGCCGATGCACTCGGCAATGCTGAGCCCATGGTTTGTGCCAAATAATCCGTGGCAACCGCTTGTAAACCATAACCAATCAGTAAACCGACAATCACCGACATTGAACATACAAGGCTCAAATGTAATAAATAGATCTTACGGATCATAGAGCGGCTACCGCCAAGCGTTTTCATCATAGCAACTGGGTCGTACTGACGCTCACAATACCGTTTTGCCGATACCGCAATAGCAACAGCAGCTAAAATAATGCCAAGTAAACCAGCTAGCAATAAATAGCTTTCGGCACGATTTAAACTATTAGAAATAGGTGACTGGCGGTCTTTAACGCCATACCAACGCTGGTTTTCTTTCATCTGTGGTTTTAACCAAGCATAAAAGCTATCTAAGTTGTCTTTGTCGCCAGCATAAAGTTGGCGGTAAAACACCCGACTGCCCGGCTGAATTACCTCTGTAACAGCAATGTCTGCTTCATTAATTAAGATTCGCTGGCTGCTCGAGAACACATTAAACGGTGCATCTGGCTCTTCGGCTACAACATGACTAGCCGTAAACGTAGCAGCACCAAGCTCTACTTTATCGCCCACTTTAATGTTTAGCGCATAAAACACAGATTCACTTAACCACACTTCACCACGACTTGGGATATCAGAAGTTACTTGTGGTTGGTCAGTCAGGCTGGTTTTTACTTTTAGCTCGCCTTTTAACGGATAGGTATTTGATACCGCTTTCACCGAGCCAAGTTGCATTTCGTCACCGGCAAATAGCATGGTGTCGAAGTAAGTTATTTTAGCGGTGCGTAAGTTATCTTGGTTGGCTTTTTCTAAAAACTCAGCAGGTAAAGCATGGTTACTTGCTAAAACGCGATCAGCGGCAATAAAGGCACTGCTTTTTTCTTCAATACTTTGGCCAATTCGGTCGGTAACCATAGACAGTGTTAAAACAGTGAGAACAGCTAAGGCTATTGCTGCACTGATCACTGTTAATTCGCCACGCTTAAACTCACGTGAAAACAGTTTTAGTGCTAATTTAGCCCACATTCGCTTGCACTCCTTCGCTTTCTTTTACAGTTACTAACTGCCCTGCTTCAATATGTAAAATTTGCTGACACTTTTGTGCAAGCTGCTCATCATGGGTTACTAAAATGAGTGTTGTGCCATGCTCTTTATTTAGTTCAAATAATAAAGACTCAATTAACTTACCGTTTTTGCTATCAAGGTTCGCTGACGGTTCATCGGCAAATAAAATTTTCGGTGTGCCAATAAATGCACGAGCAATTGCTACACGTTGCTGCTCACCGCCAGATAATTGCGATGGGTAATGACCAACACGATGGCTTAAGCCTACCTTTTCAAGTAACTCAAGTGCTTGCTGCTTAGCGTCTTTGCTTCCTGCAAGTTCTGCCGGAAGCATTACATTTTCAAGAGCTGTTAAGCTTTGTACAAGCATGAAAGATTGAAACACAAATCCTACTTTTTCAGCGCGAAGTGCTGCGCGTGCTTCTTCATCTAATTCGTGTAATGCGGCTCCGTCTAAATGAATACTGCCGCCCGTTGATTGGTCAAGGCCCGCCAATAAACTTAATAAAGTAGACTTACCCGAACCAGAGGTGCCCACCACGGCAACTGAGTCGCCCGACTTGACATTAAAGCTGATGTCACTGAGGATGGTCAGGTCGCCCTCAACCGTGGTGACCGTTTTAGAAAGTCCTTTAACTTGAATGATGTTTAATTGAGAAAGCGCTGACATATGATGCATCCAATCCTACGTTTTATATTCGTTTTACTGTTAGTAATCAAACCACTTACGGCAGCAGCTGACAACACAATTTTAATTCTAGGTGACAGTTTAAGCGCCGCTTACGGACTTAAACAAGAGCAAGGCTGGGTTAAATTGTTACAAGATAAGTACGATGAAAAAGACCAATCTGTATACCTAGTAAACGCCAGTATTAGCGGTGAAACCACAGGTGGCGCCCTAAGACGGCTCGACGCGTTACTAAGCGAATTTGAACCCACTCATGTACTCATTGAGCTTGGCGGAAACGATGGTTTACGAGGTTTCCCTATTAAACGCCTGCAAGCTAACTTACGTGATTTAATTGCAAAAAGCCAAAAAATTGGGGCGAAAACCGCCGTAATGGAAGTACAAATTCCACCAAACTATGGCCCGCGTTATACCAAACTTTTCACCGATAGCTTTAAAACCATTGCCGATGAAACAGATTCTGAGCTCATGCCCTTTTTCATGCTTAGTATTGCAGGCCGTCCAGAACTTATGCAAAACGATAACCTGCACCCTAATGCCGATGCTCAACCATTAATACGCGACTTTATGTACAAAACGATCAACGATTGGCTAGATTAACCTCTAGCCCATTGATTTAATACCGATTGCCTGAACAATTAACAGGCAATCGAACTGTGGAGATATTGATTTTTATAAAAAAAGCCGTACTATGGCATGCAACGTCGGCATATAGCGCAGCTTGGTAGCGCACTGTCATGGGGTGTCAGGGGTCGCAGGTTCAAATCCTGCTATGCCGACCATTTTTCTACACTCTATTCAATAAGTTACTTGAATTTACTTTCTTGTAAGTTTACTTTTAAAGTATGCTCTCTTCTACCTTGATGAAATTAAAGATCAAAGGTATTTTCGAGTTAAAGTATTAACATTAAAGAGACATGTAACCTATCATCGATAAGTGGAGCAATTAGCCTAAAAGGCTAATTTGAATGGAATCAATGAAACAAAATCTACATTGGCGTTATTATCTCTCGCTAGAATCAGATGTATATGCAATGTCACGTTACATTCACTTCTCCAGTGATAACTTTAAAGCATATTCCATTGAGCTAGCGAAGCTCTATCTGGCTATTTGTGCTGAGGTAGAAGTCGTGCTCAAAGAAATATGTGGTATTTGCCCCTCTAAAAAATCTAAAGAAGCAAACATAGCAATTTACCGTGAATGTGTAGTTGAAAATCAAAAAGGGCTGATAACTGAAGAAGTACAATCTTTCGAATTCGAACTGCAATTTATCCCATGGAAAGATTTTAACGAAGGCAAGTCTCCTTCATGGTGGAGTGACTATAATTGCTTAAAACATGAACGCAGAGAGCATTTTAATAAAGCTAATTTGGGTAACGTGCTACAAGCTGTCGCAGGCCTGTATATAGCAAATTTATACTTAGGAAAGGTTTTATCAAACAGAGAACAAGATATTGATTTTATACTTGATATTGGAGAAATTTACGCTACTTACCCTAAAGGTAAAAAGCTTTTCCAACCAATAGGAATTCAATCAAGTATTGAAAATCAACATTACATCTTATCAAGGTAAGCTTACCTTTAAATCGTCATTAACATTGTGTAATTCAATTCGTGTCTTTCACAATCTTGCTACAACAATCCAGAATTCATCGACAATAGACATGACTCCTATAGCTCAATTAGCATAGACTAAAAACACCTGTGGCTATTAATCATTAATTTTATTAAAACTTACTATTAGAAGGAATCAATAGTTAGTATATATAACTAAAATTATAAAAACGTAAAAACCCTCCCTTACAAATCTAAACAGGCTCCTTAGAAGGATTAAAAGTCGAGACCTCTCGCTTTTATATATTTATAATTTAAAAAATATGATTCTATCCTAGTGGCATAATTACAAGTCAGATACTACATTATAAATAATTGGATAATTAAATTATAAATATTCCGTTCTTATGAGTTAGGAAAGTTATAAATTGAATTAAGGAAAATACGATGGTGCTGAAAAATATTATCTTTATCTTGCTTTCATCTGCAATCATAACCGGATGTGTTACGAATAAGGGTCATCGTAGTGATTTTAAAAAAGTCTGCGATTATCAAAACAGAAATGATTGCTCTGATTCAGGTTTCACTAGACAAAAAACCGAAAACTCAAAATACCACTTGGGTTTTATTGAATTTGATGATCAAGGCTTCATCCAAGGTCGAGATAAAAAAAACTTTGTGATGAACCAAATCCGTAACAGAGTGGAACAAGCTGGAAAAAGTGGTAAACCAGTGCTTTTACTAACCTTCATTCATGGATGGCATCATAACTCCGAAGGCGATCCAGAAGACAGAGATATTTTTAGGTTTCGAGAGGAGTTATTATACAAAGCAGCAGACTATTTTACTGATCATGAGATAATAGGAGTTTATTTAGGATGGCGAGGTAGAGTTATAAAAGGTCCTTTAGACTTTTTAACATTTTGGAATAGGAAAAGCACTGCTCATGAAGTTGGACAAAATGGGATGACGTCAACTCTCCTAGAAATCGAAGATGCAGTTAAAGGCTATCCTATTCGAAACGCTCAAAACAAAATGGTTACAATTGGTCACAGTTTTGGTGGCGCTGCATTGTATTCCGCATTGAAGGGTGTTTTGGCTAATCGATTCACCCAGAGCCGCCCTTTTGGTACAACAAATGAGGTCGATGGGTTTGGAGATTTAGTTTTACTAATGAACCCAGCTTTTGAATCATTGCAATATCAAAGTTTATTTGAGTTATCTCAATATAATTGCCTACCTTATCCAGAAACACAGCTTCCAAAGTTGATGGTACTAGCTTCTAAACAAGATAAAGCCGTTGGTATTACATTTCAGATTGGTAGACTTCCATATACACTTTTGGAAAATCATGAAGAACAATTCGCTACGCGCTGTATAACACCTTATGATCGTAATGACGAATATGCTGTAAATCAATGGCGGGCAGATATGCTCGCAATAGGCCATCATGCAGCATATAGCACTCATAAGTTGCAAAAGCGTACATCCACACTAACCAAGGATAATAAAAATCTTACCAGTCAAGAATCTTGGTTAAAAAACCAAAGAAACGATGATGGAATTATTCCAATAACAAATAATGTCGAACTCGAGTCTTACAATAAAACATTAGCAAATAATCCTTATATGAGTGTTTTTGTTGTGGATAATTTGATTCCTGGTCATAACGAAATATGGGGTA
Organism: Pseudoalteromonas sp. P1-8; assembly: GCF_001399985.1. NCBI lineage: Bacteria > Pseudomonadati > Pseudomonadota > Gammaproteobacteria > Alteromonadales > Pseudoalteromonadaceae > Pseudoalteromonas > Pseudoalteromonas sp. P1-8. Next base: position 159,929 of record NZ_LJSO01000007.1, read on the forward strand.
ATGAAATTGTAGAATTTGTCAGAGAATTAATACAAATAACGAACTCAGAGTCAAAATGATGTGAGAATATCATTACAAACTTAGAGTTAATTTTGTTCCGAGACTAATGATGAGTAGTTTCTTTGGAATAATTTAGTTTTAATGGTCAATAGACTGTTCACCAAAGACACAGTTAAGCAAGATATATATACATTGAACCTAAAAATTGATTAAAAAACTTACCTTACGGAACTTGATGAGCAGAGTTTTGTGAATAGCTCTTTATGAAATTACGTATCACCCTTTGCTTATTCACGTTATATTTGAACTACGGTAATCCAAACCATTTAAAAATACTACCCACATTCACTTTTGCACCTAGCTTTGCAGCGATTAAAAAGAGCCCTGCTAGTTTTCTGTGAACGAACAAGGCATCTACGGGTGGTGCGTGCCAATGCTCTGAGTCAGTGCTCATTTTGAGGCCGAGCTCTTTAATGCGTTTTGGTAAGTCGCTATTTGCAAAATCATACTCACCTTGGTAGCGCAGGGGCTCGCAGGCGAGTAAAAATATATCGACGACATTATCTATATACTCTTGAGCAAGCCCTTGTTGAAAATAGCCAATTTGCTGTGCTGCTGTTGCAACGCCTGCTCTGTCGTTACTAATCGCGGAAGATAATAATTTTAAATAACCATCACTAATATGCTGAGGTAGTTCGCGGGTAGCGCCAAAATCTAAAAGCACTAGGCGTTGATTGTCGATTTGATATTGATAGTTGGCAAAGTTTGGATCTGTTTGAACTAGTTTAAAGCTAAATAATTCACGTAAGAATAGGCTTAGTAGCTGTTCAACCGCTTTATTTCGTAGCGCTTGCTCAGTGGTTGCCAGTGCATCGAGTTCTTGCCCTTCAACAAAACTCATGACTAAAACTTGAGAAGAGCTAAGCGCATCTACCACATTTGGAATAAGGTAATTGTCATCACCCTTTAAACACTCGCTGTAGCGTTTTAAATAATTAGCTTCTAATTCATAGTCAGCTTCGTTTATAAGCTGTTGTTTAGCTTCATCGATTAGAGGCTGTATTTCTACCTCTTTGGGTAATAAGCCACTGAGCTTCAGAAGGTAAGCTAAGTTATCAACATCACTGGCGATGCCTTTTGCAATACCTGGGTATTGCACTTTAACTGCTAACTTTTCGCCCGATTCTCGATAAGCAATATGCACTTGTCCTATTGATGCCGCAGCAAATGGTCTGAGTTCAAAGTGCGATAATTGTTCTAGCCACGCATCGCCCCAATGCTCACGCATTACTTTAACTAGCTGCTTTTGCGGCATAGCTGTCGCTTCTGCACGCAGCCTTGCTAAAATTGCAGATAGCTCAGGAGTGAGTAATTCACCACTATCCATGGATAACAGCTGCCCCAATTTCATTGCAGCCCCACGCAGATTTGCAAGCTGCTCTGCAAAGCGCTGAATATTTTTTGGCTGTAACAGTAACTCTTGTCGTGATGTTTGCTTGCCCGTCGCCCAAGCTTTTGTGCCTTCAAACAACATATTACCTGCGACTTTACCAGCTAAAGAGCCAAGCCGAGCAGCGCGTGAAAATCGTGATGTTGGCACAGACTTTTGTTTATTACTCATATTGCTTCACACTATTAACTTAATGCATTGAATACGTTAATTGTTCAGGTTTAGATCCACTTTATATTTTAATAGATTTTAGGCAACAAAAAGGCCGCAAGGTTTCCCGATGCGGCCTTTAAACTCAATATCAATATAATTATTTAATAACTTCTAAGCCACCCATGTAAGGGCGTAATACTTCTGGTACAACAATTGAGCCATCAGCTTGTTGGTAGTTCTCTAAAATTGCTACCAGTGTACGACCAACTGCTAAACCTGAACCATTTAATGTATGAAGTAGCTCTGGCTTTTTCTCACCTTGACGACGGAAACGCGCTTGCATACGACGTGCTTGGAAATCAACCATGTTTGAACATGATGAAATTTCACGATAGGTGTTTTGTGCAGGTAACCATACTTCTAAATCGTAAGTTTTAGCTGCGCCAAAGCCCATATCACCCGTACATAAAATTACTTTACGGTATGGAAGTTCTAATGCTTGTAAGATTTGCTCAGCGTGACCTGTTAGCTCTTCTAGCGCTTGCATTGAATCTTCTGGTTTTACTAGTTGTACTAATTCAACTTTGTCGAATTGGTGCTGACGAATAAGACCACGTGTATCACGGCCATAGCTACCTGCTTCACTACGGAAACAAGGTGTATGTGCGGTTAAACGAATTGGTAAGTCGCTTTCGTCGTAAATTTCGTCACGAGCACTGTTCGTAAGTGGTACTTCAGCTGTAGGGATTAAGCTAAAACCTGGTTGTTGCTGACCATCGTCATCCACTAAACCTAAGGTGTGGAATAAGTCACCGGCAAACTTAGGTAATTGGCTAGTGCCGTATAAGCTTGCGCTATTAACAAGGTAAGGCACATACATTTCTGTATAGCCGTTTTGCTCTGTGTGCGTATCAAGCATGAACTGCGTAAGAGCACGGTGCATACGTGCAACTTGACCGCGCATAACAGTAAAACGCGCGCCACTGATTTTAACGCCCATTTCAAAGTCTAGGCCGTTTACGTCTTGACCAACATCAACGTGATCTTTTACTTCAAAGTCATACGACTTAGGCGTACCCCAGGTTGAGATTTCAACGTTTTGATCTTCGTCTTCACCTACTGGTACTGACTCATCAGGTAAGTTTGGAATAGCAAGTGCAATTTGCTTAAGCTCTTCAAGTACTGCGTCTTGCTCTGCTTTAACGCTGTCTAGTTGATCACCAAGATTACTCACTGAATCAAGCAGCTGTTGTGCTTTTTCGTGCTCGCCTTTCGCTTTTGCTTGGCCTATAGCTTTGGAACTTGCATTACGCTCGCTTTGAAGTTCTTGCGTTTTTACTTGTAATGTTTTGCGTTTTTCTTCAAGTGCAGTTACCGCTGCAGTATCAAGTTCGTAACCGCGTGATGCTAAACGTGCAGCCGCTTGTTCGATATCTTGACGTAAATATTTAGAATCTAACATGTTCGATTTTTAACCTTTTTGCATTACCAGCTGAAGGCCCAGCCAAGCCATAAATATACACACCACCACGTTTAAGGTGATATTGAGGGCCATTTTAAAAAAGTGACCTTGTTGCAAGAGCAACAACGAATCCATTGAGAATGTTGAAAAGGTGGTCAATGCACCTAAAAAGCCAATACCAATTAAGGTTTTAGCGGGGCTAACAGCGATTATTTCTTTTTCAATCAAGCCGTATAAAATGCCCATTAACAATGAACCAAGAATATTAACTGTCAACGTGCCAAAAGGGAATCCCCTACCGAGCAGTTTTAGCATGGTTTCGCTAAGAAAATAGCGTAAACATGCCCCTGAAGCGCCACCCATTGCAATCATCATGTAAAGTTTCAAACTATTCATAACGTTTAATATCACTTTGCTCGTTACGCTGAGTTAAATAGTCCAGCTTTTGTTTTATTTTTTGTTCAAGCCCGCGATCGGTTGGAAAGTAATACTGGCGATCATGAATTGCCTCAGGAAAATACTTTTCGCCTGCTGCAAACGCACCTTCTTCATTGTGTGCATAACGATATTCAGCGCCATAACCCAAATCTTTCATTAAGCTAGTTGGTGCATTGCGTAGATGCTCTGGCACCGGATGGCTCGGCTCATTTTTAGCATCTTGCATAGCTTGATTAAACGCCATATACACAGCGTTACTTTTCGGAGCACTGGCTAAATAAATGGTGGCTTGTGCAATAGCGCGCTCACCTTCACTGGGGCCAACACGTTGAAAAATATCCCACGCGTTGAGTGCCACTTCCATTGCTCGCGGATCGGCATTGCCAATATCTTCTGTAGCAATCGCTAATAAACGCCTAGCCACATAAAGCGGGTCGCCGCCCCCTGCTAAAATACGGCAGTACCAATATAAAGCGCCATCAGGTGAACTACCCCGTACAGACTTATGAAACGCTGAAATCAAGTCGTAAAACTCATCGCCGCCTTTGTCGTACTTGGCTAAGTGAGTTGGTAGAACTTGGCTTAAAACATGTTGATCAACAAGGTATTTACCCTGCTGCTCCGTGGTTAAATCAACCGCTTGCTCTAACAGGTTAAGTACTTTACGTGCATCGCCATCACTTGCTTGGCAAAGCGCTTGTTTAGCATTATCGGCAATGTCTATATTTTTTTGGCTGAGCTCTACGTCTTCACGTAAGGCGCGTTCAATTACGTTAAATAAATCGGCTTGTTCAAGTGCTTTTAATACATATACACGGGCACGAGACAGTATCGCGTTATTAAGTGCAAATGATGGGTTTTCGGTGGTCGCGCCAACAAAAATAAAAGTACCGTCTTCAATATGTGGTAAAAATGCATCTTGCTGAGATTTATTAAAGCGATGCACTTCGTCAACAAACAATAAGGTTCGTTGCCCTCGCCCGGCAAGGTTTGCTTTTGCTTCGCTTACGGCCTCACGAATGTCTTTTACACCCGCTGTGACTGCCGACATTTGAATAAGACTGGCGTCGGCATGATTTGCAATAATCTGCGCTAAGGTGGTTTTACCAACGCCTGGCGGCCCCCACAAAATGAGGCTGTGGCATCGACCTGCAAGAATCGCTTGGTAAAGAGGTTTATCGGGGCTTAAAAGGTGCTGCTGACCTATGTAGTCATTGAGTGTTTCGGGTCGCATGCGCGCCGCAAGTGGGCGCACATCAGGACCAAAATTAAATCCGAGATTACTCAAGCCTTAATCACCTTGACTTTGGTCGTCAACTTCAACGCCTTCAGGAATAGTAAACTCAAAGGTTTGAGTTGCAAGTGCTTCGTTTACTTTAGCATCTTTAAAGGTAAATAAAGACTGTTGACCAGAGGTATCTAATACTGTCAGTGATGCTAGACCTTGCTCTTGAGCATTAAAGCGAATGTCTAACTTTTCAACTTGGCTCTCAACGCCTTTATTTGGCGTGACGCTGAAACCTGCATCGGTTGCCACAACTTGGTATTTAGCCCATTGCTCTGGATCTTTTGAAGTCAACAATACAAACGGAGTTGAATCAATCAGGCTGTGGGTATTCATAATCGTTACTTGCTCAGCAAAGCTGTCGAAGTAATACGTTTTGTCGCCATTTGATACAAACAAGGTATCGTCTGGGCTTTGCTGTTGCCAGCGAATCATCATAGGTTGCTGAAGGGCTATATTCCCCTCACCTTGCATAATAGCTTCGCCTTGCGAATCGGTAACCTGCTGTGAAAACTCTGCTTTAAAACTTTTAATCGCAGCCAGTTGTTGTTGCAACGCTTCGCTGTCGTCTGCAAAACTTTGACCGCTTAATAAACAACCCATAATTAGGGCTAGGTATTTAATTTTTTTCATTAATTTGCTCCACCATTTGGCACTAAGACTTCGCGGGCACCGTTGTGTCCTGGTGCGCTAACAATGCCTGATGTTTCCATTTGTTCAACTAAGCGTGCTGCGCGGTTATAACCTACACGAAGCTTACGCTGTACACTCGATACCGACACTTTGCCGGTTTCAATTACAAATGATACTGCTTCATCGTAAAGCGGATCTGACTCTTCATCACCGTCTTCACTGGTTTCTCCTGGTAGTAAAATTTCTTCTGTGGCATCGCCACTTAAAATTTCATCAATATAATTTGGTTTGCCACGTTTTTTCCAATCGTCTACAACCGCATGTACTTCGTGGTCGTCAACAAACGCGCCATGCACACGCACTGGTACACTGGTACCCGGCGGTAAGTAAAGCATGTCACCCATACCAAGTAAGTTTTCAGCACCTTGCTGATCTAAAATGGTACGCGAGTCAATTTTACTTGAAACTTGGAACGCCATACGGGTTGGAATATTCGCTTTAATCAAACCGGTAATTACGTCAACCGATGGGCGCTGTGTTGCTAGCACTAAGTGAATACCTGCAGCACGGGCTTTTTGCGCGATACGTGCAATCAGCTCTTCCACTTTTTTACCCACGATCATCATCATGTCGGCAAATTCGTCAATAACCACCACAATACTTGGTAGTTTATCTAGCTCTTCAGGGCCATCGGCCATACCGTCGGTGTCTTTAAAGAGTGGATCTAGAATCGGTTGACCCGCTTCTTTGGCATCCAACACTTTTTGGTTGTAACCTTTTAAATTACGCACACCAAGTGCCGACATCAGCTTATAACGACGTTCCATTTCGCCTACACACCAACGCAATGCATTGGCTGCTTCTTTCATGTCGGTAACAACTTCACATAATAAATGTGGGATGCCTTCGTACACAGAAAGTTCAAGCATTTTCGGGTCGATCATGATCATACGAACATCATCAGGGCCCGATTTGTACAGTAAGCTTAATATCATTACATTAACGCCCACTGACTTACCTGAACCTGTGGTACCCGCAACAAGTAAATGTGGCATTTTGCCAAGGTCAGCGCATACCGGCTCGCCAGCAATGTCTTTACCTAACACCATAGTCAGTGGTGATGGATTTGATTCGAACTTAGGCGCATTAATAACTTCGCTTAAACGCACTATTTCACGGTGTTTGTTTGGTAGTTCTAAACCTACATAGGTTTTACCCGGAATAACTTCTACCACACGTACGCTTACAGCAGACAGTGAACGTGCTAAATCTTTCGCTAGGCCAGTGATTTTAGCTACTTTAATACCCGGCGCTAAATCAAGCTCAAAACGCGTTACAACCGGACCTGGGTAAACACCCACAACCGCAGCTTGAATGTTAAAATCAAGTAATTTGGTTTCAACTAGACGCGAAATACCATCAAGCTCTTCTTGAGATAATGGGTTTTTCGCTTTATCTGGGCGGTCTAATAAATCAAGTGATGGTAACGGGTTTGTAGGCGGCTGCTCTTCAAGCAAAGCTTCAAACTTTTCTTTTGCCGTTGGCGGCGGCTCGTATGCAGGCTTTGGCTTAGGCATAGGGCGCGCAGGCGAAACAACCGTTGTGACAGGTTTTTCTGGCTCAACAACTGGGCTCTGATCAAGCGCATTCAGTGCCGATACGGTATCGAATGATTCATCATCAAGGGCACTAAAACCAATTTCTTGGTCAAGAATATCGTCTAGTTCATCAAAGCCTTTAAAGTCATCATCGGCTTTTTCAGCAGGCTTTTGCTTAGGCTTAACAGGCTTTGGTTCTTCTTCATCCGCATCATTAAAGCTAATTGCTGGCTCGTTTTCTGGCTCTACAAAGTTAGCGTCAGGCTCTGTAGTGGCGATATCTTTAACAGCTTCTTTTTCACGATGTAGCCAAGCAGAAAATTGCTCACGTAAAAAGTAGAATGCTTTCATCACCCACTTGCCGACAAAATCGACAAATTGCACCCACGAAATACCGGTTAATAGGGTTAAACCAGCAAAGAAAAAACACAGTAGTAAAATGGAGGTGCCGGTAAAATTAAAGGTAGGCATCATTGCTGTCGCAATAACATCTCCCACTACCCCACCAGATGAGAAGTTATAAATATCATCAAAATTTATGCTGCTGATGGCAGTTGCTGAAGTAATAAACAGCGCAAAACCAATAACACGTAAGGCAAGCGTGGTGTAATCAAGCTGGAAAATACGGTGTGGCTGTTTAAACAATAAATAACCGAACAATTGAATAGCAACAGGCACTAAATAAGCAAGCCAGCCAAAAGTGAGTAATAGGATATCTGCAACCCAAGCTCCCGCTGTGCCGGTAATATTCTTAACATTAACAAATTCACCGGTTTGCGACCATGAAGGGTCCGCAGGATCAAAACTGATTAATGCACATAAAATAAATACTGCAGCAAAGGTGCTGATGATTAGCCCCGTTTCTAACAGTCTTTGAACACCATTTAGGCGCATAGCTCCCTATTCCTTATTATTCTTTACTGATCGATTAGCAGTGAAATACCTTAGCAGGAAATGCCGTTTGATGCACTTTATCTTAGCCTTGATGGACTGATAATGAACAAGTTTTTGTTACTCAATATGTATTTTAACAGTTTAGGCAATATATGGGCGAATAATGACCCCTTCTTCACCTTTTACTTCTTCCATTACCACATAAGTTCGGCTTTCACTGACATTTGGTAGTTTTAGTAGAATATCACCCAGTACATTGCGATATTCCGACATATCATTTACACGTGTTTTTAATAAAAAGTCGAAATTACCCGATACGAGATGGCACTCGATTATTTCGTCGTGCTTTTTAACTGCAGCATTAAACTCTTCGAAAACATCTGGTGAGGTTTTAGTGATGGTTACTTCTACATAAACCGACAAACCTTGGCCAAGTTTAGCAGGATCCACTACTGCTTTATATCCGAGTATATACCCCTCTCTTTCGAGCTTTTTTACCCGCTCCAAACAAGGGGTGGCACTTAGCCCTACACGCCTTGCCAGCTCTACGTTAGAGATCCGACCATCGAGCTGTAATTCCATTAAAATTTTACGGTCTATTCTGTCGAGTAATTGATGCATAAGCCAAACCAGAGTTTTGCACTGTTTAAAATGTATTTTTAGATTATATCACTAGAATAACACTTAAAAAAGGTGAGACACACTGGCTGGTCATGAATATAATAGTCAAAAATTTTATCCCGTTCTATTAAGGCGAAAAACTATGATTATTGGTGTACCTAAAGAAATCAAAAACCATGAATACCGTGTAGGTATGGTTCCTGCGAGTGTTCGTGAACTAGTAAACCATGGCCACCAAGTGTTTGTTGAAACTGATGCTGGTATGGGCATTGGCTTCACTAACGAAGATTATGTTGCAGCTGGTGCTGAAATTTTACCAACAGCAGCAGACGTTTTTGCTAAAGCTGAAATGATCGTTAAAGTAAAAGAGCCACAAGCTGTTGAGCGTGCAATGTTACGCGAAGACCAAATTCTATTTACTTACCTTCACTTAGCACCGGATCTTCCACAAACTGAAGACCTAGTTAAAAGTGGCGCAGTGTGTATCGCTTACGAAACAGTAACTGATTCACGTGGCGGTTTACCTCTTCTTGCTCCTATGAGTGAAGTTGCTGGTCGTATGTCTATCCAAGCTGGTGCACAAGCGCTTGAAAAATCAAACCACGGCCGTGGTATGTTACTTGGTGGTGTACCAGGTGTTGAGCCTGCTAAAGTTGTTGTTATCGGCGGCGGCATGGTTGGTCGTAGCGCAGCGCAAATGGCTGTTGGCCTAGGTGCTGACGTTGTTGTTCTTGACCGTAACATCGACGTACTACGTGCATTAGACGCACAGTTCGGTAATAAAGTTAAAGCTATCTACTCTACTGCTGACGCACTAGAAAAACACGTACTAGAAGCTGACCTTGTGATCGGTGGCGTACTAATCCCAGGTGCAGCGGCGCCTAAACTAGTGACAGCTGAGCACATCAAAGCAATGAAGCCTGGTTCTGCAATCGTTGACGTTGCAATCGACCAAGGTGGTTGTATCGCAACTTCTAAAGCAACTACTCACGCTGATCCTACTTACATCGTTGATGACGTTGTTCACTACTGTGTTGCTAACATGCCAGGTGCTGTTCCACGTACTTCTACGTTTGCACTTAACAACGCCACATTACCATTCATCATCAACCTTGCTAACAAAGGCTACAAGAAAGCGCTTCTTGACGATGCAAACTTCTTAAAAGGCTTAAACGTGATCAAAGGTAAAGTTACTTATAAAGAAGTAGCTGAAGCTTTCAACATGGAATATGTTGACCCACGTACAGCTGTTGAAAATGCTTAATTAGCGTTGTGAAACAAAAAAAGCAGCGATATCGCTGCTTTTTTTTATGCCTGTTTGCAAGTGTGAAGTGTTCTACTTGCAAACAAGTTTGAAAATAGTTTTTAACGACGCTTAGTTTGTTTAGCGCGTTGATTGTGCTTTTTAACCGCCTTACGGATTTGGTTAATTTTAGCGCGCTTGTCTTTACGCTTTTCAGGAATAACCGACAGCTTAGTTTGCGTTTCGCGGCCTAGTTGTACTGTTTTACGTAAATAGTTAACCGTGTCTAAATCAAGCTCAGCCCAACCACCTTGTGGCAAGCGCTTATCAAGCTCTAACTTACCGTAACGAATACGGATAAGACGCGATACTTCAACATCTTGTGATTGCCATAAACGACGTACTTCGCGGTTACGACCTTCTGTTAAAGTGACATTGAACCAACGGTTGATACCTTCACCACCCATAGGTTTGATGTTTAAGAATTTTGCAGGACCATCCTCAAGCTCAACGCCTTTTGTTAAAGTGCGTAGCGTTTCGTTAGTCACTTCACCAAACACGCGAGCTGAGTACTCACGCTCTACTTCGTAGCTTGGGTGCATTAAACGGTTAGCAAGTTCACCATCGTTAGTAAACAGCATTAAACCAGCGGTATTAATATCTAGTCGGCCAACTGCAATCCAACGTTCGCCATCAACACGTGGTAGACGATCAAATACCGTACGACGACCTTCAGGGTCTTTACGTGTACATAACTCGCCTTCTGGCTTGTTATACATAAGTACACGACAAATACGGTCGGCTTTGTCTTCGATTTTCACTACGTGACCGTCAACTCGAATTACATCGGTTGCTTCAACACGGTCGCCTAAACGTGCCACTTTACCATTCACGCTCACACGATTAGCATCGATGTATTTTTCCATTTCACGACGTGAACCCACGCCAGCACGGGCTAATACTTTTTGTAACTTTTCAGTTTCTACATTACTCATTCAGATAGTTCTCTCACAGAAGGATCGCTCAATAACTGGTTGATTTTACTCTCCTGAAGTTCAGGTAACGGCGGTAATTCATCTAAACCAGCTAATGAAAAATAATCTAAGAAAGCGGATGTTGTGGCATATAACGCTGGGCGCCCTGGCACCTCTTTGTGGCCAACAACTCTAACCCACTCTCTTTCTAATAAGGTTTTAATTATTCCTGAGCCAACAGCGACCCCCCGCACTTGTTCAATTTCACCACGGGTAATGGGTTGTCTATAGGCAATCAAGGATAAAGTTTCTAGTAGTGCTCGTGAGTATTTAGGTGCGCGCTCTTGCCATAAGTTTGCCAGCCAAGGCGCTAAACTAGCGCAGGCTTGAAACCTGTAACCGCTGCCTACTGCAACAAGCTTAATGCCTCGGGTTTGATAATGCGTTTGAATTTGTTCAATTGCATTATTAATGCGCGGCATAGAAACGCTTAAATCAGCTAATACTGTCTCTTTTAAATGACGTTTAGACACAGGTTTTCCAGCAACAAAAATCGCGGCTTCTATGATTTCGACTAACTGTTCATCACTGATACGTTTTGTGGCCATCGCTACTAAAGGTCATTTTAAATCACTAACGCTCTATTATGACAGAAGTCGGCCAAGGTTGGAAAAATTATTGTAAAAAAGCCAGCGTAAAACACTGGCTTTGGGGGATATTTATGAATGAATGTTGAAATTAGCTATTTTTAACCATTTCAAGGGCATCATCTTCGGCAACGTCGCTACCATATTTGCTAATGTAATTAACAAACTCAGTGCGGCTTACACGCTTATCTTTGTTGCTATCCATATAGCCAAAGTGATTTGCGATATCGTCGTCATCGGCTTCTTCAATAGAAACATAACCATTTTTGTCGTTATCTAACGATTTAAAGTCATTTTCGATTGGGTCAAATTTAGCGATTTCAGCTTTAAATGCTGATTCAGATACCTCACTATCAGTTGCTACCTTGCCCGTATTTAATTGCATGTATGCATTAAATTCAGTACGGCTGATTTGCTCATCCATATTGGTATCGATATTTGAAAAATGATCCCAAATTGCATCATCGTCAGCTTCTACCTTAGAGATATAACCGTCATTGTCATTATCTAGGCTGCCAAAATCGCTGTCGATTTTTGCTAACGAGTTACTTGCAGAACATGCTGAAAGGCTTAAAGCTGCTAAAATTGTTGATGCTAAAGTTAACTTGTTCATAAGACATTTCCTTGTAGTCGATTAGATTCACTTCGACTGTTACAAATTGAATGCCAAAATGCCTTATTGGCTAAAATCAAGCACTTACAGCCTGGTTAAGTTGGGGTTAAGCCTATGATTTAGCAAGCTTTTCATAGGGTACTGTAATTTTTTCATAAAAAAAGCGCTCCGAAGAGCGCTTTTTACAAATAACAAAAATGCCGCTATTAGATAGCTGCGTTTTGGTAACGCTTAACGAAGTCTGTTACTGCTTCGCCATTACATTTTAACGTATTTAAGTTACCAATTTTTTCACGCACAGGTGTTAAACCTTTTTTAAGTGCAGTGATGCAAAGTTGAGTTTCTTTTTGCTCATTTTTAGCAAACACTTCAACAGCTGCTTTTGCTGCTTCTTGTGATTGTGCTTTTTTAGCAATTTCACGGATGTCAGTGCCGTTACATAAAATGCTTTTTGAAAAACGTGACATTGAAATGCCATGCTTTGCTGCTTCTTTACGTGCAGCGGTAAACCCTTCGTTCGCACTTAAGCTACATAACTTTGATTCAATACGGTTATCAGCTGAAAAGTAGTGCGGGTTGCTTGCTAATGAGCCAAATGAGATACATGCAAGAGAAAGCATCACTAATTGTTTTTTCATGGTTTACCTTTAAATAGTACATAATATGAACGGATGGTTTGCGCGCATTATATAAACAAAAATCAGCAGATCAACTGAATTATTTATTTAATTTAATAATTAATAGTGAGTTAACAATGTTTTTAAATTAAGCAGCAATTGATCAACATTTACCCAATTTGATTTTCGTAATTAGCTCATGAATAAGCCCTAGTTTGATGATAGAATTGCGCTAAACACTGAAACAAAAATAATAGGTGCACCATGAAGGTAATCTCATTTAACATTAACGGCCTGCGCGCTCGTTTACACCAATTGCAAGCCGTAATTGATAAACATCAACCAGATATTATTGGCTTACAAGAAATCAAAGTACATGATGAGGCCTTCCCTCTCGAAGATGTGCAAAAAATGGGTTATCACGTTTATTTTCACGGTCAAAAAGCGCATTACGGCGTGGCTATGTTATGTAAACAAGAGCCGAAATCAGTAGTTAAAGGCTTTGCAACCGATACCGACGAATCACAGCGTCGTATGATCAGTGTTACCGTGACACAAGAAAATGGTCGTGACCTAACGGTGATGAATGGCTACTTCCCGCAAGGGGATAATATTGCTCACGAAACCAAATTCCCTTATAAGCGTCAATTCTATAAAGATTTAATGACTCACTTAGAAGATAACCACACGCCAGAGCAAGATGTTATTGTGATGGGCGACATTAATATTTCACCGACCGATCTCGACATTGGTATTGGTGAACCAAACCGTAAGCGCTGGTTAAAAACAGGTAAGTGTTCGTTCCAACCTGAAGAGCGTGAATGGTTAAGCACTTTATTAAACTGGGGCTTTAAAGATACCTTCCGTGAACTTTACCCAGAAAAAACCGAGCAATACTCGTGGTTTGATTACCGCTCAAAAGGTTTTGATGACAACCGCGGTCTGCGTATTGATGTGATCTTAGCAACTCCAGCACTTGCCGAGCGTTGTGTTGAGTCTGGTATCGATTACGAATTACGTGGTATCGAAAAACCATCTGATCATGCGCCAATTTGGTCAACATTTAACGCATGATAGACACACTGCAATGGCAGCTCCCTTTGTGGAGCTGTGTGGCTCTAATACTTTGGCTCAGCTTTGATAAGCAAAGCGCATCACAATTATTGGCAACGCCAATAAGACAAGTTGGTGTGCTCGCATGTGCTTTAGTACTTGCGGTACTGTGGCGCATTAAAGCGGGGATATTGCCAGGCCTCGAATTGCATATTTTAGGGCTCACTGCAGTGACCCTAATTTTAGGTTGGCGACTGGCTATTTTTGCAAGCCTTCTTGCAAGTTTACTCTTGGTATTAGTCGCTCAGTTGCCAGTATCAATACTGCCAGTGCATTTATTGTTTACTGCTTTTTTACCAATTACATTGAGCTATTTGTGTTTTGTGCTTTGCTATAGCTACCTGCCGAGACACTTTTTTATTTATATCTTTTTATGCGCGTTTTTAACCGCTGCTGTTATCGCCTGTATTAAAATACTTACCAGCGGTGTGTTTTATTACTTGCTAGGTGATTACAGTTTTATTGAGATTTCAGAAAACTATCTGATCCTGTGTGCCATAATTTGGTTTCCTGAAGCAATGCTCAATGGCATGGCCATTACCTTGATGATCACATATCGCCCTCATTGGGTTAAAACCTTTTATGATAAGGACTATTTAGACTCATGAGTCTTCACTATCACTGCCCGCTTTGCAAACTTGAACTTACTCTAAACGACAAAACTTACCGTTGTGACAACAACCACAGTTTTGATATCGCCAAAGAGGGTTATGTCAATTTACTTCCCGTGCAAAATAAAAAGTCTAAACAACCGGGCGATAATCTTGAAATGGTGCAAGCTCGCCGCGCTTTTTTAAATGCCGGACACTATTTGTTTTTACAGCAAGCTTTAGCAGAGCTAGTGGCATCTCTCGAACCAAGTTCAGTGATTGATTTAGGCTGTGGTGAAGGCTTTTACACTCAAGCAATTGCAGCGCAGTCGAGTGCTGATGTATATGGTGTCGATATTTCTAAGCCCGCGGTAAAATACGCCGCTAAGCGTTACGAAAATGCGCATTTTAGTGTCGCGTCGATTAGCCAAGCCCCTTTTGCAGATGCGCAGGCTGATGTGCTTGTTAGTGTGTTTGCCCCTTTATTTGCACAAGAACTTGCTCGCCTTGCCAAACCGCAAGCTAGTTTAATTATTGCAAGCCCTGGGCCTTGGCACCTTAAAGAGTTAAAAGCGTTTATTTATGCTGATGTGAAACCGCATACAGAAATAGAACCACCAGCAGGTTTCAGCAAAGAGTCGATAAACTTGTTAGAGCAACAGGTACTGTTGTCTGTCGATGAGGTTAAACATTTAATTATGATGACGCCGTTTGCGTGGAAGTTTCGCCCAGAGCATTGGCAGCAGATAGAGCAACAGGGCCCACAAAAAGTAACGTTATCGTTTTATGTGAGCCAGTTTATTCGCGATTAGAAGTGCTCTTTAGTGAAGGCTTTGTCCATTTTTTCGAACATGTCTTTTAATAATTGAGCTAAATCAGTGTAGCGTGGTTTTTCAGTCGTTAATTGTGACTGATAACCATGCGCCTTCATTTTACTGTGCAGCTCGGTATACCAACTTAGCATTGCTGGCTCTAAACGGGTTTCTGCACGGCGGCCTAGCCACAACAAACCTTGAAGAGGTAGTGATAAAAAGAATATCGCGATGGTGATAGCTTGTGGAAAATAATCACTACCTAAGTAATTAACTTGCATAAATACGGTCAGCATTGCCAATATTGGCATCACTGTAATTGCCAGATCAGTGGCCTTGATCACTCTAAATTCGGCAAACAATGGAGCGAGCTCTTGTCGCATCGGCCATTTTTTAGCGTACTGACGACCTGTTTGCACTTGTGACATGACACCTTTTTGCATCATCACTCCTAGGGTTTTCAACTTGTTTCACAACCGAGTGTAACACACTCCCGGATACAATCCCTGCAAAACCTGTCCTAGTTTTAATACCAAATTAATGGTTAGGAGACTAACGTTTAAAGTCTAAATGAGATAAAATGTTATCGGCTTAAGTCAACCAGACTTTAGTATAATTACAGCCTAGCTTTGTTAAGTGTAGCAACAAAATACTTATTTACTATACTGGCAAAGAATTCTAATTATCAAGCCTTAATATACACTGACTGATATCGTACTTTTAGGACCTAGCTATGTCGACGCCCCTTTGCTCACCACAACATGTTTTAGTACTGAACTGTGGTAGTTCAAGTTTAAAATTTGCCATTTTAGATGCCGCCACTTCTGACGAAGTTATTTCTGGTTTAGCTGAGCGCCTTGGCTCAGACACCCCTTCAATCAAATATAAATATAATGGTGAAAAACAACTTATTGAGCTTGCAAATGGCCAAGCCCACGATGCAGCAATTGCTGAGCTTGTGAAGCTAGTTAATGAGCTAGGCCTTGCAGATAATTTAATTGCTGTGGGTCATCGTGTTGTGCACGGTGGTGAGCATTTCACTGAATCTGTGCTTATTGACGATGATGTACTTGCAGCTATCGAAAAAACAGCCGCACTTGCTCCACTTCATAACCCAGCCAACTTATTAGGCATTCGCACTGCACAGCAAGCGTTCTCAGCGCTGCCACAAATTGCTGTATTTGATACGGCATTTCACCAAAGCATGCCAAATATTGCTTACTTATACGCCCTACCTTACTCGCTTTATAAAGAGCACGGCGTAAGACGTTATGGGTTCCATGGCACGAGCCATTATTATGTTGCAGGTGAAGCTGCAAAATTATTAGGCAAAGAGCGCGAGCAAACCAATGTGATCAGTGCACATTTAGGTAATGGTTGTTCGGTATGTGCGATTAAAGATGGTAAGAGTGTTGATACCAGTATGGGCCTTACACCGCTTGAAGGCTTAGTGATGGGTACCCGCAGTGGTAGTATCGACCCTGGTTTATTCACGTTTTTAACTCAGCAACTAAATTATTCAGTACAAGAAATTGATGACTTACTTAATAAGCAAAGTGGCTTATTAGGTATTAGTGAACTATCAAATGACTGTCGCACTATTGAAGAAGCCGCTGTTGAAGGTCACCCGCAGGCGAACCTTGCACTCGATATTTTCTGCTACCGCTTAGCAAAGCAAATCGCCGCATTCTTAGTGCCTGTGCAGCGCCTTGATGCACTTATTTTCACCGGTGGTATTGGTGAAAACTCAGATATCATTCGTGACAAAGTAATCACTCAATTAGGCTTTTTAGGCCTTGAGTGTGACGAAGCTGCAAACTTAGCGGCACGTTTTGGTAAAGAAGGCTTAATTTCAAAAGGCCAAGCGCATGCTAAAGCGTTTGTGATCCCGACTAACGAAGAATGGGTTATTGCTAACGATGCAGCCCGCATTGCAAAGGAGGGTTAAGTAAATGGCACGTAGAATTATGTTGATCCCTATTTCGACTGGGGTTGGTTTAACATCTGTTTCTGTTGGTTTAGTGCGTGCGCTTGAGCAAAAAGCGCTTAAAGTGAACTTTTTCAAGCCAATTGCACAGCCACGCTCTGGCGATACAGGTCCTGAAAAGTCGACGCAAATTGTTACCCATGGCTCGCCAATTAATCCGCCGACACCATTTGAGCTTAGCTATGCAGAGCAAATGATTGGTGATGGTAAAGGCGACGATTTACTAGAAGAAATCGTAGAGCGCTTTGAAAGCACCATCAAAGAAGACGAAATTGCTATTATCGAAGGTATGGTTCCAACACGTCGTCAGCCTTATGCTGGCCGTGTAAACCGTGAAATCGCGCAAACACTGGGTGCTGATATTGTTTTTGTTTTAACACCTAGTAACGATAGCAACGACCAAATTGAAGACCGTTTAGAAATTGCCTCAGGAAACTATGGCGGTGTTAACCACCCTCGCGTGCTAGGTTGTATTTTCAATAAAGTTAATGCACCTTTAGATGACGAAGGTCGCGCACGTGCAGACCTCGTTGAAGCCCATGAGCCTGAGCAACTTGAAAACGAATTAAACCGTTTAGCATCACTGCCTATTTTCAGAAAACACCCATTTAAGTTATTAGGTTCAATCCCGTGGGATTTCGACCTAGTAGCGCCACGTGTGCGTGATTTATGTGAATACTTAAAGGCCGAAGTTATTAACGAAGGCGACATGGCTCATCGTCGTTTACGTCGCGTTACTTTCTGTGCTCGTACTGTATCGAATATTTTAAGCCACTTTACCCCGGGTGCATTACTAGTTACTCCGGGCGATCGCTCTGATGTACTCGTTGCCGCTTGTTTATCAGCCATGAATGGTACCAAGCTTGGGGCTATTTTATTAACCGGTGGCTTTAAACCTGAAGATCGCATTATGAAATTGTGCGAACAAGCTATGAATACCGGCCTACCAATCCTGGCAACACAAGAAGATACGTGGCGCACGTCTTTATTACTGCACAACTTCAATATGGAAGTACCGTGCGATGATGACCAACGTATCGACAAAGTAAAAGATCACAACGCTAGTAACATTGACTCTGACTGGTTAGACAGCCTGGCACAAAGTGTTGGCCGAACTCGTAAAATGTCTCCGCCAGCGTTTCGCTTCTTACTAACAGATAAAGCCCGTCAAGCGAAGAAAACGGTTGTTTTACCTGAAGGTAATGAGCCGCGCACGATTAAAGCCGCAGCAATTTGTGGTCAACGTGGCATTGCAAAAACAATCCTACTTGGTGACAAAGAAGAGATTTTACGAATTGCTGAGCAACAAGGTGTTGAGCTTAACGATAACGTAACCATTGTTGAGCCAGGTGATGTGATCAACGACTACGTTGTGCCTATGGTCGATATTCGTAAAAACAAAGGTTTAACAGAAGTGGTTGCTCAAGAACAACTACTTGATAATGTTGTACTCGGCACGATGATGCTTGAGCAAGGCAAAGTAGATGGCCTTGTGTCGGGTGCTGTTAACACTACAGCGAATACGATTCGCCCACCGCTACAGTTAATTAAAACTGCACCGGGTTCATCGTTGGTATCATCAGTCTTCTTTATGTTGTTACCTGATCAAGTTCTGGTATACGGTGACTGTGCTATCAACCCAGACCCAACGGCAGAGCAACTGGCCGATATCGCGATTCAATCAGCGGATTCAGCGGCTGCGTTTGGTATTGAACCGCGTGTTGCAATGATCAGCTACAGTACGGGTACTTCGGGTTCAGGCGCTGACGTAGAAAAAGTGCGTGAAGCCACTAAGCTTGCCCAGCAAAAGCGCCCTGATTTAGTAATTGATGGCCCGCTTCAGTACGATGCTGCAATTATGGAAAACGTAGCACTTAAGAAAGCACCAGACAGCCCGGTTGCAGGTAAAGCAACAGTGTTTGTATTCCCAGATTTAAATACGGGTAATACAACTTATAAAGCCGTACAACGTAGTGCCGATTTAATTAGTATTGGCCCAATGCTGCAAGGTATGCGTAAGCCGGTAAATGACTTGAGTCGTGGTGCATTAGTAGACGATATTGTTTACACCATTGCCCTAACGGCGATTCAAGCTAAGCAAGTTGAAAGCTTAGAAAATTAACCCTTCAAAATTTAGGCTAATTTATAAAACCTTTATAAATTAGCCTATTAGCTTCTTTATACGTACCTATTCCCATATTTATCCACAGATTCTGTGGACAACCTCAACAGCGATATTGAGTAAAACCTCAGCAATCAAAATTATTGCGCTTTATCTTAACTTTGTTTACCTATACTATAAATTCAAAGGCTTCAAAGATAGGATCGCAGATGTCAAAACAAACGTTACAACTTCATAGTGAAGAACTTACCATTCATAGTTTAGATGTCGATGCAACGATTGATCCTGCCTTACTCCAACAAGCTATTTTCTTTATTGCAAAAACGGCTGATGAACTGTCTATAGTTTGCCCTAGTAGTTTCCAACTCGACAGTCTTGATCAAGAAACCGACTGGCAAGCACTTGAAGTTATTGGCCCACTTGGTTTTTCGTTAACTGGTATTATGGCGAATATTTCTGGCGTGTTAGCAAAAGCGTCGATCTCGATTTTTGCTTTATCAACCTACGATACAGATTATGTATTGGTGAAAAAGCAAAGTATGGCCAAAGCTATTACAGCCCTGAAAAAAGACGGTTACCATGTGCTAGGTGATGTTAAATAAGCCATGACTAACGAAGTTCAATACTTACCCGAACGCAGCCTCAGAAAAGCGCGCTGCATGGCCATTAAAAGCCCATTTACCGGGCGTGTAAAAAGCATTAGCGAGCACCCTGAGCCATTTTTTCGTTTTGCTACCCTTGGCCCTGGGATTAGTGTTGAATTAACTAGCCACAACATCATCGCGCCATTCGATGGCACCCTATTACAAGTTAAAAATGCCGGTAAAGAATACATTTTACAGGCAAAAAACGGTTTAAAAGTTTTATTAAACTTATCGTTTTCATCGGTTGAAGAACATATCAACCACACCAATATTGCTAAATTAAACGGCAGTAAAATTAGCAAAGGTGAACGATTAGCCTATTTTGATTTACGCGAGCTGAGCAGCCCTATGCTTGGCACACTGTGCGTTCTCAATAGCCAACACCTTGGACCCCTATATTATTCACTATCTCAGGTCACTGCTGGGGTAGACACATTACTCACTGTAACTAAAAAGTAGAATTTATGACTATCATGTACGGTATCAGCAATTGCGATACAATCAAAAAAGCCAAGAAATATTTAACTGATAACAATCAAGAATTTACTTTCCATGATTACCGTAAAGACGGCATTAGTGCTGAGCTAGTTAACGAATTTGCAGCGCACATTGATTGGCAAGATTTAGTTAATAAACGCGGCACAACTTACCGTCAATTATCTGATGAGCAAAAGCAAAACCTAGATAAAGAATCTGCATTAGCATTGCTGGTTGAGCAACCTGCGATGATCAAGCGCCCGGTACTTGTGCATAACGGCCAATACCACTTAGGTTTTAAAGCAGCTCAATACGATGAGATTTTTGCCTAATGACTCACCCTGTTATTGAACTTGCTCAAGCGCTTATTCAGCGTGAATCAGTAACGCCTGAAGATGCTGGTTGCCAAGCGTTAATGAACGAACGCCTTGAAAAACTAGGCTTTAATATTGAATCACTGTTTTTCACTGATACCTTGAATACTTGGGCTCGTAAGGGAGATGCGTCACCGCATTTTTGTTTTGCAGGTCACACAGATGTTGTACCAACAGGCCCTGCAAAAAATTGGCAGCACCCGCCTTTTTCTGCACTGGTAAAAGACGGCATGTTACATGGCCGCGGTGCAGCCGATATGAAAGGCTCTTTAGCTGCCATGGTAGTTGCCACAGAGCGTTTTGTGGCTAAGCACCCAGATCATAAAGGGTCAATTTCGTTTTTAATTACTTCTGATGAAGAAGGCCCGTTTATCAACGGCACAACCCGTGTTATCGATACTCTTGAAGCACGTGGTGAGAAGATTGATTTATGCCTAGTTGGCGAACCATCTTCACGTGATGTACTTGGCGATGTGGTAAAAAATGGACGTCGAGGTTCATTAACTGGCTTTTTAACCGTGAAAGGTGTGCAAGGCCATGTTGCTTACCCGCATTTAGCGCAAAACCCGATTCATTTAGCTGCTCCTGCGTTAACTGAGCTGAGTCAAACCGAGTGGGATCAAGGTAACGAATTTTTCCCTGCAACCAGCTTTCAAGTTTCGAATATTAACGCCGGCACCGGTGCCGGTAACGTGATCCCTGGTGAGCTTGAAATTCAATTTAACTTTCGCTTTAGCACTGAAGTGACTCACCAAGAACTACAACAGCGAGTCGTAGAAATTGTTGAGAAACACAACCTGAATTACGAGCTAAATTGGATTGTTAATGGACTGCCGTTTTTAACCGATCATGGTCCGTTAGTAGATGCCACCGTGCACGCTATTAAGCAGGTGACTGGACGCGACACCGCGCTTGAAACCACCGGCGGTACTTCTGATGGCCGCTTTATCGCGCAAACGGGTGCCAAAGTCATTGAGCTTGGTCCGCGTAATGAAACTATTCATAAAGTAGATGAATGTGTTAGCACGGATGATTTAATTCAACTAGCTGATATTTACGAAGTCATTTTAGAGCAACTGCTTACATGAACCAAACCGAGCTTAAACAATGTGCCACGGGGTTAAGTAGCTCACATTTAGTTGAGCTACAAAATCATCGCTTGCATCGTGATATTGTCGATGATTTTTTAGCTCTGCAGCAAGGAGCAAAAGAAGCAGGTATTGATCTGACAATTGCCTCAAGCTTTCGCGATTTTCATCGTCAAAGTACTATTTGGAATGCTAAATTTCAGGGCCTTCGACCGGTTTACACCCTAAAGCAACAAACGGTAGATTTAGAAAGCCTAAGTGATACTAAAAAGTGCCACGCTATTATGCTTTACTCAGCACTTCCGGGGGCAAGCAGGCACCACTTTGGTACCGACCTCGACATTTACGATACCCGCCCGATTGACGATGATTACGAGCTGCAATTAACGCCTGATGAGTATTCACCCACAGGGCCCTTTGCCAAGCTTGCTGCATGGCTTGACGATAACCTAGAAAAGTATGGTTTTTATCGCCCTTACCAAGAGTACAAAGGTGGGGTTGCCCCTGAGCCTTGGCATATTAGTCATATTGGTGTATCTGCAAAGATGATGCAGTATCTGTCAGTTGAAACATTACAGCACTGTATCGAACAAAATGAGCTTAGCGGCAAGCAAGCGATACTAGCTGAACTTAACACCCTGTATGAACGCTACGTGTTAAATATTAATACGCCCTAATTTTAGCCATTAAAAATACCAGTACAGCGCCAAGAATTAAGGCGCTGGCTACAACTAAACGCGCTGTTAATTGCTCATCTAAAACCATCACCCCAGCTAATGTGGCAAGCACAGGCACGGTTAGCTGCACCACCCCTGCTTGGCTACTTTTAAGCCTAGGTAGTGCAATGTACCAAATGCTATAGCCAAGCCCAGATGCAAGCGCTCCTGAAGCTATCGCCAAATAAACCCCACTCGCAGTAATACCTTGCCAATCAACCATAGCTAAAATCACTAAAATTGGCACAAGTATTAAACTTCTTAGAAAGTTAAAGCTGGTTGCTTGCAACGGTGAGCTGCATGATTTTCCGCGAATACTGTAAACACCCCATGCCACGCCACTTAACGCCATAAGCATGGCTGGCATGAAAGAAGGCACTGTGGCTGAGGGCAGCATTAAGTAAATAAAACCCGCAAAAGCGACAAACAAAGCCCCCCACTGTACTTTACTGAGTGGCTCTTTATTTAAAACACTATGGCCTATCATGGTTAATTGTACTGCCGAAAATAAGATAAGTGCGCCTGTGCCTGTGTTTAAATCAACATAGGCAACTGAAAAGCACAGCGCGTAAACAAATAAACTAAGGGCACTGATATTGTTACCTTTATCGGTTAAAGGTTTAGCTGATTGTGATTTTGTTTGCTTTAGCTTTGTTTGCCATAAAAGTAAGCCTAGTAACATAAACGCTCCACTTGCTAAGCGAATGGCAGTAAAACTTAACGGATCTATATCACCACTTTGTAATGCCATTCGGCACAGCAAAGAGTTGGCTGCAAACGCACAAAGTGCAATTAAGGTATACAGTATGGTGCTCAACAAATGAGTTATCCTTTTGGTTTTAAAAAAGATAAGACCTAAAATTAGACAATTAACTTACGATTTTTTACATAATTTATCATAGAAGGTTAAGCCGCGTATGCTAATCTCAGTACATTGTTTAAAAGGAGTGTTCAGTGCATCGACGTTTATTTATTGGAGCTGCTTTACTGTTATCTGGTTGCAGTACCATAGGTATTACTGATCTATTCCAAGATTATGCGACGCAGCTAAGACCTGTGCGCCAAGCTGTTTCTCAAAATAACATAGCAAGTGCTCAGCAGCTTTTGCCAAGTAACAGCCGAGGCCATAGTAACTATTTATTGAATCAGCTTGAAACGGCCCGTCTTGAGTTTTTGGCTAAACAAAATTCCGAGGCCAATGAGACCTTTGAAGCTGTTTATCAAAATATGGAAAAAAAGCGTCAAGCAGCCAAAGTACAACTAAGTGCAGGCCTTGAGCAAACAAATTCATTATTAACCAATGACTCAGTGATTGGTTATGAGCCAGCAGCTTATGAAATGACCATGCTGCATAGCTACAAAGCACTGAGTTATGTATTTGATAAGCAACTTGAATCTGCATTAGTTGAAGTTAGGCGTGCTAATAAAGTGCAAGAAGATGCACTAAAAGACAACCAAGCTGTACTTGATGAACAAGCGGAACAGGCAGCCGAAGGCTACCCGGATATGGCCGAGTTAATTGGCAATGTTAAAAATGGCTTTCAAAATGCCTTTACGTTTTATTTGTCTGGCCTACTTTATGAGGCGGATAAACAGTTTGATGATGCCTATATCGATTATAAGAAAGCACTCGAAATAAATAGCGAAAATAGCTACTTACAGCAAACAGTGTTACGCCTTGCCAAAAAACAAGGGTTTGATCAGGACTTTGAAGAATTTAGCAAGCGCTTTGGCAAGCTAAAGCAGACTCAAGCAAACACGGGCCAAGTAATTGTAATTGCAGAGCAAGGTTTGATACCAGCAAGGCAAGAGTTTCATTTACGGTTACCCATTTATACCTCCCGTGGTGATGCACGCTTTTACAGTATTGCCATGCCAGTTTATCGCGATGCGCCCTATGCGGGCAGTGATAAAACCGTGAGTCTTGGTGGTGAAAATTTGCCACTGACGCCCATTGTTAGGCTTGAAGCGTTGGCAGCAAAGACGTTAAAAGATCAAAGTGCTGGCAGAATAACCCGCCAAATTATGCGTTTGGTTGCGAAAGAAAAGATGCGTGCAGAATTGGCAAGAAGCGGCGGCGATGTCGGTAATATTTTAGCGAATATTTATAACATTGCATCAGAGCAGGCTGATACGCGAAGCTGGTCGACTTTACCTAGTCAACTGAGTATTGCTCAGCACGCGATGCCAGCAGGTCAGCACGCTTTAACCGTGCCAGGGCATGGCGAAATAGACTTTACGGTTAGTAAGCAAGGGTTAACCTTGATTTTTCTAACCTCTATAAATAACTACTACGACACACATGTTGTACAACTCTAGGAGCAATGATGAAATACTTAGTGCCACTATTAACCATTTTACTTGTTGCGGCTTGCTCCTCACGCCCTACCACTTCTGGCATTGGTGTTGAGCAGGCATCACAACAGTATAACCAACAACTGATTGTTAATAACCCTGAACTTGGCAAGAAATTAGCCATTACAGATGTAAAAACACGCCAAACAAATGGCTTAACGGATGTTGTTGTGACACTGGCAAGCCAGTATAAAAAGTCTCAATACTTACAGTATCAATTTACTTGGTATGACGCTGATGGCTTTGTTATTCGCGGCAACCACTCACCTTGGCAACCTATTACATTATTTGGATTTGCTAAGACCCAATTACCGGGCCTAGCCCCGACAGCAAATGCTGTCACCTTCTCGCTTGCAGTGCGTGAAGTGTCAACAGAAGCACAAGAATTTGAAGATTAAGGATACTACAATGAAATTACTTTCTGTTAAGTCGGCTGCGGCCGTTGCAATAACAAGCGCTTTGTTGCTGTCTGGTTGTGCTAACAAAGCCGTTGTTAGCTATGGTGATGCGCAAGCCGTAGAAACTACAGATATCAACTTTGGTTCAACGGATCTACAAAAAGTAGCAAGCCAAATGACAGACTCGTTACTTGCTTCACCTGTGGTTGGTACCATGACAGCAAATACCCGCCCTATCGTGTTTGTTGAGCGTATTAAAAACAAAACGAGCGAGCACATTGATACTGAATCAATCACCGATTCAATCTCAACACAGTTATTACGCAGTGGTAAGTTCCGCTTTGTTGATATGACCCGTGTTGAAGCTGTGCGCGAACAACTTAACTTCCAAAACGTTGACCCACTTGTAAATCCAAATACCGCTATTGCCTTTGGACAGCAAGTGGGTGCGCAATACATGTTATACGGTAACTTATCGAGCATTGTTAAATCGAATGCTGACAAGGCTGATGTGTATTATAAATTCACTATGCGTTTAATGGATTTAAAAAGCGGCCTAGTTGAATGGGCTGATGAAACTGAAATCCGTAAAACACGTGAGAAATCAACTTTTGGCTGGTAGTCAGGAGGGGTTATGAAATACCTAGTAGCAATCCTAGCAAGCTGTTTATTACTGAGCTCGCCAAGTTATGCTGACTATCAGCGTAACAAAGCAGTACCTGTACAACAGGTGTTGTTTGGCTCAGTACAGTCAGTGCGAACCATTACTGAACAAGAGCTGGTCAGAGATAAAACCAACGGCTGGGAAACGTTTGGTGGTGCGCTTATTGGCGGCGTTATCGGTAACCAGTTTGGTGGCGGCAGTGGCCGTACTGTAGCAACCATTTTGGGCTCAATGATTGGTGGCTCTGTTGCCCACAACCGCCAACAAAACAGTCGCGTTATACAGTATCAGCTCGTTGAATTGATGATCAAAGTAGAAAGCGGCGAACAATTTATGGTTGTGCAAGATAAAGACAACCAAATGCTGTTCAACCAAGGTGATAAAGTACGTTTGGTGTACCTCACCGATAACACGGTGCGTGTTGATAAAGCTTATTAAAAAAGCGAGCCTCGGCTCGCTTTTTTTAGCTTTGTCGATAATCAGCAAAGAATCGCTGCATCTTGCTCATGGCTTCTGTTAAATCATCTTTGTTTGGTAAAAATACCAATCTGAAATGATCAGGATCAGGCCAATTAAATGCGCGACCATGCACTAATAAGATTTTCTCAGCTTTGAGTAAATCTAAAATCATGCGCTCATCATCTTTAATGTTAAAGTGCGCCGTATCCACTTTCGCAAAAGCGTAAAGCGCCCCTTTAGGCTTTTTACAGCTAATACCATCAATGGCATTTAAGCCACGCCATGCAATATCACGCTGCACATACAATCGACCACCAGGGTTTATCAAGTTATCGATTGACTGCACACCGCCTAAAGCTTGTTGAATAGCATACTGAGCAGGCACATTGGCACATAAGCGCATTGATGCCAGCATATCTAGGCCACGGCTTAAGTCGTCCATCATGCTAGTACGACCGCTTAACACCATCCAGCCCATACGCAATCCCGCAGCGCGGTACGTTTTTGCTAGGCCATTAAAGGTGATAATTGGCACATCATCACACAGCGCACCAATCGAGCTGTGGCTGACACCGTCATACAAGATTTTCTCGTAAATTTCATCGCTCAGTAACAATAACTTGTGCTCGCGAGCAATATTGATAAGTTCCATCAACAGATCATCACTATACACCGCCCCTGTTGGGTTATTCGGGTTTATAAGCACCAACGCTTTGGTCTTTGAGGTGATCTTCGATTTAATATCAGCAATATCAGGGAACCAATCTTGTTCTTCATCACATAGATAATGCACAGGGTTACCCCCTGCTAATTTAACCGATGCAGTCCATAGCGGATAATCCGGTGCAGGAATAAGCACTTCATCGTCATTATCAAGTAATGCTTGTGTGGTCATTTGAATTAATTCGCTGACCCCATTGCCGATATAAATATTATCGACATCAAGATTAAATAATCCGCGTTGCTGATAGTGTTGATAGACAGCCACACGGGCTGAGTAGAGGCCTTTAGAGTCACAGTAGCCTTGGGCTGAATATAAGTTACGAATGATATCTTTGTGCATATCTTCAGGCATATCAAAGCCAAAGGCAGCTGGGTTGCCAATGTTTAGCTTTAATACTTTTTGCCCTTCGTCTTCCATTTTTCGAGCTTGTGCAAGCACAGGCCCACGTATGTCATAACAGACACCGTCTAGTTTGTGACTCTTTTTGATTTGTGACATGGTTACCTCTACTAATTAGCCTTAAGACTACCCCAGTAAAGGGGTACCATGCCAGAGGATTTTTGCGGTTATAACTGAAATAAATTCAAGTTTTTAGCGAGTAGCGAACCAAGCTTGTAATTTTTCTACAGAACCTGAAACTTGTTCATCAAGGGTTTGTGATTTTTCTTGCGCAGTAGCTACATCACCTTGGTTCAAGGTCAGTTCAATTTCTTGCGCAAGCGATGATAAACTTGCAGCACCAAATTGAGCTGCATTTGATTTTAAACTGTGTGCATGCCTTGCAGCTACTTCGTTATCTGAACCAAGATTTGCAAGTACTTCAGAGCCTAAACGCTGAAATTCACTACAACAAAAGGTCAAGGTGTCGGCAAATTGGTCACCTAAAAGTGATTCCATCCCTTCCAGTGCACTCTCATCAATTGTGATTGTCGTCATCTTTATCCCTTAATCAAAAACGTAATTATATAAATCGCAACTTTAGCCGTTCATAGCTAAAAAGCAAACCTGCTTTGCGAGTTAAGCTCATGTATACTAGGTATAGTTTTGATTTACACCTGAGTTCGTATGGCTAGAGAATTGTGCTCACATTGTGGCTTTTCAGTTAAAACCTGTTTATGTGATTCAATAAGCATAATCAATAATAAACTAAAAATCATTATATTACGCCACCCTAGTGAGGAAAAAGTTACTAAGAACACCGCTAATTTACTGAATTTAGGCTTAGATAACTGCCAAATCATTGCAGGTGAGTCAGAACAAGACTTTTTACAGCTCGCAACATTGCCAAAAGCAACAACTGCGGTACTCTATCCTGCTGATAATGCATTATGTTTAGATGAACACACTGCCACTACAGATGCTTTCAAACAGTCTTTAACTCATTTAATTGTGATTGATGGTACGTGGAAAAAAGCCTACAAAATGCTGCGATTAACTCCAAGCCTTCAGGGGTTTCAGGCTGTGAGTTTTAAGCAAATACCACAAAACAAATACGTCATTCGTAAAGCACCACGCGCAGATAGCTTATCAACTTTAGAAGCAGTGGCTCATAGCCTTAAACTGATTGAAGGCCTTGATGTAAAACCGCTATACAGATTATTAGCAGCACTGGTCGATAAGCAAACCCAACATATGCCAGATGATGTTAAGGCACGCTATTTATAATGCGTGTATCAAAACGGCTTAGTGCCGGTTTTCACCGTCAGGGACCAGATTATCGCTTTGATGATCAGGTCGATTTTGACGATATTCGCGATACCTTTGGTTTTCGTACCATGGTGGTTGGCAATTGGGTTAATAAGCAAGAGCGGCTATTAGCGGCGAATTTAATTTACGATGCCTTAGCTGATCTAGCGCAAATACTGACTTTACCCCCAACGGCAATAGGCCTTAGGGGAAAGCTTAATTTTGCCTTTGGTCATGGTGGCCAAAAAGGTGTGCAGGCTCATTATAATGCTCACAGTCAAACCCTTGCGCTAGCAAAAAATGCCGGTGGTGGCGCTCTGGCACATGAATGGTTTCATGCGTTTGATCACCATATTTGTCAGCATTTATTTAAGAGCAGAAAGAGTATGCAATTTTGCTCAGCACTGTGGCTCGAACAGTCACCAGATTTGAGTCATCCACTTAATCAACACTTAAATGAGTTTTACCATCAGGTATTTTTAGACACCTCAGGTGAAAATCCAAATGCGTTCGTGAAGCAATCAATCGCTTTTGATAGGCAAGTAAAGCAACTTTATATGAGTATGCCTGAAGAACTAGCGGCTCGCTGTTTTGAAAAGTGTATTGCCATGCACCCTGATATAAAAAATAGCTTTTTAGTGAGTGGGTTATCGACAAGTGGCTTAATCTACCCAGATGAGCAGCATACAATGCGCTGCTTTTCAGCACTGCTGAATTACTTTAATCAGTTAGGTTCGCTGTTGCATCAAGGCTAATTTCAACTTTCTGCACCTCGCTTATCCAAGTTAAGTAATCATCTGCACAAAGCGGTTTTGAAAAATAATACCCTTGTCCAAATTGGCAGCCATAACTTTGCAGCATTGCTAGGCTTTGCTCATCTTCAATACCCTCAGCAACAACATGTGCACCCAAAGTAGTGGCGATGTCACAGGTTGCCCGGCAAATACTCTGATCGTTCACTGAAAATGGCAGGTTTAACACAAATTGTTTATCTATTTTCACCTCATCAAAGCCTAGCTGGCTCAGATAAGCAAGCGATGAGTAGCCGGTACCAAAATCATCAATTGCTAGCTTTAAACCGATTAAACGATAGTCATCAAGTGTCGCTTTGATCTTTTTACTTTCCTCCAAAGTTGCAGATTCTGTAAGCTCCAGCATCACAGATTCGGCACGCACTTTTTGCTCATTTAAAATAGTGATTAAAAGCACGGGTAAGTCTTTATTTAATAAATCTTTTGCTGAAATATTAATAGAAATAACGTGATCGGGTATCAGTTTGCAAAACTTCGCTTGCCATTCAATGCCCCTTTCAACGACCCACTCTGTAAGCTGATTGATCACCCCTGCTGACTCTGCAATTGGAATAAATACATCTGGGCTTACTGCACCAAATACAGGATGCTGCCATCGCAGCAATGCTTCACAGCCCACTACTTTGCCTGTTTTCAAACATATCTGCGGCTGAAAGTGTAAGCTGAGTTGGTTCTCATCAATCGCAATTTTAAGTGCAGCAGCAATCGATAACCTTTGCTCAGAAAGGCGTGCAGTTTCTGAATCGAACATGCGCCAACGTTCACCTTGTAAACGCTTTTCAGACATAGCTTGTATCGCACATTGCAAGATTTGTTTCGCGGTATTGCCATGCATCGGGTAATAGGCAACCCCAATATCAACACTATCAACTAAATTAATATCTTCATGGGTGAGCCCTTCTTCAAAGACCCCATGGATCAAACATGCAAACTGCTCTATGTGACTTAGCTCAAGCTCGCCCATAATTAAACAGCCAAACGTACTGTCATCAACGTGAGCAAGCCACGCGCTTCTGCTTGCTTGAATTTCAAGCTTTAGTGCACTCATACTCTGTAGCTGAGTATTTAAGATACTTAATCTTTCATTGATACAAATATTGGCTTGCTCAAAACCAAATGTAGAGCGGGCATTTGAAAGTACATGAGGTTTAAATAATAAAACTGAAAAGTGTTGTTTCTGCGATACTTTCTTCACCATTTGCGCGAGTAAAAACTGCTTATTTGGTAGCTTAGTATCTGCATCATGTAACATGGAGTAGCTAAACGCTGAGATTTGCTGGCGATCTTTTAATAACAGTACGGAACATATCGCAAGTGATGCCATAAGTAAGATTGTGTTATGAACACCATGGTAACCAATGCCAAAGCCATTCCAGATAAATAGACTCAGCACTTGAATAACAATAGTTAAAAGCATAAAAACACGCAGGTGAGTACGGTTGTTTTTACGCTTAATCAAACTATAAAAGATTACAGAAGCAAAGCACAAAAAGCCCAAACAGCTGACTATAAAAAGCCACTGACGATTAAACTGAGGCAATAGTGATGACAACACGGCTGCGCTGAGTAAACAAACCATCATAGCTTGCCAAGCCTTTTTAAACGTAACTTTATAGGTATGGATCGCTAGAAAGTGATATAAAAAATAGCTTATAAAACATAATGCAAACTCATTAACAGGCCATTTTGCTTCCCAGTCTAAACCATCAACAAGATAGTTTATTAACCCGTTATCAATCAAAAATCCGATACAAACCAACACGAAGTACGCATCCAACACTAAGTATTTTGGTTGCTGCGATACAAAAAAATAGACAGCACATACAAACATACATAAAACTAGCACACCCAAAATAGCACCATAACCTAGAATAGTTTGGTGTAAATTGGCTTCAAATATTTTCGCAGCCACCACCCCAACTTCTATCGTCAGTGCTCTATCATGCACAAAGTTAACTAAAGCCCAGCGATGTCCTTGGCTATGCTCAATCAACCAATGAGGACGAACATTCGATAAACTTTCTAGTGAAGCGAGTCGTTGATTACTAGTAGCCTGAAAGTTTTCATCTAAAAGATAAAACTTAGCCCAGGTTAAATTGGGTTCGCCAAGAAAAACAACATAGTTTTTATTTTCGGATAGTTGGTATAAGTCGATGACTAGCCAATGGGATGTTTTACCTGTGAGGCGGACCGAGCTTGTTTCAAGCGCATTTAGTTTTTCTGCGTTTTGTAACGATACTTCAAGAGATTGGCTAAGTTTGGCAAGTGGTTGTTCTGAATCAAGCAACCAAACAGATAAGTCATCATCAGCAGCAAAAACACTGGTGCAGTGTATCAATACACAACACAATATTATGAGCAGCTTTGTGATAATCCAATTAACTTGCTTGCCAACAATGTGCATTTTAGCTCCGTGCTTTTAACACCAGCTAAAAGTATGGGGCCGATAAGCTTAAATTGCCAATTATAGTGAACTAAATTGGGTGAAAAGTTCGGAAATATATTATGTGGCACTAAGGCCACATAAACTGGAGCTATTTATTGTCATCACTAATACGGCTCGCTACTGCCGAATTTTGATCTTTATATTTTGCGTCTTTACGAACGTTGTATGGGTTTTCTGCAGGGCTTGTCATGGTTTCAAAGCTCATAGCACCAATTTTCATCATTGGGCGTAAAGCCAGTGGCAATTTGCCTGAGTTATAAAACTCTAACACGATATTACCAGACCAACCCGGATCAATACGATGTGCTGTAACATGAACCATCAAACCAAGACGTGCTAACGATGAACGACCATCTAACCAACCAACAATATCTGCTGGTAATGTGACTTTTTCATGGGTGATAGCAAGTGCCAGTTCACCTGGGTGGAGGAAAAATGCTTCTTCTTCAGCCAGCACAATTTCGTCACTCATGATTGATTCCATCGCCTTATTTAACTGATCTTTTGGACCACTTAAGTCAACATAGGCTGCGGTATGATCTTGGAAAACTCGAAACTTGTTGCCCAACCGCAAGTCTACCGTCACACCTGAAATCATTTCTTTACTCGGTGTAGGCTCAATAACAATGCGGCCTTCGTCAATATACTGCTGAATATGGGTATCTGATAATCTCATTTATTATTCTACCTAATACAACTTAAACATATGATTTTAAGTTGAAAAAACACGCTAAGCTCTAGTTGAAACACAACAAAAATCGAGTGTGTATCAGTAAAGCCAAATTGGGTGGCTATAGTGTGCCATATATTACACAAATCATCAGCGTGTTGCGCGAATAATTCTCAACAAAATAAGATAAGCCATCTCAGGTAATAAGATCAGTGTTTTCTGATTTATCTGAAGTACTGAGTTTTGTTTTAATGCCCCGACTATAAGGAGAATGAGGATAAGTTGTTATGGATTACGTCATTTTATCCGTAATAACATTGCCAGCATGCGTTGCCGCTATTTTAATTGCCAAACATTACGCTAAAAAGCACGATTTATGGCATGGCTTTCTCGTTTTTATCGGTTCATTACTTTTAACTAGCTGGTCGGTGGTTGGCTTAGTTGCAAACGAAACGTTCTTTTTCCCACTGCCTTCATTACTCACTATTGTCTTTTACTTCTATTGTTTCGGTGAAACCGATATTGTGTTTATGCCTAATTTATTAATCAATCCTGGCATTGCCTTTTTTTGCTATTTTTCGAGTTACTTCTTTTCTCGCAAGAAACCTTTCTAAACCCGTGTTATTAATTGTCACTTTTTGAAAATCACGTTTTTAATAAAAAAAGCCGCTCATTGAGCGGCTTTTGTTCCTTTGGGGATCACATATTAAAAGCTATAACGGGCACCGATTGTGTAACGTGGTCCGTATTGACGAGCAAATAAGAACTGCTCTTCGTAACGACCGTAGCCACGCTCAGTTTCGTTGTTAAGGTTTATACCTTCAAAGAAAACAGTCATGTTTTCGTTGATGTCGTAGTTAACACTTAAGTCCCATTGACCGTAGGTATCGCCAAATTGTGGCGGCGCATCAACCGAGCCTTGCGATTGACCTACCCCAATTAAGTAAGAATCACGCCATGCGTAAGTCACTTTTACTGATAAGCCATCTTTATCATAGAAGGCTTGGAAGTTCGCTGAATCACTTAAACCTTCTAATGGAAACTGCGGGTTGAGGTCATTTGAATCAAATTCAACATCGCCATCAACAAATGTGGCATTAATCCCTAAACCAAAGCCACTTTCACCAAATATGTGTTGTACGGCAAGCTCAATACCATCGACTGATTTGCTATCGGTATTTTGTGGTTGAGTAATATCCCATACTATAAGTGGGTCTGCACTCGTTGGCTCAATCATACCATCGGCATTACCATAACCAAGTGCCAGCATTTCATTGAAAATTGCATTGGTTGTCGCTTGCTCACCACGCGCTTCTACAGATGCAACAGCTTCTTGATAACGCGGACCATTTAAGATGTCATGTAAACCATCAATGGTAATCTGTTGTGTCGTGTTTGAAATAAAGTTATCTACGTCTTTTTTGAAGTAGCCAACCGATGCATAACTACCTTCACCGTAGTAGTATTCAAGTGTTAAATCGAGGTTTGTTGACTCAAATGGTAATAGGTCAGTATTGCCTTGACCACCAGTACGTGCATCTGGTTTCGGGCTACCTGTGAGGCTTCGACCACCAGCTAAATTACCCAGCGGCGCACGAGCCATGGTTTTACCCCACGAAACACGACCAATAAGCTCATCTGTAATTTCAACTTTTATGTCGATATTCGGTAACCAAATATCGTAATTACCTTTTTCTTGATAAAAGTTATCTGTACCACCTGTTTCGTATTGCATGATCCACTCTGAAGCGGCTACCCAGTTCACTTGTTTTTCAATTTTTTGACGGACAGTACTAGTTACATCGGTCTCTTCATAACGAAGACCAGCGTTGATTTGAACAAAGTAGTCTGCTACATCAAACTCCCATAAGCTATTCACATAGAAGCTTTGCGTTTTCTCTTCTACGTAGCTTTCACTGTCGATACCATCAAAGAATGGGTCAATTGAATACTGATTATCGCCCAATAAATCTTCATTTAAATAAGCAAGCTGACGAGCTAACGCTTCTTCAAAGCTATAGGTGTAGTAGTAATTAGGCTCAAGGGCACTACCACCACCAGCGAACTGGTCTAGCATGTCGCCAGTATCATTATAAGTGAACATGCCATCTGGGAAGATTTCTGTGAATGAAGGGTTAAAACCTGGGCCACCACGCAAGCCACTCCATGCCGTAAAGCCACCCATAGTTTGCTTAGTATTGGCAGCACCGAATTTCACTTTAACAAGTGGAATTTCAAAACGTTCGTTGAACCAGGTTGCATGAAGCTGCGCTTGCTCAACATTAGACTCACCTGGCGAGTAAATAAACTGACTGAAGTTCGAATCTATCTCACTTGGGTCTAGTACTGTAGTACCATTGTTCCAATTAACGTAGGCATGCGGAATTTCGCCAGTGCGATAGTCATATACTTTGCTCTGTAACTGGTCAGAGCCAAGAATGATTTGACCATCAGAACCTAAGCCATCATCTGCGCCATTATCTGTTTCGTTTTTCGAATCATGATAATCGAACTCAACTTCCCACTCATCGTTAATTTGCCATTCTAGGTTTAAACCAATTGAACGTGCTTTTACTTCTGTAGTGGCGCGACTTGCAGTAAATGAACCATCGTCACCACTGATGTCTGCATAAATCGCTGTACCATTCTCATCAAGCTCATAGCCATTAATGTTTGTACTAAAGTTGTTCCAAATACCCCAACCAACAGTATTCACACCGGTGATTGCGCGGCTTGCCGTATAATCAACCGTTGCAGTAAAGCTTTCAATTGGCGAGTACTGTAAAGTTACTTGGCCATTAGTACGCTCACGTTCAACATCAGCAATACTGTAGTTCATGTCTTTCGGGAAGAAATGATTACCGACACGGTTGCCTTCGCTATCTACTGCACGTGGGTCAATGTAGTCACCTTCATCAAGGGTTGGTAAGTCAACATTGGCCTGCCAACCTTGAATATTGGCACTTTGCTGTTGAAAATCACGTTCTTGATGAGAGAATGATGCCGCAAAACCAAATGTATCATCAGCATAGGTATTGCTGTACATCGCTGAAAACTCTGGCGTTAAATCATCACCTTTTTCATTTGACGAGTCATGAATAGCTTTAATAGACGAGCTAAACTTTTCGCCTGGGCTATTTAATGGGCGAGTTGTAATAATATTTACAGTAGCGCCTAGACCACCACTTGGAACATCAGCTTGACCTGATTTCGCTACTTCAAGTGCACTTACACCATCAGCGGCAATATTCTCAAGGGCGTATGAACGTGTATAACCCGTGCCTGGCATTTGACGGCCATTCAACATTACTAGGTTAAACTCAGGACCAAAACCACGTACCGTAATTTCGCTACCTTCGCCGTTTGAACGGCTCACTGATACACCGGTAATACGCTGTAATGATTCAGCTAAGTTAGTATCTGGGAATTTACCCATCTCTTCTGCTGAAATCGCATCTACAACACCTGTTGCATCGCGTTTCATATCCATGGCGCGGATCAGACTGCCACGAATACCTTTAACTTCGATAACTTCAATTTCGTTATCAGCTTTCTCTTGCTCATCCTGTGCGTAAGCAGACATAGTGCCTAGCCCTGCGGTTAAAATCATCGCAACTGACGCTGCAAGAGGTGTTTTAATAAATTTTGTGCTTTTCATGATATACCTGCTTTTGCAATATGTTGTCATGGATACTGGGTGCTGTAATCAGCACCCATCACTTGTTGCCAATGTTAATTACGGGTTTGCAATAACTGCATTATCAATACGGTAAACCGCACCTTCACCCATACCCCATGACGGGAACACCATAACAACGTCGATTGCACTAATATCAAGACCTGCACTTAGTAAATCGGCAAGTGTATAAGTATAGGTTTGCCACTCACCAACCACAGGCTCGACACCTTCTTGGCTTGCACTCAACGCAAGCTCCACAGCTTGACCTGCATCGTTTGATTCAATTTTGAATAACCACTGAGCATCTTGGTCGCTGGCGTTTGAAACTATCTTCATCTCAAAACGAACCACACCTTCAGATAATAAGTGTGATGCATCAAAGCTCACGCCATCATCAGCTAAAAACCCCATTACCGTAGCGGTAGAACCAATTTGAAACTCTGCCACAGAGCCATGAGTTTCATCGTCAGTTTCGACTGTTGGCGTGCTACCAGCACAACAATCCCAAATGCTCCACTGATCAGCCACGTTTTCGGCAAACAGCGTCAGCTCTGATGCTGCCGATTCTTGCTCTGGTGCATAAATGCGAGCATTGTCGACACGGTAAACTGCACCTTCACCTTGACCCCAAGCAGGGAAAATCATGATTACATCAATAGCACTTACATCTAAACCTGCGTTTAATAAAGTACTGATTGGGAACGTGTATGTTTGCCATTCACCAGCAACAGGGTCAACACCTTCTGAGCTTGTGTTAAGGTTAACTTCTACTGCTGTTGCACCTTCATTAGACTCAACTTTTAATAGCCAAGGCGCATCTGGTGTTGATGATAAAGAGGTGATCTTCATCTCAAACTGCAGCATGCCGTCATCAACCAATGCTGATGCGTCAAACTGCGTACCACTGCCACCAGATGAAGTACGGTTAATAAAGCCCATTACCGTAGGAGTTGCACCAATAGAGAACTCTGCAGTAACACCATGTTCTTCGTCGTCGACTACTTCAACAGGTGTTGAACCACCACAACAATCCCATAGCGGCCAATCAAGATTAGTTTCATCAGTGAATAAAGTTAATGAAGGTAATGTTGTTGTGCCGCCATTGGTAATTTCAACATTATCAACACGGTAAACAGCACCCTCACCTTGACCCCATGCAGGGAAAATCATGATTACATCAATCAGTGATACATTTAAACCTGCGTCTGCTAATGTTTGCAGTGGGAAGGTATAAGTTTGCCATTCACCGGCAACTGGGCTAACACCTTCTGTACTTGCACTTAGGTTTAGCTCAACGGCTGTCGCGCCTTCATCACTTTCGATTTTAAATAACCAAGGTGCGT
Organism: Pseudoalteromonas sp. P1-8; assembly: GCF_001399985.1. Classification (NCBI taxonomy): domain Bacteria; kingdom Pseudomonadati; phylum Pseudomonadota; class Gammaproteobacteria; order Alteromonadales; family Pseudoalteromonadaceae; genus Pseudoalteromonas; species Pseudoalteromonas sp. P1-8. The sequence continues at coordinate 197,716 of NZ_LJSO01000007.1, forward strand.
CTGGCGTTGATGGTAAAGACGTTACTTGCATATCAAAAGTCACATAGCCGTCTTCTAACATTGCACTGGCATCATAAGGTGACGCTTCACCGTTTTCATCGGTAATAAAGGCATCACGGCTAATAAAGCCATTTACAGTAGGTTCCGCACCCACACTAAATTCAACCACATTACCACGGTCTTCATCTTCAACTAACCCTGGCGTTGTGCCACCACAACAGTCCCATGCAGGCCAGTTAGGGTTAAAACTGCTATCAAAAATAGTCAGCGGCGTAACAGTGCCATCACTTGGTGGCGTTGGAGCAGGAGCTGCGCCTTGGACTAGTGCATCTTCTAAATTGTCATAACCTGGGCGAACTGTTTCACAGCCTTTACCTGTGTCTGGATCTTGAGCACATTCATAAACACGTACATAGTCAACTTCAAAAGTTTGACCATTTTCGAATGCAGTTGCATCAATACCAAGGGCATTAACATTTTCAGGCCAATCACCGCCAACAGCAAAGTTTAAGATTAAATAAAACTCTTGGTTAAATGGCGCAGCGTCCCAGAAAGTTGTTAACTCACCAGTTGTTTGATCAAAGTACTCTGTGTACCAACCCTTATGTTTAAGAGCCAGTGCTTCACCGTCAGCGTTATAAAGTAATTCTGACTGGCGCTGTGTCGCATATAAATAATCATCTACGTACCAACGAATTTCACCCTCTTGCCATTCAATAGCATAAGTATGAAAATCATCGGCTGGATTTGAATCTTGCGCGAAGGTGTACGCTTGACCACTACTGTCGTTATTTGGCCACGCTTGACCATAATGTAACGTGCCGTAGATATTTGACTCGAAGCCATCATCATTTTCGACTTTTAGGTTCACCGACTCAACAATGTCGATTTCACCTGAACGAGGCCACTCACCGTAAACTTCGTCGGTTGGCATCATCCAAAACGCCGGCCAAGAACCTTGACCGCTAGGTAGTTTTGCTCTTACTTCAAAACGGCCATATTTAAAATCGGCTTTGTAGCGAGTATTGATACGTGCAGATGTATAAGGCTTTGCAGCACCGTCTTCTGCAGGCAATGCAACGATATTAAGAATACCGTCTGCAACAAAGGCGTTTTCTTCACTGTCGGTATAACATTGTTTTTCGTTATTACCGCCACCTGCACAGTCTATTTCGAAATTCCATTTGTTGTCATCAATGGCATCGCCGTCAAAGTTATCTTCCCAAACCATCACCCAATCTGAAACTGGTTCAGTTGGATCGACAGTATCTATTTTTGTATCTGTGGCAGAGCCACCGCAGCCAGCTAAAGTCACTACAGAAAGCGCCATTGCTAGTTGTGTTAAGTGTGTTTTGAATTTGTTCATTGCATTGAACCCTAACATTATGTGTTTGTTAGTACTCAACTGATATATATAGAGTATAGTTTTAATCAGTCAATTGTAAGCGCTTACATTGACAGGCAAATAAAAAGACCTAACAATGTAAGCGCTTTCATTAGAGTATGTCACGGTTATTAAAACGTCAATAAAATATTAACATTTACTGCAACTTTGTTTTTCGACATATTTCACGAAAATGCAGGCTATATGCGACTAAAAGTGGGGTTAGATAGCAAAATTTAGTACAAAATAATCAATCTGTATTTTGTTAACAAGAAAAACCCACTAACAAAATCTTTGCAACAATCAATCTTCAGTAATGACAATTTCAACTGCGCTTGTGTGCGCCTGTTGATAATACAAGCTACTAGCAAGCACGCGTGCTGCAGTTTTGTAGGTTTCACTTATTTGAGCCTCGTTGTCTGTGGCAATTAAATCGCCCTGCTCCGAGCTTTCACGAATTTCAATGGCCAGCGGAATATTAGCCAGCACTGGTACACCATGACGATGTGCTAATTTTACGGCTCCATCTTTACCAAACACATGATTAGGCTTACCACAATGACCACATAAGAAGTAGCTCATGTTTTCAATTAAACCAAGCACAGGTACGTTCACTTTATTGAACATAGCAATGCCCTTTTGCGCATCGGCTAGCGCTAAATCTTGAGGCGTGGTAATGATCACTGCACCACTGGCTGGCACTTTTTGGCTAATAGTTAATTGAATATCGCCCGTACCTGGAGGCATATCAACAATTAGATAATCAAGCTCACCCCAAGCGGTTTCGTTCATTAACTGATTAAGTGCTCCCGATGCCATTGGTCCGCGCCAAACGGTCGCGTCATCACTTGGCACTAAAAAGCCGATCGATTGCGCCTTGAGGTTATGCGCTTCAAAAGGAAGTAAATTTTTATTATCTGCTGTTTTCGGCTCTGCCCCTTGTAGACCTAGAAGCAATGGAATAGACGGGCCATAAATATCAGCATCGAGAATACCCACTTTGGCACCCTCTTGTTCTAAAGCCGAGGCAAGATTCACCGCCGTAGTTGACTTTCCTACGCCGCCCTTACCTGAAGCAACGAGCACAATATGTTTAATTTGCTTAAAACTATATGTGCTAGGTAATTTCACTTTAGCACTAATTGACACAGGCACTGATAGTTTATCAGCGACAAATTTTTCAATCTCAGTGATTTCGCCCACGCCAGCAAAAGGTAGGCTTAGTTTTACCTGCCAGCTTTTATCGCTGTTTTGATTAAGCTCTTCGAGCCAATCTTGCTCAATACCAATGGCAAATGCGCTACTACGGTAGGCGGCTAAGGCTGCAATGATAGGTGCTTTTTCAGCCGATTTACTTGAGAATAGTTTTGACAGTCCAAACATAGCAATAAATTAGCGTTTCTTTGATGAAAAGTGCTGCGGAATTATGTAACATTCAAGGCATTAAAACCAGACAATTAGATAATATCATTGCTTTGAGTTGTCTATGAGCAACTCACAATGAATTAAATAATGATATTCGAGCATATTTGCATCGAACTAATCTCAATTCGGAATGATTATGGCACAGCGAAAGATCCTGATTACTAGCGCATTACCTTATGCCAATGGCCCGACTCACTTAGGTCATTTACTAGAATATATCCAAACTGATATTTGGGCGCGTTTCCAAAAACAACAAGGTCATGAAACCTATTACGTTTGCGCGGATGATGCTCACGGCACACCAATTATGCTTAATGCGCAAAAGCAAGGGATCACGCCAGAAGAGATGGTTAAAAACGTGAGTGTTGAACGTCAACGCGATTTTGCTGATTTCAACATTGAATTTGATAACTATCACAGCACGCACAGTGAAGAAAACCGCCATTTCAGCGAGCTAATCTACAACCGTTTAAATGAAGCGGGTCACATTAAAAAGCACACTATTTCTCAACTTTTCGACCCAGAGAAAGGTATCTTCTTACCAGATCGCTTTGTAACAGGTACTTGCCCAACGTGTAAGTCTGAAGATCAAAACGGTGACAGCTGTGATTCTTGTGGTGCAACTTACAGCCCAACTGAGCTTATCAACCCACGCTCTGTTATGTCGGGTGCTGAGCCAATCTTAAAAGATTCTGAGCATTACTTCTTCGACCTACCTGCTTTTGAAGACATGCTTAAAGAGTGGTTACACTCAGGTACGATTCAACAAGAAATGGCGAACAAGCTTGATGAGTGGTTTGCAGATGGCCTACAGCAGTGGGATATCAGCCGTGACGCACCTTACTTTGGTTTTGAAATCCCAGGTGCACCAGGTAAATACTTCTACGTGTGGTTAGACGCACCTATTGGCTACATGGCGAGCTTTAAAAACCTGTGTGATAAAAAAGGGATTGATTTTGATGCATTTTGGAGCGAAGACTCAGATGCAGAGCTTTACCACTTCATTGGTAAAGACATCATCTATTTCCACAGTCTATTCTGGCCGGCAATGTTAGATGGCGCAAAATTCAGAAAGCCAACAAACGTATTTGCCCATGGTTTTGTGACTGTGAATGGCGCGAAGATGTCTAAATCAAAAGGCACCTTTGTTAAGGCGCGTACTTACCTTGATAACCTAGATCCTGAATATCTTCGTTATTACTACGCGGCAAAATTAAACAACGGTATTACTGACCTTGATTTAAACCTTGAAGACTTTGCACTACGTGTTAACTCTGACTTAGTAGGTAAAGTAGTTAATATCGCAAGCCGTTGTGCAAGTTTCATCACCAAGAAGTTTGACGGTAAGCTTAGCGACACCGTAATGGACGAAGCACTATTAGGTGAGTTCCAAGCAGCTTCTGCAAGCATCGCAAATCACTATGAAAACCGTGATTACAGCCGTGCAATTCGTGAAATCATGGCACTTGCTGATAAAGCAAACCAATTTATCGACGCTAAAGCGCCTTGGGTATTGATTAAAGACGAAACAAAACAACAAGAAACACACGATGTTTGTTCACTTGGCTTAAATATGTTCCGTGTACTTATCACTTACTTAAAACCTGTTCTTCCAGGTATGGCTGCAAACGTTGAAGCTTTCTTAAACGACGATTTAACATGGCAAGGCGCGCAAACTGCGCTTGTTGGTCACGCAATTAATAAGTTCAAACCGCTAATGCAGCGTGTTGAAATGGATAAAGTAAATAAAATGATCGAAGAATCAAAAGAAAGCCTAGTTGCTGAAAAAGACAAGATTGATCCAAACAGCCCACTAGCAAAAGAGCCAATCAACCCAGAAATCGAATTTGATGATTTTGCTAAAGTTGATTTACGCGTAGCAAAAATTGCTAAAGCAGAACACGTTGAAGGCGCTGATAAGTTATTAAAACTAACTTTAGATTTAGGTGGCGAAACGCGCCAAGTATTCGCAGGCATTAAATCGGCGTATGCACCAGAAGACATTGAAGGCAAGCTAACGGTAATGGTCGCGAACCTTAAGCCTCGTAAGATGCGTTTCGGTATGTCTGAAGGCATGGTATTAGCTGCAGGCCCTGGCGGTAAAGAAATTTATATTCTTAACCCAGATGAAGGCTCAGAGCCTGGCATGCGTGTAATGTAATTACACAATTACTAGCTAATATAAATACTAGTTGATATAAAAAACCGTTGTGTTTCAGACACAACGGTTTTTTGTATTTAATGAATGCTTTAGATTAATGGTGTTAGCTTATGAGCTTGGGCATGCAGGATACTCAGTCAGTACTTGAGTAATTATTTGCCCAAACTGCTGGTGTTGTTGTTCGGTAATAGCAAAAGCAGCATTGTAAGCTAGGGTATCTGCAAGCTCACCTGTTATGACTTCATAAAAAGTCATCGCGGTCAGTAAGTGCCCTGCATCTGAAGCATGATTGCCATCTGTACTGTAAAAATTAAGCTCCGGTAATGCGGCGATTGCTTTGTCCCAAACTAAGCCGATTGGTGCAACACAGCTTACCTCTTTTTCGCTAATCGACAAATGCAATTGATAGACAAGCTCCCCTTCTTTGCCATCACCTCTTTGCGGATGCTCAGGAAACAAAATAGGTGTAATTTCCAGCTCTTTTGCACTGGCAATTAAACGCTCAGCCTCACTTGTAGAATAATTAACAGAGCCAGACTGAGAATACTTTTGACCTTGAAAAATAGCATGGCTCCAATTGGCTTGCTGCAGCTTTTCAACATTGCCGGATGTGTTCACTATCTCATCTAAAAAGCGACCACTGACGGTAAGAGTTGAAACTTGAGCATTGGTTAACTCACTGGAAATAAGCTGTTCAAGCAAATCCCCTAATCTAGCGCTATGGCTATTGCCATAAATAATAATTTGATAGTCAGCACTACCACTGTTATCGACAAGCTCAATACCTGTATCCGGTGTTGAGCTGTTAGTGTCATCAACTTTTGTAGATTCGTTTCTTGAGCTCGAACCACATGCAACCAGACTGATCGAAAAGACGAGTAACAAAAAAGATCGAATTAATCTCGCAAACTTATCATTTATCATACTTTACCTTTTGGCTTATTATTTTTATGTCGTTAATATTGAAACATAAAATTATAAATTGCCAATTTTGTACGATTTTTATCTAGGGTGCTAAGTACAAATCATGTAAAACTCGCTCTTTTCGAGGTAAGTAATAATCATCATAATCAAGTGACACTATGACTCTTTTAGCTTTGCCTAATAACTCACTGCGAGGCACTAAACCAATCACTCGTGAGTCTGCACTATTATCACGGTTATCACCCATCGCTAGATACATATCCTTTGGAATTACGACAGGGGCAAAATGCTGCATCACCGAGGGCGTTTTTGATACCACAATAGCGTGCTGAACACCGGCAAGATTTTCAATCAGTGTTTGCTGCTCATGCTCATCATCAGTTAATGCGTAATCAAGTGCTTTACCGTTAATGATCAATTTATTATCGACTAAAGTCACTGTATCGCCCGGCACACCAATAACCCGCTTTATTAAGCGATTATTTGCAGCCTTAGAATCAAATACAATAATATCACCGGCTTTTGGCTCATCTGTGCGCATTAGCGAAATATGACTAAATGGCACACGCAGATCATAAGCCATTTTATCCGTTAAAATACGGTCCCCTTCAATGATGGTCGGATTCATAGAACCTGTTGGCACTTCATACCAATCAGCCACTGCACTTCTGAACACACTCATCAAGCAGATAAATAAAATCAATGAGCGGTTATTTTTCCATACCTTTGAAAGCCAGTTCATATTCGTTCCTAATTTGTTGTTTGATTCATTAGGAGTCTGTGCGGTAGGAATTAGTTCTCAACTAAATGTAACGAAATACGTCAATGATAAAAATACCATACATGGTGTTAAAAATATTTGACATACCGAGCAATGAGTAGTTTACTTAACACCAAGTCAAATATTTTTTACATGGGGGTGGAAGAAAATGAGCTACAAAGAAATGACAATGTGGGGCACCTTGGTGGTAACCATAGGCCTTTTAAGCTATTACCTGTTAGGCATTAATTCACTACAAGCTGCAGGTGATCTTAGCCAAGATACTATGGTGTCTTATTTGTATAAGGTTGTCGTGGTTGCGGTGATCTTAGAGATCATTATGCAATCTGTGCTTGCAGGCATTAAACACAAAGAAGCAGACTTAGGGGATGATGAGCGTGATAAGCTCATTGAGCTAAAAAGCACCAAACTTGGTCACTGGTTCTGCTCTGCAACTATCTTAATGTGTGTATTTTTAGCGACGCAAATTGAGCGCGTATCTGGACGCATGCTGTTACCTGAGGTCTCTGATCTATATAATATTATGCACTTTCTTATTATTGGTTTTTTAGCCAGTGAAATTATTACTATTGCCAGCAAAGCGTATTTATATCGAAGAGACAGCTAGATGACAAAACAGCTCAGTAATACCATTCGGGAACTTCGATTTCATCACAACGAAATGACTCAGCAAGCATTGGCAGAGGCAGTTGGCGTTTCAAGGCAAACTATAGTAGCAATTGAAAAAGGTAAATATTCACCCTCGCTCGAGGTGGCTTTTAAGATTGCTCAACTGTTTGATAAGAAACTAGACGACGTGTTTTCGTATCAGTAATTAACAAAAAAGGTTAGCCAAAGAGCTAACCTTTTTTAAATTCGTATCATTTAATTTTATGACTGCTGATTTTTGAACTGCGCTTTGGCTTGCTCAACTTCATCATCACTGATACCCACTGATTCAGCCGCTTCTTTAATAAGGTGTGGCTGCGTCATCACTAATGCCATCAATTGTTGAAGCTTTTCTGGTGGGATACCTAACTGTTGGACTAGACCCATTGCCATCATTGGGTTTTCCATAAACGCTTGAAACAGCTCACGCACTTTCTCGTCACTTACATTGTGCTCTTTGAGCATTGCAATAATAGGGTTCATATTAACCTTTACTTTTAACTACTAATAAAACCAATAATATGGGCAAATTGATGTTATTCAACTAACATCACCACTTTTCCCGAGTTTTCGTTGTTATCTAAAATACGGTGAGCCTCATTCGCTTCTTGCCAATTTAAGGTTTTATAGATATTGCAATCGAACAGCCCGTTGGCCAAGTCATCATAAAAGCGCGAAATAAACTGCTCTTTTAAATGACGTTTAAACTCAATTGAACGATTACGCAAAGTTGATGCATGAAAGGAAATACGTTTGCTAAGCAGCCTTGCAAAGTCAACCTCAGCAAAGCGCGCATCTAAAAAGGCTAACATCACAATTTGGCAATCCATTGCTGCAACGGCAGCATTTTTATTTAAATAGCTTCCTGAGACAGGATCAACAATGGTATTGGCCTGTAAATTATTGGCTTTGAAGTACTCTACAAAATCAGTGGTTTTATAATTAATGGTGTGATCTGCACCAAGCTGTTTGGCATGCTCACACTTTTCATCACTACCTGCGCTGATCACCACTTGAGCGCCTGCGCGTTTTGACATTTGAATTGCCGCCCCACCGACACCACTAGCTCCCGCATGGATCAGTGCCGTCTGCCCCGCTTTGAGCTGACCAAATTGAAATAAGGCAGAAAAAGCCGTTAAGTATACTTCACTGATAGCAGCGCCTTGGGCCATTGTCATTTCATCTGGTAACGGCATTACTTGTGCAGCATCAACTGCAACATACTCGCTGTAAGCACCGCTCGCACACAAGGCAAAAACGCGTTTATTAAGCCAATCTCCCGATACTGCACTGCCTTGCTCAACAATGGTACCGGCGCATTCTAACCCTAGAATTTCACTGTCACCTTTGGGCGCAGGATATTTACCTTGTCGCTGTAAACAATCTGCCCGATTAACGCCGATTGCTGCAACAGCAATAAGAACTTCGTTATCTTTTAGGGCTGGTTTATCTGTTTGCGCAAAATGTAACTGTGAGTCTTCGTGCTTAATATAACGCATATCACCTTCTATTTAATTCGTTGCCAGATCTCAGCTTCGACTAATTTGCCATTTTCATACAAGGTGTGGTGCCACAAGTCACCTTTTATTTTGTAATCAAATGCCATGGTCTTACCAAGTAGTGAAGGAACATTACCATAGGAAAAAGTTTCGATAAATTGCTGGTCTTGCAAAACATATTTGCCGCCACCAGCATAATGAAAGTTGCCTTGCTTTTGGGTGATATAGCTAAAATGACTGGGTGTAATCAGTTTAACAGAGGTAATTTCTGGCGCTTTTGCCGTCACATAGCCGTCATTGGTTGCATATTTGCCTTCAACAAATTGCCAGCTACCTAATAACGGATTGGCGCTTACCATAGACGAAATAAATAAACTCGATAATAACAGTGTGTTTTTCATAGTGCGTTCCTTAGCAATTTTTTCAATAGCATACGCTAACACTATGTTCCTATTAAACAGTTATAGGTTGAGATTTTTTCATTTGAGCTCTCATCGACGAAAAGCGCCAAGACTGCTTATAAGGATAAACATCAAGCAATTGCCCATCGTTTATCGCAGTTTGTAATTGCTGCCACATCGTGGCAGTGAAAATATCTTGATGTGCAGCATTGAAGTGATCAAACGCTCGCTTATTAGCGCTAAAAAATACTTTAAACTGGCTCGGAAATACGTCGTTTTCTGCGATATCAAAGTAGCTTTCGCTGCTGAGCTCATCTAATGAGTCATCGGTTTTTGGCAGCTCTCTAAATTGACACTCTGTCATCGGACAAATTTCATCGTAGTCATAAAACACCACTCTTCCCCAACGGGTTACACCAAAGTTTTTCATCAGCATATCACCGGGGAAAATATTAGCCCCCGCAAGCTCTTTTATCGCTTTACCGTAATCAACCATTACTTGCTGCAGTTTTCGCTCATCACAGTCGTTTATATACAAATTAAGCGGCGTCATTTTTCGCTCTACATAAACATGGCGCAAAATAAGTGCATTACCCGAGATCACTAAGCTATCGCCAATTTGCTGCTGCATTATTTGTATAAGCTCATCACTAAATCGGCTTAAATCAAACGCTAAATAACGAAATTCGTGGGTATCAACTAGCCGTCCTACTCGGTCGGCTTGTTTAACAAAGTCGTACTTAGCCATTACTTGTTGTTTGGTGGCCGTTTTTGGCGCACTAAATTTATCCTTTATTACCTTGTACACATAATCTGAGCCTGGGGTGGTAAATACCAGCATCACCATGCCCGGCGTACCCGGCGCAAGTGTGTATTTATCGTCAACGGGGCTATTACGGGTGGTATCAACTTTATAACGATAAAACTCGGTTTTCGCGTGTTTGATAAAGCCTATGGCATTAAACAGCTCAAAACGTTGCTTATGAGGCATTAAAACACTGAGGTAATCAACATATCGGGCGGGTTGGTCAGTGTCGACCATAAAATAAGTACGCGCAAAGCCAAACAACAAGCTGAGTTGATCAGCTCCCATCATCACAGCATCAATGTGAAGACCTTTTTCACTGTTTAATAGCGCAATCGCAAATGGCATGTTATCGCCATTTTTAGCAATACAACGACCTATGATGTAGCACGCTTTATTTCTGAAAAACAATGAATTAGCGTATTCAATATAGCCATCGTTGAGAGCAAGCAGCTCATAAACTTGTGGGCATTGTTGTTTCGCTCCAGCAATCAAGGTACGCTGTAACATGGCAACATCATCAGTAAAATCAGCGTATTGTGACCGAAATACATGGCGCTTGATCAAGCTACTAATCGCACTTTCAAAGCCATTTTGCAGGGAAATGCGGCTAACCAATGAATCAAAGGGTCTTGGCCCCAGTTGATATCGTGCTTTTAATACAAACAAGTGCACATTGCGGATTTTTCGTGAGTCCCAAATTGCACCGAAGGTTGAGTTAAAAAAGGTATGAGCAATAGGCTGGTTTTCATGGCTTTGCACCATTTCTGCGTATATTTGTTTGGCTAATAACCAAAGCGCTGGGTCGTCTACTTCGCTATAAGCAATAATTTTTACCGCTTGGCTTACCTTTTTTACTTGCCCTTCGTAAACTTGCAATCGCGATTTCATAGCCCCTTGAACTTGATGCCACTGGCGCTGTTCAAAACGACTTTGTGCACCGAGGGTAATATTTAAAAACTCTGCAAACATAGCCTCAAAGCCAGCATACACCGCACGGGCAAGCTTAGTCGCTACGACCTGATTTAACTGTTCGCTGTGTGATTTAACAGCCAAATGTGAACTTTGCTGTGGCATTATTTTTATCGCTTATGCTGATTATTTTAGTCGCCTTGTTTACACACAATAGCAAGCGCGCTTTAATTTAGGTAATTAATAAAGATAATAAATAAGATTGATCAAATGAATATTAGGCACGTCGACCTCAACCTACTGGTGTATTTAAATGTCCTCATTGATGAACAAAGTGTGTCTAAAGCCGCCAATAAACTAGCTTTGACTCAACCTGCAATGAGTAACGCCCTTAAGCGTTTGCGAGATTTGTTTGATGATCCATTATTAGTGAGAGCCGCAGGCACAATGACGCCAACCGCCAAAGCGCTCAGCCTTAAACCTGAGATAGAATCACTGTTAAAAATGGCTGAAGAAATTACTCAGCCAAGTGAGGTATTCGATCCGAGCACCGCGAATATTACGTTTCGGATCATGGCAAACGACTACCTTGAATCAATCCTTATTGCGCCATTTATCACCCAGCAGCTAGCAAAAAATCCGGGGCTTAACTTTGATATTTTGAGTCCAAGCGATGTTAACCTTCAAGATATGGAAAAAGGCACCATCGACCTTGCCATTAATCGCTTTAACGGCCTGCCCCGCTCATTTCACCAAGCCAGTGTCTGGCGAGACAATTACTGCTGCTTAACACACCCAGACAACCCTTACTTGCAACAGCAAAACCTCGAAGGCTACCTTGCTCAAGAGCACATTTGGGTGAATCGGGCTGGTTGGGGCGTAGAAGCGGCAGTAACAAATAAATCAGGCAGCCAAAAACTCGGCTGGGTCGATGAGGCATTATGGCAACTAGAACAAACCCGCAATATTCGCGTATTCACCCGCCATTACATGGTGGCGAGCCTACTTTGCCAATCACCTCAACTCATAGCAACACTGCCCCGTCGCCAAGCCATGTTATTAGCAAAACACACTGATTTGGTAATAAGTCCAGTGCCATTTCAAATCGTGCCTATTGAAGTAAAAATGTTATGGAGCCCTTTGCTACATCACGCAAACCCGCATCAGTGGCTGCGTAGAGAGCTACTTGCCTTTGCCAGTACCGTAGCTGATCGTTAAAAACAGTATAATATTGATAAAATCAATATCAGTTATTGAAAACAACAATTTCATTAATAATGAGTGAAGGGCTAGAGTGAAGTTAAGCACATAAACAAAGAGAAAATGATTATGGAAACTTCAGCGCAATTCACTCAACAGGACGGCCTTTACATCAATGGTCAATTACACTCATTCATCGAGCAGCAGCTTTGTAAAAAAAGCGATTTAGCCTGCGATGAGATTTACCAAACACTGGCAACAATGGTTGATGAGTTTGGTTGCCAATGCCGTAAAACCAAACATCAAGATGATGATGTTTTACAAGCAGAGACACTGTTAAAAGCGTATAGCACAGTACGTACTCACCCGCATTGTCATGTTGATGCACAAACAACAACTGCAGTGTTAGATGAATACTGCTGCCAAGTACCAGCTATTTTAGTGGTTGCGTTAATGGATACATTAACAGGCATGACAAGCAACGAACCTGGTGCAGAGCACATTTACCAACGTGCAGCACAGTTAACAGGTAAACCATGTGTCTACGCAGTTAAAAGCGCCAATGCCGCTTAATATGGTTCATTATTTGAGTTACTTATTCGCGCGATGATGCTTGTTGCAAAATCACTGCAACTAAGCATCGTCGCACCGGCTACTAGGTTAGCCAAATCAAACGTCATTTCATTTGCGCTAAGCGTCTGCTCTAGGGCTTTTTCTATTTTATTCGCCGCTTCGTGCCAGCCCATAAAGCGTAGCATCATAACCGCACTTAAAATACTGCTTGTTGGATTTGCACTGTCTTCCCCGGCTATGCGATTAAATGTGCCATGAGTCGGTTCAAAAAAGGCCACTTCATTATTTAAGTTTGCCGCAGGCATAATACCTACCCCACCGACTTGTGCGGTTAGCATATCAGCTAAGTAATCGCCGTTTTGATTGGTTGTTACCACCACATCAAATTGCTCTGGGGTGAGCAGCGCTTGTTGTAGCATGTTATCGGCAATGACTTCTTTGATAATTAAATCATCTTGCTCGTCACGTTTGATCACTAACCAACGACCATTTTCATGCGCTACAGCGTTAAACTCTTGCTCTGCTAGGGCAAATGCCCAGCGTTTAAAGGCGCCATCGGTAAATTTAAGTACATTACCTTTGTGCACCACAGTCAGTGATTCACTGTGCTCTTTGAGGGCAAAGTTTAGAGCGTAACGCATTAGTCGCTCTGCCGCCTCTTTCGAGCTATTTTTAATACCAATACCGCATTGGTTATCAAAACGAAGTCGGGTGACACCCATTTCTTGGCACAGAAAATCAAGCATACGCTCGTTGTCAATACTGCCAGCCTGCCACTCAATGCCTGAGTAAACATCTTCAGAGCTGTCGCGTATTACTGTGATTTGAGTTTTTTCAGGCTCTTTTAAGGGGGATGGTAAATGCGGATAACTGCGAATAGGCCGCATGTTAACGAATAAATCCATCTCATGACGAAGGGCTACATTTAAAGAGCGAAAACCACCGCCGAGGGGGGTTGTTAATGGCCCTTTTATGGCAATTTTATACTGCCTAACCGCATGCAGGGTTTCTTGCGGGAACCAGTCGCCATCGTATAGCGCAGCTGCTTTTTCGCCATTGAACACTTCCATCCAATGTATTTGTTTATCGCCTTGATAAGCATGATTCACTGCAGCATCAACAATATCTCGCATCACCGGGCTGATATCTTGACCAACACCATCGCCTTCAATGTAAGCAATAACCGGGTTATCAGGAATATGCCATTGACCCTTACTATCGATAGTAATTTGCGCGCCATTCGAGGGTACTGAAATATGTTGATACTGCATCATGCCTTCCCAGCAAGGTGTTTTAATAATATTAATATCAAGAAATAGCTAATTTGTCTGTGCTTACAAAGAAATAGCCGCTATTCAAGCAATCAATGCGTTACCTTGGTTATCTCGTCTTGCATGGCACAAAATAAGGATGCAATAAGCTGCGTATCGAGCGTGACGGTATCTTTTTTAAGCGCAGCATCAACGGCAACCGCTTTAACATAAAGCGTTTCACATTCGAACATGTTCGCAGCGCCTTTAAGCATATGAACATTTCTGCTTAAGCCATCAATGTCCATCTTTTTGTATTGCCCGCGCATTTCTCTATATTGTTCTTCAAGACCTTTTATGTAGTCATCTTTAAGCGCCTGAAACTCTTTTTCAGGTAATTTGATATCGGCTAACTCATCGCAATCTAAGTAACTGGCAATTTTATGGCTAAACGCGTTTCTATCAATTGGTTTAGCGATTAAATCATTGAAGCCTTGCTTCATATAACGGGCAATTTCATGCTTCATGGTATTCGCTGTCAGTGCAATGATTGGCGCACTCACTCCCGTTGCTTGCATCATTTTTAATGCTTCTTGACCGTCCATAATCGGCATTTGAATATCGAGTAAAATAAGGTCAAAGCTGTCTTCGAGGGTTGCTTGCACTGCGTCTTTACCATTTTCAACGGTGGTCACTGTCAGCCCCATACGCTCTAATATTCGCGCAATTAAACGTCGGTTGTCTGGGTGGTCTTCGGCAAGTAATACTCTGCCCTTTAAGTTCTCTGGTGCATCAAGCTTACTAAACGGTGAGGTTTCAACGAGCTTCACTTCGCTCATATCATTAAGCCAACGTGTGTTATCTGTGGTATACACCGACATGGTGAAAATAAACTCACTGCCAGAGCCGACATTACTTTTAACGCTGATATCCCCATCCAATTTCTGCGCAAGGCTCTTTGAAATATTAAGGCCAAGACCCGTGCCACCATATTGCCTAGAAATACTTGAATCCGCTTGATAAAAGGCACTAAACAGGGCTTGTTGCTCTTTGTCTGTCATGCCAATACCGGTGTCTTTTACGCTTATCGACAACTTATCGTTATGACAGCTCACCGTTAAAGTTATACGCCCCACTTGAGTGAACTTAAGGGCGTTGGTTGTTAGGTTTAATAAAATTTGCCTTAAACGACTCGGATCGGTAATTAGGTAGTCTGGCAACGGGAACTGATAATCAACACTGAACTTTAAGCCCTTATCACGGATTTGCTTGCCAATAAGTGACTCAATATTGGCAATCGTGGCAAACAAGTCTGTTTCGACTAAATCTATTTCTAGCTTGTTGGCTTCAATCTTCGACATATCGAGAATATCGTTTATTAATCCAAGAACATGGCGGCTATTTTGCAATATAACGCCAATCCCATGGTTGCGCTCATGAGGCTTAATATCCCCGAGCATAATGCCATCTGCATAGCCAATGATTGATGTCATTGGGGTGCGAATTTCATGACTGATATTCGCTAAAAAGCGGCTTTTAGCTTCATTCGCATCGCGAAGCTCAGAGGCAAGTTCTTCAAGCTCCAAAGTTCTTAGATGTACTTTTTCTTCTAAATTCTTGTTGAGCTCTACGTTGTCATCGTGAAGCAGCCTAAACTTATCGGCCACAGCAAACGCCAGCAACATGGCGTCCATGGCTGTGCCTATCAAACCCAATAAATATAAATTAATGGAGGTAGCTGGCAGCAAGCCTAAATTAGTTAAATTACCGACCATATTCGGTAGCATCATGGCAATGTAAGCCAGCACAAAATAGCGTGCTGGCTTAAAGCCAATGAGCATACAGCGAATACCTATGTATAAGCCTAAACATAAAGCAACACCCGTTACTAACGTTGACCAATAAAAACCAAAGCTTGGCCATAAAATACAAAACGGAATACCTAAAGTGGCGATTACACCCACCGTGAGTGATAATTGCGCCAGTTTAGGAAATGTTTCTTTGAGTTTAAGTAAGTTGTTGTAAAACAATATATTGGTTAATGGTGTGAGGGCAAAGCCGAGCCAGTGAAGATGAGGGTTATAGTAACCAAACAGCTGATCAGAAATATGGAAAAAATGGCTCCAAGCAAACACCCAGGATGCAGTAAATAGCGCGTAGTAAAGGTGTGTGACATCACGAGAAACCAAGTAAATTAATAAATTATATAAACCAAGTGCAATCCCCACCCCAAAGCAAAGCATCATGATCATATTTTCAATGGTTATGTTTTGAAAATAATCTTGATAAGGCGTTAATACCAGCTTTGCGGGAGTATAAAAGTAGTCACTCTCAAAATAAGTGATAAGCGTATAGTGCTTACCTTTTTCAAGAGATAAGCGATTACCATAGTGAAAAGCAAATTGATTCGGCTCGACCCCACCGGTTACAAAGTGCTGTATCGGGGCAGTTGGATCAGTTATATCGTAAATGCGGCTTTCTATTTTCGAAACCAAGGTGTTATACGGATAGAGCACTAAATCTTCGATATCACTTAAATTTTCAATTTCAACAATTAACCAATAACTACCGCCAACCGAGCTTATTCGAGATTGCGGTTTTTTGCTTGCTCGCCAAGCATCAATCGCAGCCACCGATTGCGGAAACATATTATCGTTTGCCGTAAACACTTCACCAACATCATGAAGGTTTTGCTCAGCCACAGCGTCGGTGTAGACAAACGTCTGTTGTGCATTAGCCGAAACACTCAATAGCAATAAAAAAAGCAGAGTACTTAAATACAGCTTTAACCGCATTCACAAAACCCCTGTACCATCGTGGAGTTGGCAACGACTAGAACTGCAGTGAAACATCAAAGCCATAGCGACGCCCTTCCCCTTTAAAGTCTTCAAGCATGCCTAGGAACGAACTTAAATCGAACTTTAACTGACTGTATTCAGTATCAAATAAATTTTTGCCCCATAAAGTAAATGACCAATTATCAACATCATATTTTAGATGCGCATTAACAATGCTAAAGCCGTCTTGGCGGGCATAAGGGCTCATGTTCTGATCAAAATAAAACTCAGACTGATAATCATAAATAATGTTGGCCGATAACGGATATGACGCCAAGCTGGTATCATATTTTAATCCCGCTGATACATTCCATTTAGAAGTAAATGGTAGTTGGTTATCGGTAATACTATTGCCAAGTGGGTCAACATATTCTTCAAACTCAGCATGAGGGATATAGCCAACTGAAAGTAGCATGGCTAATTGCTTAGTTGCTTGGTAATTGATTTCAGTTTCAAGACCGTAAATAGTTGAATCAGCGACATTTTCAAGCAACTGCACAGGAGGCATTTGCGGTGTTTCTGACGCTTGGTTCATAAACACTTGTTGGTCGTTATAGTCATAGTAAAACGCCGCCCAACTCATTCTAAGTTGCTTGCCAGGCCAGAACGACTTTAAGCCAACTTCATGGGCATTTAAGCGCTCTTTACCGTAGTTTGCTAAGATTGCTTGTTCTTCAGATGACAAAAAGCCGCCGTTGTAGCCACCACTTTTACTACCATTAGCAAAACGATAATAAAGATTGCTTGCATCTGAATAGCGATAATTAACGGCAAATTGACCAGTAAAGCCATTGTCTGATTGCTCATCGGTAACGCGATAAAATGGTACAAGCACTCCGTCTAAGTCATTCACATCAACCACCGCATTTAACGTGGCGATTGAGTCATATTCAAGTGACTCATAGTCATATCTAAGACCGGCTGTGATCATCCATCTATCTGCGACAGGCACTTCAATTTGGCTAAATACAGCCAAATTTTGCATCTTGATTTCGTTATCGTAGATAAAGGTCGCGGTTAAATTTGTCGGTAAAATACCCCGGAAATCACGCAAAATATCATTTAGATTATCTTGCTCAATCGTCTCATCGGCAAAATAAACACCACTGGTGAGTGTGTAATCAGCAAATTCGTTTAATAACCTGAATTCTTGGCTTAATAGTTGGGTATCTAGCCCTAATACTCCTTCGCACAAACGAGCTGGCGAGCCATCGCAGTTAAAAGCATGGCTTCTTTCTAAATCGTTAAAGCTCGAGAGAGAAGTGAATGTACTTTGCTCGTTTAAATGCCAATTCACTTCGGCGATAAAACCGTAGCCATCAGATTTATGAGGTGAGTCGTTATTGACACTCACAGCAAAGAAGTCATCACTGCCATCATTAAAACCAAAGTTATCAAAACAGCGTGTTGAGCCCGCATCTGCTGGTGAACACAGCTCACCCGTTAAAGGGTTCGCGACAATACCAATACTACCAACTGGCTGGGCAATACCATCCCAATCTTCAATATGCGCTTGCAGGTAAAGATCAACGTCATCCCACTCAGACAAAAAAGACACACGGGCATTTTTTTGCTCCATGCCTGCTGTTGGCGAGTCTGCATAGATATTATTTGTTGAGTATTCGTAGTCTTGATAGTTAACCGCAATTCGCAATGCACTAGAATCTGATAGTTGTTGGTTCCACATACCATCAACGCTGGTGGCGTTGTTATTGGCAACACCTAATGTCAACGCGCCATAGCTATCAAACTCAGGGCGATTTGAGCGTATAAGTATTGCACCACCGGTAGAATTACGACCAAACAAGGTACCCTGCGGGCCCCGTAAAATATCGAGCTGTTCAATATCGTACAAGTTAACAATTTGATTATTAGCAGACCCCACCGCAACGCCGTCAAGATACATGGCAACAGGTGAAGTATTCGCCGTATTATAATCAAGTAACCCCACCCCACGGATACTCACAGCGGGAGGCGTCCCCTCTGCAGCGTTTTGGGTAATTTTAACGTTTGGCGCAAACAAACCAATTTCAGTTGAATCTTTAAAATGCTGAGCTTTTAAAATTTCGCCATTCACTTGGCTTACCGCCACACTTACGTCTTCAATTGCTTGAGGACGCTTTTGTGCATAAACGCTAATAACTTCCATGTCTTTTTCAGTCTCAGCTCCTTGTGCAACAGCGCTTGCCATTACACATGCCGCCAAGCTGGTGCTCGACAACATCATAAACTTAGGATCTTTAAGAAAAGGACGCTTCATTGGCTTTTAGACCTTAAAAGAGGGAAACTTGTTAAATTGTTGTAATTTAGTGGTAAGTATAGACCAAACAATAGATTAAAGTCGCATATAAATCATGTAATTTCATGACTTATACGCATACTTTTTTACAGCTTTATTCACACTAACCTTTTTCGAATGCATGCTCTCCGCTGATTTCGCTTGGCCAACCACATATTGCCCGCGCTGTTTGCATACCGGCCATCACAGCAGCCTCAACACAGCCTGCATTAACCCCGGTTTTTATCCAGTCGCCAGTGATGCGCAAATTAACAAACTGACTGCCATCTGTAGCCAGGCGGTATTTACTCGAATCAACCACAGATAAGACATAGCGCTCACTGGGATCGACATTGACGCGCCAATATTGCTGCTCAAGAACAGGTAAAATGCTATGCGGATCACTGTAAAATACCTGCCAATCAAACTTGTTATCAATATAGGCTTCAGGCCAAAGTGCCCGCATATCTGCGCTAAACAAATTATGCATATTCAATTTTACTTCGGCTTTCATTTGCTCAGGGAATTGATGTGCACTGGCAGGTGGGTAGTTTTCGCAGCTAAACGCACTGCAAAAATAGGCAACATTAACTGGTGAGTTGTCACTTGGCCAATCTTCTTTATCGAGCAAGTTGCCCATTGCAGCCCAAGTATCAAACGGCTCTACAAAGCCACTTAAAATAGGCCCTTCGTGAGCAGCATTAGTTTGCGTAAAGCCAAGTTGTGGGTCGGTTTTATTCAACCATACTTGGCAAGCCTGAGTCGCCACACTTTGAACTTTTGTTGCTTGTTGAGAAAGCGCGTAATCTACAGCTAAAAGTTCAGAGGCAACGTGTTCAAGAGAGGCAACCGATACACCTAAAATCAGTGTATCAAAATCAATACCATGGCGAAGCGTCACTGTTGGCAAGGGGGTGCTAAAGTGTTCTTGATACACCTCGGGCCAATTGCTCCAAAATGACTCTAAATTAATTTGATATTCTTGCAATAAGTGCGCTTGTTCAGGGCTGATTTGCTCATACAGTGGCTCACTTGGCCAGCATGGCAGCTGTTTTACATCAATGAGCGGGTCATAATCTTGGCCAACTAAACTCACCTGTTGGCAAAGCTCAATTTCACTCACCAGCGGCTCACCTTGGGCAGTTTGCCCAGCAGATAAGTTAGTTAACTGATGGAAAAACTTAAACTTAACACCGCGCTGCTTTAAAAGTTCATAAATTGGTCCGAAAATAACATCGCCCATGCCTGCTTGCATTTTCCACATCACGCCGCCTTTATAGCAAAGACCTATACGTAGCATAGCAAGGGCGGCAACGCCGGCTTCAACATTGGGTTTACTAAAGTCACCTTTAGGGTAAGCAAATACCAAATCATAAAAACCGCGCACTGGCGCTGAATCGACGCTGTAAGTTTTATTCGCACCATTTTTTTCGAGCCACTGACGAAAATCGTAGCAATTAATGACACCAAAACCGTCGCGATATACTTTGTCTTTAATCAGTCCTGTAAGCATTGCAATCGCAAGATCAGCACAAATATAAAGTCTGCGCAGCTCTGGGTTGTCATCTAGTAGATCAATAACTTGGTCTTTAAACCAACGTTTTAACTTTCTGACGATGTACCAAATCACCAGCCGATCGGCCTGCTTATCTGTATGGGTGGCCTGCTTTTCGGTGAACTGCAGCAAATGAGTTATCAATGTTCGTGGGTTCGAGGCAATTTCAGTTGCACCTGCTTCAATATCATCAATAAACTGCTTTGCGCCATTTAAATGGGTATCAATGTCTGCTTTGATTTCTTGATACATGTGTTTGAGTAACGATTGATCCCGTGATTTTTTAGTCACTAAAATGGTTTTAGCATCTTGCTGCTGACAAACATGCTCAATGCCTTCGGTCCACTTTTTTAGCCATGCTAATGTCATGGTAACAAAGTCCCACACTGTTATATCTAGGCTTCCATCAGCGGGGTTGCCTTCAACGGTAGGAAAATCTATCGGCCAAGTTTGCCATTCATTATCAATAAACTCTTGTAAGGCAATAAAACTGTGTGGTTTAAATGCCTGCTGCCAAGTAGCTAATGAACAACTTGCAGGTCGATTGAGTGAGTTATACACCCCTTCTAAGGTGCGAAAGCTATTCACATAGGCGCCAAACCAAACATGTAAACCATGCTCTTCGATGCGCTGTCCAAAATGGACGTTTCGGCCACTCGCCCCTTTACCGCCAAGGCGCCAACCCTGTTGATAAACGGTAATTTCGCGCTGGCTTTGCCAATTAGCTTGCTCGGTTAAATACACTGCCGCAGTCATCGCTGCAACACCGCCACCAACAATGGTGATTTTTTCTTTTTCCATGGTTACCCCTGTGCTGGTAACAGTTGTGTTGCGCCAAGCTGGTCAAAATCCATATTGACGTAAAAAGGTAAATGAACTGCTTGTTTGCCAAGTGCGATGCCAAACATGTCATTCAAAGGAAAGCTCGCAAGAGCTTTTACATCCAAACTAAAATCATTGTGTAAAAGTTTTAATTGGTGAATTTTTTTGATTAACGATGGTGAGTGAACCACGCTTTGATAAACGGCTTTATCTCCTTGGCCATCGGGAAATTGTTTAAACAAAATCTGATCCATCTGCGGATGAATAAACCCGTCTAACAATTGTTTAAGAAGCGATAAATCAATGCCTTTAATTTGCGCATCAAACAAATCGGTAACGTGTTTAGAAAAATGCGATAAGTTATCGAGTAGGTTTTCCTTGGTACTTGCCTGTGTTTGCTCAATGGTTAATAGCTCATGCATTGCTAATTTAGAGTCTGGGTTAAACACATCAAAACATTCTAAAGAAATACTAAAGGCGCCCGCATCACTCACAGTCGCAGGCATTTGATATTCACAGAGGTATTTATTGTAGCCCCAGGCTTCTCGGCCATTAATCAAAGCATAAATGTTATTGACGCTAATAAATGCCGGATACCAATATAAATGGCTAATATCACCATCTTGCATTTTTGCTACCGGCAGCCAAATAATAATATCGGTTTCTTGCATCCAGCCATGCTCTGAAAACGGTGGCGTTAATGAAGAAATTTTTTCGATATCAGTGAAGGTAAGTAAACAAGTACTCCCTAACACATTAAACGAGGTTGATTCGGTTGCTAGTAGATTTAAAGTTGCATCAACATAGTACTGCATTTTTTGCTCGCAGCCAGACACAAAAAAACCATACATATGCGCGTTGATCATTCGACAAGGTGGTTTAGCAACCGGGTTAGATAAGAAGTGGCTGTAATTTGTTTGGTCCGTCATAGTCATTACTTATATTGTTGTTTAGTAATGACTATAGACCAGTTTTTTAATCGTTGGGGACAAGTTCTGAGTTACAACACTCTTTTAATAGCTGTTCGGTAAATTGCTGATAACCGAGCTGATTAAAATTCTCAGATAGCGGGTTCATAAACCCATGACCATAGTCGGCTATTTCACAGCTCACCTTGGCTTTACTTTTTAATGAAGCAATCACTGGCTTAATATCAAAATGCTCTTCACTGTGAGGAAAAATAAATCGACAAGGAACGTTAGCCTCAAGCTCTAGGTGATGTCTAACTTGTGATGGATAAAAGGCAATAATTTTTTTAATAAATGAATTTTTTAACTCTGCTTGAGCTCGCCAAACGGCAGCTGCGCCTGCACTAAATGCAATAATCGTGGTTGGCTGACGAATAGTAGCCATTTTTAAATGTACTAGCTCAAAATAACTGTCATGGCCGCATTGAGTCATAAAATGTTGATATTGAAACTGCTCATTTATGGGGAGCTGAATTTCCCCCATGTAAGGGTCACAAAGACTCACTTTACCACGAAGCTGCTGAGCAAGCAGCGATAAATGCGCTGTTTTACCGAATATATCTGATACCAAAAGGTAATTCATAAGCATACTTCTTATTGTTATTTTGTGCCTAATCACAATACGCCTGTTTCTGTTAAACATCCAGAGATTATTTTTGATGTTTAAAAAATAAACCTTGCGCTTAATTGATTCTTACAGTACTCTGATTGTCTGGTTTTTAGAAACCACGCGGTTAACCCCTTACCTTGATCCAGTAATTCCCGCATATTCGTATAAATACTTGCAGCTTGTTCACTAAATGACATTTTGATGAATTTTCAAATCATCACCAAACTGTCACAAACTTAGTCGACACTGTTAGCAAGACAACAAATGTCGGTCTGTATTTTTTAAATGCCTATTAAAGCTCTACAGACACAGACAAAAGAAAAAGTGAGTTTTATTATGTCATATAAATACAACGGATCTTTGATCCAGATCGCACATCCAGTGCAATCAATCTCGGTAAATAAACAGCGTGTAATTTTTAGTGACACGCAGGGCTTAAAAAATGCCATCTTCCAAAAGGCTAGTGATGCACGCCAATTTGTGAAGTGGTTAAAAGCCAACTAAACCCTACCGATAAACGCCAGCCAACAAGCTGGCGTTTTAGTTTTCACCACCAGCCACATAAGCCTATATTCCTGCTACACTTATATTTTAGTTCCTAAATAGGTAGTAACTATGCGTAGTGTGTGGTCTATTTTACTATTACTTTTTTGCTTGCCAGCTTATGCAAATAAGCAACCTAAAGCCATTGAGTGGATCATGGTTGATTTTGCCCCCTACTACATCATGCATGATAAATATGAAGGCACAGGTCGTGATGAAAGTGTGATCAAATTATTAGAAAAAGCACTGCCTGAGGTTTCATTTAAACGCACTTTATTGCCAGCCAGTCGTGCTGTGCATGAACTATCAAACCCACAAAATAATTACTGTATGCTGTCGTTATATCAAAGCGAGCACCGCAAGCAGCATATTCAGTTTACTGAACATTCATCAACTGTTGGTTTGTCGCCGTCTATTGCAATACGTAAAGAGTTAGCAACAAAACTTAAGCTAGACTCAACAAAACCTGTGTCACTTAAATCATTACTAGCCGAAAACCTTGCTTTAGGGGTCTCTATGAGCCGCTCTTTTGGAGCAAATATCGACAAAGTTATTAACGAAAGTCATGACGCTAATATTATCTCACGCCCCGGCAGAGACACCCTCGCAAGCCTAACTTATATGCTACAAAAAAAGCGTATTGATATATTACTTGGCTACCCTAGCGAACATTATTACTTGGCTCATTCCATGGGCTTTGAAGATGACTTAACTCAACTATCACTTACTGAAGCTCCGGCGTTAAGCATTGGCTATATAGGCTGCACTAAAAACAAGCAAGGTGAAGTAACGGTAAAATTATTAGATGAAGCTCTTGAGAAAATCGCTCATACAGATGCTTTTCATGATGTTTTAGTTCGCTGGCTACCGGATAATTTGCAGCCCATTTTAGAAAAGAGATTAAAAGATAGAAACGAAAGTGCCGCTCATTAAGCGGCACTTTTAATTTTACCAACCCACAGTTATGCGAATTGGCGGTCGTATTAACGGTGCTTACTTACGTACACCTTCAATGAATAAACCAATATCAACATGGGTTGAAGCCGGACCAAGGTTGTAGTCAATACCATAGTCAGTCAATTTAAGACTTGTTTCGCCTTCAAAACCAACACGGTAACCACCCCACGGATCTTTACCTTCACCAATTTTGTCAATTTCAAAAGTAATGGTTTTGGTTACACCATTTAAGGTAAATTCACCTGTAACATCTGCTTCGTCACCGTCTTCATCAAACTTGATTGAGGTACTTTTAAATGTTGCAGTTGGGTATTTATCAACATTTAAGAAGTCTTTACCGCGTAAGTGCTTGTCACGCTCAGCATGGTTTGAGTCGATGCTTTTAGTATCAATCGTTACATTGATTTTAGATGCATTAGGCGCTTTATCGTCATAGCTAAAATCACCTGAGAAAGTATTAAAACGACCATGTAACCAGCTGTAACCTAAGTGCTTAATTTTAAAAGTTACAAATGCGTGTGCACCGTCTGTATCAATAACGTAGTCAGCTGCATTTGCGTTTGCTGTTGAGAAAAGTGCAGCACTGAGTGCTGTGCCTAATAGTAATTTTTTCATGTTAATCATCCTTCAATGGTTTGATCATTCTAATTAAGGTTTTATCTTTATCGATAAAATGATGTTTTAGTGCCCCTAAAGCATGTAAAACAACCACAGCTATTAGCCCATACGCGGCATAAAAGTGAATTTTACCTGCAATATCTTCTTGGTTTGCGACCGACTCGGGTAATGCCGGTACAGCAAATAAATTAAATACTTCAATTGCACGGCCATCAGCCGTAGAGATTAAATAGCCAGATGTCACAATGACAATTAAAGCTAAATAAATTAGTTTATGGACTGAGTGTGCAACTCGATTCATTGCTTTTGAACTACCTGCAACAGGCTCAGGTTGGGTGCCTAATAAGCGCCAACCAAAACGAAACAACAATAATGCAGCTAAGGTAATACCCACGCTTTTATGTAAGTCCAATGAGCCTTTATACCAAGCGTCGTAATAGGTTAGCTCAACCATATAAACGCCTAAGCCAAACAAACCAAACACCCCAAGTGCCATTAACCAGTGTACTAAGATGGCCACCCAGCCATAACTTGACTTTGAATTCTTTAACATACTCATTTCCCATGAGAATCGTGAAACTAGATACATCTTAAATGACGGCTTATATAATGAAAATAGCGTAAAACGAACAGCTTCTGTGCATATATGCACACCTTAGGGGAAAGGGTAAAGTTGTAAGGGGAAAGGAAAAAGACAAAAGGTGTTAGGTGCTAGGTGCTAGGTGCTAGGTGCTAGGTGCTAGGTGCTATGAATACTCGTTGATAAAAGCGTCTAATTCTTAACGTGATAAATTTTTAGTTTTCTCACAACCGATTAATCGCTCACCCCAATAAACTCAGCCGATTTCAAAAGAAGTAACACCGAAAATACGGTTTAATGGCAAACTCGGAGAGTCGTTGGTATACATTCTGGCGGTTTCAAATGACACCTGCATGTTGTACTTCTGTGCTAAAGCAACAGCAGCTTGATTGATTTCTGGCGTATCAAGGAAAATAGCGTCGGATGCACTCGCCTTAGATTTTAAAGCAAG
Source organism: Pseudoalteromonas sp. P1-8 (assembly GCF_001399985.1). Lineage (NCBI taxonomy): Bacteria > Pseudomonadati > Pseudomonadota > Gammaproteobacteria > Alteromonadales > Pseudoalteromonadaceae > Pseudoalteromonas > Pseudoalteromonas sp. P1-8. Next base: position 223,898 of record NZ_LJSO01000007.1, read on the forward strand.
GAACAAAGATTCAGCCAATTGTGGTGAGTCGGCAAATAAAGGGCCAATTTTAAAGCCATTCTGACATTTGCGAATTACCCCGTATCCTGCCAATTTCCCATTGCTCATTACCCCCAACGCGTCGCTCTGGGGTTGGTTTAACCATGCTTTAGTAAAGTTTGCTCTATTAGCAGGGAAAAAAGCCTGTTCGTATGCGTCAATAATTTCGAATGGCACGGCATTAAGATCAACAATATCTGAATTTTGTGGTGAACTACCACCACCTACTCCTGCAAAACGGATATTGCGATAGGCCAGATTAAAACCAGACTTTTTGTAGTTCTCTTGCTGTTCCACTACACCATCAAGGCCAATATTCAACCCTTCAAGACGCTTTAATGCGGCATTCCAGATTTGCATTCCGTAACCTTTACCACGGTAATCAGGTTTAACAATATAAAAGCCGATAAAGCCAAATGCATTATGGTAATTAATGGCAGAAATTGTAGCAATAGGTTCATCGTCTAGAAAACCAACCAGAAACCCTTCAGGATCAGCTGCAAAGTAACACTCTGCATCATTAAGGCCTGGATTCCAACCTTCTGCTGCAGCCCAATCAATCATGAGTTCGACTTCCTTCTTGGTCATGGTTTTGATTGTAAAGTGTTTACTATGCATCTGCTTTCCTTATATTTTCAGTTTATACCAATTCGCTTAATTAAGTGATCTATTTTGAGGCAATAAAACC
>NZ_LJSO01000007.1:224655-263632 GCF_001399985.1 Pseudoalteromonas sp. P1-8
CAGGTTTAATCCCTCAAAATGATTAAGTATTATTGCGGATTGGTATTACTATGACAGCTAACTTAAGACTTACCGCTTAAAACTTAAAGCTATTAACCTCCAGCTATTCGCTTTCTTCCACCAAACCAACATAAATCTGACTATTGGCATCAACTTGAAAGCAGCTTATCAGGTTTTCTTTCACCAGCTCTAACATGGCGATAAAGCTAACGACAACACCACTTCTGCCCTCTTCTACCGTAAAAAGAGTACTAAAAGGCAACTGTGATTGAGCTTCTGAGAGTTTATCTAAGATTAAGCTCATGCGTTCACGGGTCGATAAGGCTTCTGCGGTAATATGATGGTGTTCAAATGTTTTGGCTCGAGCCATAACGTCGCTTAGCGCAACTAACAAGTCTTTCATGTCAACGTCAGGTAACAGTACCTCACGCTCACTCAATTCTGGTACCAGCGCTTCGGCAACAAAAATATCGCGGCCTTCGCGAGGAATTTCATCAAGATTTTCTGCGGCTTTTTTAAATTGTTCGTATTCTTGTAAACGTCTTACAAGCTCAGCTCGTGGGTCTTCTTCCTCTTCAAGCTCTTCATGTTTTGGTAATAATAATCGTGATTTAATTTGTGCTAATAACGCCGCCATCACAAGGTATTCACCAGCCAGTTCAAGCTGAAACTCGCTCATCATTTCAACATAACTAACGTATTGCTCTGTAATACTAAAAATAGAGAGCTCTAGTACATCGAGTTTATGTTTTTTGATTAAATACAGAAGTAAATCGAGAGGACCTTCAAAGGTTTCTAAAATGATCTCTAACGCATCGGGTGGAATATATAAGTCTTCAGGTTTATCGACCACCGCTTTGCCATGCAAAAAAGCCAGTGGCAGCTTTTGCTGTACTGGCTCTTGTAAATTATCTGGCGCGTCAAGCTCTGGGCTAGTCAATGAAGTCTCTACTCAAATGGTTTAGTATCACCACAACCCACACGTAAGATTTCGATATCATCATCCGACAAGTCAATTACTGTGGTTGCCTGTTCAGGAAGATAACCACCATGAATAATTAAATCAACTTGCTTTTCAATGCGATCGCGAATTTCATCAGGATCAGCCTCGGTATATTGCTCACCCGGTAAAATTAAAGAGCACGACATTAACGGCTCACCTAATTCAGCCAATAAAGCACAGGTGATTGGGTGTTCGATAACACGAATACCAATGGTTTTTTTCTTTTCGTTTAATAAACGCTTTGGTACTTCTTTAGTGCCTTTAAAGATGAAAGTATAAGGCCCAGGGGTGTTATTTTTAATTAATCTGAATAACTGATTATCAACACGAGCATAGGTAGATAGCTCTGATAAGTCACGACAGACCAAAGTAAAGTTATGGTGTTTTTCAATACCACGAATACGTTCGATGCGCTCTTTTGCTTGCTTATTACCAATGTTACAGCCAAGTGCATAACCCGAATCGGTTGGGTATACGATAACACCGCCCTGCTTGATAATATCAACCGCTTGGCTGATTAAGCGTGGTTGCGGATTATCTGGATGAATATGAAAAAACTGACTCATTACACGCTCCTATTGCCCTTCCCATGCTTGCCAAACACCTTGGCAATCTTTTGGTAAGTATAAATTTTTACCTAACTCCAACCAACTGGTCGGAAAATGAAAATCTGACCCTTGTGACGCAAGTAAGCCATATTCACGACTCAGTTCACCTAAAAACTGGCGCTCACTGGGTGCTTGCTGTGGTTGTGCAACTTCCATCGCATCGCCACCTGCGTCTTTAAATTCAATAATTAACTTACGTAGCCATTTGTTAGACATTTGATAACGCCCAGGATGAGCAAGAACGGCAACCCCACCGGCTTGGTGAATGGCAGCAATTGCGGTTTGCATATCACACCAACTACTTGGTACATAGCCTGTTTTTCCTCGCCCTAAGTACTTTTTAAATACCCCAGGAAAGTTTTTAGCAACACCACGCTCAATCAGCGCTCGGGCAAAATGCGCTCGTGTGATCTGTGCGTTTTCAGCAAATGTTTTTGCTTGGTCGTAAATGCCTTCAAAACCATTTTTAGCAAGGCGACGACCGATCTCTAAAGCGCGCTCTTCACGCTTGGCTTGTTGCACCTGTAACAATGACAACAGTGCGTCATTTTCATCATCAACATTTAAACCAACAATATGAATTTCAAAGCTTTCCCATTTTGTTGATACTTCAACGCCAGCAATTAATTTAAGCGGTAAATTATCATCTGCAATGACTTGGCGAGCTGGTTTTATCGCATTTAATGTGTCGTGATCGGTAATTGCGAACACATCTATGTTTTTCTCAACCGCGCGGTGTAACAATTGCTCGACTGATAGCTGACCATCTGAGTATGTGGTGTGGCTATGTAAATCGTATTTTATCAAAGGGAAAGACTGCTTTACGTAAGTTCTTGAATCAATGATGTGAGTATAACAAAAATTTAGTGCCAAGGCGTGATTATCTTTTTAGGTTAGACATATATACACTCATAAATGGGCAATTGCGATGGGTAAATGCCGAACTCGTACTAATATGTAAATTAATGCTTGACAGTATCGGCTTAGGTACGCTTTACTGTATGCACTTTCAGACACGTTAAATAAGCAATAACAATGAACAAAACAATTCAAATCACAATTTGGTGGTGGCACTCGTAACTAGCGGGTGACGAATTGTCGTGTCTAACGATTTCAAAACCCGCTCATGTAGCGGGTTTTTTTATATCTAAATTTTAAGGTTTTATTATGAATTACATAGCAACTCTTACACATCATTGGTGGTGGCGCCTGGCTTAGCGGGACGGTAAGGGTCTATCTAATTTATAGGCATTTTTATACGAACCCCGCCAAGCATAGCTTCGCGGGGTTTTGTTTTTTAAAGAGTTTTTGGGAATGAGGGAGAATGAGGTTTGATTTTTAGTCATATAACAACGACACCGGGTGAAGTAACCAGTATCACTCAAGTGCGCGACTACATCAGTAGCCCACTTGCGTTATACAGTTTACTCGATAAGCCTAATTCACTGCTGTTAGAGTCTGCTGAAATTGATTCTAAAGACAGTGTAAAAAGTCTAATTTTGGTTGACTCAGCGCTACGTATTGTTTGCCAAGGCAAACAGGTCATACTCACTGCACAGTCAAATAACGGCAAACAATTACTGCCTTATTTACAAACTCATGTGCAAAACTGCTCTGCTGAGCTTGTAGAAGACACATTAACGTTAACCTACAACGAAGTCGCAAGCGACATTGATGAAGCCAGTAAATTAGTAGCAGATAACGCATTTAGCGCGCTACGTAGCTGTATTAATAGTATTAAAAGCACCACAGATAACCCATTTTCTGTGTTCTTAGGCGGTGTATTTGCCTACGATATGGTTGCTAATTTCGAAACTCTTTCTGATGTGCCTGACGGCGAAAACAGCTGCCCAGATTATGTTTTCTACCTAGCCGAAACGTTAGTTGTCATCGACCATCAAGCAAAAACAACCGAGCTAATTGGCAATGTATTTAACGGCCCTGAAGTTCATGCTAATTGCTTTGAGGTTGGTCAACAATTAGAGCGTTTAAATGCCGTATGTGACAACGCACAAAGCTACCAGGGGCAAAAGCAAACCGGCTCAAACCCAATTTCTGTTGATGTTAGCGACGAGCAATACTGCGAACATGTCATCAAGTTAAAAAACAACATCGTTGATGGCGATATTTTCCAAGTTGTTCCATCACGTACTTTTTCTCTCGCCTGCCCTGACTCACTTCATGCTTACAGCCAACTAAAACAACAAAACCCAAGCCCATATATGTTTTACATGCGTGATGAAGAATTTGTGTTATTCGGCGCATCACCCGAGTCAGCCCTCAAATATTGCGCAGAGAGTAAACAAGTTGAGGTATACCCAATTGCTGGTACTCGCCCTCGTGGCAAGTTTGCTAACGGGCAAATTAATCCAGACCTAGACAGCCGCATTGAGCTTGAACTTCGCAACGACCAAAAAGAACGTGCCGAGCACCTTATGTTAGTTGATTTAGCACGAAATGATGTAGCCCGTATTAGCGTACCAGGCACACGTCACGCTAAAGAGTTATTAAAAGTAGACCGCTACTCACAAGTGATGCATTTAGTTTCACGCGTGGTGGGTACTTTAAAACCTGAACTCGATGCGCTGCATGCTTACCAAGCTTGTATGAACATGGGCACCTTAGTGGGTGCACCTAAAGTACGCGCTGCTGAGTTAGTTCGTCAAACCGAACAAAAACGCCGCGGCAGCTATGGAGGTGCAGTGGGTTATTTAACGGGCGATGGCGCCATGGATAGCTGTATTGTTATTCGCTCTGCGTTTGTTAAAAACGGCACGGCCTACGTACAAGCAGGTGCAGGTGTAGTGTTTGATTCAGACCCACAATCAGAAGCCAATGAAACCCGCGCTAAAGCACAAGCTGTGATCACTGCGATTCAATCGATTTACGAGGCACAATAATGACGACAACATCAGCCTATAAAATCTACTTTTTAGATAACTTTGATTCATTTAGTTATAACTTAGTCGATGAACTTTCTATGTTAGGGTGCCAGTTAGTGGTATACCGTAATAACATCAGTGCACAAAGCATCTTTGACAAAATGTGCCAAGAAACCGTACCTGTGTTATTAGTACTTTCACCCGGCCCTGGCGCACCATCTGCTGCGGGTTGTTTAATGGAACTCATTGAGCTGTGTAAAGGCCGCTTCCCTATGCTGGGCATCTGTTTAGGCCAGCAAGCACTAACACAAAGCTACGGTGGGATTATTGGTCATGCAGGTGAAACAGTGCATGGCAAGTCATCAATTATTGAGTTGACTGAGCACCCTGTATTTGCAGGTATGGGCGATAAAATGCCGGTTGCTCGTTATCATTCATTAATGGCAACCAAAGTCCCTGATGACGTTGAAGTAATTGCTTGTTATGAAAATATTCCAATGGCAATTTACCATCAACAAGATAATGCCCTTGGCTATCAGTTTCATCCTGAGTCAATTTTAACGCCAAATGGCGCATTGCTATTACAGCAAAGTATTGAATTTTTAACCGCACGCGTGCAGTAGAGGAATAACATGGAAGCAACAACTCAAACCCAGTTAAACCAATTATTAGCAAAGCAAGATTTATCATTTTCGCAAGCAACTGAATTGTTTGACGCCATCATGAATGGCAAGCTTAATGATATTGAATTAACTGCAACACTTATCGCCCTAAAACTAAAAGGCGAAACAAGTGATGAAATCGCCGGTGCTGCGGCATCAATGCGCGCCAATGCAGTGCCATTTCAAACCAGCAAAACCTTGCTTGCCGATAGCTGTGGTACCGGTGGCGATGGCTCAAACACAATTAATATTAGTACCACGGCTGCTATTGTTGCCGCCGCTGCGGGCATCAACATGGTCAAACATGGTAATCGCAGTGTGTCGAGTAATTCGGGCTCTGCGGATTTACTAAATGCCTTGGGTATCAATATTGATATGAGCCCTGAGCAAGCTGCCCGTTGTTTAGAAAATACCGGCTTTACATTTTTATTTGCACCGCATTATCACAGTGGTGTACGCCATGCGATGGGCGTGCGTACGGCCCTTAAAAGCCGCACAATTTTTAATATTTTAGGGCCACTGGCCAATCCTGCAGCCCCTGAGGTGCAATTACTTGGTGTTTATGACCCTTCGCTGTGTTTACCAATGGCCGAAACCTTAAAAACCCTTGGCACAAAACGCGCTATGGTGGTTCATGGTGCAGGCACTGACGAAATTGCCTTACACGGGACAACCAAAGTGGTTGAACTTAATAACGGTGAACTGAGCGAATACACGCTAACAGCGAGCGATTTTGGTCTTGCAAACTATTCACTTGAACAACTAGCAGGCCAAGGCCCAGAATATAACGCAAAAGCAAGCTTAGCGATTTTACAAGGTCAAGGTGAAATGGCGCATAACGCAGCCATTATAGCCAACGTTGCCGCTCTTCTTTATTTAACTGATAAAGCAAGTGATTTAAAAGTAGCCGCAGATCAAGTAAGCGAATTATTAGCATCAGGCAAAGCGATGGACACATTGAACGCAATTATTGAGGTAAGTCATGGCTAACGTGTTAGACAAAATTGTTGCCGACAAACGTATTGAATTAGAACAAAGAAAAGCACAGCGCCCGCTTGAGTCATTCATTAGCGAGGTTGTGCCAACCAAGCGAGACTTTGAAGGCGCATTAGCAGCAACCGGCACGCAGTTTATTTTAGAATGTAAAAAGGCCTCACCGTCAAAAGGGCTTATTCGTGAACCATTCAATTTAGAGGAAATTACATCGGTTTATAAAAAGTACGCAACCTGTATGAGCGTACTAACGGATGAAAAATATTTCCAAGGCAGCTATCAGTACCTTGAGTATGTGCGCAGCCAAGTTGAACAGCCGCTTATTTGTAAAGACTTCTTTATTGATGAGTACCAAGTTTATTTAGCACGCTTATCTGGTGGTGATGCCATTTTATTAATGCTCTCAGTCCTTGATGACGAGCAATATTTAGCGCTTCATAAGGTGGCTGATTCTTTAAATATGTCGGTACTCACTGAAGTTAGTAATGAGCAAGAAGTCAGTCGTGCTCTTGCACTGAATGCCAGCCTTATCGGTATTAATAACCGCGACCTTCGTGATTTAAGTACTGACCTTGCAACAACAGAGCGTTTACGTCAGCTTATCCCAAATGACAAAGTAGTGATCTCAGAGTCGGGCATTTATACCCATAAAGATGTAAAACGCCTTGCGCCATTGTGTGATGGCTTTTTAATTGGCAGCTCACTGATGGCTGAGCGCGACTTAGAAGCCGCATGCCGAAAAGTCATTTTAGGTGAGAACAAAGTGTGCGGTTTAACCCGTTCACAAGATGCGATGGCAGCCTACGCAAGTGGAACTGTGTATGGTGGCTTAATTTTTTATCCTAAGTCACCGCGCTATGTTGATATCGACTGTGCCAAGCAAGTTACGCAAAGTGCCCCACTCGCGTATGTGGGTGTGTTTGTCAATGCACCGCTTGAACAAGTGGTCGATTATGCACAAAGCTTAAAATTAGCTGCAGTGCAATTACATGGCGATGAGAATAGCGAATATATTCAAAGTCTCAGAAAGCAATTACCGCTTGGCTGTGAAATTTGGAAAGCCCAAGCCGTTAAAGGTGAATTACCTAAACCGCTTGAAGGGGTTGATCGCCATTTATACGATACTTACAGCAAAAGCCAAAAAGGCGGCACAGGCGAAGCATTTGATTGGTCAGTGCTAGAGACGGCAACCGTGCCGTTTATGTTAGCCGGGGGTTTAAACCCAGAAAATATCCATGCAGCGATTTATCGCGGTGCTAACGGCCTTGACCTAAATTCTGGCGTTGAAGCGTCAGCGGGTAAAAAGTGCCAAACAAAATTACAAAATGCGTTTTCGCATATCAGAAATTATTGAGGTTAGAATGCAAAATCCAGCTTATTTCGGTGAATTCGGTGGTATGTTTGTACCACAGCTGCTTGTGCCAGCTCTCAAGCAACTAGAAGCAGAGTTTAATAAATCACAAAACGATCCAGCTTTTCAGGCTGAGTTTGAAAAACTATTAAATGAATACGCAGGTCGCCCTACACCATTAACACTGACACGTAACTTAGTTAAAAACCCTAAGGTAAAACTGTATTTAAAGCGTGAAGATTTACTCCATGGTGGTGCGCACAAAACCAACCAAGTACTTGGTCAAGCACTCCTTACCAAACGTATGGGTAAAAAAGAAGTCATTGCAGAAACAGGTGCCGGCCAACACGGTGTTGCAACGGCCCTAGCCTGTGCACTACTTGGCTTAAAATGCCGCGTTTACATGGGTGCAAAAGATGTTGAACGTCAGCAACCAAATGTATTTCGTATGAAACTAATGGGCGCAGAGGTTATTCCTGTCACAGCAGGCTCTGGCACCTTAAAAGATGCCGTAAATGAAGCCCTGCGTGACTGGTCAGCAAATTATAAAGACGCTCACTACTTACTAGGCACTGCAGCAGGCCCTCACCCATTCCCAACCATGGTACGTGAGTTCCAAAAAATGATTGGTGAAGAAGCAAAACAACAAGTGCTTAAAGCTGAAGGTCGCTTACCGGATGCTGTGCTTGCTTGTGTGGGCGGTGGCTCAAACGCCATTGGTATGTTCACAGACTTTATTGATGAGCCAAGCGTAAAACTAATTGGTGTAGAGCCCGCTGGTAAAGGCTTAGATACCCACCAGCATGGTGCCACCTTATGTAAAGGCACTAAAGGCATCTTACACGGTACCTATACCTACATTATGCAAGATGATGATGGTCAAATTGAAGAGTCTTACTCTGTATCAGCAGGCCTTGATTACCCAGCTGTTGGCCCACAGCATGCTCACTTGCATGAAACTGGCCGTGCTGAGTACGTTGGAATTAGCGATACTGAAGCGCTTGAAGCATTCCAACTACTGGCTAAGAACGAAGGGATCATTCCTGCGCTTGAATCAAGCCATGCCCTAGCATATGCCCTTAAATATGCCGAGCAACAAACCGAAGACACTATTTTAGTGGTTAACCTAAGCGGCCGAGGCGATAAAGATTTGGCTCACGTACACAGTGTTTTATCAGAAGGAGGCGCACTATGAGCCAGACTAACCGTTACGGACAACTCTTCGCCACATTAAATGAAACCAACCAAGGTGCTTTTGTACCCTTTGTTACGATTGGCGATCCTAATAAAGCACTGAGCGTAGAAATCATCAAAAGCTTAATTGATGGCGGCGCCGATGCCCTTGAGCTAGGTATTCCATTTTCTGATCCGATTGCAGATGGCCCGGTGATCCAAGCAGCCAACATTCGTGCACTTGATGAAAACATCAATACCCAAGATTGCTTTGATATCATCAAACAAGTGCGCCAGTATAATGCTGATATTCCAATTGGCCTGTTATTGTATTCAAACTTAGTGTTTAAACGTGGCATTGAGAAGTTTTATCAAGATGCTAAAGAGGCCGGTGTCGATTCAATTTTAGTGGCTGACGTGCCGCTACATGAATCAAAGCTATTTCGCCAAACAGCAATGAAAAATGGCATCGACCCAATTTTTATTGCTACACCGAATGCTGATGATGACACTTTACGAGAGTGTGCGTCATATGGTCGTGGTTACACATACCTTCTTTCACGCGCAGGTGTAACAGGCACAGAAACCAAGGCACAAATGCCAGCAGATTCATTAGTTAAAAAACTAAAAGATTACCATGCTGCACCGGCATTACTTGGCTTTGGTGTATCAACACCAGAAGATGTTAAATCAGCACTTGAGTCAGGAGCTGCTGGTGCGATTTCAGGCTCTGCGGTTGTTAAAATCATCGAGGCAAATCTTGATGATCAAGCAGCAATGCTAACTGGTTTAAAAGAGTTTGTAGCTAGTATGAAAGCAGCTACAAAATAAGTTTGTTTTATTACTTAAAAAAGGGCCATAAAGGCCCTTTTTTGTACTTAACAATTTATGATTAATGATGGCGGTGCACACCCTCTTTAATCTCTTCTATGAATTTTCGATTAAAGGCTTCCAGGTCGGCTGGGCTTCGGCTTGTGACTATACCCTCATCAACACATACTTCTTGATCAACCCAATTAGCTCCTGCATTGATCAAATCTGTTTTGATACTTGGGTATGAGGTTACTTTGCGCTCCCGTAGTTTGTTAATTTCAGCTAATAGCCATGGACCGTGGCAAATCGCGGCGATAGGTTTGTTTTTACCGGCACTGAAAAAACCATCAACAAAGGCTTTTGCTTCGCTATCTTGACGTAACGTATCTGGGTTGAATAAGCCACCAGGCAGAAGTAACGCGTCATACTCTGCAGAGTCTGCTTCGCTGACTACACGGTCAACACTGACTCGCTCACCCCATTGGTTTTCATCCCATGCGGTGATATCGCCACGCTCAAGTGACACAACTTCGACAAGTGCACCAGCTTCTAATAATGCGCTTCGTGGTGACAATAGCTCGCTTTGCTCAAAACCATTGGTTGCAAGAATGGCAATCTTTTTACCATTCAGTTGGCTGTTTAAATTTGACATGTTATCTCCTTATTTAGGTAAACCTAAATGATTAACAGCAGACAACATGCCAAACTTAATGCATTGAAAATATTGAATAAATTTTCAGGTGTTCTATTTATGCTCTGTAAATACTACAACAGATTTGCAAATCCTGCTTATAAACCGTCTTTGAGTGCTTTAGCAGGTTTAAAAACTGGCTTGTTAGCGCCTTCTATTTCAATTTCTTCACCGGTTTGTGGGTTGCGTCCTTTGCGTGCTGGGTAATAACTTAGAGCAAACGTACCAAAGCCATTAATTTGCACTTGGTCACCCTCAGAAAGAGACTTTTCGATAGCATTTAACATGCTGGTTAAGGCAGCTTGAGTGTCTTTTTTTGTTAATTCACTGTGGGCAGCCATTTGCGATACTAACGCGGCTTTATTCATAAGAAGTGCTCCAAAATACGCCGCTTAATCATCTGAGGTTAAGCGGAAAAAGATAAGGTAAAACAACCTAAACGCAGGTTTAGGCCAGATTGGCTCGGGAGGCTAAGCTTTCAGGGCTGTTAAGTCAACCTTGTATCTTGCGTGATAACTTGATACAACCCAGTATCTTTTTAAATTAGAGCATTTATAAATTTATGCATGCGATTATTGAATACATCCCGCTGATTTTATTTTTTGCGGTTTTCAAGTTAGTTGATATTTATTGGGCAACAGCCTTGCTGATGCTAACCACCTTAATTCAAGTTGCTTACTGTTATTTTAAAGATGGTAAAGTGCCGACCCGTCACTGGGTGTTTTTTGCCATAGCGGTGGTGTTGGGTACCCTCACCTTAGTGTTCCACGATGAGCAGTTTGTTAAATGGAAAGCCACCATTGTGTATGCCATTTTCAGTGTTACTTTATTAGTAAGCCGCTATGTACTTGGCAAAAACCTAGTGAAAAAAGCACTTAGCTCGATTTTAGAAAATGCCTCTGAGAGTAAACAAGAAATCAACGTACCTGAAGCGCTCTGGAATAAGCTTAACCTATTTTGGGTTGCCGTGACTGCAGGTATCTCGGCGCTGAATATCTACATTGCCTATAACTTCTCGCTCGATTTTTGGGTTAACTTTAAAGTGTTTGGCTTAATGGGCATTACCTTTGTTTGCGTGTTAGCAACGATCATCACCCTATTCAAATACTTACCTGAAGATGACGAAGAGAAAGATCCAAAGCAATCTTAATGTCATAAATCTGTCGTCTTAGCTTGTTAGCGTAAACAAAAAACACGCTGAGACGACATTGAACGCTAACCAATACCGCTGGCTTGAATTTACCCTCATATTTGTTTCTCTGCCGCTATTAGGCTTCTTTCTTCGTGCCTACCTCGCTAACTGGCTAATTCCTGCCCTTATTATTTTAATGGCCGTGTGCGGCATGTTGCTTCTGTCTGATCCCCATTTTAAACGCTTTCGTTTAACAAGCCTTGGGCAATTTAGTACGGTAAAACGTCGCTTATTTAGTTTCTTCTTTTTAGGGGCGCTATTCTCTGGAATGTTTTACGGTATTATGAATCAAGAAAACTGGTTTTCACTGCCACGAAACTCATTTAACGACTGGCTAATGTTGTTATTGCTCTACCCCATTTTATCGGTGATGCCGCAAGAGCTTATTTTTAGAACCTATTTTTTCCATCGTTATAAACGCATTATGCCAAGTAAAACAGTGCGTATTATTGTCAGCGCATCAGTGTTTGCGTTAGCGCATATTGTCTATGCAAATGTATTGGCCGTACTGTTGGCATTTTTAGGAGGGCTGTTGTTTTCTTATACGTACGCGCAAAGCCGCTCAACCTTCGTGTGTGTGATTGAACACAGTTTATGGGGACTGTGGATGTTTACCCTAGGTTTGGGTGATGTGCTTGATGCGGGGGCCTTTTAATGTAATAGGTATAAAAAAGCCGCGCAAAGTGCGCGGCTAAGTATTGAACTGGTTTTTAAAATCCGAAAATACTAAATGCAAAAAACTTAGTGGCCACCGTATTTACAAAGATTAGTAATAAAATGGCAGGGATAAACGTTGATAGCGAGAAGTTCACATACTTCTCTGTGAAGCTGCCAATATAACCTTCACAGCCTTGGCTTAGCTCTGCTGATAAGTTCGCTTTTTTCCAACGATACATAACGAATAAACACACCATTAAACCATTAAGCGGTAAAATTGTGTCGTAAAACACATCATAAACGATATCAAATAAGCTCTTATCTGCACCGCCATAGCTAACAAACTTTGTAAGCGAGTCAACCATACCAAATGACATGGTACATAGCACAGTCAATACACCTGTAGATAAAGTTAAGATAGCCAGTGCTTTTTTACGGCTGATACCTTTGCGGTCACTTAATGTTGCAGTTGGCACCTCTACAATTGATACAAGTGACGTAATTGCAGCAAAAAAGACAAGTAAGAAGAATACAAACGCAACAATTGATGCACCCACGTAGCCAATATCAGCTTGTAACGCTAATAAAATTTTTGGTAGGTAGACAAAAATCATCGATACTGACGAGTCAGATAAAGTACTTGGGTCAGTATCTGGGTTAAAACTGAAAATAGCTGGAAGCACCATAAGACCGGCAATAAATGCAACCAATGAATCGGTTACCGCAACCATTTTTGCACTACCAACAATATCGTCTTTCTTAGAGATATACGATGCATAGGTCATTAAGATACCCATACCAAGTGACAACGAGAAAAACGCTTGAGCTAATGCACCATTTAATACGCTGGCATCCATTTTTGAAAAGTCAGGCACAACATAGTACTTAACACCTGCAATTGCGTTATCAAGAGTTAGTACGTAAACAACCAATGCGGTGAGTAGTACAAATAAAGCTGGCATCATAAACTTAGCCGCTTTTTCAATACCTTCTTTAACACCGCCCACTAAAATCAAATTAACGATGATGGCAACCACGGCCATATAACCAAACACGGTGTAGCTATTGATAAAGGTGCCAAAGTTATCTGGCTGGGCCAAGGCATCTAGATTACCAAAAGCGGTTTGCGATAAATAACCGAAAATCCATACAGTGATCACCATATAAAAAACAGCAATCATAAATGGCGTTAATACGGCTAAAAAGCCAGCAAAGTTCCATTTTGGATCATTGCCCGCTAAAAATTTGTATGAACCAAGTGGATCTTTTTGCGCTTTTCGACCCATGGCCATTTCAGCCATCATCACTGGCAAACAGATGAAAATGACAAACAATGCATAGACTAAAAGGAAAGCACCACCGCCGTTTTTTGTAGCTGAAACAGGAAAACCCACTAAGTTTCCGATACCTACAGCAGAACCGGCTGCCGCTAAAATAAAACCGAGGCGGGAGCTAAAATGCTCGCGTTTTTCGCTCATTTAAAAACCTTATTATTATTTTCTCAACCCAGCGACTCTACCAGTGTTACACCGCGTATTTCAAGCTTTATAAGTTAAAGTTATATGGGTTTGTGTAAAGATTATTACGCGAATAATCTCTCGTCTATTGCTAAGAATATGCTACTATTTTTTAAAAATAACATTGAGAACACACCATGCTGTATATGATTTATTCAACTGATGTTGAAAATAGTTTAGAAGCTCGCAAATCTGCACGCCCAGCTCACTTAGCACGCCTTCAAGAATTAGACGATCAAAACCGTTTATTTACGGCAGGCCCATTGCCAGCCATTGATAGTGAAGATCCGGCTGACGCTGGTTTTACTGGTTCATTAGTGGTTGCTGAGTTTGAGTCGTTAGAAGCAGCACGCGAATGGGCTGCAAACGATCCGTATATTGCGGCGGGTGTTTACGACAACTCAGTCGTAAAACCATTTAAAAAAGTATTTGGTTAACCTCTGAACTTAACTGAATCAATAATTCAGTGTTTGTTCACGGCTTATTAACTAAGATTTGGCTATTGAATTACAGAATTTAACGTAATTACTTGAATTTTAGTTAATTGGTTAATTAAACTAAATGGGTCTGGTTTAGGAGTTCCCCGTCATGCGCATATTATTAGCCTTCAGTTTTAGTCTTTTATTTGCATTATCAAGCTTTCATGCTGATGCCAATAAGAAACAAGCCCAAGAGGTGACTAAAAAGCAGGCTGTAACGATCGCCAAAAAATCTGAAGACGGCCGAACCCTAAAAATCACAGAGCAAGATAAAGTATTTACCGTAAGAATTTTAAAAACGAACGGCCACGTGGTTGATGTCCATGTGAACAAAAAGACTGGCGAAGTGAAAAAGGATTAAGAATGCGAATTTTAGTAATTGAAGATGATTTACACTTAGCAGATAACCTTCGTAATGCCCTAGAAAAAGAGCGTTACAGCGTTGACCTTTGTCACGATGGTGAAGCTGGTTTATTCCATATTACCGAATACCCGCTAGATATGGCGGTAGTCGATTTAGGCTTACCAAAAGTAGATGGTATTGAATTAATTACCAAAGCACGTGCACAAGGTATTACCATTCCTATTTTGATTTTAACGGCACGTGACCGTTGGCAAGATAAAGTAGAAGGCTTAGATGCAGGTGCAGATGACTACCTAACTAAACCTTTCCACGTTGAAGAGCTAATTGCCCGCTGTAATGCGCTTATCCGCCGTAGCGCAGGTAAAGCAAACCCAGAAATGACAGCTGGCCCAATTAAAATTCATACTCGCTCACAACAAGTATGGGTTAACGATAAAGAACTTAGCTTAACGGCGTACGAATACAAAGTTTTAGAGTACCTAATGGTTAATCCACAAAAGGTAATTTCTAAATCTGAACTAACAGAGCACATTTACGACCAAGACTTCGACCTTGATTCAAACGTAATTGAAGTTTTCGTATTGCGTTTACGTAAGAAGCTTGACCCTGATGGTACCCTAAACCCAGTTGAAACATTACGCGGCCGTGGTTATAGGCTAAAAAGTCAGTGGTAGCATCGCAAATACCGCTTAAAGTAAGGCAAGGATTTATCCTTGTCTTTGTTTTATTAGTCGCCCTACCAATTCTGTTTTTCTCAATTGGTAAGGCTTACTACGCCTCTTTGGTCGAAGCGACCGAAAAAACCCTCGAAGCTCACTTATATTCATTAATTTCTGAAGTTGATTTCACTGAACGCGGCATCGTTATGCCAAGTACTATCTTAACGCCAGAACTAAACCGACTAAATTCAGACACCTACGCGATGATTTACCGCGGTGACTTACCGGTTTGGTATTCTGAATCGGCGACCAATATCAATTTTATTCCTGATAACTTTGAAGCCCCTGCAGGCTCTGCTGATTTTCGCCGTGTTGAATACAACAATACCGTATACTGGCAGTTAACGCTTACTGTTATTTTAGAGAACATTGACCAATCAGAGCATGCACGTTTTATTTTATTAAAGCGTAATGATGCCCTACTGAGGCTGATGGATGGTTTTAAGCAAACACTCGTAAATTGGATGTATGTGATGGGTGTGGCCATTGCAGCACTTATGGCGATTGGTTTTGTTTGGAGCGCAAGGCCACTGCAACGACTCGATAAAGAAATTAAAGCCATTGAGTCGGGTGATAACCAACAAATTAAAGGTCTTTACCCGGTTGAACTACAAACCATTAAAGCCGATTTAAACTTATTACTTGAATCGCAGCAGCGCCAAAAAGAGCGTTATCGTGCATCGTTAAGCGACCTTGCTCATGCATTAAAAACGCCATTGGCAGTGCTTAAATCAAGCCCTTTAGCCAATGATGCGGATGCACAAGAGCAGTTAGACCGCATTAATGTGATGATCGAACACCAGTTAAAGCGCGCTGCAACAGGTGCGTCTGACACCTGGAAGAAACAAACCCATATCAAGCCTGTTATTGATTCAATTTTAAGCGCGATGAGCAAGGTTTATCGCGACAAAGATATTATATTTACCTCAGAGGTTAGTGAAAAAGACTATTTCTTGGGTGATAAAACAGATTTGATGGAACTACTTGGTAATTTAATCGATAATGCCTGTAAAGCTTGCCGTTCACAGGTCGATATAAAGGTTAAGCAGAACAAAAAGTTAACGCTCAGTATAAGTGATGATGGCCCAGGTGTTCCTGAGCACAAGCGTGAATCATTACTAACTCGCGGTACCAGACTCGATACCTACGAAAGCGGCCATGGTGTCGGCATGGCTATCGTGTCGGATTTAGTCAACTCGTATAATGGCACATTAACCATTAAAGATGCAGAGAAACTAGCCGGTGCTGAGTTTATATTAGAGTTTAATTACCATGATAAAAAATAAAACATCAATACTCGTAAAAGGCAGCTTTTTAGCTTTAATTGCAAGTGCATCGCAGGCTCAAGCAGAGCAAACGTGTGAGCTTGCGAGCAACAATACCGATGACACAAAACGCTATATTCAATGTCTAGATCAAGTTATCGCCGATATTCAGCGTGACCAAAAGATGTGGATTAATAAGCTCACTATGGATCTTGAGAAAATTAAAGAAGATACCGGTAACAGCCAATTGCTACCGATTTTTAATCGCAGCATCAAGAACCAAGAACGTTATTTAGAAGACAGCTGTCGTTGGCGTTATTTACAAAAAATGCCAAATGGTACGAAAGCCGCTATTGCCTACAAGCAATGTGAAATTGAGATCCTAAAAAACCATGTGCAGGTTTTACAGCGACCTCTAAAGTGATAACACATAAACATATTGAAAAGTAAAAAGGCGCTTAAGCGCCTTTTTTAATCTTCAAGTTTTAGCTCTTCGCCATTGCCAAGCAAGGTAGCAAGCCATCGCCCTTCTTGACTAGTCTCTAAGGCTATTTTAACTATCATGGTCAATGGAACTGATAACAGCATACCCACGGTCCCCATCAGCCAGCCCCAAAAAATCAAGGATAAAAACACCACCAGCGTCGATAAACCCAGCCCTTTACCCATAAAACGCGGCTCGACGATATTACCCATCACCGTGTTTATAACTAAATAACCACCAGCAATAAACCCTGCAACCAGTGGGCCTTGAGTGATCAAAGCAAGTAACACAGGAGGCACCGCAGCAATGATAGAGCCAATGTTAGGGATATAATTAAGCATGAACGCCACTACACCCCAAAGTACAAAGTAATCAACATCAAGTGCCCAAAGCATAAAGCCTGCAAGCATACCTGTGCCTAAGCTAACCAGCGTTTTAATAGCCAGATAAGAATTAATTGAATCTAAGAATCGGTCAACCTGCTGCATTTTCATTTCAGGATCATCCAGTGCTAAATGCACTTTTTTGCTCAGCATAGGTCCTTCAAACAACATGAACACCACGGTTAGGATGATCAAAAACAGGTTCGCCATCACGCCACCGAGGCCTGTGAGCATGTTGGTTGCAACATCAATCATTTTGCCCGGATCGAATAAAGAAATAATCTGTTCTTTATCAATCAGGATGTTATAACTCGCTGCAACATTAACTACCCAGACAAACTCTTCTTTTAGTTGTGCTTTGTACTCAGGCAGCTTTTCAGAGAAATCGGTCATCGATTGCCCAACCAATCCGGCAAGGCTTATCCCTACACCAACAATCATCAACATAACAAACACAACAGCAATCCCTTTAGGGATACCGTATTTGGCAAAGAAACGAATTAAGGGATTACAAATAATGGCAATAAAGGCTGCCAACACAAATGGGATAACAATCACACTTGCGGCTTTAATACCCGCTAAAACAACGACTAAAGCAGCAAATATCACTAAACTTTTATTTACACCAGTCAGGCTCGACAAAATAAAATCCTTGTTAGTTTTTTTATCAGTGTAAGTGAAATACGCCGCAAAAGAAATCACAAAGCAGCTGGCACAATTAATGCTCATTATACGTGCATAATTTGAACAATTTATGATACATATAAGTAAGCGTGCTTTAAAAGGAGCTTTATATGGCACATTTATCCGAACAAGAACTCTCTTTTTTCAACCGTTTATTCGAGGCTGAACGGACTGATAGCGATCCAACCGATACAAAAATGTCTGTTAGGCTTAATTTGCCTGATAAATTAAATGGTTTACTTACCAATGCCAAACTGACACTACTGGCTGAAGTAGGGATTTATCAGTTGTGGTTTCCGCTTGAATTTAGCAAGGACGAGAATGGCCAACTGATCCCTGTACTTAGCGCACCAGAAGTAATAGATACCAAAGGCATCGAACGCAGCTGGCGTACGCCAGATCTTGAAATACACACCGAACAATTTCAAATATTGTCTTTATCAAGTACGGGCGTGTTACTCAAGCCGAAGCGTCAATCACCCGATCTTAATAAAGAGATACTGTTGGCATTTAATTTACCTAGTGAAGAACACGTTATCCTTAGCGTAAAGCTAATACGAACGACCAGTAAAGGGATTGCCGGAAAAATAGTGAAAGTGTGTCAGGGTGAAGATGCACTGCGTAAATACTTATTTGAGACCCATAAGCATCATCATGCAAAGCTGTACGAGCAAGGTAACTTTACTACTGAGCTTATCTAGTTGCAGCAGCTTAACAGCTTAGATAAGCTTGGCGTTTTGCAGCAAGTCACAACAAGGTATTTTATGAGTTACCCTATTGGAACCCCAGGTAAACCGTGGAACGACGCAGATAAGAAAGCATGGTTTGAATTACAGTCAGTAAAGCGTAGCTATTTAGATGATGTTGTATCGCAACTAAACTCTTTATCAAGCGATTTCAATATTGAGCAATATGGCGCATTGAGTTACGACAGAGACAAATACCCACTTTACATTTTAAAGAGCAAGCAATGGCAAGCTAATAAACCGGTTGTGCTGGTTACCGGTGGTGTTCATGGTTATGAAACAAGTGGTGTGCATGGTGCTTTAGCGTTTGCTAAGAGAAGTGCCAAAGACTACTTTGCTGACTTTAATATTTTAGTGGCTCCGTGTATCAGCCCTTGGGGTTATGAAACGATTAACCGCTGGAATCCAAATGCCACGGATCCAAATCGCTCATTCTATGCAGATAGCCCAGCTGAAGAGTCTGCAGCAATTATGCAGTATTTAGCCGACAACGCTATTGCACCTTATGTGCATATTGACCTACATGAAACGACAGACACTGATAATAGTGAGTTTCGCCCTGCTCTAGCAGCACGTGATGCAACGACCCACGATAACTGGAACATTCCTGATGGCTTTTATCTTGTCGCTGATAGTGAGCGTCCGCATGATGCATTTCAAACAGCGATTATAAAATCAGTTGAGAAAGTAACCCACATCGCACCAAGTGATGAGAATAACCAGTTGATTGGTGTGCCACAAACTCAATTTGGTGTGATTAATTACCAAGCGAAAAAACTGGGGTTATGTATGGGCTTAACCGATGCAGAATATGTCACAACAACAGAGGTTTACCCTGATAGCCCACAGGCAAATGACGACATTTGTATTGATGCACAAGTAGCCTCAATTACCGGTGCTTTGAACTATATTGTTAACAAATAGTTAGTTATATTTTAAATCTGGGGTGAATGATTTATCCACCCCAACCTTAAATAGCTAGATAAAATTTACACATATATAAATTTAATGAAAAAGTTATGTTTTTTGAAATTTGTATACTAAATAACTAGACACATACATAGAATTGTATAAAATTCGCGCTCTTTTTAATTCAAAAGGGAAGCAAATTGGAATTTAAGAATCACTATGGCAGTGTCAGTATCATCACTGATGGTCCAATTATTATTGGGCAATTTTCTGGTAATATTAACGCACGTTTGGTCAATGACTTTGCAGTCGATTTAAAAAAGCATATTTCTGCTTTAGCTGGAAAGCCGTGGGCATATATTAGTCATTCTACCCAATTACTTGCTACCACCCCTGATGCTGAACGTGGTTTCACGCATTTATTTCGTGCTCTGCAAGGCACTAACTGTATAGCCACCGCTTATATGTTTAGCTCGTCTATTGTGCTTAATCAGATGAAACGCATCATTGCACAAGCGCAATCACCGATTCAAATAATGGACTGTTTATTTGATGATTTAGACAGCGCTAAGGCTTATGTGCTTAAGCAGCTCGAATTTGCAGAAATGGCTTGTTAAAAACAAGCCATTTTCGTTTCTGGAGCCGTGATTGAGGTTAATCTCGGTAAAACTTAGTTTCTTTAGTTATTGCGATATCAGCATCTTCTAATGCTTGAATGTGAAAACTGATAGGCGTTACTTTTGATTTCAGCTCGTAGCCATCTGCAACCACAGTGACAGGCACACGCTTCATCTGACCTGCCTCAACAGTTATCGTTTCAGGCACTTGTAAGCTTGCTTCTTCAATACCACTGATGCCGATTGAATAGCTCAAGCTATGCTGTGTTTTGTTGATAATTGATAAGGTATATGGGTTTTCTACTAAGCCTTCAAAATTTACACGGTACAGGGCATTACGGTCACGAATAACTGAAGCCTCAATAGGTGTACGCATTGCCATCCACACAACCATGCCAACGACAAACAGCGCTGTTAAACCACCATAGCCAAGCAGTTTTAACCTAAATGGATTGGTCGTTTTGCCTTCCATTTGTTTTTCAGAGGCGTACCTGATCAGGCCTTTTTGATAGTTGAATTTTTCCATCGTGCTATCGCACGCATCAATACATAAGCCACAGTTTATGCATTCATACTGCAAGCCATTACGAATATCGATACCGGCTGGGCATACTTCAACACATAGGTTACAGTCTACGCAGTCACCTAAGCCTAACTCTTTAGGATCGGCTTTACGCTTACGCGCACCACGAGACTCCCCTCGCGCTTGATCGTAGGTAACAACTAACGTGTCTTTATCAAACATTACTGATTGAAAACGTGAATAAGGGCATGCGACAGTACACATTTTTTCACGTAAGAATCCCGCATTGCCATAGGTACAAAAAGCAAACAGGAATACCCAAAAGCTGACGATCCCAGACATTTCTAAGGTAAATAAGCTCATGTATAGAGACTTAGCAGGGATGAAATAAGCCATAAATGACATAGATGTAAGCAAAGAGATCAACAGCCAAGCTGCATGCTTAGTGATTTTCTTTTGCCATTTACTCACTGACCAATCAGCTTTATCAAGTTTAATACGCTGATTACGGTTACCTTCCACTTTATGTTCGACCCAAGTAAACATCAGCATCCAAATTGTTTGTGGGCAAGTGTAACCACACCAGACACGACCTAACCAGTTAGTGACGAAAAACAAAGCAAACGCCCCTGTCATAAATAACATGGCTAAGATCATAAAATCTTGTGGTAATAGCGTTAAGCCAAATAAAGTAAATTTTTGGCTGGCTACGTCGAGTAAAACAGCTTGACGGCCATCATAGGGGATCCACGGAATGGCGATGAACGTCAGCATTAGCACCCAGCCTAAGTAACGGCGGATACGTTGGAAATACCCCTTTTGCTCACGAATATAAATTGGCCCTTCTTGGTTGTAGGGCTTGATGATTAAGTCTTGCTCTTTAATATCAAATTTCATTTTGCTACTTACTTTTGTGTCGGTAATAACCTGACAGAGCAACAATCAGGCCAACACAAATTAAAAGTAAGTCATTGATATTAAATGGTTAAATTTATATTTGAACATTCAAAAGCACGATATATCGCGAATTCTCGCGGTATATCACGAATCAACGCTTTATCGCTAGCTTTTTCATCTTTGATCTAAGGGTACTTTCTGGCAGGCCCAGCAAGGTTGCAGCACCATTTTCACCTGATATTTGCCCGTTACAGCGTTTTAGCACCTCACAAATATGCTGCTTTTGTACAGCATCAAGAGAAACCACCTGCTCATTTGATTGCTCGTTACTCAAAGGTGCAGACAGCTGTAATACAGCTTGCTTAGACAAAATAGCTTCACGCTCAAGGATATTTTGTAGCTCACGAATATTACCTGGCCAATCATAATTAGCCAATTTAGTGAGTGTTGCTTTGCTTAGCCCTTTTAACTGTTTACCTAAGCGCTTGTTTAACTGCGTAATAATATTTGCTGCAAGTAGTGGAATATCTTCCTTGCGTTCACGAAGCGCAGGCACACGAATAGGAAACACATTTAGGCGATAATACAAGTCCATTCGAAAGCTACCCTGCTCAACCATTTGCCACAAGTTACGATTTGTTGCAGCCAACACTCGGATATCGACTTTTAAAGTTTGACTACCACCGACACGCTCAAACTCTTGCTCTTGTAGTACCCGCAGTAATTTACTTTGCGCCTCTAATGGCAGCTCTGCCACTTCATCTAAAAATAAAGTGCCTTTATCAGCCAGTTCAAAACGCCCTTTTCTGCGTTCGTTAGCGCCAGTAAACGCCCCTTTCTCATGACCAAATAACTCAGATTCAATTAAGTTGGCGGAAAACGCCGCGCAGTTTACTTTTATGAAAGGTTGCTCAGCGCGATTGCTCAAGCGGTGAAGGTTTCGTGCCACCAGCTCTTTACCCGTGCCGTTTTCACCTAAAATCAAAACCGTACTATTGGTTTGGCTTACCAAGGTAATTTGCTCGAGCATACTTTGAAATGAATGACTTTGCCCAACTAAGCCAGAGTCTTGCCAATCTTCATTTAACTCTGAAATCAGGTAAGCATTTTCAGCTTGTAGCTGCTCAGATAAGTGCTGAACTTGTGCTAAGGCATCACGCAACGCCACTTCTGTTTGCTGTTGTTTGGATACATCGCGAAAAATCGCGACTGCCCCAATCAAGGCACCATTTTTATAAACTGGCGTTGAAGTATACTCAACAGCAAAATAGCTTCCATCTTTACGCCAGAATACTTCATCGTTTACATGACGGTGTTTGCCATCGAACATAGTGCAATATATTTGGCATTCATCCGCCGGGTATGGTGAGCCATCTTTACGAGTGTGATGATGATATTGATGTATTTTTTTGCCAAGGAGTTCGTCTGCTTTCCAGCCTGTCATGCGCTCCGCAGCAGGGTTTACAAAAACTGCATTACCCGATAAATCGAAGCCATAAATACCTTCACCTACGGCATTTAGCAGTAATGTGGGGTCGTTTAAAAATTCCTTGATCATAGCTATCACTCAATTCGCGAAATATCACGAGCAATTATGACAAGGTTGAACATGCTTAACAAGCAATTACAAAAAAAGCGGCTAGAAGCCGCTTTAAAATATCAAATAGTTTTACAGTGTGGGCACTAAAATAATTTCACCCTGAGATACTTTCATATCTAATGGTAGTTTGCTCAACAGTGCGACTTTAGGGTCGTTCATATTTAGCTTATAGACAGGGTTAACCGCTAAAAAGCCGTTAATCACTTGCATTGCTTGGTCATCTAATAAGTTTAAGCTGCCCTTAAAACCCGCGGTGTCGATTGTTGTATCAACCAGTTTTACATTACGTAAAAAGACCGCTTTTTTCTCGCTGTCATAAAATGGGCTGCCTTCAATTTGTAGTTTTAAGCGTACTGGATACTTAAGCGCAAACGCTTTGATAACAGCACTAGAATCAGCTCCTAAAACCACCACATCACGCTTATCTGGGCCAACATTGACACTCAGGTCGTTTACTGCAAAATCAACTGGTAAGCCCATCAGCTTAATCTGTTCACTTAGTTTTGGTAATTGATTAGCAAGTGCTGCTTCAATCTCAGAATTGGTAAACGAGTAAACAGACATCCCTTGGTCTGTACTTTTACATGCTCCTAAAAATAAACAGGTAAGTAGTAATAAAATTCTCATTGTTTTCCTCAAAAACACACGGAAAAAAACCGCTTTAAAAAGCGGTTTTATTCGTTAAATTGCAAATATTGCTTTAAGCCTTGCTAGTGTGTCAGCTGAAACTGAACCCTCACTGACTGCAAGTAATTGCTTTAAGTAATAATAAACATCTGCGTGCTCACCACGGTGTTTATCATCTAACATCGCAACTTGCTCTGTCATACGTAACTGACTATCGGCCGATTCTACGCCTGCCAGAATTTCGATACGAGTTAACAGCTGCGCAGCGTTTAGCCTAGTTGTTAATGAAGCTTGAAACTGTGAAGGCAGTTCACTGTGGCTCTCAAGAGCAGCAAATAAAGCCGTTAACTTAGACTGCTCTGCTTGCTTACTGATCTGCGCTGTTTTTGCGCTAATCGCTGCCTCTAACTGAGTCACGCGTGCCGATAATGCTTTTGAGTACTCAAGCTCTGCAAGCTTCACTGTTAAATCTTTAAGCTGTGCAAGGTGCACCACGGTCTCAAGTGCAGACTCAAGCTCACTTAATTGCTCTGCGGCAACTTCGTCATTTTGTTGCTGAACTTGCTTTTGCTGTTCAAACTCGGCACTGCGCTTAGCAAAGGTGTCGTCATTAACTCGTCTGAATTGCTGCCATAAAGTGTTTTCAGCTTTCATTCCAGCAAAGCCAATAGTCTGCCATGTTTGTTGCAGTGCTTTTAGCTCTTGGCACGCAGCAGCTAAATCATCGCTTTGCGATAACTGTGTTGCTTGCTCAACAAGTGCAGCTTTTTGCTCAGCATTTGCTTTATGAAATGCAACAAGTTGACCTTGAACTTGTGATTGCACAGCTTTAAATTGCGCTTGTAGTTCACGATATGTTTTAGGATCGACGTTACCTGCAGAGCGCCACGCTTTAGCGGTACGGTTAAACTTGCTTTCAAACTGCTTCCAATCAAACTCATCAGAAGAGGTATCAAGCTCTGTTAACTGCTGCATTTGCGAGATTATTTCAACGCGCTGTGCTTTAGCTTGCTCACGTTGTTGCTCTTGCTCTGCGAAATACTCACGACACGGCGCAAACAGTAATTCAATTTGTTGATCGAATAACTCGCCTTGTTGCTTTTCTGCATCAGTATCTAAACGCCCTAACTCATTCCAACGACGACGTAACTGTTTAACTTGCTCTGCGCGTTGTTTAGGGTCAGTGCACTCGGTTGCAACAAGTTCATTTACTTCAACAAGTAATGCCTCACGCTTTGGCGCTGATGCGTATTTTTGCCAATCTTTTGCTTCGGCTAACTGTGTTTCTAAATCAGCTTTCAAGCTATTTAATGGCTGCTTGTAATAGTCTGTAAGTGTTGCGTATAGCTCTTCAAAACCTTTAAACACACCAAAGGCAACATTGAAGCGACCTTGGTCAATTAAGCGTTTTACATCACGAGCTTTACGCTTCGCTGTTTGTTGATTTTTCTCAAACTTATTCGTCAGCGGTGCCATCGCTTGCTGCCAGCTGTTTACAACTTCAGCTAAATTGGCTTTAAAGCGACCCTGTAAACGACTAGGAATACTTGCCAGCTTTTTGCGTGCTAATTTTTGCTGTTGCTCAAACTGCTGTTTTAGCCCGTCAAACTCGCTTTCGTCTTCGGTTGTCGCAACTGAGTTTAATTGATCAAATGCCTCTTTAAACTCAGCAATAGCACTAACCAGTTGCGGTAACTGTTCGACTTGGTTAAATAAATTTGTTAAGTGCAGTTTTACATCACTAACATGTTTGTTCTCAGATAAGTTCGCCTCTGCTAACGCATCTTTTGCCTCTGCAACTTTTGCCTCGAGCCAATCTTGCTGAATTTGCTCTGGCGTTTCTAAGCCTAATTGCAATGCATTTTCAATTTCTTCGCCAATTGCTTCAAGGCTTGCCAGTGCTAATACCTGACGTTGTTGTTCAGCTAACGCTTGCTGCGCTGCTTCATGCTCTTTACTTAAAACTGCAATATGAGACTCAAGCTTTTGCGTAATCGCTGAATATTTCTTATCTAACGTGCTTACTTGCTCATCGCTCAGCCATTTTAGTTCGATAGCTTGCCACTGCTGTAATAACTCAGCATGTTGCATCGACACTAACTGAAAGTCATTTTTATCACGAAGCGCATTAAGCTTTGCTAATACCACACGTGTATCAGCTTCTACTTTGGCAGGCATTTCTATCGCTAAGCGTTCATTGTCAAGATGAGTCGCCAGTTGTGTGTGTGCCTCACCTTTTGCATGTTTTAATAGTGATTTAGCAAGTTGATGATTAATCACAAGCTCAACAAGTTGCAATTGCAGCTCTTCACGGCCTTCTTTAAAAGCTTTATCAATTAAGCTTGGGTTTGCTAAACGCTTTAATAACTTAACGCGAACTTGAAGTTCTTTTTCTGCAAAGGCGAGTTTCTCAAGAGTTTTGACTGGTGCATAACGCTCAATAAATTCATTTTTGATATTTGCATCTAGCTGGCTATCGGTATTTAAAACCGCTTGGTTAATATGCTGTTCTGCAACGTCTTTAAGTGCTTGGTCTTGCTTGTATGCTTGCCACCATAAAACAATATCGTTCACTTTGTTTAATGCTTTTTTGCGGATCTCAGCTGAGCTGTCTTCAAGGGCAATGCTATTTAAGATGCTAAGGTCACGCTCTGTATCAAGACGTTCTACCGCAGCTAAACGCACTTGGTTTTTAGGATGCTTCCACTTTGGAGTAAACAGGTGTTTAAAGATCATTTTCACTAAACCTAGCTATTTCATTTTCTGATGCGAATTCTTTTTGCAATTGAGCTTTGCTCTTTTGCACCATTTCACCATTTGCGCCAATGGTAAACTGCTCATTGCTTTGCGAAACTTTAGCTTGATAAAGCATCACGAGTTGAACGGTTTGTTGTTTTTGTTCTTCAGACAAAGGAGTGCCGTCAGGCCACTTACCCGTTGAGGCACCATACTGAAGACGTTCAAATACTTCTGGGGTGATATTTTTAACGATGTGATCAATATTCATGTTACTTTTTCTTTTTTAAAACAACTAAATAGATGCGGCTTACAAGATACCACACAAAACCTACTGCCATTGCCGATGTATAGGCATACCACTCAAGAGACTTTGCTTCGGGGTGCATAAAGTAATAACAGAAAAAGCCCCCTAAAAATAAAATCAGTGCGAGGAAAGACTGATTCATAAACTTTTGTTGTCTACGAATGCGCGTTTCTTTTTGCATTTGCTGCAATTGCTCATTGCTTAGATCGGTGACTTGGCATTCACAATGCGGGCATTGCTTATGTTTGTCAGATATTGATTTTGCACACTGCGGGCAACTAATAATCGCCATATCTTTCTCCATACTACGCATAAAAAAGGCGCCTTTAGGCGCCCTTTATTGTACTTGTTTTATGAGTCGATGTCTTATTTGAATTTCATTCATTTGTGAAGATTCGAAAACCTGCACAACTAAATTCACTACAAAAACTCAAAAACCTGATTTATTGTTTCTGTTTCGCCTTTTCAGCTAGACGCTTTTCCCAGAAAGTCGCATTTTTAATGCCTAATTTAACTGGATCAAAAGTGATTTCGCCACCGGCTTTCTTTTGATCTTCGTAATCACGTAAGCAGTTAAGAGCAGGTTTTGCGACAAAGAAAATAGCCAAAATACCGACAATGTTGATCCAGGCCATTAAGCCTACGCCAATATCACCAATATTCCAGATATAACCAGAGCTGTTTACCATGCCGTAAGCAACCATAAACATGATGACTAGCTTAACAATAACCAGTGGAATATTGCCTTTGAAATAACGGTTTAAGTAAGCAACGTTCGTTTCAGCAATATAGTAATAAGCAAGAATTGTGGTAAATGCGAAGAAGAATAAAGCAATACCAACGAATGCTTCACCAAAGCCACCAAATACACTAAATAATGCCATTTGTGTGAAAGCAGCAGAGCCTACTTCTGTTGCAGCATCAACGTTTTGCACAATGAATTGACCTGCAGGTAACTCACCCACAATGTTGTATTGTTTAGTGATTAGAATCATTAACGCCGTTGCTGTACAAACAAAAATGGTATCAACATAAACAGAAAATGCTTGCACTAAACCTTGTTGAGCTGGGTGATCAACTTCAGCAGCTGATGCTGCATGTGGACCCGTACCTTGACCTGCTTCGTTTGAGTAAATACCACGTTTAACACCCCAACCAATAGCAGCACCAAAGCCTGCTTGCGCGGTGAATGCATCAGATAAGATCATTGAGAAGATACCTGGCACTTTATCTAGGTTTAAGAAAACCACGATTAAAGCTAACACGATGTAACCTAGTGCCATAAATGGCACCACGATTTGTGTGAAGTTTGCGATACGTTTAATGCCACCAAAGATGATAAATGCAAGCACAATTAAGATGATTGCAAGAGCAACAAGCTTAAAGCTACCTACTTCACCAAAGCTGGTGCTAACCAATGTGCCTTCACCAAAAACTTGTGTGAATGCATTACCTACCGCATTCGCTTGAACGCCCGGAAGGAACACACCACAAGCAATAATCGCCGATACTGCAAATAATACGGCTAACCACTTTTGCTGTAAGCAGCGGTCGAAGTAAAATGCTGGACCACCGCGATATTGACCATCTTCTTCTGATTTATAAATCTGACCAAGAGTTGACTCGGCATACGCAGTACTTGCGCCAAGGAACGCAACTATCCACATCCAAAAAATCGCCCCTGGACCACCAAAGCCGATTGCTGCAGCAACCCCGGCAATATTACCGACACCTACACGGCCTGATAACGATACAGCAAGTGCTTGGAACGAAGAAATACCCGTATCTGAATTATTAGAGCTAAGCAATAATTTACACATTTCTTTAAAATGTCTAACTTGTGCGAATCGGGTTAAAACGGAATAAAACAGACCTGCACCTAGACATAAATAAATGAGTGCACTACTCCAAATTATGTCATTAACGGCGCTTACTAAAGCTTCCATGGATATCCTCTATGATTATATTTTTTATTGTTAGTTACGATACTCAGCGTGAGCTTGTGAGAATGCGCGACACGATGACTGTGAGAAATAAAAATGAGATTTTGTTACTTCACAGCTGAACATATTGAATATTAACTTAAACCCACCAAGTTTGTTAACAGTTAATTTTCAATATGCTAAATGTACCTACCTCGTTAACATTTGATGCATCCTGCTCTACACCGTCATTTTTCAGTCAACAGATACAATTACGGGCATCAGTTTTGCTGATGCCCGTAAGGTTCGTTATCTTAATTTATCAACCACGTTAACAATAGCCGCTAACGTATCTTGACCAAATTGATACGAGCGACGGTCTGACCAGCCGTAATCTGGATCTGGTAAATCATCGTTATCTTTAAATGGCATCTCTACCGTGTAAGCTAATGCATTAAATTCATGCGCGACAGCAGAAGAACCGACAGTTAAGTTAGCCTGGCCCGGCTCATCTTTTGGATAACCATGTTCGTCTTGGAACTCAGGCGTCACAGTTAAAAGCGCAGCTTTAAAGCTATCTTCTAACTCTTTTAAGCGATCATCGTAGCCTGGAATACCTTCACTACCCGCAACAAAGTTATAAGGAATTGCCTCGTCACCATGAATATCTAAGTGCATATCAAGGCCCGTTTCACGCATTTTGTTAAGCACTAAGAAAACTTCAGGGCTATTTTCCATGCTCGGTGTTTGCCATTCACGGTTCAAGTTAACGCCTTTAGCGTTAGTACGTAGGTGACCACGCACACTGCCATCTGGGTTCATATTTGGCACGATGTAGAATACCGCTCTAGATAATAGTGCCGCTGCATGTGGGTCTTCATCATCAAGTAATTTATGAAGTAAACCTTCAACGTACCACTCAGCCATAGTTTCGCCTGGGTGCTGGCGCGCCGTGATCCAGATTTTTTTCTTCTCACTGCTAGGAATACCCACTCGTAAAACACTCATGTCACGACCATCAAGGGTTTCGCCTAATGTTTCTAATTCACAAGCATGCTGGCTTTGTGCCCATGCAAGTAAATCTAAGTGACGGTCATAGCTGTATGGCGCAAAGTAAGCAAAGTACATGCTGCTACACTCAGGCTCTACTTCAAATGATAGTGTGCCGTTTGCGTACTCTGATGGTACACGGAACCAAGTTTGACGGTCGTATGATGCAACCGCATGATAACCTTCCCAGCCATCAGGGTATGCTGAGTTCTCTAGGTTATTAATGTGTAATTTATGGTTTTGAAACGCAGTTGTTTCAAGACGAAAGTGAAACCACTGGAAAAAATCAGACTGATTGTCTTTATTGATTTCTAATTGAATATTCAGTGGATCAACGGCTTCAATAACCTTGATATTACCACTGTCAAAATTGCTGGTGATTCTCATTCTATAAACCTATTGGTTAAAAATAATTCTTAGCTATTCGCTTGTTAGTTAAGAATTAAGTCAACGCTCTGTAGTTAGAACGTTTTGTTAGTAATATGGTGTAGACCCTTAACAGCCTATCACATGCTGAAAATTTGCAAAAACTTTCACGACTAAAAAAGCCAGCATAATGCTGGCTTCTAGATTCTTTATAACTTAGGTATTAGCGAGGTAAGCTTGGGAAAGTTACTTCAGCCATATCACGCATACAGCGTACTACCTGACAGCTATAACCAAACTCATTATCGTACCAAACGTAAAGTACAACGCGGTTGTCATCTACGATTGTCGCTTGTGAATCAACAACACCTGCGTAACGGCTACCTACTAAGTCAGTCGATACGATTTCAGTAGACGCTGTGTAATCGATTTGATCACGAAGGTCTGAATGAAGTGCTGTTTCACGTAAGAACGCATTTAGTTCTTCAACAGTTGTACCTTTTTCAAGATTTAAGTTCAAGATAGCCATTGATACGTTTGGCGTAGGAACACGGATAGCGTTACCAGTTAGTTTACCTTCAAGCTCAGGTAAAGCTTTAGAAACCGCTTTTGCAGCACCTGTTGAAGTGATAACCATGTTAAGTGCAGCAGCACGGCCACGACGCTCAGCTTTGTGGTAGTTATCAATTAAGTTTTGGTCATTTGTGTAAGAGTGAACTGTTTCAACGTGACCGTTTTTGATACCAAACTTATCGTTAAGTGCTTTTAATGTAGGGGTAATAGCATTGGTTGTACAGCTTGCTGCACAGACAATCTTATCTTCAGATTTGATATCTTGGTTGTTTACACCGTATACGATGTTTTTGATGTTACCTTTAGCTGGTGCAGTTAATAATACTTTTGCTGCGCCTTTTGCTTCTAAGTGCTGGCCAAGGCCTGCTTCGTCTTTCCAGATACCTGTGTTATCAACAACAAGTGCATTCTCGATGCCGTAAGCTGTGTAATCAACTTCGCTAGGAGAGTTAGCATAGATAACTTGAATGTAGCTACCGTTAGCTTTAATTGCATTGCGCTCTTTATCAATTGTGATTGAGCCATTGAATGGACCGTGGATAGAGTCACGGCGAAGTAAGCTTGCACGCTTTTCTAAGTCGCCGTCTTTACCGCCACGTACAACGATTGCACGTAAACGTAGGTCTGCATAAGGACCTGACTTTTCGATTAATAGACGCGCTAATAAACGACCGATACGACCGAAACCGTATAACACAACATCACGTGGCTCTTTGCGCTCTGAGTTTGCGATTTCTGCTAGTTCGTCAGTTAAGTATTCTTCAACTGAGCGACCTTTCGCAGCATCGTTAAACAAATAACCATACGCTAGTTTACCAATATCGATACGTGCTGAGTTTAAGTCCATTTTGCTAATTGCTTCTAAGAAAGGGAAGCTTTCACGTAAACGTAGTTTTGTACCTTCAAACTGAGCAACTGTTTTGTGTGCTTTGATGATATCGATTGTACTGGCATTAACGAGAGGACGGCCATATACAGCGATTTCGATACCACGATTACGGTAAAGTCTACCAATAATAGGTTGCATACTTTCTGCGTAATCTTGACGTTCTTGCCAGCTGCTTGTGTATTCTAACTCGTGAGATGAGGTCATTTTTTTTACCTAATTAAACAATTTTGAACGGATAGCCTTAAAAAATGTGTTGTGATTTGAGAGCAACACATCTCAGGCAGGGGTATTCTAATTTAAACTCGAACGATTCTCCACTGTTACAGAACAAATCATTGCGCTAGAATAAAGTAGTACAAATTAAGTAGAGGTTAAGGAATGTTATTAAGAGCAAGCGTGTTGCTTGGTTTATTGGCATTAGCAGGCTGTGAAGATCCGCTTACACTAGCGAAAGTGTGCGACGAAACACCTGGCTTCTGCAGTGATTTAAATAAAGACAGTCACTGCAAAGAGCAACGTGCCGAGGTCATCATTCAACGTTATGTTGAATATAAGTCACCAACAGACGAAAACAAATACCAATTATTAAAGGATTTTGAGAAATACGATCAATGTGTGTCGCTTGCCGCCAAGATTGAGCACATAAAACTAAAAGAAAAAACCACGTCTCGTGTTGAAGGTCATTTAACAAGCATCAAAGAAATGACTCGAATTTTTCAAGATACCAAAAATACTGACCACCCAGGTTTATTGTATTACCATTGGTCGCGTAATAACGACCAATCTGCGTTAACTAAATTGCTCGCCCTGGAAGAAAAGCAAGATAAACGGGTGACTGAAGATGCCGAAATGCAGTTTTTCTTGGCAAGCTACTACGTGAAGTTTGATGATGAAAAAACCATTGATTTGCTCTACAAAACGCTAGAGTTAAATAAAGCAGGTGAAGCACCCAATCCTGAGATCTACCCTACTCTTGTGAGCTTATTCTACAAACACGAAAAGTATAAACATGCCTACACCTTTGCACGTGTAGCACAATTATCAGGGTATGAAGATGTCGATATTTTACCTATTGAGCATCAACTCGCTGCCGCAGGCAAAAGCCTAGACAGCTTAGATGATTTAGCACAAAAAACCTACGACAGTATCCAAGAAGGAAGCTTCGTATCACCACGCGGGTTTTGATAATTCCAACTCGCTAATGTGCAGTGCTCAGACAAATAAAAAAGGCAGCTAACGCTGCCTTTTCTTATTTTGCTTTGCTTGTGCCAACTTCTACACGAGTTTTTAGCTTTTGACCTGGTCTAAAAGTCACAACTCTGCGCGCCGAAATAGGAATATCTTCACCTGTTTTCGGATTGCGGCCTGGACGTTCTTTCTTGTCTCGAAGATCAAAGTTACCAAATCCAGAGAGCTTAACCTGCTCGCCTTTTTCTAGCGCTGAGCGGATTTCTTCAAAAAACGCTTCAACTAAATCTTTGGCATCTTTTTTATTGATCCCGAGTTTTTCAAATAGGTGTTCAGCTATGTCGGCTTTAGTAAGCGCCATATCTAGTCCCTCAACGATGCGTTAAATTGTTCGGCCAGTGCGGCCACCACATTATCAACTACTTGATTGATATCTTTCTCTTCGAGCGTTCTATCAACCGCTTGCAGTGTTAGAGCAATCGCCAAACTCTTATAATTTGGCTCAATACCTTTGCCCTTATACACATCGAATAAGTTTAGGTCAACCAATTGATTTCCGCCAACTTTTTCTATGACATTTAAAATATCGCCAGATTTTACGTGATCTTCCACTAAAATCGCGATATCACGGCGGTTTGACGGGAATTTCGACACTGCCACTGCTTCTGGTAATTTTCTTTTTTCTAGTGCAGACATTTCGATTTCAAACACAAATGCTGTGTTGTTGATATCTAGTGACTTTTGCACCTGTGGGTGCACTGCACCAAAGAAACCTACTTTTTTACCATCAACATAAATAACGGCTGATTGGCCTGGGTGTAAGCCATCAGACTGCTCTGCTTTTATCTCAAAACGTGATGAATCATTGCTAATCGCTAAAAGTGCTTCAACATCACCTTTTAAATCATAGAAATCAACGCTACGCTTCTCTTGAACCCAATGTTCACCGTGTGCAAGACCTGAGATTACACCACCAATGACAGCAACTTGGTTTACACCGTTTTCAGCATTTTCGTCACGTAAGAATTTTAAGCCGTGCTCAAATAAGCGTACACGTGGTTGCTGACGGTTTTGATTATAAACTAGAGACGCTAATAGACCCGGCATCAAGCTCACGCGCATTGCCGACATTTCAACCGAAATTGGGTGTGGCAATACAAGCGCATCACTTTGCGGGTGTAAAATTGCTTGTGCTTTTGGATCAACGAAGCTGTAAGTAATTGCTTCTTGGTAACCACGAGTAACAAGCGTATTGCGGAATTTAGTAACCGCAACATGTGACTCGTCATGGTTAGTCATTTTTAATTTAGCAGTTGGTGCAACGTTAGGAATACTGTTATAGCCGTAAACACGCGCAACTTCTTCAATTAAATCTTCTTCGATACGAATATCAAAGCGATAGCTAGGTACGTCAGCACTCCATACACCATCAACAATTTTCACGTCTAAACCTAAACGCGTTAGGATGTCAGTTACTTTTGCATCATCAATGTGGTGGCCAATAACACGGTCTAAACGCTCTCGACGTAAACGTACTTCTGTTACTTTTGGTAATTTGTCAGTTGCGACTGCTTCAACAACTGGGCCTGCTTCACCGCCAACAATCTCAAGAAGTAATGCTGTCGCACGTTCCATTGCATCTTTTTGCAGTGCAAAATCGACACCACGCTCGTAACGGTGTGACGCATCAGTGTGTAAACCGTAGCTACGTGCTTGACCAGCAATAGCGACAGGGTTAAAGAACGCACTTTCTAATAAAATATCTGATGTTGCTTCAGTTACACCTGATTTTTCACCACCAAAAATACCTGCAATAGCAAGCGCTTTGTTGTGATCAGCAATAACAAGCGTAGACTCGTTTAGTTTAGCTGTGTTGCCATCTAACAGAACTAACTCTTCACCCGCATTTGCGCTACGTACTTTAATACCACCTTCAATCGCATTTAAATCAAATGCGTGCATTGGGTGACCTAGCTCTAATAACACATAGTTTGTTACATCAACAACAGGGTCGATTGAGCGAATACCACTGCGACGAAGCTTCTCTACCATCCAAAGTGGTGTTTCTGCATCAAGGTTAATACCTTTAATTACACGGCCTAAATAACGAGGACACGCTTCATCATTCACAAGCTCAATCGATACTTTGTCATCAATCGTTGCAGCAACTGGTGCGATTTCAAGTGTGTTTACATCAACACTGTTAAGTACGCCTACTTCACGCGCTAGGCCTTTAATACCTAGGCAATCACCACGGTTAGGTGTTAAGTCAACATCAATAATGTTGTCGTCTAGGCTTAAGTACTCACGTAAATCTGTACCGATTGGTGCATCACTTGGTAATTCCATGATGCCATCACCTTCTTCGCTGATACCTAACTCAACGAATGCGCACAGCATACCGTGTGAAGGTTGACCACGAAGTTTGGCTTTTTTAATTTTGAAGTCGCCAGGTAATACAGCGCCAACTGTCGCAACAGCTACTTTTAAACCTTGACGACAGTTAGGTGCACCACACACGATATCAAGTAGCTCATCACCACCTACGTTTACTTTAGTTACACGTAATTTATCAGCATCTGGGTGTTGACCACACTCAACAACTTCACCAACAACAACGCCGGTGAACTCTGCTGCTGCAGGCTCAACACCGTCAACTTCAAGACCAGCCATTGATAACTGTTCCGAAAGAGCCTGTGTGTCGATTGCTGGGTTAACCCACTCTCTTAACCACTTTTCACTAAATTTCATTTTATATCTTCACTCTTAACGGAACTGGTTTAGGAATTTTAAATCGTTTTCGAAAAATGCACGTAAGTCGTTTACGCCGTAACGCAACATAGTCAAGCGCTCTACACCCATACCGAATGCGAAGCCTGTGTATTTTTCTGGATCAATACCCACTGATTTAAGAACGTTAGGGTGAACCATGCCACAGCCTAATACCTCTAACCACTTGCCGTTTTTACCCATAACATCAACCTCAGCTGATGGTTCAGTAAATGGGAAGTAAGAAGGACGGAAACGAATTTCCATATCTTCTTCAAAGAAGTTACGTAAGAAGTCGTGCAGAATACCTTTTAACTCAGTGAAGCTTACATCTGTATCAACCATTAAGCCTTCCACTTGGTGGAACATTGGCGTGTGTGTTTGGTCATAATCGTTACGATAAACACGACCTGGTGAAATGATACGTAGTGGTGGCTGCTCAGTTTCCATAGTACGGATTTGTACGCCACTAGTTTGTGTACGTAACACAAGCTTAGGGTTGAAATAGAAAGTATCGTGATCAGCTCGCGCTGGGTGGTGCTCAGGAATATTTAGCGCATCGAAGTTATGAAAATCATCTTCAACTTCAGGACCTGATTTAACCGCAAAACCTAACTCACCAAAAAAGCTTTCAATACGTTCAATAGTACGAGTTACTGGGTGTAAGCCACCTGTTGGCATAACACGACCCGGTAAAGTTACGTCGATCGTTTCTGCAGCTAGTTTCTCTTCAAGAGCCTTACTTGCTAGTAACTCACGCTTTTCGTTAATGGCTGTTTGTACTTCTTGTTTTGCTTGGTTAATCACTTGACCCGCTTCTTTACGCTCTTCAGGGGCAATTTTGCCTAGCGTTTTAAGTAAGCTGGTGATTTCACCTTTTTTACCAAGGTAATTAACCCTGATATCTTCTAGTTGCGCGATTTCATTCGCACTGGCAACTGCCTCAAGTGCTTGCGCTAAAATATTTTCTAAGTTCATTGAGTACCTGGTCTTTCACAGAAGGATTTTTGTAATAGCTAATGATAACTGAAAGCAAGGACTAGATTCTAGCCCTACTAAAGCTTTAACGTTGATTTTATAAAAGGAATTGTTAATTTTCTTTGTGCAGCCATTGAGGCATGGTCAAGTTTGTCTAAAACGTCTAATAATGCACGCATATCGCGGCTTAATCGCGTTAATAAAAAGCGCGCACATTCATCAGTTAGTTCAAGGCCGCGCATATGAGCACGGCGTACGAGGGCTTCCGCTTTATCATCATCGCTCATTGAGCGAATTTGTAATGTTGTGCCCCACTTCAAACGCGATACTAAATCAGGAAGATTGATATGCAGCATGTCAGGTAATAAATCAGCTGTGACCACAAGGTATTTACCCGGCTCATTAAAGCGATTAAAAAAGTTAAATAATCCTTTCTCCCATGCATCGTTGCCTGCCACTAAGTGCACGTCATCGATACATAACACATCAAGATTTTCCAGACCTTCAAGCACAACAGGACCATAATCAATCACTTCACGCATTGAAAGTAACATGGTTGATAAACCACGCTCTTGGGCATGAATACAGGTCGCGTACAATAGGTGGGATTTACCAGAATCACCTAAACCGCATAAGTAGGTATATTGAAATTTATTACTGAGCTTTGTGAACGCATCTTTAAGATGACTCACTTCAAGAGAGTTTTCGCCACCAAAATAAGAAGTAAATGTTTCATCATCAGGCAAAGTAACTGGCAATGCCATTTGCATTGGTTCTTGCACTGCGATTAAAGCCCCTGCCACTGATATTCAAGTTCGTCGCTATTCACCACTTGATAAAAATCTCGCGGGTCTTGATAGGCTTTAAAGGCACTATCAAGTTCTAACGCTTTTCTAAAGTCGTTCATGCTGCCAGTATGATTAACTATAAATTGTACGGTATCAGGCGTACGTACAGATATCACAGCGCGAGTAACAACACTTAAGCTCTCTAAACGGCGTTTAGCAAATTCAATATCAACAAAGTTATTAATACCTTTAAGATAGAAAGTTGCTGTTGCAAGTTGGCCAATCATTGTTGGATCAATGGCATATTCTGCTGCTAAACCACCTGCTAAACTGTCAATCATATCTGCAACAATTTGCTGCTTATCACCCATCAAGCGATTAGTATCGAATAATTCTGCATTAGTGAAACGCCAATCTAGGATCCAGGTTTCTGAATCAGCTTGTTGATACATTCTTGCAGTAATACTGCGCTCTGCACTATAACGACTCGATGCCCGCTCTACGGGTTCAGAGAAATTACCCCATACTTCTGGTATGCCAACAATAGCGCGGTCTTGTAAATCAAGTAATGGCACAACCACAGGTAAACCACGACGACCTGCTTTGTCGTATATAAGCTGTTCAAGCTGCGGATAAGACTCTTGAGTCACCAGTTCACGGCGCCAGTTATCTTCAATGCCTAACCAGATAGCCACTAAAGGACGACGTGTCCCCCACAATGGCAAGCCAAGATCTTTGATTAATGCATTAATCTTATTGGCTTCAAACTTAACAACCAGATTTAAACTGCCATCAGCTTTTTCGTCATATTCGAATTTGAGCATGTAATCTGAAATGTCACGCGTGCGCTGTTTAGCAACAGTGTTTTGATCTGCGCTTGTATCACCACTCACTTTCACCAGCACATTTAGCAGTGCTTCACGGCTTGCTGCCAAACGAGCATCACGTGATTTGTCTGCAACTTTAAGAGTATCTTGATATAAATTAGTCACCTCAACAGCGAAAGTTGAAGCACTCGAAAATAATAATAATAAACAAATAAGTAATCTAGACACAGGCCATTAGTTCTTGCTTTTAAACTGATTTGATCCTAAATCAAAGCCATAAACAAAGCAAAGTTAATTTAATGAACAGTAGCTGAGCAAGTTCGTGAGTTACAAGTTGGGAGTTAGCGAGGGGAAAGTTAGCGAGGGGAAAGTTTTAATGTCTGGCGTAGTTGGGTATAGCGGAGCGAAACCCAACACATCACAGAGCTATAAGCTTTCAGCCGTCAGCGATCAGCCGCGAGGTGGAGGTTCTAGGTTCTAGGCTCTAGGTTCTAGGCTCTAGGCTCTAGGCTCTAGGCTCTAGGCTCTAGGCAAAGTGTACTTGTAGGAATGGCTTTAGCCATGAATGTGTTTTTATGGTCTGAATTCGGCACTGAAGTGCCTCCTACGGGGGTTGTTGCTGAGGGAGTATCTGTACTAAACAACCCCACATTTCAACTGATGGCTGACAGCTGATGGCTGACCGCTGATGGCTGAAAGCTGAAAGCTCCCAGACGCAAAAAAGCCCGACTCTTTCGAATCGGGC
>NZ_LJSO01000007.1:263726-263934 GCF_001399985.1 Pseudoalteromonas sp. P1-8
AGTTCGGCATGGGGTCAGGTGGGTCCAAAACGCTATTGTCACCAAGCAAATTTGGTTTTAATTCGCTCTTTTGAGCAAATTAATAAATCTGGAATTCTGATATCAAGTAAAATCTACTTTAGTAACTTAACTTCTGTTCGTTACGCTGTCATAAAACGCGTTTGGCGTTGTATGGTTAAGCCTCACGGGCAATTAGTACAGGTTAGCT
>NZ_LJSO01000008.1:0-49566 GCF_001399985.1 Pseudoalteromonas sp. P1-8
AAATTTTTGCCTTGCTATCAACGAGGTTTTATTGCCTCAAAATAGATCCACTTAATTAAGCGAATTGGTATTAAAAATTGATTTTAAGTAGCTAAAATAAAAAAGAGTTACCTCTTCGGTGTTAAAAACACTGAGGTAACTCTCTTATAGCTAATTAATTATGTTTAAATGAATTAAACCAGTTTAGCTAGGATGTCATTAAATGTTGAGCTTGGACGCATTGCTTTGAATGCTAACTCATCATTTGGTTGGAAGTAACCGCCAACACTCATTGCTGGACCTTGTGCATCGTTTAATTCAGTAACGATTTGGTCTTTTTGAGACTCAAGATCAGCAGCGATTTGTGTGAACTGTGCTTTTAATTCCGCATCATCATTTTGTGCAGCAAGTTCTTGTGCCCAGAATAAAGAAAGGAAGAAGTGCGAACCACGGTTATCAATCTCTTTCACTTTACGTGAAGGTGATTTGTTTTCAGCTAGGAAAGTACCAGTTGCTTTATCAAGCGTATCAGCAAGAACTTGTGCTTTCTTATTACCAGTATTAACTGCTAAGTGCTCTAAAGAAGCTGCAAGCGCTAAGAACTCACCTAATGAATCCCAACGTAAGTGGTTTTCTTTTTCGAACTGTTGAACGTGCTTAGGTGCTGAACCACCTGCACCTGTTTCGAATAAGCCACCACCATTCATAAGTGGTACGATTGAAAGCATTTTAGCACTTGTACCAAGCTCAAGAATTGGGAATAAGTCAGTTAGGTAGTCACGTAATACGTTACCAGTTACTGAAATAGTGTCTTTACCTTCTTTGATGCGCTCTAATGAGAACTTAGTCGCTTCAATTGGTGCTAAGATGTGGATCTCAAGACCATCAGTATCATGTTGTGGTAAATACGCGTTTACTTTTTTGATTAGCTCAGCATCGTGTGCACGGTTTTCGTCTAACCAGAAAACTGCAGGCGTGTTAGTTGCGCGAGCACGGTTAACAGCAAGTTTAACCCAATCTTGGATTGGTGCGTCTTTCACCTGACACATACGCCAGATATCACCTTGCTCAACAGCATGCTCAAGTAAAGTTGTACCAGTTGTGTCAACTACACGGATTGTACCAGCAGCAGCTACTTCAAACGTTTTGTCGTGTGAACCGTACTCTTCAGCTTTTTGAGCCATAAGACCAACGTTAGGTACGCTACCCATAGTTGTTGGATCGAATGCACCATTCTCTTTACAGAAATCGATAGTTGCTTGGTAAACACCTGAGTAACAACGATCTGGAATTACAAAGCTAGTGTCTTGTAATTTACCTTCGCTATTCCACATTTGACCGCTAGAACGGATTGCAGCAGGCATTGATGCATCGATGATCACATCACTTGGTACGTGAAGGTTAGTGATACCACGGTCAGAATCAACCATTGCAATAGCAGGGTTGTTGTCGTATACCGCTTGGATATCAGCTTCGATTTCAGCTTTCTTAGCTGCATCTAGGCTTTCGATTTTTGAGAATACATCACCAAAGCCGTTGTTTACGTCAACATCTAGTTCTTTGAAAAGATCAGCGTGTTTTGTGAATACGTCTTTGAAGAACACTTTTACAGCGTGACCGAAGATGATTGGGTCAGACACTTTCATCATAGTTGCTTTCATGTGTAATGAGAACAACACGCCTTTGTCTTTTGCTGCTTGAATTTCTTTTGCAAGGAAAGCTTGAAGCTTAGCAGCACTCATGCGAGACGCGTCAATTACTTCACCCGCTAGTAATGGTGTGCTTGCTTTAAGAACTGTAATGTCACCATTTTCAGTAACATGCTCGATACGTACGTCAGTTGCTTCTGCAACAGTCACTGATTGCTCAGAACCGAAGAAGTCACCTTCTTCCATGCTAGCAACGTAAGACTGAGAATCTTTGCTCCATGCACCCATTGAGTGTGGATTGTTGCGAGCGTACTCTTTTACTGAACCTGGAGCACGACGGTCTGAGTTACCTTCACGAAGTACCGGGTTTACAGCAGAACCTTTGATTTTGTCGTAAGTTGCTTTAACTTTCTTTTCTTCATCAGTTTTTGGCTCTGAAGGGTAGTCAGGTAATGCGTAACCTTTTTCTTGTAACTCTTTGATTACTGCACGTAGCTGAGGGATAGAAGCACTGATATTAGGTAACTTGATAATGTTAGCTTCAGGTGTTTTAGCCATTTCACCTAACTCTGCAAGTGCATCATCAATACGTTGATCTTCAGTTAAGTACTCAGGGAAGTTTGCAATTACACGACCCGCTAATGAAATATCGCGAGTTTCAACTTCAACACCCGCAGCGTTTGTATACGCTTGGATGATTGGTAACAATGAATACGTCGCAAGAGCTGGCGCTTCATCTGTTTTAGTATAGATAATTTTTGATGTCATCATCATTCCTAGATAGTTGGCGTAATGTTTGGTAATGACTGCTAGCAGTAACCCTTAATTAGCCATATTCAACAATGCAATAGATAGCCTTGAATTACCAAGCTTAAGTGCCTTGATAAAACAACAGCAAGCAGTCTGTTAGCTGTTGCAACTCAATACATAGTATTAAAATAACCACAGCTGACAGACTGTAAAATTCTTATAGCTCAAATAAGCAAATTATGAAATTAGCCAAAAGCCTTACGTCAAAATGACGAAAAAGCTAAATTTAAGCAACAAGAGTGTAACAAGCTTGGCTCTAAAGGGCTAATAACAATTAAACAATTTGGGTAAAGAAGTGGAATTTCAAGGGAAGTGAGAGATATATTTAAATGAGAAGAGTAAGCGAGGATCTTAACAAGGTCGCTCGCTTGATACTCGAATAGGTTTTACCTAAGAGATTTCATCGTTAGGCGCAATATTCGTTGCGTGTAACCCTTTTGGACCTTGTTGCAATTCGAATGTTACATCTTGACCAGCTTTAAGTGTTTTATAACCGTCCATTACAATCGTTGAGTAATGAGCGAATATATCAGTCTCGCTGCCGTCTTCTACGATGAAGCCAAAACCTTTGGCATTGTTGAACCATTTGACTTTTCCACAAGCCATACTTCTACATCCTTCTATAAGTTGACTAATTTAGTTATTCTAAACCGTGTAATTTGCTAGACTGACTAATGATTAGTCAATCTATATTTGACTGTAGTTTATTTAGCCAGTCAGTCAAGTGTTTTAGACTATTTTTTAACAATTTATTTATTTTTTTATTCAAGTTTGCTTGAGTTCTAAAGACAAGACTATATTTAATTATGAGTGGCATGAAAGATTCTGGTGTTATTGAAACAGTTCGCGACAGTGAAAAGCAAAAATTGCAACCACCGCGAAAATATAAAGTCATTTTAAATAATGATGATTACACGCCTATGGACTTTGTGATAGAAGTACTAATGACGTTTTTTAATATGGATAGCGATAGAGCAACAGATGTGATGCTTCAAGTTCATCATAACGGTAAAGCAATTTGCGGTGTTTACAGCGCCGATGTAGCTCATACCAAAGCTGAACAAGTTAATCGTTACGCACGAGACAACGAGCATCCACTGCTATGTAGTTGTGAGCAGGAATAAATACCAAGGTAGGGTGAACCAATTAGCCCGTCACAACGGTATATAAATATTATCTCAGTAAGGGGTTGCCAATGCTAAACAAAGACTTAGAACTAACCTTGAATGCGGCGTTTCGCGAAGCGAGAACACGCCGTCATGAATTTATGACCGTCGAGCATCTTTTACTTGCACTGCTCGATAACCCTTCTGCTGGAGAAGCGCTAAACGCCTGCGGCGTTGATATGGGCGCATTAAAAGTCGAACTATCAGATTTTATTGACGAAACAACGCCGGTTATTCCTGATCTCGAAGAAGACAGAGAAACGCAACCGACATTAGGTTTTCAGCGTGTTTTGCAGCGTGCAGTATTTCACGTGCAATCATCAGGCAAAAACGAAGTAACTGGCGTTAATGTACTAGTAGCAATTTTTTCTGAGCAAGAAAGCCAAGCTGTTTATTTACTTAAAAAATCAGATGTTAA
This sequence comes from Pseudoalteromonas sp. P1-8, assembly GCF_001399985.1. NCBI lineage: Bacteria > Pseudomonadati > Pseudomonadota > Gammaproteobacteria > Alteromonadales > Pseudoalteromonadaceae > Pseudoalteromonas > Pseudoalteromonas sp. P1-8. The sequence continues at coordinate 4,023 of NZ_LJSO01000008.1, forward strand.
TCGTTTAGATATTGTTAACTTTATTTCGCATGGCATTTCCAAAACAGATGATGATATCGGCGGTGAAGACCACGATGACATTCATGAAGAAGTGCAAGAAGTGCAAGGTGAAGAGCCGACTAAGCTTGAAAACTTCACGACTAACCTGAATCAGCAGGCAATTGATGGCAATATAGATCCATTAGTGGGTCGCGACAACGAAGTTGAACGCACTGTACAAGTGTTATGTCGTCGTAAGAAAAATAACCCACTCTTGGTTGGTGAAGCAGGGGTGGGTAAAACAGCCATTGCTGAAGGCCTAGCTTATCGTATTGTAAATAAAGAAGTACCTGAAGTGATTGCCGATGCAGTTGTTTACTCACTCGATATGGGCGCATTATTAGCGGGTACCAAATACCGTGGTGATTTTGAAAAACGTTTTAAATCGCTGCTTAAAGAGTTACAAGCTAAACCAGGTTCAATTTTATTTATTGATGAAATTCATACCATCATTGGTGCCGGCGCAGCATCGGGTGGTGTAATGGATGCATCGAACCTAATTAAACCGCTACTTTCGAGTGGTAAGCTGCGCTGCATGGGCTCAACTACTTATAACGAGTTCAAGAATATCTTTGAAAAAGACCGTGCGCTAGTGCGTCGTTTCCAAAAAATTGATGTGCTTGAACCAAGTGTGGCTGATACCACGAAAATTCTTAACGGTTTAAAAGAGCGTTACGAAGAGCACCATGGTATTCGTTATACTCAAAAAGCATTGAAAGCAGCAGCAGAACTTAGTGCTAAATACATTAATGAACGTCACTTACCTGACAAGGCTATTGATGTTATTGATGAAGCAGGTGCTAATCAGCGTTTACAGCCCGTTTCTAAGCGTAAGAAAACAATCGGTGTGGCTGATATCGAGCTCATTGTATCTAAAATGGCGCGTATTCCTCAGCAAAGCGTTTCTTCTAGCGATAAAGAGACACTTAAGAACCTTGACCGTAACCTGAAAATGCTGGTGTTTGGTCAAGACCAATCAATCGATGCATTGACTTCAGCAATTCGTTTATCGCGCTCAGGCCTTGCTAACGAAGATAAACCGGTGGGTTCGTTCTTATTTGCAGGCCCAACAGGGGTTGGTAAAACAGAAGTCACTAAGCAGCTTGCTAAATGTATGGGTGTTGAGTTTATTCGCTTTGATATGTCTGAATACGTTGAACGTCATGCGGTCAGCCGTCTAATTGGTGCACCTCCTGGCTATGTAGGTTTTGAGCAAGGTGGTTTATTAACTGAAGCGGTAATTAAAAACCCGCATGCAGTTGTGCTACTAGACGAAATTGAAAAAGCACATTCAGATATTTACAACATTCTACTGCAAGTAATGGATCACGGTACCCTTACTGATAACAACGGTCGTAAAGCCGATTTCAGAAATGTAGTATTGGTGATGACGACGAATGCGGGTGTTCAAGAGACTGTACGTAAGTCGATTGGCTTTACCGAACAAGACCATTCTCATGATGCAATGAGTGAAATCAACAAAGTGTTTTCACCTGAGTTTAGAAACCGCTTAGATAATATCATTTGGTTTAATCACCTTGAGAAAGAGATTATCTTGCAAGTGGTTGATAAGTTCATTGTTGAGTTACAAGCACAACTTGATAAGAAGTCGGTTAACCTTGAACTTACATCCAAAGCAAGAGAGTGGTTGGCAGATAAAGGCTACGATAAAGCGATGGGTGCACGCCCGATGGCTCGTGTTATCCAAGATGAGCTTAAAAAGCCGCTTGCAAATGCAATCTTGTTTGGTGAGCTAGCCGATGGTGGTTCAGTTAAGGTATCGGTTAAAGATAAGAAAATTCACTTTGACTTTGAAACTAGCCTAGAAACAGCTTAAGTTGTTTTTAGCTGAAAACAAAAAGCCCAGCAATTGCTGGGCTTTTTGTTTATTAAATGGAATTAAAACTAAGTTAGTTTTAACACCATTTAACAAACGCTTTTAGCTCTTTGTAATAAACACACCTGCTCATTCAAAGCAGCAAAAAGCTAAATCTCTCGTTAACGCACTAACTTAGCGAGCACGGAATACGATGCGACCTTTCGATAAATCGTAAGGAGTCATTTCTACGGTTACTTTGTCGCCAGTTAAGATGCGGATGTAGTTTTTGCGCATTTTACCAGAGATATGAGCCACAACAACGTGACCATTTTCTAGCTCAACTCGGAACATTGTATTTGGTAAAGTATCAAGGACCGTACCTTGCATTTCGATTACGTCTTCTTTCGCCATGTTTAGCGTAACACCTCTTTAATAGTTAAACGCTGCAGATTTTGCCGAAAATACAGCAATAAGTAAAGCTACAGGGCTCAATTTTGTAAATTAAATCGCCAACCACTCGTCGCCAATGTGCTTTTGTGCAGGCAAAAATTGGGTTTTATATTTCATTTTAGTGCATTCGTCGATTTGGTAACCTAAATAGACAAATTGTTTTGCTTGTTGTTTTGCAAATTTAATTTGTTCCATGATCATGATGCTACCAATACTGTATTGCTCATAATCAGGGTCAAAAAAGGTATAAATCGCTGATAGGGCATTGGTCATGCAATCGGTTACCGCGACAGCAACTAATTTATCGCCATCTCTTAACTCTAAGAACGTAACGGGTAGCCACTGGCAAAACAAAAAGCTTTCGTACTGACTTTGATCAGGCGGAAACATTGAACCATCTTGATGCCTTTGCGTGATGTATTTGCAATATAACGGGTAATATTCTGCGCGTTCGTATTCACTATAACTGACTGTGAAAACCTTATTTGCTTTATTTAATTTGCGCTTTTGCGATTTTGAAGGGGTAAATTGTTGGGCCAAAACGCGCACTGAATTACAGGCATTACAAATAGGGCAATGTGGACGATAGATTTGGTCGCCACTGCGTCTAAAACCCAATGCTAATAACTGTTCAAATTTATCAGGGCAATAACAACTTGGATCAAGTATAACAAGTAGTTGCTCCTGACGGTCGGGTAAATAACTGCAATCAAATTGCTGGCTTAAACCAAGCCTAGCGGGTAAGTGCTCAGTCATAAATATTAATCAACTCTTGTGGTTGCCACATATCTTTTTTAGGCACATAACTGTGCGCTAATTTAAGTCTAGTTAAAAATTCTCTACGTGGGATAACTTTTGCACCTAAAGTGATTAAATAAGGGTTTTCTAGTTGGCAATCAATAAAATGGGCTTGGTGCTTCTTAAGCCAATTAACTAATGCCCACATCGCCAGCTTTGAGCCATTACTGACTTGATGAAACATTGATTCACCACAAAATATGCCATTTTGCATAATGCCATAGAGACCAGCTACGAGTTCATCTTGGTGCCATATTTCAAGGCTGTGCGCTAGACCCTGGTGGTGCGCTTCAATGTAGGCATGCATCATTTGCTCAGTGATCCATGTACCTTCTGCATCGATACGTTGCTCACGACAGGCATTGATAACGTGGGAAAATGCATGATTTATGGTGACACGCACAGGAAAACGCTTTAAATGCTTTTTTAAGCTGCGACTAACATGAAATTCATTTAGCTCAATAACACCACGCATGCTAGGTGACCACCACATAATGGGCTCATAGTCACTAAACCAAGGAAAAATACCTGTGTTGTAGGCATTTTTAATGCGCTCAACTGATAAATCCCCGCCAATTGCCAACAGGCCATCGGGCTCATCAAGGGCGAGTTCTGGGTCTGGAAAATCAACAGTCTCGGGCGAGAGTTGGTACAGTTGCTTGATCATATCAGCGTATCGTTGTTATTTGCTCTGATTTTAACAAAAATTTAGCTATAAAAAAGGGGCTGTTTACAACAGCCCCTAGTATTTAGTGCTTTAGATCAACTATTTTATAGGTTATCTAAGAAGCGTTCTGCATCAAGTGCAGCCATACAACCCGTACCTGCTGATGTGATTGCTTGACGATAAATGTGATCAGACACGTCACCTGCAGCAAATACACCTGGTACGCTTGTTTGTGTTGCGTTACCGTTTAAACCAGACTGAACGACTAAATAGCCGTCTTTCATTTCTAGCTGACCTTCAAACATGTCAGTGTTTGGCTTATGGCCAATTGCAATGAATACACCGGCAAGATCTAAGTTTTCTGTTTCTTCAGAATCAGTTGCTTTAATACGGATGCCAGTTACGCCCATTTCATCACCAAGTACTTCATCCAGAGTGCGATTGTAATGTAAAACAACGTTACCGTTTTCAGCTTTTTCTTTTAAACGATCAGCTAAGATTTTTTCACTACGGAAGCTGTCACGACGATGTATAACGTGAACTTCATCAGCGATATTTGATAAGTAAAGTGCTTCTTCAACAGCAGTGTTACCACCGCCTACAACCGCTACTTTTTGACCACGGTAGAAGAAACCATCACAGGTTGCACAAGCAGAAACACCACGACCTTGGAAGTTAGTCTCTGATTCTAAACCTAAGTATTTAGCCGACGCGCCTGTTGCGATAATTAATGCATCACACGTATAAGTGCCTGAGTCACCTGTTAAAGTGAAAGGGCGCTTTGAAACATCAACTTTATTAATATGATCAAAAACAATTTCAGTCTCGAAACGTTCAGCGTGTTCTTTCATACGGTCCATTAATGCTGGGCCTGTTAAACCGTGTGCATCGCCAGGCCAGTTTTCAACTTCAGTGGTTGTCGTTAATTGACCACCTTGCTGAATACCAGTGATAAGAACAGGGTTAAGGTTGGCACGTGCTGCGTATACCGCTGCCGTGTAGCCTGCTGGGCCAGAACCTAAGATTAATAGTTTACAGTGTTTTGCGTCACTCATGGTTTTTCCTAAAAACGTTTCAATACGATGTCTATGCGCCCGATTCTAAGAAAAACAAGGCGGATGTAAACAAAAGCCCTGATTATTTTTTTAGTCAAATCGCTAAGCTGTCAAATAATCCTTACTTATTATAATTTAAATAACTCTTTTTGCTCATAAAACAGGCTAATTACAAATTGTTCTGTGATCAAAGTACGGTAATTCATGACCAAGCAATATTTTTTTGGTATGTTTTAGCTAATTTTGATATTAGCTCTTGGTATGAGCTAACTAAACGAACAGGCAATTATGGTATTTTGGCAGGAAAAGCCCGCTTTTGGGCTGACTACAGAAGACGTACAAGTCTTAACCAATGCAAAAGAGTATCGCACTGAACTATTGCGTTTAATTGGTGCAGCGAAAAAAAGAATTTATATTACTGCTTTATATTTGCAAGACGATGAAGCTGGGCGAGAAATATTAACAGCGTTACATGAGGCATCACTTGCTAACCCTGAGTTAGAAGTAAAAGTGCTCGTTGATTTTCACCGTGCTCAACGTGGTTTAATTGGTGCGGCTAAGTCTGATGGCAATGCCAGCATGTATTGTGATTTTCAAGAGCAGTATCAATCAAATGTTAAAGTTCATGGTGTTCCAGTAAAAGCCAAAGAGCTTTTCGGAGTCCTGCATTTAAAAGGCTTTGTGATTGACGACACATTATTATACAGCGGCGCAAGCTTAAATAATGTGTATCTGCAGCAAGACGAACGTTACCGTTTAGACCGCTACTTTTTAGTTCGCCAAGCTGGTTTGTGTAATTCGGTCATCGAATTTATAGAAACACATCTTTTAAGCTCAGCAGCAGTGCCACGTATTGATATGCGTCCACTGGTAAAGTTTAATGATATTAAAGTCGCGCAAAAACAATTGATGCGTGAACTTAAATCGGCAAGTTACGAAAGTGCTGCAGAAGCCAGTGCCGGTGAGTTGGGTGTGCGTTTATTTTTAGGTTTAGGACGCAGAAGTAATAAGCTGAATCGTTTAATTAAGTCGTTATTCGATACCACAGAGCAAGAACTCGTTCTTTATACCCCTTACTTTAACTTTCCGGCACCATTAATGCGTTCATTACGCCGTTTATTGAAGCAAGGCAAGCAAGTAACTATTGTGGTAGGGGATAAAACCGCAAACGATTTTTACCTGCCGCCAAGTGAGCCGTTTAGTAAAATTGGTGCATTACCTTATTTATATGAAACCATTTTGTATAAGTTTTTAAAGTCACAAAAACGCCACATCAGTAATGGTAATTTGAATGTTTACCTTTGGAAACATGAAAGTAATTCTTTTCACTTAAAAGGGATTTGCTCAGATAAGCGCTTACATTTATTAAGTGGGCATAATTTAAATCCGCGCGCATGGGGCTTAGATATCGAAAACGGTATTTTAATTGACGACCCTAAGCAGCATATTCTTGAGCAAATAGAAAATGAAAAACAAGCTATTTTGCAGCATTGTCGTCGTTTAACAGGTCCACAGGATTTAGAGACGATGGATGACTATCCTGCACCGGTTAAAAAGCTATTGGGGCAGGCTAAACGTGTAAAAGTTGATTTTATTATCAAACGTTTTATTTAATCGAAAATTAAAAAAGCAGCGAAAGCTGCTTTTTTGTATCTAGGTATTAGCAATCTGCTTTATTTTTGCTGAGCATCTAAAGACTGGCCGTTCACCTCTTTAGAGTCGTCGCTCATCAAGTATAAATAAGTTGGCATTAAATCTTCTGGTGTTGCTAACTTATCTCTATCTTCACCAGGGTATGCTGATGCACGCATCGATGTGCGGGTAGCACCTGGGTTAATACAGTTTACGCGAATATTGGTTTTACCCACTTCACAAGCCCAAGTTTGCATCATACCTTCAACAGCAAATTTTGAGATTGCATACGCCCCCCAGTGTTCACGGCCTTGGCGACCAACACCTGACGAAGTAAAAATAACAGATGCGCTATCAGATTTGCGAAGCAGTGGGAACATGAATTTAGTGATCATAGCTTGTGCAGTTACATTCACTTTCATGATGTTTTCAAAGGTAGAAACACAGAAATGTTCAAGTGGGCCCAATGAACCTAAAATACCAGCGTTATTGAGTAAACCATCTAACTTACCGAACTGCATTTCGATGGTTGCAGCTAAGTCACGGTAGTTTTGTTTTGTGGCACCTTTTAGGTCCATTGGCACAATAGCCGGTTGTGGATAGCCTGCATTTACGATTTCATCATAAACACATTCAAGTTTATTGGTTGTTTTTCCAAGTAAAATAACAGTGGCACCATGCTTAGCATAAGTTAATGCGGCAACACGACCAATGCCGTCACCAGCACCTGTTATTAAAATTACTTTGTCTTTTAGCGCATTCTCTGCGGCTTTATAAGTATGCATAAACGTACCATCGATTAGATTTTTCATCATTTTACCATAGCAAAAAGCCAAGTTATCGAATTTATTGCAAATTAAGGTGGCGAAAATTGAAACTTTACGTTAACTTTAACTGGTCTAATGTCTCATTAATAACCTAATTACATTAAATTAACTTAGAATGAAGGTAGTAGAATAACTACTTTTAACCCTGAACACACAATAACAATAAGATTTGCGCGGAGCGAAATTATGAAAAAACTGCTACTCTCACTAGCCATTGCGTCAGCCATTACTGGCTGTGGTGGAGGAGAAACATTAGAAGATGTAAAAAATGATAATCCTCCTGTTCTCCCAACCGCGACAGTAAAATTTGACCCAGCGAATAGTGTAATCTCAGTACCGAATGATTTACTGATGAGTGGTACCCTTGATGGTACTTTAAACATGCCGGGTGAATTAGACGACAACAATGTCAGTGTTGAACGTGCAGCTTATGCTGATCCTCAGCTTGCACTTGGTGCCCTTGATGGCTGGTCAACACAAACTCCGTTTAAAATCGATTTAACTTTTCCTGCGGGTATTTCTCTTGATATGACTTCTGCTGCTTCACCAGGAGCTGTGCGTATTTTTGAAGTTGTAATGGGTGCAAGCCAAACAGATGAAACTTGCTCGCAAGTGCCAGCGGGTATTGCTTGTAAATTAGTGTCTGAATTAACCTTTGGCGTTGACTTCATTACTCAAGGTTCTGGTGATGCGGTTGCTGTTATCCCACTTAAGCCATTTAAAGCGGGAAGCACTTACATTAATGTTCTGACAACATCATTAATGGACTCAGAAGGGCGTTCAATTGAGCCATCTTCAACTTATGCACTAGTGAGCGAAGAGACAACACTTATCACTGATTCGCAAAAGTCACTTCAAGCGGTTATCAATAGCTACGAAGATGCTGTGACATCGGGTGGTGCCATCACAAAAGATGAAATTATCTATTCTGCTGCGATGACAATGCAATCAGCAGGTCAAGTACTTGGTACAGTAAAACAGCTTCTTGCTGCAAGTTTAACGCAAGATGCACTACCTACGCCGATGGTGCAAATTCCTGAGCAACCTGTTATTACGGTTGAGCAAGTATTCGCATCACAAGGTATTACTGGTTTATCACCTGTTTTTGGCGGTGTGCAATATCAAAAAGGTAGCGTGATGTTACCTATGTATTTAGCCACGCCTACAGGCACAACGGTCGATGACTTATCAGCGACTTATTGGCAAGGTTTATGTGATAGTGGTGTTGCTGTGTTAGGTTATGCGGCAGCAGCCGGTGACTCATTCCCAACAGACCCAATTAGCGAAACTGATGGCCTTTGTATGGCGTTAAGTGAAGGCAAGTTACGTGATTTAGGCTTAGACCAAACTAAACACTTAACTAAGTACAACACAATTCCAAAAACTCAAAGCATTGCTAATGTGCCAGTGCAAATTACTAAACCAATTTTACCTGTGATCAATGCTATTAGAGCAAATATTGGCTTAGATGCATTGAGCATGCCTGAGACAGGCTGGCCTGTTGTTATCCTTCAGCACGGTATTACTTCTAAAAAAGAAGATATGCTAGCTATTACCGCACAGCTAACAATGCAAGGCTTTGCAACAGCCGCAATCGATCACCCTATGCATGGTGAGCGTGGTGTAGATGTAGACGGCGACGGTACTGATGACTTTAATGCCTCTACAGGTTCTGTATTGAGCTATATGAACTTACAGTCATTATTAGTAGCGCGTGATAGCTTACGCCAATCAGTTGCTGATTTACTTGGCTTACGCTTAGGTCTTAACTTTACAGGTGCTGCTGATTTAAATGCGCAAGATGTATCATTCTTAGGCCATTCATTAGGCTCGGTAGTTGCTCCAGCATTTGTTGCTGTGACTAATGCACCGCTAGCTGACCAAGTTGATCCAATGTTCAACGTTAAAAGCGTAGCACTTGCCAGTGGTGGCGGTGGTATCGCCAGCTTCTTAATTGAGTCAAATACATTTGGCCCATTTGTACAAGGCTCTGTATTACTTGCAGCAGGCACAGCTGAATCAGCGGAGTTTGGTGCTTATACTCAAAATGAAGCGCTATCGAACTGTGGTTCACTTGCGTCTAACCAAACGGCTTTCGTTACATGTGCTTATAAAGAGTACGTAAGTTCGTTAACAATGGCAGGCGAAACAGCAAAATTAGCTAACATTCAAAGTGTGATCACTCAGTTTGCCTTTGCTGCGCAAACAGCACTTGATAGCGGCGACCCGTCTAACTACGCAGCATCTGTTGCGGCGCTTGGTACGCCAGTCTACATGAGCGTAGTAGTAGGTGATGGTGAAAATAATAATGCTGATATGGTTATTCCACCTATGGTAGCGAGTAACCCAATTGCTGGTAGTTTACCTCTTGCTAACTTAATGGGTTTATCAACGGTAGCTGAAACACAAGGTCCAACAGCTGATGCAATGAGTTATGTGGTTAAATTCACTAAAGGCCATCACAGTTCAGTGTTAACACCTGCTGCAACGGCAGATTCAGGTGCAACTGCTGAAGAAAGTGCGGCGGCAACTGCAGAAATGCAATTGCAAATCGCGACTTTCCTAGCTAGCCGTGGTCAGTATCTTCAGGTTACTAATACAGAAGTCGTTACTGAATAATCGAAACCTTACTAATTAAGTAATAACCAATTAAGTAAAAAGCCACATCATGTGGCTTTTTTTTACTTTAAAGCGTGGTAAATTGTGCCGATGCAATAATAAATGGAGAGTTTGATTGGAATTTTTATATGAATACGGGTTATTTTTTGCAAAGACCCTGACATTTGTCATCGCAATTGCTGTGATTGTTGCCATTATCATGGGCGCTGCAGTGAAACCCAAAGCGAAGAAAGGGGAGATAACGATTGATGATTTGAGTGAGCAACTTGATGATCTAAAACAAAGCTTTATCGAAAATACTCTTTCAAAAAAAGAGCTCAAGGCTCACCAAAAACAGCAAAAAGCTGAGACTAAAAAACAGCAAAACGACGAGCCTAAATCACGTTTATATGTAATTGACTTTAATGGCAGTGTTGATGCCCACGAAGTAGAAAGCCTACGAGAAGAAATTACCGCTATTTTAACAATTGCCGACAAAGAAAAAGATCGCGTGCTGGTACGCCTTGAAAGTGGTGGTGGTGTGGTGCACGGCTATGGTCTTGCTGCCTCTCAACTACAACGCTTACGTAATGCTGGAATTCATTTAACTGTTGCTATTGATAAAGTAGCAGCAAGTGGTGGCTATATGATGGCGTGTGTGGCCAATGAGATTATTGCAGCACCTTTTGCAATTGTTGGCTCGATTGGCGTTATTGCACAAATTCCTAACTTTAATAAAATCTTGAAAAAGAATGATGTTGATTTTGAGCAAATCACCGCAGGTGAGTACAAACGCACGTTAACTATTTTTGGTGAGAATACTGATAAAGGCCGTGAAAAATTCAAAGAAGAAATTGAACAGACTCACGGTTTATTTAAAACCTTTGTGAGTGAGCAGCGTCCATCTCTAGATATTGATACTGTTGCAACCGGTGAGCATTGGTTTGCTACCCAAGCGTTCGATAAAGGTTTAGTTGATAAGATTGACACAAGTGATGATATCTTATTGAGCCAAGCGAAAGAGCGTCAAATTTATAAAGTTAAATACCGTATAAAGAAGAATTTAAGCGATAAGCTAGCCGTTGGTTTAAGTTCTGGAGTAAGTAAAGCGGGTGTTAGTTTAATGTCACGTTTTAAAGGCTTAAATCCATAATCAAGCACTATCAATAAAAAACCCGCTAACTTAGCGGGTTTTTTATGGGCTGCAGATAAGTAATTACTTAATTGACTTATGATAGTCCTCTAAATCTTTAGCGGCATTAGGGTCATTAAATACGTCCTCATCAAATTCACCTTCAGATTTTGCAACCACACAGGTAACCATACAGTCACCGGTTACGTTGACAGCGGTACGTGTCATATCGAGTAAACGGTCAACACCAATGATGATAGCAATACCTTCTACAGGTAAGCCTACTTGGTTTAACACCATGGCTAACATAATAAGACCAACACCAGGTACACCCGCAGTACCCACAGAAGCAAGTGTTGCGGTTAAAATTACCATTAAGTAATCAGAAATTGTTAAATCAACTGAAAATACCTGTGCGATGAACACGGTCGCAACACCTTGCATAATTGCTGTGCCGTCCATGTTAATGGTTGCGCCTAAAGGCACAGTAAACGAAGCAACTGAGTTGTGCGCACCTAACTTCTTGCTCGCAGTTTCAAGGGTAATAGGCATAGTTGCACTTGAGCTAGATGTACTAAATGCAAATAGGCAAGCGTTTTTCATCTTCTTTAAAAACGTAATTGGGTTAAGGCCGGTAAATAACTTAAACAAGACACTGTAGTTAACTAAACCGTGGAACAGAAGTGCAAATACAACCACACCGAAGTATAAAGCAAGGCTCTTAATTAGCTTTAAGTCGATGGTTGTAAAGAGTTTTGCCATCAAGAAGAACACACCATAAGGTGCAATGTTCATAAGTAAGGTAACTAGCTTTAAAATAACAGTGTTTAAGTCTTCAAAAACATTTGCAACACGTTGGCCTGCTTTACCGCTAAGGGCCATAGCAACACCGAATAATAATGCAAAAACAATAACCTGTAGCATATTGCCACTTGCCATAGCATCAATAGGGTTTGTTGGGAACATACCGATAATGACTTGCGCAAGGGTAGGTGCTTCTTTTGCACTGTAGTTAGCATCCGAAGGTAAATTGATTCCTTCACCTGGGTTAACTAATAAGGCTAAGGTAATAGCAACAGTAATCGCAATTGCGGTCGTTGCTAAATAAAGCAAAATTGACTTACCGCCTAAACGGCCTAATTTTTTAGGGTCGCTTAAGCTACAAGTTCCACAGACTAATGATACAAAAACCAGTGGCACCACAAGCATCTTTAAGCTCGCAATGAAAATTTGACCACCAACATGGAAAATACCATCAACAAAAAATGCTTTAATTGGTAAAGAGAATAACCCTAGTGGAATAAGGAAATCGTCTTCACCCGCTAAAATGGCTTGAAAGATAAAACCAACGATTACACCCAGTACCATACCTACCATGATACGAGATGTAAGGCTTAAAGATCGTACTTTTGACATACACCCAGTCTATTTTTTTATAAATTTTGCCATAGACTACCAGCATGAAGATTTTTATACAGAAAAATTCGATAAATAGTTAAATAATTTCGTTGCCTTTAAAGGAAAAAAATTATGATCTTCGTTTAATTTTTAGGTTAATATTAGGTAAACAATCACATAAGTAAAAAATAGCTAACTAGGGAGAGGTCGATGCCTTTATTGCGATGGCTAAGTGTTTTAGTTTTCATCTCATTGTTAGCCGCCTGTGGCGGTGGAGGATCATTAGATAGTGATTCATCCGATGGAGATGATGACACAACCGTAGAAACAAACTATGTTGTGTCTGTTCAAGGCTACAACCAATCTACTACAGATGAAGCGAGTGCAGTTACAGCTGACACACCGTTAACCATCTCGGCAACATTGACTAATAATGACGAAGCCGTTGTAGGTGCAGTTATTAATTTCAGTCTAGATGGTGACATAGGTCTATTAGACCCAGTTTCTGGAACAGATTTAACTGATTCTGATGGTGTTGCATCAATTACGTTAACTGCGGGTGATACTGCGGGGGCAGGTATTGTTACTGCTACATATGTAATTGATAGTGAGACATATACTGATACGTTTGGTTTTACATCAGATGGCTCTGAAACAGATGACTCGAGTGTTAGCGGTAGTATTACGCTAAGCCTTAACATCGTAGATAGCTCAGGTCAGCCATTCTCTCTAGATAATCCAGTGAGTAAAGATAACAAAGGTACGGTTACTGCGACTTTACTTGATGAAGACACGCCACTCGATGGGCAACTTATTTCATTTACCACTAACTACACAGGTAAAATTACACCAGTACTAGGCACAGCCCTTACCGATGAAAATGGTGAGGCATTTGTAACGCTTAGCAGTGGTGACTCAAAAGGTGCAGGTCAAGTCGTTGCAACTTACACAGATGAAAGTGGTAACAGTATCACAAAAATCGCAGGCTTTATTTCAAATGGTGATGATGCCCCAGTTGAAAGTGCTGAAGCTGAGCTTGATGTTAAACTACTTCAAGGCTGTGCGACTGATTGGGATGCCAATCGCAGTACAACATCTCTTGAAACTACTTACTTAACGTCAGGGTGTACAGTTGTAAATCAATTCTCATCTGACGAACTTATCGATGTAATGGTTAAAGTGACAGATACAAGCTCGGGTGACGGTATCGACGGTATTATCGCTGAGCTTTCAACAGATCTTGGTGGTTTATTACCAGAATCTGGAAAAGCCCTGACTGACAACTTTGGCTTTGCCATTTTAAAATTACAGCCTGGCGCCAATAGTGGTGCGGGCGAGGTTACTGTGACTGCTAAGTCTGTGACTTCTTCAAAAGCATTTGAAATTGCGACAGCTGAATTAAGCGTTGAAATTTCAAATGGTTTATATAACAAGCTTGATGACTCAGGCAATGTTATTGATTACGAATTTGTGCCGCTTGCTGCAGGTGCGACTACTGTTATTACAGTAACAATTTATGATGCAGCAGGTGATTTATATGTTTCTCCTCTTGATGTTGAGTTCACTTCAGGGTGTGTTGAATCAGATTTATCTGTAATGGATGAAACCGCGACGAGTATTAGCGGCATTGCTACAGCAACATACAGAAGCAACGGCTGTAATACTTCACAGGGCGATACAGTAACAGCGACAGTACTAACTGGTGGAACACCAAAAGTGGTATCAGTGAATGTGCCTGTATCAGCAGCTGAAGTAAGCTCAATCGAATTTGTAGAAGCGACAGAAAATGTGCTTGCTCTAAAAGGGACGGGTGGTGTTTCACGCCAAGAAACAAGCCAACTTACTTTTAAACTTACCGATGCAATTGGTAATGTTGCGAAGCAAAAACGTTTAGATTTTCGTTTAACCTCTACCAATGGTGGAATTTCACTCTCTGAAGTTACAGATGCAAGTGGTTATTCTCATGCCAGCGTGTCAACTGATTCAGAAGGTTTAGCTCGAATTCAGATAAACTCTGGTTTTGTTCCACAAGCAGTGCGTGTACAAGCCTGTTATATTCCTGATGACCAGATCCCAGCAGATCAAAATGATAATGTAACTTGTTGGAAAGAGCTTTATGACGAATGTCTTCTAGATGAAGCAGACCGTGATAGCAGTGTTTCATGTCCTTCTGGTGAGCTTTCGTTGGTTTCATTAGATGAGCAAGTAACAAGCGTATCAGATCTTGTTTCAATCAGCTCAGGCTTACCTGATGGTAATAGCTTTACCGCAGGCCCGGAAATCATCAACATTGAAGCATTAAATTACATTGGTGATACCATAGATATTTCTGTTTATGTTGCAGATCACTTCAATAACCCAGTACCAGATGGGACTTCGGTTTATTTAACGACAGAAGGTGGCGCTGTAGGGACATTAGATGGTGAGGAGTTTAACCCTCAACTTGAATGTAACACGGTTGATGGTGCGTGCGTTGCACAGTGGCGCTCACAAAACCCGATTCCATTTAGCGAAGATAAATGGGGCAATAAAATCAATAGCACTAACCCAAAAACAAGTGCAATTAACTGCGACCTATATTTTGGTGTGGCAGCACCTTGTATGGCGGGTATTTTAAATGCTGCGTTTGATGATGATGGTGTACCTCTCGGTGGTCGCGCAACAGTACTTGTGACTGCAAAAGGTCAAGAGTCATTTATCGACATTAATGGTAATGGACGTTATGACAAAGATGAGTATTACAGTGGTTATGACTTACCTGAAGCGTTTGTCGATCATAATGAAAATGGCGTTTACGATGGTTTAGCCGCAATTTATGACCCAGTTACAGCAGCGGTCACTAAAGCTGCTGAAAACTGTCAAGAAGGTGATGCAAGCGACCCATGTAGTGCAACGAATACTAATGCAGGTCATACAGAAGAGAACTTCGATATTGACCTAAATGAGATGCATACACTTGCTGATGGTAAATACAATGGTCTTGAGTGTTCTGCAGCCGCAACAGAGCCTGATGAAGACGCAACATTTGAGACTTTATGTACCAAAGAGCTTATTGATGTTCGTGACTCATTTGAGATTATTATGTCAGGAAGCTTTGCATACAGTCGTTTTGTAGTAACAAAAGATGAGCTACGTAATCGCTTTGCTGAAGCACTTGCTGAAACAACAGAAGACGATCCAACTGTATTTACAGATAATGCAATGCAACTTGCTGTTGATATTGAGAACTGTAGTACAATTTATCGACAAGCAGATACGCAGTCAGGTGCTATTATTGCTCGTTTAGAAGCCACAGCGAATACAGACTACTGTGATTTAGGCTCAATTAACATTACTACCGCTGATTCAGGTAACCAGTTGTCAGCGCTGAGTTTTGAGCTTTATTTCTCTGATATTTACAACAACCCAATGCCTTCAGGCACTGCGGTTGCAATAAGTGCAGATAATGGTGATTACAGTGGTACATCTGGTTTTGATATTGGTAATACAAGCCAAACAACAGCGACTGGGGTTGCCCTTACGATTAGCCGTGAAGCTGATCCAAATGATAAAACAGATGGTTTCTTAACTGTTGAATTCACAACAGGTAAAGACAATGTATCAACTGCTACAATAGCAATAAGTGACGATGGTTAATTAAGTAGTTAATTGTTTAAATTTAAAAAAATGCCAACCAGAAGGTTGGCATTTTTGTTGCTGTTCTATATATTCCCCTTGAAATTACCGCAAAACACCACATTGACTAAATTAGCAACAAAAATTGTTTAATTATTCACTCAATGAAGAAAAGTTTCTATTAAAAGCTTGTAACAATTGGTGTTTGTAGATATACCTATAAATATTCGTGCTCCAATGTTAAAAAATCATACTTATTTGTTTAATGTGATGGATATACATTTATAAGGGCAAAAAACTTTTAAAATACTCGGTCAGAAATAGGCAGCTATGGGCAAATCACTTGTAATTGTAGAGTCTCCAGCAAAGGCAAAAACAATTAATAAATACTTAGGTAACGATTTCATCGTAAAGTCCAGCGTTGGACATGTGCGTGATCTACCAACTTCAGGTTCAGGCAAAACGAAGACTGCAGCGACGAAAACGCCTGCTGAAGTTCGAAAAATGTCGCCAGAAGAAAAAGCTGCCTATAAGAAGCAACGCGATTATAAAAATCTTGTTGCTCGCATGGGTATTGATCCTGAAAAAGGCTGGGAACCACATTACGAAGTCTTACCGGGCAAAGAGAAAGTTGTACAAGAATTAAAAAAACTTGCTGAAAACGCCGATAAAATCTATCTCGCAACCGATTTGGATAGAGAAGGGGAAGCCATTGCATGGCACCTTGAACAGATTATCGGCGGTGAACCTGAAAAGTATAAGCGAGTTGTTTTTAACGAGATCACTAAGAATGCGATTCAGCAAGCATTCGAAACACCAGGTGAATTAAACACTGACATGGTTTACGCACAGCAAGCGCGTCGTTTCCTTGACCGTGTAGTGGGTTTTATGGTGTCGCCATTACTGTGGGCTAAAGTGGCACGTGGCTTATCAGCCGGTCGTGTGCAATCTGTTGCAGTACGTTTACTTGTTGAACGTGAACGCGAAATCAAAGCATTTATTCCTGAAGAGTTCTGGGATATCCATGCTGATGTTAAAAATACAGAAGCAGCTTTACGCCTAGAAGTGACCAAACACGCTGACAAGCCTTTTAAGCCAGTTAATGAAGAGCAGGCGATGTCTGCCGTTAGTCAACTTGAAAAAGCCGACTACAAGGTCATTAGCGTTGAAGAAAAGCCTAGTAAGAGTAAACCAAGCGCACCATTTATTACTTCAACCATGCAACAGGCAGCAAGTACACGCCTAGGTTATGGTGTTAAGAAGACCATGATGCTGGCTCAACGCTTATATGAAGCAGGTCACATTACTTATATGCGTACCGATTCAACTAACTTATCGAAAGATGCGGTTGAAATGTGTCGTGATTACGTGACAGAGCAGTTTGGTGAGAAGTATTTACCGAAAGCACCGATTAGTTATAGCTCAAAAGGTAATGCTCAAGAGGCGCACGAAGCGATTCGTCCTTCTAGTGTTACTGTGTTGTCTGGTCATTTAGACGGTGTTGAAGCGGATGCTAAAAAACTCTACGAATTAATTTGGCGTCAGTTTGTTGCCTGCCAAATGGTTCCAGCAGAATACGATTTAACAACTTTAACGGTTGGTGCTGGTGATTATCAGTTAAAAGCAAAAGGCCGCGTGCTTCGTTTTGATGGTTGGACTAAAGTTCAGCCAGCTGTTCGTAAAAAGAACGAAGAAGATCAATCACTGCCTGCAGTTAAAGAAGGTGATGTACTGACCCTTGTTGAGTTAGATCCTAAACAACATTTTACAAAGCCACCTGCACGTTTTAGTGAAGCAAGCTTAGTTAAAGAATTAGAAAAGCGCGGCATCGGCCGTCCTTCTACGTATGCATCTATTATCTCAACGATCCAAGACCGTGGTTACGTACGTGTTGAAAACCGCCGTTTCTTCGCCGAAAAAATGGGTGAGATTGTTACAGACCGCTTAGTTGAAAACTTCGAAGATCTGATGAACTTTGATTTTACCGCTAAGATGGAAGGTCGTCTGGATGATATCGCAGAAGGTGAGCGTGTTTGGACACAAGTTCTTGATAAATTTTATGCAGACTTTTCAACTCAGCTTGAAATTGCCTCAGGCGACGAAGAGCGCGGTGGTATGCGCCAAAACCAAATGGTTGAGACTGATATCGATTGTCCGACTTGTGGTCGTAAGATGGGGATTCGTACTGCATCAACCGGTGTATTCTTAGGTTGTACGGGTTACAACCTGCCACCTAAAGAGCGTTGTACTACGACCATGAACTTGGTGCCAGGTGATGAAGCTATTGCGGCAGATGTGGAAGACGTAGAAACTGAATCTTTGATGCAAATGAAGCGTTGCCCAATCTGTGAAACGGCAATGGATTCATACCTGATCGACGAAACACGTAAATTACATGTGTGCGGTAACAATCCAG
The DNA here is from genome assembly GCF_001399985.1 of Pseudoalteromonas sp. P1-8. Classification (NCBI taxonomy): domain Bacteria; kingdom Pseudomonadati; phylum Pseudomonadota; class Gammaproteobacteria; order Alteromonadales; family Pseudoalteromonadaceae; genus Pseudoalteromonas; species Pseudoalteromonas sp. P1-8. Next base: position 22,469 of record NZ_LJSO01000008.1, read on the forward strand.
CGTGTAAGGGTTATATCGTTGAACAAGGTACCTTTAAAATTAAAGGTTACGACGGCCCAATTATCGAATGTGATAAATGTGGCTCAGATATGCAGTTAAAATCGGGTCGTTTTGGTAAGTACTTCGGTTGTAGTAATGAAGAGTGTAAAAATACACGTAAGTTACTTAAAAACGGTGAAGCCGCGCCACCAAAAGAAGATCCAGTTCATTTACCTGAACTTGAATGTGAAAAATCAGAAGCTTACTTTGTACTGCGTGATGGTGCATCGGGTATTTTCTTAGCTGCAAATACCTTCCCTAAATCACGTGAAACGCGTGCGCCAAAAGTGGAAGAATTAAAACGTTTCAGAGACCGTATTTCTGAAAAGTTTTATTACCTTGCTGACGCACCTGCAAAAGACCCTGATGGTAATCCTTCAGTTGTTCGTTACAGCCGTAAAAATAAAGAGCAGTATGTAATGAGTGAAGTAGATGGTAAAGCCACAGGCTGGACTGCTCACTACCAAAATGGCAAGTGGGTAGAAGAGAGCAAAAAGAAAGCCCCAGCTAAGAAAAAAGCGGCGGCTAAAAAGTAAATTTACATCTATCTTGATTATAAAAAGGGATTGCAATTGCAATCCCTTTTTTGTGCTTGTATGACACTGCGAATGTCGTTTTTTACCAATATTTGCTTTTAGGCTGTTGTTATTCTGTCATCAACATCAAGACAGGAGATTTAAAATGCAAACACGTTTATCACAACAGCAGCTATATTCACTCAACCCAGGACTTGTTAAACATTTAACTAGGCTCAGCGCACTGCCAGAAGATACAAATATAACCGCGAAGCTCGCTGATTTAGTAAGACTAAGAGTGTCGCAAATTAATGGCTGTGGGTTTTGTCAGCATATGCATTCAGCAGAGCTGAGAAGCCAAGGTGAGCGTCAACAGCGACTCGATGTACTAGCCGCTTGGCGTGAAGTCCCTGTATTTTCAGAACAAGAAACTGCAGCACTCGCTTGGGCGGAAGCCTTGACAAGTATCATTGATAAACATGTTGAAGACGATGTTTACAACCAAGTGTCTGCTATTTTTAACGAAAAAGACATCGTGGTATTAACGACGGTAGTACTTGAGATAAACAGCTGGAATCGCATAGTTAAAGCGTTTCACTTTATCCCTGAGTTAACAGAATAAGGAATGGTCATGAAGTTTACACTCGCACCTAAAGTTAATGCGTTGGTGAATATCATATCAGCATGCGCCTTTTTCTTTGGGAGTACCTTATTTCTACCTGCATTTATAGAATATGCCACAGTGGGGGTGGTGTTATTCATGGTAGGTTCGTTATTATTTTTATTAAGTGCATTAGCTGATTATTACAGTCATTAAAAACAAAAAACCGGAGCGCACATCATTGTGTCATTCCGGTTTTTCTATATTCTAAGTAGGCGTAAAATTAGATTTGTACGTCTTTTACTTTTTTATAGCCTTCAGCTTCAAGCTCATCGTTTAAACATTTTAATACGTATGGCTTTAACTCTTCGTTGCTGATGTCATCATCTTTTGCCCAGTTTAAGCACATTTCAGTGTATTCTTTGATCATTTCAGCTGATGCTTCAGGTGCTTCGTTAGCGATTGCATTCGTTGCTGACACGCTTAAAACAGGTGCCAAAATTAGTGCTAGCAATGCTTTTTTCATTTAATTATTCCTAATCAACAAAAGTAATTATTACCGGCTCAATTGCACAGTAATGGTGCGCAATGTGTATCTCACTTTGCTTGAGTGAATTTATAAACTAAATTTCAAAAAAAGATAACGAAAAATTTTTATCGTAAAGATAAGCAAAAAATAACCATTCTTTTGCTTCTAATGCTGGTAATCGTAAGGTCAAAACACGTATTATCGCGCTAATTTTAAAAGAAAAGTGAACTAACTTATGTCTGAACAAGTGACTCATTCAAAAATAAAGAAAGTACCAACCAAACTAGAGCAAGTTGTGGAGACTTTTATCTTTCGCTCGCGTTGGTTATTAGCACCATTCTTTATTGGCTTATTAGTCGCTGTGGTATTACTGCTGCTAAAGTTCTTTAAGTATTTATACAGTATGGCCTTAAATACGTTCACTGCGTCAAACCAAGAGCTTTTGGTAGGTATTTTGACTTTAGTTGACACTGCACTACTAGCAGGGCTTTTGCTTATCATCATTTTCAGTGGCTATGAAAATTTTGTGTCAAAGTTGAATATAGACAATCATGAAGACAGGCCTGTGTGGATGGGTAAAGTTGGTTTCTCGGGTCTGAAGATGAAACTGATAAGCGCTATTGTCGCTATATCGGCTGTGGAGCTTTTAAAAGTCTTTATTAGCTCGAACAACCATTCAACAGATGAGCTACTCTGGAAGGTGTTAATACATGTCACGTTTGTGGTGTCGGGGGTGTTGTTTGCGCTCACAGATTACATTAATAGTAAAACCATGAACCACTAATACCACGATTAGGAATAAAAAAGCCCTGCATTGCAGGGCTTGGTTTTTAACAACTGATTATTAATTCAGGGTTGCGTAAAAGCAACCGAACCCGGGCAGAGTGACTGTATTATTGTTTAATTCAGCTGTGTGATGAGATATCTCAGTATGCTGTGAAGACACAGAATCAGAGATTGTCAGTTCACTAGTTTGTGCACCTAAGTTGAATGCACAAAGCATTTTAGTGTCGTTAAGCGTTCTATAAAAAGCAAGCACTGGCTCTTGCGTTTCGATAAATTCAATATCGCCTTCTAACAATACGTTCTTATCTTTACGCCATGCCATAAATTCACGATAAGCATTCAAAATTGAATCTTTATCTTGATCTTGCGTATTTACGGCGACTGATTTGTGCGCATCGCCCACAGGTAGCCAAGGTTTTACTGTTGAGAAACCTGCTTGCTCAGCATCTGCTGCATCCCATGGCATTGGTGTACGACACCCGTCACGTCCTTTAAAGTTTGGCCAAAATGTAATGCCATATGGGTCTTGTAAGTCTTCAAATGCAACTTCAGCTTCACCTAAACCAAGTTCTTCACCTTGGTACATACAAACGCTACCACGTAACGAAGCAAGTAGGGCTGTTAGCATCTTACATTGCTGAGGCTCAATTTTTTCACCTTGACTCCAACGGCTAGCAACACGTTCAACGTCGTGGTTGCTAAATGCCCAACATGGCCAACCTTCGGTCATGCGCTGCTCTAAAGTGCTAACTGTAGTACGAATATATTCCGCGCTATAGTCGTTAGTAAGTAGCTCAAAGCTATAGCCCATATGAAGTTTGTCACCACCTGATGTGTACTCAGCCATGGTTGCGAGTGAATCTTCAGATGAGATTTCTCCTAATGCAACTGTACCAGGGTACTTGTTTAGTAGGGCACGAATGTCCTGCATAAAACTAAGGTTTTCAGGTTGCGTATTATTGTAGTAGTGATACTGGAACGCATAAGGGTTGTCTTCGCTAAAGCCACGGCCTTGACGTTTCTCTGGTGGCTTAGCTGGATTATCACGTAATTGAGCATCGTGATAGCAAAAGTTAATTGCATCTAAACGGAAGCCATCAACACCTTTCTTCAGCCAAAACTCAACATTATCTAATACTGCTTTGCGTACTTCAGGGTTATGGAAGTTTAAATCTGGCTGCTCAGCAAAGAAGTTATGTAAGTAATATTGACCACGACGCGGTTCCCATTGCCATGCAGGGCCACCAAAAATTGATAACCAGTTATTTGGCTGTGTGCCATCAGGCTTTGCATCAGCCCAAACGTACCAATCTGATTTGTCGTTGGTTTTATCTTCACGGCTATCAAGGAACCATTGATGTTGATCTGAGGTATGGCTCAATACCTGATCAATAATGATCTTAATATCACGTTGATGAGCTTGTGCGATGAGTTCATCAAAATCGTCAAGGTTACCAAACAATGGGTCGATATCACGATAGTCACTGATGTCATAACCAAAGTCTTTCATTGGTGATTTAAAGAAAGGCGAAACCCAAATAGCATCAACACCTAGGCTTTTAATATAATCAATACGATCAATGATACCTTTGATATCACCAATGCCATCGCCATTGGTGTCTTGGAAACTGCGCGGGTAAACTTGATAAATAACCGCACCTTTATACCACTGCTTTTGAGCCATGTTTTTCTCCATCGTGACACTCAGTGTATGTAAACTGTTAGGCAACCGTTAATGCAATATGTTGCCGGAATGTCAAAAGCATACGTGAAGGGTGAGATACTGTAAAAACTCTGCATACGTATGCACGCCAAATTCATCTTTGTTCTCAGTAAAATTTATTAACTTGATTTAAAAGTAAACAACTCGAATTTCTATCAATAAAATTTACCAATTAGGTTTGCTGGGTTTTAATTATGATCGCGAACGCCAGCTTGGTGCATAATATAGCTGGCTTACACCATAATGGTGCAGGGGTTGTATTGGTAAGACCAATTATCATTGGTATAGACTACTACCTTTAATAATTGCGTTAAGTCACCATTTAACCGAGATAAATGGCTTAGTACCTATTTGTGTAACCAAATTTGGGGCGAAAATATAGCGAAAATGTTTCAATACTATTAAATCACACAATAAAATTGATAAATCATTTATATTCATATAGTTACAATTCTATTTTGTAAAAATGTTGTTAATGTTCGTGGTGGTGGACTACGCTGAATACGTATGCATAAATTTGTTAAGAAAATAATCAGAGCGTTAATATTCAATTCGACAACAAAATCAGTCAGCGAATTACAGCTATTATGTTAATGAATAACTGCAACACGTTGGCATTACAATTTGGGTAATGGGAAAACATCATGTCTATGTTCAAACCAAGTATATTAACTCTGGCTTTAACAGCCGCAGGTTTAAATAGCTTTGTAGCTTATGCTGCAGAAGAAGACCAAAAAGCAAAAAACGATAACGTTGAAGTTATCGAAGTAAAAGGTTTTCGTGGCAGTGTTGTAGAATCTATTAATACTAAACGCTTCACTCCTGAAGTTGTTGAGTCAATCTCAGCAGAAGATATCGGTAAATTACCTGATTCATCAATCGCAGAATCAATCGCACGCCTTCCTGGTTTAACAGCACAACGTCTAGACGGTCGAGCTAGCCGTGTAAGTGTTCGTGGTTTCAGTGAAAACGAAAGTGCAACAACATTCAACGGTCGTGAGCAAGTTTCAATCGGCGACAACCGTGGCGTTGAATTTGACCTTTACCCATCAGAAATTATGAGTGGCGTAACGGTATATAAAACTCCAAGCGCAGGCATTGATGCTGAAGGTATCGCTGGCGTTATCGACATGCAAACTGTTAAACCTTTAAGTAAAGGTGAGCAAGTTATCATGTTCAACGGCCAATACGAGCAAACGGGTTTTGACAAATTAAACCCAGACGGAGACGATAAAGGTTTCCGTGGTACGGTTTCTTACATTGACCAATTTGCAGATGACACAATCGGTGTTGCATTCGCTTACAACACGATGAGCTCTCCAAACCAAGAAAAACGTTGGAACTCTTGGGGTTACCCTGAATTTACAGGTGAAGATGGTAATACGTACTCAATTTTAGGTGGTGCTAAGCCATTCGTACGTTCATCGACTCTTGAACGTGATACAGCAATGCTTGTTATTGAAGCTGCGCCGACTGATCGCCTAAACATGACATTTGATGCTTTATATGTAGATTTCTCTGATGAGAAAATCTTACGTGGTATCGAAGTGCCATTTGCATGGGGCCAAGGTTCAATTGACCCAAGTTCAGCTGTTGTTGACGCTGATTCTGGTTTCATCACAAGCGCAGTAACAGAAGGCCAACGTGTTGTTGTTCGTAATGACTACGAAGAGCGTAACGCAGAACTAACTCAGTTTGGTTTTAATGCAAAATACGACATTAGCGATGATTGGTCAGTAGAATTTGACGTAAGCCGCTCTGAAGTTGAGCGTCAAATCTGGAGTATCGAAAGCTACTCAGGTACAGGTCGTGGTGATGCAAATGGTGTTGCTGATACGATTGGTTATGAGTTTGACGGTGGTAACACTGGCGCACAATTCAGCCATAACCTTGATTACAGCGATTATGACTTAATTCAACTTGGTGGCCCATTATCTTGGGGTGCAAGTGCTGCACTTAACGATAAGTACGGCCTAACTGATACTGCTTATCAAAATACTGCGCAAGATGGTTTCATCAATGCGCCAGAAATCAATGATGAACTAAGCACATTGAAACTTGCTGCAAGCAAAGTACTTGATAACGCTTACATCAGCCGTGTGTCATTCGGTATGTCATACCGTGACCGTGAAAAGAGCAAGTTGTCTGAAGGTTACTTCATGACACTAAAAGACTTCTCTTTATCAAACCCTGGTATGTTATCTATCCCTGAACAATACCGTTTAGGGTCAGCTAGCCTTGATTTCATTGGTATGGGCAACATGGTTGCTTACGATACCAACGGTCTGGTGAATGATGGTTACTATAGCCTTCTTCAAGAAAGCTTAACTGATTCAAAACACAAGACACAGTCTTGGACAGTTCAAGAGGAAGTAACCGCGTTCTTCGCACAAGCTGACATTAATGCAGAGCTGGGCTCTATCCCTGTAACAGGTAACGTTGGTGTGCGTTATGTGAAAACTGAACAGTCTTCACAAGGCTTCGCTGCTAATACTGTGGATGGTTTAGTTGTTGTATCTCCAACAGATGTAAGCCATGACTACAGCCACTTCTTGCCAAGCATCAACTTATCATTTGCAATTGATGAAGAGCAAACTGTACGTTTTGGTGCGGCAAAAACGATTTCTCGTGCTCGTTTAGACGAAATGAACTCATCAGTTAATGCGTCTTACAATCAACAACCAGATGAAAACGGTAACTACTGGAGTGTATCAGGTGGTAACCCAGAGCTTGAGCCAAAAGAAGCAACTGGTTTTGATTTAAGCTATGAAAACTACTTCCATGAAGAAGGTTACTTCGCTGCAGCTGTATTCTATAAAGATATCACTCAGTGGATTTTTGACGGTACTTATGAAATCGATATGAGCGGTGTAGCTGACCCGTCTACTGGTGAAATCCCTGAAACTTCAACAGGTACAGGTTCAGGTAAAGTGAACGGTGGTTCTGGTGACCTATGGGGTTACGAGCTTTCATTAACTCTACCATTCACTATGTTCAGCGAGTCACTTGATGGTTTTGGTTTAATCGCAAGCCATACAGGTGTTGAGCAAGACTTAACTGACCAAAATGGTAACGATTATGAGCTACCTGGTCTATCTGACCAAATCGATAGCTTAACAGTTTACTTTGAGCGTAACGGTTTCCAAGCGCGTACTAGCATGCGTAAGCGTAGCGACTTTAAAGGTGACGTATACGGTTTAGGTTTTGCAACTACACAAGTTGACATTAAAGGCGAAACAATTTGGGATGCACAAATTGGTTACGACTTTAGTGAAGGCGGTGTAGAGAGCCTTGATGGTTTATCTGTCACTTTCCAAGTACAGAACATCACAGAAGAGCCGTTCACATCATTACAAGGTGATAACTCACTTCAAGTACGTGACTACCAAGACTACGGTCGTACATTCCTGTTAGGCTTTAGCTACAAGCTGTAATTAGCTAAAACAGCGATAGAAAATTGCCCTTGTGATTTGTTTTACAAGGGCTTTTTTATATTAGTGAGCTACACTCAATGAATTGAAATTGGCGTTAGGTGTACTATGGAAACAAAAAAAATAACCAAGGTCGTGATTGCCGGTGGTGGTACTGCAGGGTGGATAACCGCTGCATTACTTAATAAAGTGCTGGGCAAAGTAATTGATATCACGCTGGTAGAGTCAGCAGAGATTGGCACTGTTGGTGTAGGCGAAGCAAGCATCCCACCTATTTTGCATCTAAATGGTGCGCTAGGCATTTCTGAAAAAGAATTTATTAAGGCTACTGGTGCCACGATTAAGCTTGGTATCGAGTTTGAAAATTGGCGCAGCCAAGGCCACAGCTACATGCATGCCTTTGGTGAGATAGGTAAGGATTTTCCGTTTTGTGAGTTTTATCATTTTTGGCTAAAAGCAAATCAAGCTAATAATGCGCCTGATTTTTGGGATTTTTCACTTAATTATCAAGCTGCAAAAGCGCATAAATTTGCTCACCTCAAGCACATTCCTAACACTCAGTTGGCGGGCTTACATTATGCCTACCATTTTGATGCCACTCGTTATGGCGAATTTTTAAAGGAATTAGCGCAATCACGAGGCGTAAAACGCATTGAAGGCAAAATTGAATCGGTTAACCAATGCCATGAAAGCGGGTATATTCGCTCTTTGCTACTTAAAAATGGCGAGCAAATAGACGGCGACTTATTTATTGATTGCACCGGTTTACGTGCTTTATTAATAGAACAAACTCTTAATACCGGCTTTGAAGATTGGTCACATTGGTTACCATGTGATAGTGCGATTGCGGTGCAAAGTGAATCAGCTTCTGATGCAATTCCTTATACACGTTCAATTGCAAGAGACTCAGGCTGGCAGTGGCAAATTCCATTACAGCATCGTGTAGGCAACGGCCTAGTGTATTCTTCGCGCTTCTTATCAGACGAAGCGGCAAAACAACAGCTCTTAGAAAACCTACCTGCTAAACCACTGACAGAGCCCCGCGTTATTAAGTTTAAAACAGGTCGTCGCTTAAAACAGTGGCATAAAAATGTAGTATCAGTTGGCTTATCAAGCGGATTTTTAGAGCCATTAGAATCGACCAGTATTCATTTAATTCAAAGTGCAGCCATTCGTTTAATTAAGTTTTTTCCTCATCAAGGTATTAAACAAAGCCTTGTGGATGAATTTAATCAACAAAGTAAAACAGAATTTGAGCGAATTCGTGACTTTATTATTCTTCATTACAAGATTACTGAGCGTGATGACAGTGCGTTTTGGCGCTTTTGTAAAGGCATGGATATTCCAAGCAGTCTTAAAAAGAAAATTGAGCTATTTAAAACCAGCGGAAAGCTCGTAAGAGAAGACGATGAGCTATTTGCCGAAGTTGCGTGGCAGCAAGTGATGATAGGGCAAGGGCTAATTGCAGAGGATCACCATCCATTAACTGATGCGTTATCAGACGAGCAATTAAATGAGTTATTTAGCAATCTAAAAACCTTGATTAATAGCACTGTCGAGCAGCTGCCGAGCCACAGTCAATTCTTAGAAAAAGTACAAAATTAACTATGAAAAAAACACAATCATTTTTAGCGCTAACGACCGCATTTACACTTTTTAACTCAACAGCCAGTTTTGCTATTACTGCATCACCAGAAAACTGGTGGGTGGGCATGCAAAATGACTCGTTACAAGTCATGCTTTACGATAACAATATTGCTAACAAAACGTGGCAAATGATGCCTTATAAAGGTGTTGAGTTTAAAGGGGTGACAACAACGAATAACCCTAACTACGCGTTTTTAGATTTAACCATTAGCGATAATGCAAAGGCGGGAACACTAACCTTTAAAGCTGAAGATGGCACAGAATTTACTTACCCATTAAATGCCCGTGATAAACAAAGTGTCAATCGTCATGGCTTTACAAATAAAGATACGCTTTATTTAATCAATCCTGATCGCTTTGTAAATGGTGATCCAAACAATGACACCGTTGCTGGTATGAAGGAGCCTGCAAACCCAAGTTTTAAAGGTGGCCGTCATGGCGGTGACATTCAAGGTGTTATTAATAGCCTAGATTATCTTGAGAACTTAGGCGTGACTCAACTTTGGTTAACACCGGTGCTTGAAAATGACATGCCAAGTTATTCTTATCATGGTTATGCTATTACTGACTTTTACAAAGTTGATCCGCGTATGGGCAGTAATTCGCTTTATAAAACATTATCTGCAGAAGCGAAAGAGCATGGTATCGGCTTAGTGATGGACATGGTACTTAACCACTTTGGTTCATCGCATCAGTGGATGGCTGATATGCCTACTGCTGATTGGGTTAACTTTGATGGCAAGTTTGAAAACGGTAAAAATGCAACCAGTCACGCCAGACAAACAATCCAAGACCCTCACGCAAGCCAATACGACAAACGTCAATTTAACGATGGTTGGTTTGTTGAGTCTATGCCTGATCTAAATCAGCGCCAGCCGTTACTATCAACGTATTTGATTCAAAATGCCATTTGGTGGATTGAATACGCCAACTTAAGCGGCATTCGTGTTGATACCTACTCATACTCAGATAAAGCATTTTTAGCCGATTGGACTAAAGCCATTATGACCGAGTATCCAAACTTTAATATTGTTGGCGAAGAGTGGACAACCAACCCGGCTATTGCATCTTATTGGCAGCGTGGCAAAGTCAATCAAGATGGTTATACCTCAGATTTACCAAGTGTAATGGACTTTTCATTACAAGAGGCGTTGATCCAGGCACTTAACGAAGAAGAAAGCTGGAATACAGGTTGGGTAAAAGTGTACCAATCGCTAGCGAATGACTTTTTATATGCTGATACAGATAACATTTTAGTGTTTGCTGATAATCATGACATGAGCCGTGTTTACACTGAGCTTGGTCAAGACCTAGCAAAAACAAAATTAGCCATGACGCTGCTGTTAACAACTCGTGGTATTCCACAAATTTATTACGGCACAGAACTGTTACTTGATAACACACCAAGTAATGACCACGGTGATATTCGCATTGACTTCCCGGGTGGGTTTAAAGGTCAAAAAGCGAATGCCTTCACAGGTAAGGGGCTTTCAGCTGATCAGCAAGAGATGTTAGCTAGCATGAAAAAACTGCTTCAACTGCGCCAAGAAAAACCAGCGTTAAGCGAAGGTCGTTTAATGCATTTTTCACCCAAGCAAGGCGTTTACAGCTATGTGAGGGAGCACAATGGCCAAACTGTATTGGTTGTTCTTAACAAAAACCAACAAGCCATTGATTGGGATTTAAGCTACATGCAAGAAGTGCTGAAAGGCAATAATAAAGGACGCGATTTAATTAGTGAAAAACGCGTTGATCTTGCAGCGCCAATCCGCTTAAAAGCTATGCAAGCACGCTTAATCGAGCTTGAATAATTGCAACTAATAGGCTGAATACGTATGCATTTACTGTCCGTATGCAGCCCTTAACATTAGTATGAACTGATATTTACAGAAAAATGAAGTAATGATGACAACATACAAACTAACTGCGTTAGTAGTGGCTTCGGTTTTAGGTATAACTGCCTGTGGTAACGATGCGCCAGTACAGCAGAACACGCAAAAGCAGCAATCAGAATCTAGCCAAGCAGCTATCTCTAAGCCTGTGGTTTACCAAGTATTCACTCGATTATTTGGTAACACTAACACAACCAATAAACCGTGGGGCACATTAGAAGAAAATGGGGTAGGTAAATTCGCTGATTTTAATGATGCAGCATTACAAGGCATTAAAGAGCTAGGTACAACACATGTTTGGTACACTGGTGTACCGCGTCATGCTTTAGTAACTGACTATACCGAATACGGTTTGTCACAAGATGACCCTGATGTTGTAAAAGGCCGTGCAGGCTCACCTTATGCAGTGAAAGACTATTACGATGTTAATCCTGATTTAGCAATTAACCCTGAGCGCCGCTTAGAAGAGTTTGTAGAGCTAATTAATCGTACTCATAAGCACGGTATGAAAGTTGTTATTGATATTGTGCCAAATCACGTAGCGCGTAATTACGAGTCAGTCGCCAAGCCTGAAGGCGTAAAGGATTTTGGTGCTGAAGATGATACGACGAAAACCTATGCTCGCGATAATAACTTTTACTATGTAACAGGGCAGTCATTTCAAGTGCCTACCAGCGATAGCTACCAAGTGTTAGGTGGTAACCCGCATCCTCTTGCTGATAATCAGTTTGCCGAAACCCCAGCAAAATGGACGGGTAATGGGGCCCGTGCCGCTAAACCTGACATTAATGATTGGTACGAAACAGTTAAAATCAATTACGGTGTGAAACCAGACGGTAGCTACGACTTCCCAACACTACCGGATGATTACGCTGATAAAGATTACCGTGCGCACTACGCATTTTGGCAAGATAAAGATCTACCAAATAGCTGGTATAAATTCCGCGATATCGCGCTTTATTGGTTAGATAAAGGTGTCGATGGCTTCCGTTATGATATGGCCGAGATGGTGCCTGTTGAGTTTTGGAGCTTTTTAAATTCATCAATCAAGATGCAAAAAAGCGATGCCTTTATTTTGGCTGAGGTATATAACCCAACGCTTTACCGCCCATATATCCAACAAGGTAAGATGGATTACCTTTACGACAAAGTCGGTTTTTACGACACGGTTAAAGCTGTGATGCAAGGCAAGCAATCAGCGGATACTATTTTCGATATCCAAAGCCAAGTGGCTGATATTGAACAGCACATGCTGCACTTTTTAGAAAACCATGATGAGCAACGTATTGCTAGCCCAGATTTCGCTGGTAGTAGTGAAAAAGGTAAGCCAGCGATGGTGGTATCTACATTGATGTCGCGCTCGCCAACCTTACTTTATTTTGGTCAAGCTGTCGGTGAAGATGGCTCTGAGGACGGTGGTTTTGGCGACCCAACGCGTACCAGCATTTTCGATTATATGGGGGTACCTGCGCATCAAGCATGGATGAATAATGGTAAATTCGATGGCGGTGCGCTTTCAAAGCAGCAAGCTGATCTTCGCGCTTACTACACCAAGTTGATGTCGTTAAACACACTTCCTGCCATTGTTGGTGGTGACATGCAAGCGGTTGAATTGACAGGCTCAGAGCAAGTTATTGCGTTCACGCGTAAGCTAGGCCAACAACTAGTGCTTGTAGTAAGTAACTTTTCAGAAAACCAACAAAATGTTGAGCTTACTCTTAATCAAGCGTTGTTACCTAAGCTTAACCACAGTGGTTTAACGTTTACTGATAACCTAGAAAATCATGCCGACATTGTGATTCCTGAGGCATCTACTAAGGCGCCAATTCAATTACAACTGAACGGCTTAAGCAGTGCAGTATTTACCTTAAAGGCTGACTATGAATAATAACAAACCAACGCTAAGCTTTTGGCAAATATGGAATATGTGTTTTGGATTCCTTGGTATCCAATTTGGCTTTGCATTACAAAACGGTAATGTAAGCCGCATTTTTCAAACCTTAGGTGCCAATGTTGATGACATTCCAATTCTTTGGGTTGCAGCGCCGCTTACAGGCCTTATTGTTCAGCCGATCATCGGTTATTGGAGTGATAAAACATGGAATAAGTTAGGTCGTCGTCGTCCGTTCTTTTTCTATGGGGCTATTTTAACAACGTTATCGTTATTCATTATGCCTAACTCACCAAGCCTGTGGATTGCGGCGGGTATGTTATGGATCATGGATGCGTCAATTAACGTAACTATGGAGCCATTCCGTGCTCTTGTCAGTGATAACTTACCGAAAAAGCAACGTGCAACTGGTTATGCAATGCAAAGCTTCTTCATTGGTGTTGGTGCGGTTGTCGCGTCTGCATTACCTTGGATGATGACTAACTGGTTCGATATTGCCAATACTGCACCTGCAGGGCAAATTCCAGATTCTGTAAAATTCTCGTTTTACTTTGGCGCAGTAGTATTAATTATTGCTGTGTTTTGGACTGTCTTTACTACTAAAGAATATTCACCAGAAGAACTTGAAAGCTTTCATGAACAAGAGCAAAGCGATGACTCGGGCGATGTTCAAAGTGATGTAAACTTTAACAAAGGCGCTGCAATCTTTACGGTTCTTGGTCTAGTAGTACTTGGTATTGTTACGGGTCTATCGCTTGAAAAAGAGCTTTATTTACTTGCTGGTGGTTTGATTAGCTTTGGTGTTATTCAATTTATTGCTGGTGCTTTAAAGGCTAAAAACGCAACCAGTGGTGGCTTTTATCAAGTTGTGAATGATGTATTCACTATGCCAGAAACGATGAAACAATTGGCTTGGGTACAATTTTTTAGCTGGTTCTCATTGTTTGCAATGTGGATTTACACCACATCGGCAGTAACTAGCTTCCACTACGGCAGCAGTGATACAAGCTCTCTTGCCTACAATAACGGTGCGGATTGGGTTGGTGTATTATTTGCCGCTTACAATGGTTTTGCTGCCATTGCAGCACTGTGTATTCCGGTTATCGTTAAAAAAGTAGGACTAAAAATGGCTCACGCTATCAACCTAGTGCTAGGTGCATTGGGTCTGGTCAGCTTCATTATTATCAAAGATCCAAGTTTACTGATCTGGCCAATGATTGGAGTAGGGTTTGCTTGGGCGTCAATTCTATCTTTACCATACGCAATGTTAAGTACCTCAGTACCAAGTAAAAAAATGGGTGTGTACATGGGTATCTTTAACTTCTTTATTGTTATTCCGCAGCTTTTAGCGGCAAGCGTATTAGGCCTAATTTTACGTCACTTTTTTGATAATCAACCGATTTATGCGTTAGTGCTAGGTGCAGTGTCATTCGTACTAGCAGCGGTCGCTGTACTGCGCGTTAAGCAACAATAATAAGGACACACCATGAAAAAATTTAATCTCATTACAGCAAGCTTGTTAGTGTTAGGTTTAACAGCTTGTAGTTCAGAACAATCAGCTAATACAGCAGTTGAGCAGGTGCCGGCGCCAGGCGCACCGGGTGTTGAGCCTTTTTGGGCATACTCTGGTAAAACGGGGATTGGTACCTCTTACGAGCAATACCAAGATGGCCACTACAGCGACGCAGCTGCTACCGGCAAAGTATCAAAAGTTTGGTTTTCAATCGCGAAAGGCATGATCACCGAAACCATGTTTGGTTTAATTCACCAAGCACAAATCAAAGATATGCAGTTTGTTGTAGTTGGTAAAGACTTTACCGTTACAGAAAACGATGATCTCGATGTAAGCATTGATTATTTATACAAAGACGACGCTGGTCGTCCATTATCGCTTGCTTACAAAGTAGTAAGTAAAGATAAACAAGGTCGTTTCACTTTAGAAAAACATATCTTTACAGATCCAAACGGCCAAACATTGTTTGTTCGTAGCGTATTTAATACAGACCTTGAAGGTGTAAAAGCCTACGTTAATGTGAACCCTTACATTGATAACAACGGTTTAGACGATTTTGCAAAAGTAACTGATAAGGGTCTAGTTGCTTGGCAAGATGATAACTTTTTATCTTTACAAGCCGCTCAACCATTTAAGCAAGCAAGCGTTGGCTTTACGGGTGTAAGTGATGGCTTAAAAGAGTTAAAAGCATCGCAATCATTATCAACGACTTACCAAAGTACTGGTGATAAGTCGGGTAATGTAAGCTTACTTGCAGAGCTTGGTGAAGTATCAAAAAACACCAGCTTTGATTTAGCTTTAAGCTTTGGTAATTCTGAAGCTGCAAGCTTAAAAGAAGGTCAAGCAAGTTTAAATCAAGGCTACCAAAAAGTGCTTGCTGCATATAACGGTGAAGGTGCTGCAATTGGTTGGCAAGACTACTTAGCAAGCCTTGAACCTTTAAGCACATTAACTAACAGCACCGCAGATAATGGAAAGTTGCTTTATACCAGCGCCATGGTATTAAAAGCGCAAGAAGATAAAACTCATGCCGGTGCTTTAATTGCGTCACTTTCTAACCCTTGGGGTGAAACGGTGTCGGCTAAAACAGGTTCTACCGGTTATAAAGCGGTTTGGGTACGTGATTTCTATCAAGTAGCAATGGCATTTATGGCCATGGGTGATGCACGTACCGCCAAGACAGCGTTTGAATATCTAGAAAAAGTACAAGTAACAGATAACACACCAGGCAATGGTGGTGACACTGGTTGGTTCTTACAAAAGACTCACGTTGATGGTGAGCTTGAGTGGGTAGGTGTTCAGCTTGACCAAACAGCAATGCCAATTATGTTAGCGTGGAAACTACATCAAGCTGGCGTACTTAGCGATCAAGAGCTGACAGATTGGTATGGCAAAATGTTAAAACCAGCTGCTGATTTCTTAGTTGATGGTGGCCTTGCGAAAATTCTTTGGAACGACACGCAAATTACACCGCCAGCAACGCAACAAGAGCGTTGGGAAGAACAAAATGGTTTTTCACCATCAACAACTGCAGCGGTTGTTGCAGGCCTAGTAACGGCTGCAGATATTGCTAAAAAAGCAGGCGACACTAAAAATGCAGAGCGTTACCTAGCAACGGCTAAAACGTTCAATAGTGAAATTGAAAGTACGATGTTTACGACTCAAGGTAACCTTAAGTCTGAAAACAGCGATGGTGAATATTTCATTCGTATCGGTCAAGACAAAGATCCAAACTCATCAACCACACTTAATGCCAATAACGGGCGTGAAGGCTTTGATAAAAAGCAAATCCTTGATGGTGGATTCTTAGAGCTTGTACGTTATGGTGTTCGTGATGCACTTGCGCCAAGCATTGTAAAAACATTACCAGAGTACGATGACGAAACCTTAGTCGATAATCTGCAAGTGCGTTACACCTTTAATTTTGCTGATGGCTCGGGTTCATTCCCAGGCTACCGCCGCTATGGTAACGATGGTTACGGTGAAGATGAAGTGACAGGTAATAACTATGCCGAAGGTGGCAATAACACCCCTGGTCAACGTGGTCGTGTATGGCCGTTTTTTACAGGTGAACGCGGTCACTATGAAATCGCCGCTGCAAACGCAACCAACAGCCTTGATGTGATGAAGCAACAAGCGATTAAAGACACTTATGTAAAAGGTATGGAAGCATTTGCTAATGAAGGCATGATGTTACCTGAACAAGTTTGGGATGGCGTAGGCAACAATAAAGCAGGCTATCAGCTAGGTGAGGGTACAAACTCAGCCACACCACTGGCTTGGACTCACGCTGAATACATTAAGTTACTCCGTTCAGTGAGCGATAAACATGTATGGGACCATTACCCAGTTGTTGAAGACGCATTGAAGTAAAAACTTATTTAACATGCCCAATATTTATTGGGCATGTTGCTTTTGGCAAAAGGAAAAATAATGTTAAAAAGAATGGCTTTATGTGCTCTATTAGCAGTAAGTACGCAAAGTAAAGCGGATGATTACTTGCTTTACTTTATGGGTGGCCAATCAAATATGGAAGGATTTGGCTTTAATAAAGATTTACCTGCGGAGTATAAAAAACCAGTTGAAAATACCTTACTCTTTTTTGGTAACCCTGTTGCTGATGATGCATTAAATGGTGGTAAAGGTGTTTGGACTAATTTAATGCCTGGCTTTGGAACAGGCGCTAGATCGACAGGTCATTCAATTATTTTATCTGAAAGATTTGGTCCTGAATTGAGTTTTGGTAAACGCTTATCTGAGCTTACAGATAAGAAAATAGCCATTATTAAATATGCACGTGGAGGCTCATCTATTGCGCTTGGGGCATCT
This sequence comes from Pseudoalteromonas sp. P1-8, assembly GCF_001399985.1. NCBI lineage: Bacteria > Pseudomonadati > Pseudomonadota > Gammaproteobacteria > Alteromonadales > Pseudoalteromonadaceae > Pseudoalteromonas > Pseudoalteromonas sp. P1-8. The sequence goes on from NZ_LJSO01000008.1 coordinate 39,865, forward strand.
GGCTTTGGTACATGGGGGCAGAACTATGCTGACAACACTAAGATTAACCAATGGGATAACTTTCAAACTACCGTAAGAGCTGCGTTAGCTAACAATGATATAGATGGTGATGGTGAAGCCGATACTTTAGTCCCAGCAGGGATCATTTGGATGCAGGGTGAGGCAGATGCCTATCATGAGCAAGCATCTAAGGTTTATTTAGCTAATTTAACAAGTCTGATGAATGATATGAAGATGACTTTTGGCAATATAGAGTTACCAATCATACTTGGCAGAATAGAAGACTCTGGTAAAACACCCCAAACACGAATGATGCCATATATTGAGAGTGTATGGGATGCTCAGGAAAAGTTCGTTAAATCAAATGCTAATGCTCATTTAGTTGCCTTTGATGAGCCTGTCGAATTCATTGAAGATAAATGGCACTATAAAAGTAATTACTATATAAGACTAGGTAACCTTTTTGCAGAAAAAGCAGCCGAAACATTAGCTAAGTAAGCTTCTTTTAAATAGCTACTTAAATAATTAAACCGCCGAATTAACCTCGGCGGTTTTTTGTTTTGCACTTTTTTACAATTTAATTGTGCTTTCCTTATATGGGTACGTTAAGATAGCTTAACTTTAATTCAGTAAACAAAAGCCATTACTATTTGGTGTAATTTGTAGCTGAACAATTAATTCAGGGAAGGTGCAAATATGTTCAAGGCTTTATCTACTTTGTTGGGTGTTGGTTTATTGTGTTCTTGTGCAATAAATACAAACGTGGGTGAGTATGTGCTTGGTGATGTTGAAACTTCAGTCCGAGGTCACAATGTTGAAGTATTTACAGAACGCCAATTAGTGAGCCACAGAGCAACATTTCTTGGCCAGGTTTCGAGCTATTATTGCCAATTAGAAAGTGATATGCATTTACCACAAGCGGGTCCGTTTGATGATATTAATGGTTCTAGAAGTCAACTCCAAGACACTCTTAAAAGTAAAGTACAGCAAAGGGGTGGCAACGCGATTGTATTTGGACAGTGTTATATCAGTGCTCATGCAGATACTGATTGCCAAAAAGCGCTGAGTTGTGAAGGGTTTGCGTACCAAGTTGAATATTAAAAACTTTTACTATTTCCATCTCGTTACTTAAGGTCTGGACTGTGGCGAATTATCCTAACGCTATCCTAGGTTTGATGTTACTTTTTCATGCTTCTATTACCAGTTGTGCTGAACTTAAACCCTTCACTACAGATGGTTGCAGCTCTTTTCCTGATGGAACAATAGAACATAAAAACTTATGGTTGGCGTGCTGTACAGCCCATGATCTTGCATATTGGCAAGGGGGTACTTTCAAGCAACGTGAGCAAGCTGATATAGATTTAAAAGCGTGTGTTGCACAAGTAGGTGAGCAAGAAATTGCAGTATTGATGCTTGCCGGTGTTAGAGTGGGTGGAACACCTTTTTTACCTACTAGCTTTCGCTGGGGTTATGGCTGGCCATACCCTAAGCTTTATGGTGAACTAACAGAGCAAGAGCGCTTACAAGTTGAAAGTCGTCTAGCTGAGCTTAAAACTAAATAACCTATAGCTATCTAAATTCTTTACAGGTTTTTGATGCATCGTTGATAGCAGTTGCTTCAGCGCTTTTGGAAAAATGTGATGACATGTAAAGACTTAATTGATGGTCGGGCATTTTAATGCGTGTAATGCCATTAAAGCGGTGAGGCTCAATATCTTTTGCAATCACAGCAGGAAGGGCTGTTATACCAGCTCTGTTCTTAGCCACAAAATCAACGGCTTGTTGCCATGTACTGACTTGATGTTCATGGCTTATCGATTCATTTTTATCAATGCCTAAATATTTAAGCATTAAGGTACGTGCCCCAGTTCCGCGTTTATAGACGATACCATTTTAGTTTGCCTGTCTGCGTAAATTCTCGATACTCAAGTCTGGGTTAGTACTGTGGCTGATTAACTCATATCCAACTTGATAAATTGTCGCTGAGCGAGTCGCAAATAAATCTATGTGGTAACAATAAAAGTGGCATGGCAATATCTACTTCATTGTTTTGCAGCATTTTAATATGCCGTGCTTGCGGTACAGTGATTACGTCGTAGTTGCTATCAAGTTGATTGATAACGCAGCTATAGGCTGATTTTAATTCACCGTTAAATTGTTTGCGTGAGTACTTTAATGACTCGCCATTTTCACTTGATACACCAATAAGCACTTTAGCGGAAATTGAATGACTGAGTGAAATACTCATTAGAGCGAATAAGGTAAATAAAAAACGTAATAAATCTATTTATTAAAACATAATGTGGTAAGAGGTGAGTAATTTAGCAATGGCTACTCATAAATACAATATGGTTGCTGGAGCCAAAGCAGTGTGATTAATTTTACATATCAGCTTGCTGACTATTTCTTACTTTAAAACAATGAAATAAAGAGATTTTTGCTCAGTTAAGCTGAAACTACCGCTGCTAAAATCATGTAGCATTTTGTAGCTTACAGATGAACTATCGAAAGATAAATTAAGAGCTCTGATTGTTCATAACATAGGCTGGGGTCCTAAAATGGAAGATAGGTTATTCACTTACAAAATTACAGGGCATTACCGATATAAACCCTAACATTCACATTAGGCTTCAATTAGTTACCACTTTAATATACATTTAAGATATCGTTTGTACCTCAATTGGGTTTAGCTTAATTTTAACTTAAAAGGGATTTATATGAAAAATGTTAGTAAATGCATTGCCAGCTTATTGTTGCTACTTCCGACGACTATTTTTGCTGCTCAAGAAGTTGTGATTGAAAAGTCAGATAAATTTACCGAACTGTCAAAAGGTTTAAAGGTAAGTGTTAGGACTGGCCCTACAAAAAATGCCAAAATTTATGACTTTTCGACCAAGAAAATAACCATCAACGATGAGCATGGTGCGCCTTTTCAACGTTACTATTTGCAAATTGCCACAGCAGATAAAGAATGGGCTAAGGAAATCATTACGTTTGATGATAAAACAAATACAATTGACTTAAATGCACTACTTTTTGGTCAATTGGTAGACACTTCTGAACTGAAGAAATTAGACTCAGCGCACGCTTTTTCTTTATATAATCGCCTTGAAAGTATCCTCTCGGAAGAATACGGAACATTTGAACAGGTTTATAATAATGGCCTTGCTGACTATTTAAATTATATGTCGATAGACGCCGGTTTTGAGAATTACATAGCAAGAACCGGGGGAGCGGGCGATAAACTCACAGAATCACTAAAAGAAATAAAGATGCCGCCTCTTGTTGAACACCAACAATTAATAAGTGAGTTTATTAAGGCTGTAAATCAAAAAGACAAAACATGGTTGTTGGCACAGCAAAGACCTAATTCCTCACAGCGAGACTCGGGAATTTATGCGCGGGGTCTAAACGTGCTGTTTGAGTATTTTGATAGCATAGGTAACCCTACAAAGTTTAATATTACCCGAGAAACACAAGGTCGCTCTTATGACCTTAATTCTAATAAATACTTTATTGTTGAATTACTTGAGCACAAAGGCCGAAGAGAAAAAATAGAGATGGAGTTTATGTTTGTAGATACTTATGGTGGCCGTTTCATTGCTGAATACGACATTACAGGTGTTCGTTTTCGTTAAGTAACGGGTTAAGTAAAGTTGAAAAGCCGCAGGTTACGAAAACGTGCGGCTTTGATATTTCTTCGTTATAGCCCTGCTTTTTTAGCGCGAGCAGCGTGTAGCTTTTTATAGCTTTCGATTAAACGAAGGTGCCTGTCTAAGCCCTCAAGCTTCATGCTGGTTTCTGTTAAACCATAGAACATAACATCGCCGTTGATTGAGCCAACGACTGCATCCATCGTTTCTTGACCAAACATACGGGTGAAGCTATGAATGTAATCTTCAATCTCTAGGTCATCGCTGAGTGCGACTTCCAATGTTGCATGCATTGCTTGGTAGAATAGGCCGCGTTCAACAATGGTATTGTCGTTATACTGTAAGAATGCTTCAACAAGCTCCATTGCTGCTTCTAAATCACCAAGTGCTAAGTAAATAAGTAGCTTCAGCTCAAGAATCGTTAGCTGACCCCACACTGTGTTTTCATCAAACTCAATACCGATTAAGGTGATAATATCTATGTAGTTATCTAGTTCACTTTCTTCTAAGCGCTCAACTAAATCAGCAAGTTGATCTTCTGATAAACGATGCAGGTTTAAGATATCCTCGCGGAAGTTAAGTGATTTATTGGTATTGTCCCAAATCAAGTCTTCCACAGGATAAACTTCTGAGTAATCAGGCACTAAAATACGACATGCAGTACCAAGGTCTGAGAACTCAGCAATGTAAGCTTCTTTACCTAAGCTTTCTAAAATACCGAATAAGCTCGCTGTTTCTTCTTCATTGCTACCTGAGAAATCCCATTCAACAAAATCATAATCGTGCTTAGCGCTGAAGAAGCGCCATGAGATCACGCCAGTTGAATCAATGAAGTGCTCTACAAAGTTTTCCGGTTCAGAAACTGCCATACTATTGAATGTTGGCTTAGGTACATCGTTTAAGCCTTCGAAGCTTCTGCCTTGTAATAACTCAGTTAAGCTGCGCTCTAATGCAACTTCAAAGCTTGGGTGCGCACCAAAAGAAGCAAATACACCGCCTGTTTTAGGGTTCATGAGTGTTACGCACATCACTGGGAACTGACCACCTAGCGAGGCATCTTTTACTACAACAGGGAAACCTTGTTCTTCAAGACCATTAATACCCGCAACAATACCTGGGTACTTGTTTAAAACCTCTTGAGGTACGTCTGGTAAAACAATTTCTTGCTCAATGATTTGGCGCTTAACTGCACGCTCAAAAATTTCAGATAAGCACTGTACTTTTGCTTCGGCAAAGTTGTTACCAGCACTCATACCATTACTTAAGAATAAGTTTTCAATTAGGTTTGAAGGGAAGTAAACTGTTTCACCGTCTGACTGGCGAACATAAGGAATAGAGCAAATACCACGTTCTTTATTACCAGAGTTAGTATCGATTAAGTGTGAGCCACATAGCTCACCATCTGGATTATAAATTTCACGGGTATAATCATCTAATATGCCCTCTGGTAGAGAGTCATCATCAGTCAGAGCAAACCACTTTTCATTTGGGTAATGAACAAACTCGCTATTGGCAATGTCTTCGCCTAAGAACTGATCGTTATAGAAGAAGTTACAGTTTAAGCGCTCAATAAACTCGCCTAAAGCTGAGCATAGCGCGCTTTCTTTAGTTGCACCTTTACCATTGGTAAAACACATTGGCGACGCTGCATCACGAATATGAAGTGACCATACATTTGGCACAATATTACGCCAAGAAGAGATTTCGATTTTCATCCCTAACTCTTCAAGGATGGCCGTCATATTTGCGATGGTTTCTTCAAGGGGTAAGTCTTTACCTAAAATAAAGGTATTACTGTCATCACCTGGTTTTGCCATCAACATTGCTTGCGCGTCTGCTTCGATGCTTTCAACAGTATCGATTTTAAATTCTGGGCCAGTTTGAATAACACGTTTTACTGTACAACGCTCAACAGAACGTAAAATACCCGTGCGGTCTTTCTCAGAAAGGCTTTCTGGTAACTCAACCTGAATTTGGAAAATTTGGTTATAGCGGTCTTCTGGATCAACGATATTGTTTTGTGCAACACGAATACCATCTGTCGGGATATCGCGTGAATTACAATACACTTTAATAAAGTAAGCCGCACACAATGCAGAAGATGCTAAGAAGTAATCGAATGGACTTGGTGCAGTACCATCACCCTTATAGCGAATAGGTTGGTCTGCAATGACAGAGAAATCATCAAACTTGGCTTCAAGCCTGAGGTTGTCGAGAAAATTAACTTTAATTTCCATTAAAAAATTCCACCTTTGTGCGCGTTGTTATCTAAAGCTTTGTTTGCCAGATAAGCGTTTTCAACATAATAGGCGTAATTATCTGCTTTTTCGAAGTAATAGTCTTGGGTAAATCGAAAAAAAACTGATTTTAATGCAATAAGTTTCTGGTTGGGTAAGGAGGAGGCGATAACAAAGCTGTCATCGCTAAAAATTAAACACTCGAACCACGAATAATTAAACGCGGTGGTAAAAGGGTATTCTCTACATCTTCACCACGAATAAGTTTGAGCAGGTTATCGACCAACATTTGTCCGGCGAGGGTGGTGTCTTGCTGTACGGTGGTAAGTGGTGGGTTTACAAAGCTGGCAACAGCAATGTTATCAAAGCCAACAACATGTACATCATCAGGAACCTTGATTTTCGCTTCTTTCAAAGCGCGAATAGCACCAATAGCAATAAGGTCACTGGCGGCAAACAATGAGTTAAAGCGAATGTTATTTGCTATGAGGGAACGAGTTGCGTGATAGCCTGATTCTTCAGTTGAAATCGCATTTGCCATCTTACGTTCGTTTAAAGCCACGCCTTTGGCTAAGAAAGCATCTTTAAAACCTTGGTAGCGAGCAAAAAATTCAGGGCTATGATCAGAAGCATCACCAATAAATGCACAATCAGTTCTACCTGTTGCGAGTAAATGTTCTGCTGCTAATTTACCACCGCCGTAGTTATCGCAGCTGACTGTTAAATCTGGGCGGTTATCGACGCTTGCACCCCAACAGACAAACTTAGTATGTTGGTCAATTAAGGTTTTAAATTTAGGTTGGTAATCGAGGTAATCACCATAACCAAGCAGTATTAAGCCATCTGCACGGTGGCTGTCTTCGTAATCGGCTTGCCAATCAGAGCTGCTCGACTGAAACGATACCAGTAAGTCGTAGCCTTCTTTTGCACAAGCTCTTGTAATACTGCCTAGCATCGCCAAAAAGAAAGGGTTTATTTGTGATTCATCCGAAGTGGGATCTTCAAATAATAAAAGGGCGAGGGTGCTACTTTGTTGAGTTCTTAAGTTACTGGCATTTTTATCAACTTTATAGTTGAGCTGTTTTGCTACCTCATGAACACGTCGACGCGTTTCTTCGTTGACTAAAGGGCTATTTCGCAGCGCGCGAGAGACGGTTGACTGCGACACACCCGCATAATGTGCAATGTCAAAAGATGTCGCCTTACCTTTCATATGGTTACCAAATAACAGAAGTAGTAATTGCCATTTTCGGCTATTTAATATTTTTTTCAAGCTATTTGTGACAAGCGGCGTGTGTGTGGCTGTTCTGTACACAGCTAGGTATTTTTTATGCGTATATAAATGCTTTTTCGATACTTAATACGCAGGTTTTTCCATTAAATACGTATGCATGCACAAATAATGAAAATTTTTATTGATCCTAATCTGACACCGGTGTCATAATGTCACTGTTTTATCATTTTGTTGTCAAAACGTATTTGGCTGCCCATTCATTTGGGCAGCATTTTTTTAATACAAAAGATAGCTTCTTTGAGGCAATGACCCAAAGTTTAGCAGACACAGTGGCTTTGCCATTGAAAACTAGAAAAATAAGCGGCAACTAGCTTAGACAAATAGAGAAAACATCATGAACACACAGTCAACTACAGAATTCGCTCCTATTCTTGTTGCCGATATCGGCGGCACTAACGCTCGTTTCGCTTTAATCACTGACTTTAATGCACAAACTAACCAGTTTGTTATCGAGCACAATTTAACTTTTCCAAGTGCTGACTTTGGCTCTTTAGAAAGTGCGATAAACCAGTACTTCAGCCAAATTTCGTTTCCAAAGCCAAGCCGTGCATGTTTAGCAGTAGCTGGCCCGATCAAAGCAGGCCAAGTTCACTTAACAAACCTTGGCTGGCACTTTAACGTTGCAGATTTAAAAGCTGAGTTTTCATTTGAGCAACTTGAAGTAATCAACGACTTTGCAGCATTTGCCTATGCAGCACCTTATTTAGATGATTCGCAAAATATGGCTGTTAAAGCAGGCCAGGCTGATGAAAATGCGAATATCGCAGTTATGGGACCAGGTACAGGTTTTGGTGCTGCGTGTTTAGTTCGCACATCACAAGGCAGCGCTGTTCTTAGCTGCGAAGCAGGGCACATTACCCTTGCGGCAGTGACAGAGTTAGACCGCTTGTTAATCACTGAGCTTAAAAAGCAGTTAAATCATGTATCTGTTGAGACTGTGTTCTCAGGCCCTGGTATTGCTCATTTATATGGCGCTATGGCTGCGGTAAAAGGCGTTGAAGCGAAGAATTTAGATGCAGCACAAATTAGCGAGCTTGCAACCACTGGTCAATGTGAAGTCTGTGATGCAACACTCAATCAATTTTGTGATTGGATTGGCAGCGTAGCAGGGGACTTAGCCCTGACATTTGGCGCATTAGGTGGCGTATTTATTGGCGGTGGTATTTTACCTCGTATGCAACAACGTCTATTATCTAGTCGATTTGTTGAGCGTTTTGCAGACAAAGGCATTATGTCGCAATATACTTCACAGATCCCCGTTACGCTTGTAACACAAGACAACATTCCATTCATTGGTGCTGCTGCGTGTATACATGTTAAAAGTAACGCGTAATTAGCAGTTGGATGTAGAGCGGATGAAGAAAGTAACCATCAACAGTGTCGCCAGCTATGCCGGTGTATCGAAAAAAACAGTATCTCGCGTGCTCAACAATGAGCCAAACGTGAGTGATGCAACGCGCGAAAAAGTACTTAAAGTATTTAAAGAGCTTGATTACACACCAAACCCAATCGCTCGTGGCTTGGCACAAAACCGCAGTTTCATCATTGGTTGCTTGTACGACAATCCGAGTAAAAGCTATATTACACGTGTACAAACCGGTGCTTTAGCGGCATGTCATGAGCTTAACTACAATTTATTGATCCACCCATGTGAATTACGCGGCGAAGAATTAATTAGTAACATTGAGCAATTAATTCAAACCTCACGTTTAGACGGCATTGTACTGACCCCACCATTTTCAGATTTCCCTGAACTTGTAAGCTTTTTGAAGTCGAAAAAGATCCCTTATGCCCGTGTCGCATCTGCGGTACTTGAAGACGACTCTATTTCGGTAAGAAGTAATGACGAGCAGGGAGCGTTTGAAATAACAGAGCATCTTATTAAGCTGGGCCATAAAGAAATCGCCTTCATCAAAGGTCACCCTGATCACAGTGCGACAGAGCAGCGTTTTAAAGGTTATCGAAGAGCGCTTGCGTCAAATGGTATTGAGTTTGATGAACGCTTAGTTGAAGAAGGTAACTTCAGTTATCACTCTGGTGTTGACAGTGCTCGTACAATCTTAGATTTGAACCCTCGCCCAACAGCGGTATTTGCTTCAAATGATTACATGGCAGCGGCGGTATTAAAGCTTGCTACGCAAATGCAGTTAAGAGTGCCAGATGATATTTCTATTGCTGGGTTTGATAATGCCCCAATTGCACGTCATATTTGGCCAGGGTTAACGACCATTGCACAACCAGTTGAAGAAATGACTCAGCAAGCAGTTAAGCAATTGATCACTCATATTGGTGATCCACAAGAGTCGCCTTATCAAGTAACCCTTGAAGCAAAGCTCATTACTCGTGAGTCGACAGCAGCAATTAAATAAATTTCATCTTGTTTTTTCACAGTAGCCCGAGAATGAGTGACGCGTTCTCGGGCTTTTTTATTTCAAGCTTAAAAACTTAATGAAAAGCTATAAGCTACTGTTTTTATACCAATCCGCTTAATTAAGTAGTCTATTTTGAGGCAATAAAA
>NZ_LJSO01000008.1:49610-263712 GCF_001399985.1 Pseudoalteromonas sp. P1-8
TTAATCCCTCAAAATGATTAAGTATTATTGCGGGTTGGTATTAATTAAAACAAACCCCAAAGCTTGTCTTGCCTATAGGCCTTTAATAGTGGCACTTCACATGAATTCTACTCATATTCTACTAAAATAAAATTGTTCATTATTTGGTCATTTTAAAAAATTAAACTAAATTTAACAGATAAGGTTGACACCGGTGTCACAGTCATGAGTTAATACAGTGACACCGGTGTCAGGTTGGTTGTGAGAGACAGCCTGTCAGCGTACCTTTGAACGGGTAAATCAAAGTTGCTCAGTACAATTATTTTCGTGGAGTCTGTAATTGTTACTGAGCCTTTATCCTCTAACTATAGAGATGAGTCGAATTTATATGTTGCATCCTCGTATCCAAGAAGTCACCGAACGCGTTATCGAACGCAGTAAAGAGACCCGCCAAGCCTATTTAGAGCGAATCGCGCACGCAAAAAAACAAACAAGAGTTCGTGCTGGTTTAGGCTGTGGTAATATTGCACACGTTATGGCTGCTTGTAGCAGCGATGACAAAGCTCGTTTAAAAGCAGACGAGCAACCAAATCTAGCTATCATCAACGCTTATAACGACATGCTTTCTGCGCATGTTCCTTACAAAGACTATCCAGAAATTATCAAAAGCCTTGCCACTAAGTTTGATGCTACAGCACAGGTTGCTGGTGGTGTACCTGCTATGTGTGATGGTGTTACACAAGGCCGTGATGGCATGGAGCTTTCATTGTTCTCGCGTGACGTGATTGCAATGTCTACTGCGGTTTCTTTATCGCATGACGTGTTCGACGGTGTTTTCTGTTTAGGTGTATGTGACAAGATTGTCCCTGGACTTTTAATTGGTGCCTTATCATTTGGTCATTTACCAACGTATTTCTTACCAGCAGGTCCAATGCAGTCGGGTATCCCGAATAAAGAAAAAGCCCGTGTTCGTCAAAAATTTGCACAAGGCTTAGTAAGTCGCGAAGAGCTTTTAGAAGCAGAAAGCGCATCGTATCACAGTGCAGGTACTTGTACTTTCTACGGTACGGCAAACTCTAATCAAATGTTAATGGAAATCATGGGTCTACATTTACCAGGTAGCTCTTTCATTAACCCTTACACAGAACTACGTGATGGTTTAACAGGTCATGCTGTAGAAACCATGTTAAAGCAGCTAATCGAAACAAAAGATGCTAACTGCCTTGCAGACGTAGTAAGTGAAAAAACAATTATTAATGGTTTAGTTGGCTTGTTATCAACAGGCGGCTCAACAAACCACGCAATCCACCTAGTAGCAATTGCAAAAGCAGCGGGTGTAATCCTTACTTGGAAAGACATGGCTGACTTATCAGAAGTTGTGCCACTTCTTACACGTATTTACCCGAACGGTTCAGCCGATGTGAACCACTTCCAAGCTGCCGGCGGTATGGGCTTTTTAATGAAGCAACTACTAAGCAAAGGTTACTTACATAACGACGTGAAAACGATTGTGGGTGATGGCTTAGAAGCATACACCACAGAGCCAATGCTAGATAAAGATTCATCAGTGATCATGACTAACAGCACTGGCCCAAGCAAAGTTAAATGGGTAGCGTGTCCAGAAAAATCACACGATGAAGAAGTGTTACGTCCGATTGATAACCCGTTTAGCAAGCAGGGTGGTTTACAGCTTCTTACAGGTAACCTTGGTAAAGCTGTTATCAAAGTATCGGCAGTGGCTGAGTCACATCAAGTTGTTTCTGCGCCAGCTAAAGTATTTAGCTCTCAAGGAGAGTTACAAGAAGCGTATAGCCGTGGTGAATTAAACACAGACTTTATTGCTGTAATTAAAGAGCAAGGTCCAAAAGCGAAAGGCATGCCTGAGCTTCACAAATTAACGCCAGTAATGGCAACACTACAAGACCAAGGCTACAAAGTGGCGATTGTGACTGACGGCCGTATGTCGGGTGCATCAGGCAAAGTTCCTGCTGCAATCCACTTAGCACCAGAAGCGGTTGAAGGTGGTGTAATCGCAAAAATTCACGAAGGTGATTTAGTGACGCTTGATGCACCAGCGGGTGTATTGAAAGTACACGTAAGCGATGAAGAATTAGCAAAACGTGAACTACAACTTAGCCAACCAAGCCAAACATATGGTACAGGCCGAGAGTTATTCGCAGGTTTCAGAAATATAGTAAGTAGTGCAGACCTAGGCGCAAGTGCCTTTGGTTTAGAATAATAATACGCCGTTACTGGGCTATGAGGAACAAACAATGAGCATTGAGAAAATTTTATCATCGGCACCTGTGGTACCGGTTGTTGTTATCGAAAAACTTGAAGATGCAGCACCCCTTGCACGTGCGCTTTATAACGGTGGCTTAAAAGCACTAGAAATTACTTTACGTACGCCTATTGCGGCAGAAGCTGTAAAGCTAATGAAAGAAGCCGTACCAGAAGCATACGTTGGCACAGGTACTGTGGTTGATAAAGCGACATTTAATGCATCTGTTGAAGCCGGTGCTGACTTCATGGTTAGCCCAGGTGTAAACGACGAATTATTAGCACTGGCTAAAGACACTGATATTCCATTTTTACCAGGTGCAGCAACACCAAGTGAAGTAATGAAATTAGCAAGCCATGGCTTTAAGTTCTTAAAGTTCTTTCCTGCAGAAGCAGCAGGTGGCACTGCAATGCTGAAATCAATTGGTGGCCCTTTACCACAAGTAACTTTTTGCCCTACAGGCGGCATTAGCCTTGAAACAGCACCTAACTACCTGGCACTTAAAAACGTAATTTGTGTAGGTGGTACTTGGATGCTAGATAAACAACTTATTGAAAACAAAGACTGGCAAGCCATTGAAGCGCTTGCTCGCCAAGCAAGTGAAGTAAAATAATTAACGGGAGATATTAGAATGATTAATGTTGCAATTAATGGCTATGGACGTATTGGTCGTAACGTATTACGTGCCCTTTATGAGTCAGCTCAAAACAACGAAATCAAAATCGTTGCAATCAACGATTTAGCACCAGCAAATGTTAACGCGCATTTAACTCAATTTGACTCAGTACACGGTCAATTTTCTCAAAAAGTAACACTTGCTGAAAACACCATGCTAATTGGTAATGATGAAATTACCCTTACACAAGAGCGTGATCCAGCAAACCTTCCTTGGAAAGCTCTAAACGTAGATATCGTTTTAGAATGTACTGGTTTATTCACTTCACGTGACGCAGCGGCTAAACACATTGAAGCGGGTGCTAAAAAAGTAATCGTTTCTGCACCTGGCACGGACATGGATGCAACAGTTGTTCATGGTGTTAACAGCGAAGTATTAAACGCTGACAGTAACATCATTTCAAATGCATCGTGTACAACAAACTGTCTAGCGCCAATTGCAAAAGCAATTAACGATACAGTAGGTATTGAGCAAGGTAGCATGACGACAATTCATGCTTACACAAACGATCAAAACTTATCTGACGTTTATCACCCAGACTTATACCGTGCACGTAGTGCAACTCAGTCAATGATCCCAACGAAAACAGGTGCAGCTAAAGCAGTTGGCCTAGTGCTTCCTGAACTTGCGGGTAAACTTGACGGTATGGCAGTACGTGTACCAACAATCAACGTTTCTTTAGTAGACTTAACGTTTGTTGCTAAGCGTGAAACAACTGCAGCAGAAATCAACGAAGTAGTTAAAGCAGCATCAGAAGGTGCAATGCAAGGTATTCTTGAATACAACGAATTACCGCTTGTTTCTATCGACTTTAACCACAACCCTGCGTCTTCAATCTTCGATTCTACCCAAACTAAAGTAGATGGTAAGCTTGTTAAAGTGATGGCTTGGTACGACAACGAGTGGGGTTTCTCAAACCGCATGTTAGACCAAGTTAAAGCGCTAGGTCAGTTCTTATAATAGAACAGTAAAAGTTTAAGCTTTATCCAACAAAGCCACGTTTATCGTGGCTTTTTTGGTTTTTGCTGGATAAAAGCATTTATTCACAGTATCTTGTCTTTAAACATTTTTAGGGACAGATGATGAATAAATTTTTAATACCTTTATGCCTCTTGTTAGTGTCTTGCTCATCAACACAAGATAAAAACCTACCCGATTTTAATATTCCCAAAGATGTGATATCAAAAGCAAAAGACGACTTCAGACGATCTGATGATAAAATTTTATTTATGATGATGGTTAATCAAGCGGGTGATGTTGTGAAAGTCAGTGTATTAGATAATAAGCTGCAAAATAAGCAATTCTTAAATATGTTTAAAAAGAATATGTATAACCTTAAATATCCAAAAGCTCAGCAAGGGGACCCTGAATTTAGAGAATTCATTTTACCATTTGGTGTAAAAACTGAAGTAGAATTCTATGGTTAATCCCATTTTATGAGGAAAATAATGAAAAAAATCTTATTAACTACTTCACTCTTTGTAATGTCGTTACTGCCTAGTTATGCTTCAGCATCAGAAGAAGCTCAGCAACTTGCAGTGTGTTTAACTGATTCACTAAATGGCAAAGAGCGGAAAAATCTCGCTAAGTGGATTTATCTGGGGATGTCGACGCATAGTATTATTAAACCTTTCTCGAACGTGACAGAGCAAGATATAGATGAAACTAATCGCTATGTTGGTGCATTAGTTACGCGTTTATTAACCGAAGACTGCCCAAAGCAAGCAAAGGCTGCGATTGAAGTCGGCGGTCAGGGGGCAATGGAAAACGCATTCGGTATTGTCGGTGAAGTTGCAATGCAAGAGTTAATGGCTGAGCCAAGTGTGGGTAATGCTCTAGGTGCATTCGATAAATACCTAGATCAAGATAAGTTTGATAAAGCATTTCAATAATAGTTTAAAGGCTTATTATTTTATAAGCCTAAATTGTTTCATAGGGATATGGATATTCAATAATCTTAGACAGTTATTCGCTAATAACTGGTTATGTACACATAATAGTAATGGTCTAGCGGATATTTGTTCCTAAATTCTTCTGTGTTAAGCTGCAAAAAATTGATAAATGGATTTTTATATTATGGCACGTCTTTATCATCGGCTATTTAGGGCTGAGCAGTTTCAAGTGGGTGAAGGCAATATCAGTGGCTATATCGCTTGCTTCTTAGCGATTTTATCCTGTTTAGGGGTATTAGCATTTCATTTTCCAGAGTACTTAACGACCCCTGAGCTCAGGCAAAATTACAGTGTCGAGTTTTTACGCCAGCTGATGTTTGTGGCATTGATTATTTCAGGCAGTTTAGGGTTGTTGAACTTTGTTCGTAATACTAATAAGCGGCTCGGTGCAACGGCTTGGGTGTTGATCTTACTTGCTATTGCATTTGGTGGGCCGAATGTTGAAGTGGGTGATTTTAGAGATAATACGCCGTACTTGGGGCTTGATTGGTTCATTCTTGATTTACTTGGATCCACACTGATTTTTATTCTAATTGAGAAGCTACTGCCGCACCGTAAAGAGCAAAAAATCCTCCGCTCTGAGTGGCAGGGTGATTTAAATCATTTCTTTGTTAATCACTTAATTATTGGTTTTGTGCTTCTTGCAACCAATCAGTTTGTGCATCACGCATTTGGCTGGGCTGTTTCTGATACAGTACAAGGCTTTATTATTCAACTGCCATTTGTACTGCAGCTATTTTTAATCATTTTAGTGGCTGATTTAATGCAGTACTTTGTGCATAGAGCTTATCACGAAGTACCCCTGCTTTGGCGTTTTCATGCCGTACATCACAGTGCAAAAGAAATGGATTGGCTTGCAGGCTCACGTCAGCATATTTTAGAAATACTCGTGACGCGTAGCTTAGTGCTCACACCTATTTTTGTGCTCGGCTTTCCATCGGATGTTATTAGCCTATATGTCATTATTGTTGGCTTTCAGGCTGTGTTTAACCACGCTAATGTTCGGGTGAAGTTTGGTTGGCTAAAGTATTTGCTGGTTACGCCTCAGTTTCATCATTGGCATCATTCATCTGATAAAGCGGCCATTGACCGTAACTATGCTGCGCATTTTTCTTTTTTAGATTATCTATTTGGCACTGCTGTCAAAGGTCAAGCAGAGTGGCCCGATAAATATGGTGTGGTTGGCGATTACATGCCCGAAGGGATGTTAAAGCAGCAGGTGTTCCCGTTTAAAAAGCAAAAATAAAGCCTCACTGAGGCTTTATTTATAATTAACTACACTCATAATCGCGAAACTAGCTCAGAAAAGCGAGGGCGTTTGTCTGAGTTGAGTCCTAAGCACTCTTGAGCTATGTCATCAAGCATGTTGGTAATGTCGTTCTGTTCAGTGACTACAGTCAGTAAATCATCGATAAAATAACCAAGGGCGCGTACTTCAATGCCTTCTAATAGCTGCTGTTGATTAGGTGTCAGCATTGATAAGTCAGTTGCAGCACCAAAGTCACCAAATAATAACTCGCCCTGTGAATTGATCATGCTGTTATGGGCATAAATGTCACCATGGCTTACTTGTTTTTGATGCAAATGGGCGAGGGTACTTGCCATTTGCTTGACGATTTTTAGCACCATTTCTGGCGCGTACTGGCAGTTGTCTTCGAATGTGTCACGGGTACAAGTTGCAAGGGAGGGGGGCAAACCAAGATTACTAAACTCTCTACTGATAAGCTCCATCACTAAACCAAGTTGTGACTCTTCATCGACATAGCCCAATGCTTTAATGAGATTTGGATGCTCACTTGCTTTTAAACAACAATTTAGCTCATCAAGTGGATAGCCATCACTGGTGATCTCGCCTTTAAATAACTTAAGGGCAACAGGACGTTGATGCCAATTGGCCAAATGAATGACCCCAGACGCACCTTGGCCAATCTGCTTTTTAACTTCGAATTCATCCAGTGCAATTTTGCTAAACTGCTCACAGTGTAAGCTAGTTGAGCGATTTAAATCGTTACCAGAGAAGGCAAGCCAAGCAAGTTTCGGTAAAGCTAAAAGCCAATCTTCAACTTTTGTAAGCTTATTGGCACTTAAACGGATTAGCTCAAGCTCTTTACAATTAGCCATCGAAGCTGGCAAATCAGTTAACTGATTACCTGCCAGTGAGAGCTTTTTAAGCTTGCTGTACTCACCAAATGTATCAGGTAAAGCAGGAATTTGATTATCAGTTAAGATCAGCCATTCAATCTTCGTTGGTAAACAGTGCGCTTTAAATTCAGTAATTTGATTACCTTTAAATGCCACCATGATTAAGTTTGGGCATTGTCTTAGCACGTCTGGAATATGTTTAAACTGATTAAATGATAAAAACAGCCGTTTGAGATTTTTTAATTTGTAAAAATCGTCAGGTAAATCACTTAGCTGATTATTAGATAAATCGAGGATTTCTAACGTATCGGCTAGGGTATAAATTTCTTTTGGCAATTCGGTTAGTTCTGCAACAAGCTGAAGCCGTGTACAACCTTGTAGAGAACCGGCTTTTAACTCTTCGAGGGTATTCAATGTTGATTCCTTTGGGCTAAAAGGTAAAAGGCCAACTTGGTTGGCCTTTTTAATTAAAACTGTGCGTTGTGGTAAACGTTTTGTACGTCGTCACAGTCTTCTAGCATGGCTAAAAAGCGTTCCATGACTTCAACGTCTTCACCTTCAATGGGTGCTTCTACTTGCGGCACAAAAGCAATTAGATCTTCGTGGAAATCAGTAATCCCCATTTCTTCAAGTGCTGTACGGGTATTGTTGTACTCAGTGTGTGGAGCGAATACAGTCACTTTACCGTCTTCAACTTCTACATCTGTTACATCTACATCTGCCATCATTAGTGCTTCTAAAACAGCCTCGTCATCATCACCATCAAATACAAAAATAGCGAGGTGATCAAATAAGTGTGATACTGAGTTTTGCGCACCAATTTTTGCATTCGCTTTTGTAAAACAAACACGTACGTCAGCAAAGGTACGTTTGTTGTTGTCGGTTAAACAGTCAACAATGATCATACAGTTGCCCGGGCCGTAACCTTCGTAGCGAGTTGCTACATAATCTTCGCCGCCACCGCCTTTGGCTTTATCGATTGCACGCTCGATTACATGCGTAGGTACTTGGTCTTTCTTAGCACGCTCAATTAAGCGACGAAGCGCTAAGTTGCCATCGGGATCAACACCACCATTCTTAGCGCAGATATAAATTTCTTTTCCGTACTTTGAATAAACTTTGGTTTTTGCACCCGCAGTTTTTGCCATTGAGTCTTTTTTGTTTTGATAAGCTCTGCCCATCTGCGTGTTGCCTTTTTGTTATAGATAAAAATAAAGCGGTTATTCTAATCATTTAACCTACTAGTTAACAGTGTTTATTCATCGCTTTGCTGTAACTGCCACATTCGTGCGTATTCACCATTTGCTGCAAGCAGTTGATGGTGCTGACCTTGCTCAACAACCTGTCCTTGTTTCATAACAATAATTTTGTCAGCGTCAGTAATTGTTGATAAACGATGCGCAATGACTAAGCTGGTATGTCTTTGTGCGACTTCACGCATCGCACTTAAAATAGCTTGCTCTGAATGCGAATCTAGCGCCGATGTTGCCTCATCAAATAATAAAATCGGTGAACCTTTTAAAATGGCTCTGGCAATTGCAATGCGTTGTTTTTCACCGCCTGATACTTTTAAACCGCGTTCACCAACAAGGGTTTTATCGCCTTTATCTAGGCTGGCAATAAATCCATCTAAATGGGCAAGGTTTATGGCTTTATCAATTTCATCTTCGCTTGCCGTTGGATTTCCGTAGGCGATGTTTTCGCGAATGCTGGTGTTAAACAGCACGGTATCTTGCGGTACGATGGCAATTGCTTGGCGCAAACTTTCAAGTGTCACTGTGTTGATTGCTTGCTCATCGATATAAATTTTACCTGCATCAACATCATAAAAACGGTAGAGCAGGCGGCTTAGAGTGCTTTTACCTGCGCCACTGGCACCCACAATCGCCACTTTGCTGCCAGAAGTAACCTCAAAGCTTAAGTTATTTAAAATTGGCCTTTGTTTGTCGTAACTAAACGACACATTTTCAAATCGAATAGCTGCTTTGGTTGCTTTTAATGGTTTTGCATCTTTGTCATCGCTAATGGCGGCTTTTCGATTTAACAGCCCCAGCATATTTTCAAGGTCAGTCAGCGCACGGCGTATCTCACGATAAACAAAACCTAAAAAGTTAAGTGGTAAAAATAACTGGATCATATAAGCATTGATCATCACAAGCTCACCTATTGTTAGCTCTTTGTTGACCACTGAGCTGGCACCTAGCCACATTAGTGCTGTAATAGCCGTGGCTATAATAAGTGCTTGCCCTGAATTAAGCGCAAGTAACGATAAACGATTTTTTAGCCTCGCTTGTTCCCACTTAGCTAAAAAGCCGTCGTAGGTGCTCGCTTCATAGTGTTCATTGTTGAAGTACTTAACGGTTTCGTAATTTAGTAAGCTGTCGATTGCACGGGTGTTTGAGTTGTTATCGGCAGTATTTGCTTCACGAATAAATCGGTTACGCCACTGAGTTACAATCACAGTAAAAGCAATGTAACTAGCAACCGCAATTAATGTGACCAGTGCAAACCAAGGTGAAAACAAGGTTGCAAAAATAATGGCTACTGTGATTATTTCAAATAGCGTTGGCACGATGTTAAACATCAAAAAGCGCATTAAAAAGCTGAGGCCACTTGTGCCACGCTCTATATCGCGACTGATACCGCCTGTTTGCCTGTCAAGATGAAAGGCAAGTTCTAAACTATGCAAGTGTTTAAATACTTTTAAGCCAATATGGCGCATAGCGTGCTCTGTAACACGGCCAAATAACGCATCGCGTACTTCACCAAAAAATACACTGGCAAAGCGCAGTAAACCATAGGCGATCAGCAAGGCAATAGGAACGCTTAATAGCGGGTTGATACTCGCATCAACCGCGTCAATTATTTTTTTTAGTGCCCAAGGCATCAGCAATGTGGCGCCTTTTGCAGCAATAAGCGCTAAGATGGCTAAAATAACCCGGCCTTTAAAGGTCATTAAATAGGGCCAGAGTGTTTTTATGCTTTGTGATAAGTTCATTGCATCAGGCGATCTCGTCACCTGTTCTTTGCGGCTCATTCCACGCATGGGGGTCTCTTAAAATCAATTTGATAAAAATAGGCAAAAGCTTTCGTGTTTTAGGCAAGTGTAATTTGTTAATTTACCTCTATACTGAATGCATTATACACCAGCGCATTAGCAAATTAGTTAAATGCATGAGTAAAACACGAAGAAAATTAAGGAGTAAGCATGAAAACCGTCGGTTATGCAGCACATGATTCTGAAAAACCATTAGAGCCGTATCACTTTGAACGCCGTGCACTTCGTGATGAAGATGTATCAATTGAAATTCTTTATTGTGGCGTGTGCCATTCTGACTTACACACCGCAGAAAACGACTGGGGCTGGACTCAATACCCAGTGGTACCAGGCCATGAAATCGTTGGTCGCGTCCTTGAAGTAGGCAGCGGCGTTACTAAATATAAAGTGGGCGATAATGTTGCTGTGGGTTGTATGGTTGATAGCTGTTTAAGCTGTGACCAGTGTCATAACGGTGAAGAGCAGTTTTGTCGCGAAGGTATGGTAGGGACCTATTCAGGACAAGACCGCATTAGTGGTGAGCTCACTCAAGGTGGTTATTCAAAACACATTGTGGTGCGTGAAGAGTTTGTATTGAGCGTGCCTGAAGGCTTAGACCTTGCTAAATGTGCACCAATTTTATGTGCCGGTCTCACAACCTATTCGCCACTACGCACGTGGAATGTCGGCCCAGGTAGCCGTGTTGGTGTGATCGGGCTAGGTGGTTTAGGTCATATGGCAATAAAAATCGCAGCTGCAATGGGCGCACATGTTACGGCAATTAGCCGTAGTGATAAGAAAAAACAGCAGGTTTTATCTTATGGCGCAAAAGATTTATTGGTATCGAGCGATGAAGCTGCCATGCAAGCGCATGCAAATCAATTTGATGTGATCATTAATACCATTCCGGTAAAACACGACTTTACGCCGTATATTCCGCTTTTAGATATTGATGGAACGCAAGTATTGGTTGGTCAAGTGGGTGAACTTGAAGAAACTAACTCAGTGCCATTATTAATGGGACGTCGCCGTGTTGCTGGCTCATTGATTGGTGGTATAGCGCAAACTCAAGAAATCCTCGATTTCTGTGCACTGCATAATATTCTGCCAGAAGTTGAAATGATTAAAATGGACCAAATAAATGACGCATTCGATAAGTTAAAGCAAGGTGATATGGCCTCACGCTTTGTTATCGATATGTCATCATTAGAAGTTTAACAAAGTTAAATTACTAAGCGGGCTTAATTAGGCCCGCTTTTATTGTAGTCACTTTTATTTTGTTACTGTTTGTTTAAGTAATAACTTGTGTTTTATTTTTTTGCCCTCATTATATCCCTGTTATCCACTTAATTTATTGGTCAGTTCTTGTTACGGTTTTTCTCAGTCATTATCTTGCTATTTACTGTGTTCTTTAGCTCACAGAGCATGGCTATGCCTGACACGCACTCACACTTTGCTGCGACTAAATTGTTCCAAGTCGAGCTGACTAAAACCCCAGTTATTTCCCAAACTCATGCAGTTGAACATCCTAAACCGGTAGAACCATCCGGGTTTGATACCCTAGTGCCGCGTTTAACTGCCAGTAATTCATCATTATTTCTTTATCACAGTCAGGTTGACCCTGATTACGAGTTATTAATTGAATTCTTTGCTGAAGACTGGAGAAAAGAGCACTTTTTAGCGCCGCCAGGTGTAGTGCGTGTACTCCCATGGTTTGCATTAGCAACTCAACGAAAATCCCGCATTAGTGGCTGGAAAGACGCCAACCTCTTGTACAAAGCCAATACCACCTTCCATAGCTAAACGACTTCCTTCGTTACTTTTTATTTTTTTTAATTAAATATTTACCGGCTGACAATGCCGGAAGGAAGTCATGTATGTCACATAAATCAAAGCCGGCGCTATGGCGTCGTCTAAAAATGAGTTATGTCGCTATGATAGCGGCGTGTTTTTTATTAGCGGTTAGTGCACTACCTAACCTTTACCCTAACAAATCTTGGTTGCACATTAGCTTGCCAGATCAAACTGTGACGCTGCAAAGTGTGACAACATCACTAAATCAACATGGTTTTGAAGTGACTGAAGCCAATGATAGCCAAGCACTGCTGGCTATTTTATTAGCTGAGCCTACTCAAAGTGCCAATGCGCTGAGTTTTATCAAAACACAATACCCACAACTAGAGGCTAAAATTGTTGAGCATGCGACAAGCCCGCAATGGCTCCAGCAGCTGGGTCTATCACCGATTAAATTGGGACTCGATTTAAATGGTGGGGTGTTATTTGTGCTTGATGTTGACCTTGATAAAGCAATGCAAGAGCACTTAAATAGTGTGTATCAACAAACTAAATTGACGCTTCGTAAAGACAAAATCCGTGGGATCCGGGCAAGTGAAGTCAAAGAAGGGGTTGAGCTACAAATTTTACCAAGCTCCGAGGAGCAACTTGCAGGGCTTGTTTCAACGTTGCAAGGTCAATTCAAAGGCCTGATGCAAACTAAATCAACAACGAATAACCTAACTACGGTATTACTACATTTTAACGAGCAAAGCCAAAGCGAATTTAATAAACAAGTTATGGCGCAAAGCTTAACAACCCTGCGTGGTCGCATTGAAGAGCTTGGTATCACTGAAGCGGTAACGCAAAGACAAGGTAAGCAGCGTATTCGCATTGAGTTACCCGGTGTGCAAGACCCATCTGAAGCTAAGCGTATTATTGGTGCAACTGCGACCCTCGATTTTTATCAGGTCGTCGAAGTAGGAGGTAAAGCGTTTAATGTGCAAGGCGGTGGCGTTGTTAATTTAAACCCTGTTGCGATTTTTTCAGGTGATCACATTAATAATGCCAGTGTTGGCAAAGATGAATGGGGCAAGCCTTTAGTTCAGCTTAGTTTAGATTCGCAAGGTGGCGATGCGATGTCTGCATTTTCTAAGCACAATATAGGTAAGCCTATGGCCACGGTGTATTCGGAATACTCACGGGATGCAAATGGCGACGTTGTTAAAAAAAGCGAAGTGATCAATGTGGCAAACATTGCCCAGCATTTAAGTTCTCGTTTTAGTATTACTAATATGAAAAGCCCGCAAGCAGCCTACGATTTAGCGCTTTTACTCCGCGCAGGTTCACTCACAGCGCCAGTGACCATTGTACAAGAACAAACCATAGGCCCAAGCTTAGGCAGTGAAAACATTGAACACGGCTTAGCTGCGTTAATGCTGGGCATCGGTATTACCCTTGCATTTATGGCGCTTTGGTATCGTCGCTTAGGATTGATTGCCAATATTGCTTTACTCCTTAATTTAACGGCTTTAGTTGGTTTAATGTCGTTATTGCCGGGTGTTGTGTTGACACTGCCAGGTATTGCAGGGCTTGTACTAACGATAGGTATGGC
Organism: Pseudoalteromonas sp. P1-8; assembly: GCF_001399985.1. NCBI lineage: Bacteria > Pseudomonadati > Pseudomonadota > Gammaproteobacteria > Alteromonadales > Pseudoalteromonadaceae > Pseudoalteromonas > Pseudoalteromonas sp. P1-8. The sequence continues at coordinate 63,066 of NZ_LJSO01000008.1, forward strand.
AGTTGATACAAATGTGATTATCTTTGAGCGAATAAAAGAAGAGAAACGTAAAGGTCGACCCACTTATCAAGCGATTGAACAAGGCTATAACCAAGCATTTACGACCATTTTTGATGCCAATGTAACAACCATGATCACAGCAATTATCCTATACGCCATTGGATATGGACCGGTGAAAGGCTTTGCAATCACATTAGCGCTTGGGCTATTAACCAGTGTCTTTACTGGCGTTTATATTTCAAAAGCGCTTAGCCAAACACTCTACATTAAACTAACCAATTTGACGGGGGCTAAAGCATGAGTTGGTCAACATTAACTGCAGCGAGTAAAGCACGCGTTTTAGGGTTATTGCTAAGCTGTGTTTTAGTCATCGCAAGCCTAGGTGTTTTATCTGTAAAAGGACTAAATTTTGGCCTTGATTTTACAGGTGGCTACATCAGTGAAATTAACACAACGTCAGTCACGACAATTGCTGATTTAAAGGCAAAGTTAAGCCCCGAGGTTGCGAGCAAATTAACCATCACTAAAGCAGGTGAATATCACTTTGTTTTAAGAGAAGCACCAGAGGCTAGCAAAGCCAGTACTTGGCAAGCAGAGCTGAATGACCAAGGTGTAGAGTATAGCGTATTATCTAGCTCATTTTTAGGCTCACAAGTGGGTGATGAGCTTTTTGAACAAGGTTGTTTAGCTTTATTTGCGGCGCTGATTGCAATTATGGTTTATTTAGCAGTGCGCTTTGAATGGCGACTCGCGGTAGGTTCAGTGGTTGCACTGTTACATGATTTAACTTTAGTGCTGGGCTTGTTTTCCTTACTTGGGCTTGAGTTTAATTTAACCGTGCTGGCGAGTTTACTGGCTATTATTGGTTATTCATTAAATGACTCAATTATTGTTGGTGACAGAGTTAGAGAGCTTTTACGTATTCAGCCAGACAATCAACGCATTAACACCCATGTTGTGATTAATGATGCAATTGGCTCTACGTTAACGCGTACATTGATCACCTCAGGCACAACACTTGCGACCATTGCCTGTATTTGGTTGCTTGCTGGTGCTGCATTAACGGGCTTTGCCATTGCGTTATTTGCAGGCATTGTGGTGGGAACCTTCTCATCGATTTGTATCGCCGCTACCTTGCCGCAGTTATTGGGGTTAAGTTCAGAAAATTACACCCAAACACTGGATGATAAAACCAAAGCCTATATGGATATGCCGTAAGTCAGTTTTATAACTTACTTTCATCAGCCGCTATTTTTCCATAGAATAGCGGCTTTTCTGTTTTAACTGCTTTGATATGAATAAAACACACGTAATTGAACATTTACGCTTTGCGCTAGAGGCACAACTGCAAAACGCCAAAGCAGCGGCAAAAGCGGCTCATGACGCTGCAACCCACGAAGAAAGTGTTGCTGAAACCCAATACGATACCTTGGGTTTAGAGGCTGCTTATCTAGCGCAAGGGCAAGCTGAACGAGTTAATGAGTGCTACCGTGATATTCAGGCATTCAATACGGTGTTTAAAGAAAGCGAATTTAATAAGGTTCGTGAAGGTGCATTAGTGTGTCTTGTCGATGAACAAGATTACGCAAAGTGGTTTTTTATGGGCCCAAGTGCAGGTGGCTTAATAGTCACCGTAAAAGAACAGCCTATTTATGTTGTGACACGAGAAGCGCCGTTAGGTAAGCAATTGATTGGAAAGAGCCTTGATGATGAAGTTGAACTCTCTATTGCTGGCAATAAACAGTTGTACGCCATAGAACAGTTAATTTAATTATTGGTATTTTTAATCAGTAAATTTCATCTTCAAGTAAAAAATATCTCGTTGGTCACAAAGCAAAAAAACCTCTATAAATCACATCAAGCTTAATGCTTATAAGCACCCATCTAGTTAAGTGAAGTTTAGCCTCATGCGTTCACTTAATTGGCTGGGTGTTTTCATTTTTTCATAAGACTTAATTTAGGAAAAGTCGTGTTTAAAACCTTGATTGTGGTTGATAACAATGAGCAACGTATTGCTCAAAATTTCGAAAATGTCATTACCTTTGACACCTACTTACGTGATTACCCAAAACATAATGAGCCAAAAACACGCATTTTAAACTTGTGTGATACAGGGCAGTATTTAAGTAAAGGTTATTATTGTTCTTTGCTTGCTGAAGCAAGAAAGCACCAGGTATTACCGAGTGTAAAAACAATTAATGCGCTACGTAGCGATGAGCACAGCACGCGTCATAAAGCGCTTGCTGGTGGCACTGTCTTTTTTGGTCACACAGATAAAGAGCAGCAAAGTAAGGCAACCAAAGCATTATTCTCGCAATATCCAGCGCCTATTTTGGTGTGTGATGAGCAAGGTGTTGTAAAGCAAGGCACAATTGCATCATTAGATGAAACTGGCTTTACAGAGTTTGTAAAACAACTCAGTAGCTTTACGATGTCTGTATGGCGCATTCACGATAAAAAACGTCGTTACCGTTGGGATATGGCTATATTGGTTGATCACCAAGAAAAGGTGCCGCCAAGTGATAAAGATGCCATTGCTAAATTTATTAAAGCAGCCGCTAAACATGGTATTTATGCCCAAGCACTGACATTTGATGAAATTACCAATATTGCACAATTTGATGCGTTATTTATTCGCCAAACCACAGCCATCGACCATCCAACCTATCGTTTAGCGAGTAAAGCACAAAGCTTAGGGTTAGTGGTCATTGATGATGCAGAGTCAATACTGCGCTGTTGTAATAAAGTGTATTTGCACGATGCCTTTAATTATCAAAAAGTGCCAAGTTTAAAAACTCACGTTGTAGCTGATACAAGTGAAGAGACAATTGAAAGTTTAGAAGCAAACTTCAGCTACCCACTGGTATTAAAAATGCCAGAAGGCTCTTTCTCAAAAGGCGTATTTAAAGTCGCTAATCGTGATGAGTTAGTTGCTAAGTTAACAGAACTGTTTGAGTTCAGCGCACTTGTGCTAGCACAAGAGTACATGTACACCGAATATGATTGGCGTGTCGGGGTGTTAAATGGCCGTGCAATTTATGCGTGTCGTTATTTAATGGCCCGTAATCACTGGCAAATTTATAACCATGATGCAAAACGCTTCTTCTCAGGTGGTTTTGAGACCTTGCCAACCTTTGAGTTACCTAAAGTGGTGCTTGATGCGGCATTAAAAGCCTGTAAAACAGTGGGGAAAGGTTTGTATGGTGTTGATGTTAAAGAGCATCAAGGTAAAGCATACGTGTTAGAAGTGAATGACAACCCAAGTATCGACCATAAAGTCGAAGATGCCTATTTAGGTGATGAGCTTTATATGATCATTATGGATGAGTTTAAACAACGCCTAGAAGCACGAGGCCGCGGTTAATGAACGCATCTGTTTGTCAAATCCGCTTTGCACAGGCCACGGATTTGACGGCTCTTGTCGTCATTGAAGAGCAAAGCTTTAGCCAAGATAGATTAAGTAGCCGTAGTTTAAAACGCTGGATCAGCGCAACTCACGGCTTATTGATGGTGGCTGAGGTAGATAATCAACTGGTTGGTTATGGTTTAGTGTGGTGCCACAAAGGGACGCGGCTTGCCCGGTTATATTCACTGGCGGTTTTGCAATCGCAGCAAGGCAAAGGGATTGCTTCACAGTTACTTCTTGCGCTTGAAAATGAAACGGCTAAACGGGGCCGTTTATACATGCGTTTAGAAGTTGCGGTAAACAACCAATCAGCAATTCGCTTATATGAAAAACTGGGTTATCAGGTGTTTGGTCATTACAGTGATTATTATGATGACCATAGTGATGCTCATCGAATGCAAAAAAACATTCGTCGTAATATCGAATTTAATGCCGATAAACACACACCTTGGTACCAGCAAACTACCGAATTTACTTGTGGCCCAGCGGCGTTATTAATGGCAATGTCATCATTGAATGATACCGCAATGAGCCAACTCAAAGAGCTGGATATCTGGCGTGAAGCCACGACTATCTTCATGACTTCAGGGCATGGCGGTTGTCACCCTCTAGGGTTAGCACTTGCAGCAATGAAACGTGGTTTTAAAGCCGATGTTGTTTTAAATACCCGTGATACTTTGTTTATTGATGGTGTAAGAAGTGAAAAGAAAAAAGCCATTTTGCATACCGTACATAATCAGTTTGTGGCTGAATCAATAGCTGCAAAACTGCCTGTGAGGTATCAAGAGTTAACCTTGGCTACCATTGAAGATTGGCTTGCTGAGGGTAAAGCAGTGGTGTTATTGATCAGCACTTATCGGTTTGATGGTAAAAAATCACCGCACTGGGTGTGTGTAACGCATATTGATGATCATTGCTTGTATGTGCATGACCCATTTTGTGAAAACGAAAAACAATTGGCGATTGATTGTCAGCATGTGCCTATAGCCAAAGCCGATTTTAGCAAAATGGCCAGTTTTGGTTCATCGCGTCTCAGTACAGCGATGGCCTTTTATTTATAATTTTGATTGTTAGTTTGATTTGGAAGTGCAGTGACACTGAGTAGTATATTTGATATTGCCCCTTATTCTTGGTCAGCAATTGGTAGCGCCGCTTTTTGCGGCGCAATTATTGGTATGGAGCGTCAATTACGCGGCAAACCTGTGGGTATTCGTACGTCAGCGCTTATTGTGTTAGGTACTTATTTGTTTCTATCAACAGCGTTTATGTTGCATGGGGAAGATATTGATCATTCACGTGTAGTTGGCCAGATCATTACTGGTATCGGCTTTTTAGGTGCAGGGGTGATGCTTGCAAAAGATGGCGCGGTAGTTGGTGTAACATCTGCTGCGACAATTTGGGTATTAGCATCAATTGGTGTTGTTATTGCTACTGATAACTTACTCGCTGCGATAAAACTATCTGTGCTGGTAGTAGGTATTTTATATGGCGTAGATGTACTTGAAGCTAAATTTAAGAGCTTAGGGCGCGGTGTACATGCCCGTGTAAAACGCTATTCAAAGTTGTATTATCGAAAAGAAAAGTGAAGTTAGATTAAAGATTAGAGTGGTTAATGGAGCCTTGTTACACGATAAAAGCAGCTAGTTTAGAAGAGCTGTTACTTGTTGATAGTCAAATTCCTGAGTTTGATGGCCGAAATACCCTTAGTAAATTACAAGCACAGTGTGCAGATGTTGACCACCTAGCTTTAGTGGCTTATATCGATAATGAGCCTGTGGCATATAAACTGGGTTATGCGTTAGATTCAAACACTTTCTATAGCTGGCTTGGGGCGGTTGCACCAAAATGTAGAGGGCAGGGCATTGCAAAGGCTTTATTAAACGCGCAAGAAGCATGGGTTAAAGCCAACAATTACCTAACCATAAAGGTTAAGTCGATGAACCGTTTTCCTGCAATGCTAAGTATGCTTATCAAAAATGGTTATGCCATAACAGGCTATGAAGACAGAGGCAGCACACAAACTAGTAAGATTTTATTCACGAAAGACATTTAAACTTTTTAGCTTACTTTGGCAAACTAATTAAAAAGTGGGCGCCTACATCACTTTCTTGTACGCAAATATCGCCTTGCAGTTGTTGGCTAACTATTTTCTTCGCTATGCTGAGGCCAAGCCCTATACCTGATTGGTTGTTTTTACCTTTATAAAATGGGGTGAAAATTGAGCTTAGTTCAGTACTGCTGATACCGGTGCCGTTATCGGTGTAGTGAATTTTTAACACCTCATCAAAATCAAAAATATCAATTTCTATTAAAGGGTCTGTAATATTGTTGAATGCATGCTCAATTGAGTTTTGCAATAAAATAAACAGCACTTGTTTTAGCAAGTCTATTTCAACTTCTAATTGGCTATGCGGGTTTTGATAATTAATGTCTAATTTGATACTGCGATGTTTTATTTGCTCTTCTAAGTGTTTATAAAGTGACTCCGAAAGCTGAGCTAACGTCATGATTGTTTTACTTGATTGTGATTTGGTATACAACAAATCTTGTAAAATACGTATTTTATAAGCAGATGATGTTAAGTTTCTGTTTAGTAGTTCATTGGTATTTATCAATGTCTCTAAAGTATTTTGCAGTGCTTGTTGGCTAAGTCGTTTTTTTAAAAGTCTGGTTTGTGTTTCTTTGACAGTAAGTTGAGTAACATCTACTGCGGTAATGCAGTTACCGAGTGGTGTGTTGAGCTCGTGGGCTATTCCTCTAATTAAAGTGGCTAGTTCAGCAAACTGTTGCTGCTCAAACGCTTGTTTTTGCTGATACAATAATTTCAGTTGTGTTTCGAAGCTTTGCTTAATGGTTTCGAGTAGCTTTATCACAGGCTCGTTATATTCATGGGGTTTGCTATCTAAGATACAAATTGTGCCAAATGGGGTGGTGTCTCCTGCACATATAGGTAAACCTAAATAAGAAATCATATTAAGCTTGATATCAGGGTTTTCTTTCCAGTTCTCATCAACAAGTGCGTTTGGTATGTTCAGTAAGTTCTGCGTTTTTACGACATGCTCACAATAAAGGCCTGAATCTTCTAACTCTTCACTGTCACCAATTTCATAAGGATTTGCTTGGTTATTGTTTTTTGAAAACACACTAATAATATTGTTTTCTACTTTCATTACTAAGGCGACGGGTACATCAGCAAAAAGGGCTAAAACTTCGAGGGTTTTATTCCAACTTTGCACTAATTCATCATAATCAAGCTGATACATTTTTAGACTCAAACAAATACCTATACAACTAACTAAAAGCTTAGTAATAATTTTTAATTCAGCAACTTAAATATGATTAATCTGACCTTTGCTTAGAACAATTCCGGCATTTTAGCTTTATCCAAATAGTTTTCGTCTAACGACTGTGCGATATTCACTAGGTGTTTGTGAAAGCACTTTCTTGAATACCCGTGTTAAGTGACCTTGGTCGTTATAACCAACTTCCAGTGCAACTTCTTGAATAGACAAATTTGAAGACGCTAATAACTCTTTTGCAGTTTGTACCCGCAACTGTTGCCAATACTCCACAGGAGTTTGGCTGGTGGCTTGGCGAAAACGGCGTGTAAAGGTGCGGTAGCTTAAACTAAATTGTGCTGCAATTTCTTGCAGAGTCAGTTCAGATGTTAAATTGTTTTTTAACCAAAATTGAATTTGTGCAATGAGTTCGTCTGGGTGTTTATCAACGGCACCCTCAAGGTAGCGCTGATCTTCATAGGGCTTACGAATTTCATGGGAGAAATTACGCTCAACATGCTGCGCTGCTTCTCGTCCGTAATATTGACTAATAATATGCACAATAACATCGGCAAGGGCATTTAAACTCGCAACTGTATACATGCGCTCAGACTGTGTGATGAAAAAATCAGGCTTAAGCTGCACTTTAGGGTAGTCACGTTTAAATTGTTCTGCGTAATGCCAGTGGGTGGTAGCCGGGTGGCCATCCAATAAGCCTGCTTCTGCAACTAAACAATTACCTGTGCCTACACCAATGATATGACTGCCTTGTTGCCAAGAATTACCAAGCCAGTTCACCAAACTTTGCTGATTGCTCACCACAGGACGCGGGTTTCGCCAAATCCCAGGCACAATAATCAAGTCACTAGCAGGCGCGGTGACGGTTTCGCAATCGGGCATAATTGAAAGCCCAGTACGATTAGGGATCGCTTTTAGACTACTTGCCACTAAATTGATGTTTAGAGGTTTAAATTCGTTCTGCTGACGATGGCTTTTTGCAAAGGCCTCACCAGCTCTGAGCATTTCAATAGGCAGGGTTAAACTGGTTATTAATAAATGAGGATAAACCAAAATACTAATTTCAATGGCTTTTACTTGTTGAAGTTTCGTCACTCAAATTGCTCCGACCAGTTGCTTTTGGCCTATTGTGCATGTTATTTGGCTATTTAAGCATAAAGCGTGTTAATTAATCCATTTAAACTTGGCTTAATTCTCATAACACGTTTTCTCAAGGTTTTTTATGACAGCATTACCCGTTATTGTTGGTATGGGTGGTATTAATGCCGCTGGCCGCACTTCTTTTCATCAAGGTTATCGTCGTATCGTGTTAGACAGCTTGGACGCTAAAGCCCGTCAGGAGACATTTTTAGGCTTAGCGACATTAATGAACTTAGTCACTCTTACTGAAGGTGTACTTAAAGATGCCCAAGGCAATACCATTGCCGAATCAGACATCGAAGCTAAGTTCGGTGAACAAATTTTAGCTGGCACACTTATTCGTAAAATTGAAAAAAACCACTTCGATGTGGATGCGACTCCATGGCAGCAAAAAATGACGTTAACAGCGTCAGATGAACAGCAGATTGTTTTTGAAACGCGCCGCCGTGATTTACCAACTCCAGTACCAAGTGCTTGGCAGGTTGAAGAATTAACTGATAAAAAAGTGAAAGTCACAATTAGCGCTGATCTTGCAATTAAACATGACAGTACGCGCGATAATCCAATTAAAGCGGCCGGTCAATTACCAACAGGTTTTGAACCTTCAGCTATGTATAACAGCCGTTATCAACCAAGAGGCTTGCAAGCGACTATCTTTGCCGCAACCGATGCGATTCGTTCGACAGGTCTGGCGTGGCAGCAGGTGATGAATAGTGTTGAGCCTGATCAAATTGGCACTTACTCAGCTTCTGTGGCGGGTCAAGTTGATGATGAAGGATTTGGTGGATTAATACGTGCGCGTCAGCAGGGCGATCGTGTGAGTACAAAACAGCTTGCACTTGGCTTAAACACTATGTCTACTGACTTTATCAATGCTTATGTAACAGGCAATGTGGGTACAACCTTTACTACATCAGGTGCATGTGCAACGTTTTTATATAACTTACGTGCTGCAGTAAACGATATTCAAGCGGGTCGTACGCGTGTCGCTATTGTGGCGTCTGTTGAGTGTGCTATTACACCTGAAATTGTTGAAGGTTTTGGCAATATGAGCGCACTTGCAAATGAAGAAGGTCTAAAGCGCCTTGATAATACAGATGTGGTTGATCATCGCCGTACAAGTCGTCCATTTGGTGAAAACTGTGGTTTTACGATTGGTGAAGGCGCACAAGTTGCTATATTAATGGATGATGCATTGGCATTAGAGTTAGGCGCTGATGTGTTAGGCAGCGTTGCAGATGTGTTCGTCAATGCCGATGGTATTAAAAAATCAATTACAGCCCCGGGCCCAGGTAACTACATCACGATGGCAAAATCTGTTGCACTAGCAAACAGTATTGTTGGCCAAGAAGCGGTACAAAAGCGTAGCTTTATTTTGGCACATGGCTCAAGTACACCACAAAACCGCGTAACAGAATCACTGATCTATCATAAAGTGGCAGAAACATTTGCAATTGATAATTGGAAGGTTGCTGCGCCTAAAGCATATGTTGGCCATACCATTGCTCCAGCCAGTGGTGATCAATTAGCTATGGCATTAGGTGTGTTTAGTCACAACATTATGCCGGGTATTACGACAATCGATAAAGTGGCAGATGATGTGTATAGCGAACATTTAGACATTCGTACTGAACACTATCAGTGTGATGCAATGGATATTGCCTTCATTAACTCAAAAGGCTTTGGTGGTAATAACGCAACGGCGACTGTGTTATCACCGGCAATTACATTAAAGATGCTAGCAAAGCGTCATGGTGATGAGGTTATGGCGCAATATCAAGACCGTCATACTCAGGTAGCCAAAGCGCAAGCTGACTATCAACAACACGCTGATTTAGGTCATTATGAGCTAATTTATCGTTTTGGTGATGGCTTAATTGATGAAAATGGCATTGAAATTAGTGAAGATTCAATGACAATCCCAGGTTTTGATAAAAAAGTTTTATTATCAAAACCAAACCCTTACCAGGATATGTTTTAAGATCAAGGCATGTTTAAGCACATTCTTGACAGCAAGGCGCTTTTAAAGCGCCTTTTTTAGTGCTATAAGTGTTCCTATAAAAGGGAATTGGAGCCATTATCATGATTAAATTCACAAAACTCGCAGCACTTTGTTCACTTATCGCATTACCTACACAGGCTTTAGCACGAGACGTCAATGACTTAGGTGTTGATGTTCAAGCTGCTACCTCTGCTTATATTGTTAAAAATTCAAACAAACGTTACCCAGGTAGTTATAACGGCTCTCGTCTAGAAGGCTGGGCATTAATGTCTTATGTGGTTGATACACAAGGTAAGGCAAAAGACATTGAAGTGATCATGGCATCTGATACTCGGGGTAGTGAAGAAAATGCAGAGAAATACTTAACCAACTTAGAGTTTGCACCTGCCACAAAAGAAGGCAAAACCGTAGAAGGGGGTTACCTGTTTTCATTTGAAGTAGGTAAGTATTTTAATGGTTACTCAAATGATAAAGCGAGCCGTGGTTTTATTAATGAATACGATGAAATCAATAAAATGCTGCAAGCTAAAGAGTTTAAAAAAGCTGAGCAAGCATTGGCTGAGTTATATAAAGACCATACTAAAAACACCTCTGAACAGGCATTATTTGCATGGTTGAAAAGCCAATTTTATTATCATCAACAACAATGGTTTGGCTTTGATGAGCAGTTGTCTGTAGCCTATTTACTGCGAGCTAAGTTACCAACAGATATACAATATTTAGTCGCTAAAAGTGCTCTACAATGGTACAGCTTCAAGGGCGATTTTAATCTTGCATACAATGCTATTTATGCGTTAGATAATATCGAGGGTAAACAGTTTTCAGAAGAAAACAAACTTGCCACTATCAAGCAAATTGATGACCTATTGGCGCGAACACCGCAGATTAATTCACAAATCAATGTTTCAAAAGATAAGCTTTCATATTTATCTTTATCTCGCGGTTCAATCAAAATTGAAGGCGCGAGTGATGTTTCTAAATTACAGATCCGCTGTGCAGATCAAGTCATTGACCTTGAAGCAAGTGAATCGGTTAATTATGTCATTGATGAGCAAAGCAGACGCTGCGGTTTATTAGTTAAATCTGCAAGCCCTGCTGAGATTAAAGTTAAACAAACTGGCTATGCCATAGTTAACTCAAAATATGACGCGAGCTAATTGTTTACTTTAAGCGCTTAACATATCTTAGCGTTACGAAATTAATCAACGCCATTAAAAAGGCGATTTCGTAACGACTAAATGCCACAGCAATGCCAATAAGTCCCATGTTCCAAATACTGGCTGCTGTGGCTGTTCCATAGGTAGAGTTTTTGTTCTTCAAAATGGCACCACCGCCAATAAAGCCAATACCCGTGATAATCCCTTCGAGTACTTTTGATTCTGCCTCTGAACTTGTTAAAACAGACATGCCCACTAATGCATAACCACATGATGCAACAGCGACTAATGGAAATGTTCGTAGACCTGCACCATTACTGGTTTTTTCTCGATCAAAAGCCATTGGAAGGGCAAGTAAATAGGCAATACCTAGATGAATTAAATTATCGAGAATTTCATACCAATCAATATTAAAGTCCATGCTTTGCTCCTTGCTATAAAGATTATGATAGCTTTGCAATTTCAATACCCGATCAACAAATTAAATAAAATGAGGAAACTAGGGACATGTAGCCGGGTTTTTAAAAGCATGCCTTGCTATAATTTGCGATTTTTACGCACTGCTATGTCATTTTTTCAGCCTTTTGGCTGTTTGAATTTTAGCCATGCTAACAGTATGCTAAACACGCTGACTAAATAGGCTTCACATTGAAACATTCCACCTCCTCCCTAGAAAAAACCGCGCTTGCACTGTGTATGTTTGGTGCACTGATTGCTGTGATTTTGCCTGATGTTATCACTGAGCAAGTTCAGCCGTTTGTACAAATGCTGTTAAAATGGAGTGGTAGTAGCTTTTTCTTATTGGTGAATTTTTTATTGTTTGCCATCATTATTTTAGCAATTAGCCCACTCGGTAGCCGTAAACTAGGTGGTGAGCAGGCTGTTGTTGAGTATTCAAACTTTGGCTGGTTTGCCATGTTGTTTGCAGCAGGAATGGGCTCTGGCTTGGTTTTTTGGGGCGTAGCAGAGCCTGCGTTACATTCACTCGACCCACCACTTAAACAAAGCTTATATCCAGATAGACTAGCCAGTAGCCTCGCTTTAACCCTAGTGAATTGGGGCGCTCATGCTTGGGCACTTTATGCTGTATTTGCGCTAGTGCTTGGCGGATTAACGCAATACAGTGGGAGGTCAGGAGATATTTGTGCCCCTGTTTTAACGGCGCTTGGTAATCGCATAGATAAGTCTGCAAAATTTACTGTGTCGTTTATTGTAAGGTTAATTGCGGTAATCGCTATTTTTTTTGGTGTCGTCGGCACCATAGCTAATTCCACTTTACTGATCAGTAAAGGCGTTGAAATAGAGTTGGGGGTTACTTCAACTTTATTAGTGGGTTCATTAATCGTTTGTTTGTTAGCAGTTATTTATTCGCTGTCGGTTAAATTTGGATTACGACGCGGGGTACAGTCACTAAGTATATTTAACGTATTTCTAGCATTTAGTCTGCTTTTTTGGTTGCTACTAGTGGTGCCAATTGAGCCTATTATAAAGATTGCTTTAGATGGAACAGGCTACTATTTACAGTTGCTTGCAACTGGCACTTGGCAATTCGATAGCCAATTAAAAGCGCCGGATTGGGCCACTCATTGGACATATAATTATTACTTTTGGTGGTTAGCGTGGGGGCCATTTGTTGGTGTGTTCCTAGCCAAAATTAGCCAGGGGCGTAAAGTTTGGCAATTTATTTTGGCGGTTGTGTGTATTCCAACTTTAGTGACTATTATTTGGTTTGCGACCTTTTCGGGGGCAGCAATTGAATGGGATAGACTTAACCAAGCGGGCATTTTAGTTGCTATAAAACAAGATTACAGCCAAGGCTTATTTGTATTTTTTAATCAACTAGACTGGCAAGGAACCGTGTTTATTTGGTTAAGCTTATTACTACTGTTGATATTTGTTGCTACATCCGCAGACTCTGCAATATTAGTCATAAGAGAGCTGGTTGGCTCTGAGCAAAATAACCGTGTGACACTCTACGCATGGTGTTTAGCATTATTCATATGTAGCTTTGCATTGTTACTGCTACAAGATGAGCCATTAAATCGTAGCGTTGCAATTTTAGGCGCTTTACCTTTCTTGTTAATATTCCTATTACAGTTAGTTGGGTTTTTAAAAGAGTTTATTCGTGATATTTGTGATTAATCTACAGTTTTTTACAGTTAAATTACCTGTTTGTTATTATGCTTAGAAAATAAGCTTAAGTGTATTGGAGGACCGATGCTTAAATCTTTGTACGTAATACTATCAGTAAGTTTACTCAGTGGCTGTACTGCAGTTGGCTTAGTTGCAGATGGAATTGGCGGACGCACGAGTCAGGCACAGCCGGCAAGCGCTTATGCAGATAAAAAAGATAATGACCGAGTTAACTATGGCATGACCATGACGATGCTAGGTTATGAAATCGACAAAGCGATTATTGAAGGCCTAGAGAGCGGTAGTAAAGACAAAGACGTTGAGCTTAAATGTCGTCAAATTAGTCGCGCAGTAAAAGAATGTGTTGAGGTTAAAGCTGAGCCAAAAAAAAGACCTACATTAATGGATAGTTTTAATAATGAAGATTAGCTTTTCAAAACTTGTTATTTGCTTAGTAAGCTACCAATTAGTGGGGTGTACAGTGGCGGGGTCAATAGTTGATGGCTATGCAAAAAACTCACAACCAACAAATCTTGCAACTACAAATGCAAATCAAACTAACAGTACTGTAACCGATGCTGAGGGCTTTTCATTCGCAAAGTTAGGCTTTGAAATTGATAGCGCTGTTATTGGTTTACTCAAACCAAAAGAACAACAACCGCAATTAGTTTGCAGGCAAATTACACGCAGTATTAAAGAGTGTGAGGAAGTTAAGCCCTCACACTAAAAATTAAGTATTAATCACAGATACTTTTGATGAAACATCAAGTGTTCGTCAATAAAGCTGCTGATAAAGAAGTAACTATGATCATAACCCGCGTGCATGTTGATCTCAGCTGGGTAATCTTTTTCGTTTACGACAGCAAATAAGTTCTCAGTTTTGAGTTGCTCAGTTAAGAAGTTATCGGCCTCACCTTGATCAATACGCATCGGTAAATAATCATCAGCGGTAGCTTTTTTCATCAATTCACAGCTGTCGTATTCAAGCCAACTTGCTTTATCACTACCTAGGTAATTACTAAACGCTTTTTCACCCCAAGGGCAATTAATCGGGTTCACAATCGGGCTAAAAGCACTGGCGCTGACGTATTGTTTAGGGTTTTTAAGCGCAATCATCAATGCGCCGTGACCACCCATAGAATGACCAGCAATGGCTTTTTTAGTCGTCACAGGGAAGTGTGCTTCGATAAGTGCAGGTAACTCAGAAACCACATAGTCGTACATGTTGTAGTGCACATTGTAAGGCGCTTGAGTCGCATTGACATAAAAACCAGCACCTTGACCAAAATCGTAATTTTCATCGTCAGGCACATTTTCACCGCGCGGGCTAGTATCTGGAGCGACAATCGCAATACCTAGTTCAGCCGCTTTTTTAAATGCTCCGGCTTTTTGCATAAAGTTTTCATCTGTACAGGTTAAACCTGACAACCAATACATCACTGGCACTTTATTCGTTTCGCTGGCACCTGGCGGTAAAAAAATCGCAAAGCGCATAGCACAATGTGTGCTGCTAGCTTGGTGGGTATATTGTTTATGCCAGCCACCGCTGACTTTTGTTGAGCTTATGTTTTCTAGCATAACCAAATCCTTGAAACAAAGGCGCTAGGAGTCAACCTAGCGCCAAATTAAAAGATTAATAATGAATAACTGAACGGATGCTCTTACCTTCGTGCATTAAGTCGAAAGCTTCATTGATATCTTCAAGTTTCATGGTGTGTGTGATGAAATCGTTTAACGCAAACTCACCATTCATATATCGCTCAACAATCTCTGGTAATTCAGAGCGACCTTTAACGCCACCAAATGCACTACCGCGCCATACACGACCTGTTACTAGTTGGAAAGGACGAGTAGAGATCTCTTGGCCTGCACCTGCAACACCAATGATTACTGATTCACCCCAACCTTTGTGACAACACTCAAGAGCAGAACGCATTACATTAACGTTACCGATACATTCAAATGAGAAATCAACACCACCGTCAGTCATTTCAACGATAACTTCTTGGATTGGTTTGTCGAAGTCATTTGGATTGATTAAATCAGTTGCACCTAGTTTAGTAGCAAGATCAAACTTACTGGTGTTGATATCAACACCAATAATACGGCCAGCGCCCGCCATTTTCGCACCGATAATCGCCGATAAACCGATACCACCTAAGCCAAAAATAGCCACTGTATCGCCTTTTTGAACTTTTGCTGTTTTAGTAACAGCACCCATGCCGGTTGTTACACCACAACCAAGTAAACAAATTTCTTCAAGAGGCGCTTCTTTGCTTACTTTAGCAAGTGAAATCTCTGGTAATACAGTGTACTCAGAGAAGGTAGAGCAACCCATGTAGTGATAAATTGGTTGACCATCTTTATAGAAACGCGTTGTGCCATCAGGCATTAAACCTTTACCTTGCGTTTCACGTACCGCAGAGCATAAATTTGTTTTGCCCGATTTACACATTTTACACTCGCCACATTCAGCAGTGTAAAGAGGAATAACATGATCGCCTACTTCAACATGTGTTACACCTTCACCTACGGCTTCAACAATACCGCCACCTTCATGGCCAAGGATTGCTGGGAAAATACCTTCAGGGTCTTCACCAGATAAAGTAAATGCATCGGTATGACAAACACCTGTAGCAACAATCTTTACAAGCACTTCGCCTTTTTTAGGCATCATTACATCCACTTCTTCAATTGATAGTGGTTGATTTGGACCCCAAGCGATAGCCGCTTTTGATTTGATAAAATCAGTCATAACGTTCCCTTATAGTTGTTGGAAGTAAGTATTAAACTTAGTCTATTTTATTTGTTTCTCAATGAATGATAATCTTCGTTTTATTAAAACACTTTTACAGTATGGTAATAATGAATCGTTGGCACGGAATTGATGAGTTTTTAGCGGTAGCAGAAACAGGCAGTTTTACAAAAGCAAGTAAACTACTGGGTATGTCAGTGGCCCATGTAAGCCGGTATGTGAGTCAATTAGAAGAGCGATTAAACACACAATTGTTAACCCGAACAACCCGTAAAGTGGTGCTAACGCAAGAAGGGCAGGTGTTTGCGCATCAAACTAAACAATTACAGCATGCCATGGATGATGCCACGGCACTGCTTGCAGAGCAGCAACTGACACCAAAAGGTAGTATAAAACTAACAGCTCCTGTGATGTATGGTGAAAGTTTCATCATGCCTGCGGTACATTCGTTTATGCAAAAGCACCCAGATATTGAAGTGATCAGCCATTTAAGCAATGAGCAAGTCAATCTACTAGAAGATGGGTATGATCTCGCTATTCGCCTTGGTCATTTAAAAGATTCATCTTTAAAAGCACGGCGCATTAGTCAGCGCAGGCTTGTTATTTGTTGTAGCTCTGAATATATCAATAAATTCGGCCAACCACACAGTGTGAGTGAATTACATCAGCACAATTGCCTGATTGGTAATAACAGTTACTGGCGGGTAAAAGAGCAGGGTCAAGATAAGCACATCAAAGTGGCAGGGCGTTTGGCCTGTAACAGTGGTTGGGCATTGGTTGACGCTGCAATAAAAGGGTTAGGCATCGTGCAACTACCAGATTACTATGTCAATGACCACCTAGCCAATGGCAGGTTGAGTGCTGTACTTTCGAATGTTGCACCGGCACCTGAAGGTGTATGGGGGGTGTATCCACCAAGGCAGTTTATCGCAACCAATGTAAAAGCATTACTTGACCATCTGGTTGCTACTGTTCAAGTATCAGATTTATAATTATTTTTTACAATTTCGCGCATCCCATGCTAGCTAAATCTATGCTAATATGAGCGCATATTTAGCCCTTGGAATACCCATAATTTATTATGTTTCAACCTGTTAGCCTTTTTATAGGGCTGAGATATAGTCGCTCCTCAAAGGGCAATGCCTTTATCTCATTTATTTCATTTTTCTCTATCGCGGGCATTGCTATTGGTTTAATGGCCTTGTTTACAGTCAGTTCAGTAATGAATGGTTTTGAGAATAACCTTAAAACCAACATGCTTGGTTTAATTCCTCATATTGAAGTATCAGCCGAAGATAACTCGAAAGAAACCATGCTGCAGTTAAAGCAGCAACTAGCAAATTCTCAAGATGTTAAACAAGTTAACCTATACCGCCATGGCGAAGCCATTTTACAAACTAACCAAGATTTGCATGGCGTATTGTTACAAGGCCTTTATGATGAAGGAAGCTCCATCTATAACGTAAAAGATAAAATTGTTGCCGGCAATTGGTCACAAGTAATGGACAGCAACTACCATATTGCGATTAGCCGCTACTTGAGTCGAAAATTGGGTATTTCTCTTGGGGATAAAGTACGGGTTATCATGCCTAATGCCAGTTCGTATACCCCCCTTGGTCGAGTACCGAGTCAGCGCTTGTTTACCGTTGCTGCACTTTATGAAACACAGTCAGAAATTGATATGTCATTAGCATTTACCAGTGGCTATTCGTTAGGCAGAGTTTTAAAACTAGCAAAATCAGCAGCCCCTAATTTGAGTGTATCGCTGTATGAACCATTTGCTGTTGAGCAAGTATTGCAATCGCAGTTAGCTATTTTAAACGATTACACAGTGACTGACTGGCGAGCTAGCCAAGGCACACTATTTGCCGCTGTGGCAATGGAAAAGCGCATTATGTCGATGTTACTTGGCTTAATCGTGCTCGTTGCAGTGTTTAATATCATTTCAGCATTAACCATGATGGTCAGTGAGAAGCAAAGTGAAGTCGCTATTTTACAAACACTGGGTTTAACTCCGTTACAAGTGCAGCACGTGTTTATGATCCAAGGCTTATATAACGGCCTTATCGGTACCAGTATTGGTGCGTTACTTGGTGTGCTATTAAGTAGCAACATTAATGAATTGTTGAATATGTTAGGCATCAATTTACTAGCGGGCGTGAGTTTACCCGTTAAATTTGATGTTATAAGTTTGAGTTTTATTGCCGCAGGGAGTATTGCGATGAGCTTTTTAGCTACCTTGTATCCTGCCAGAAAAGCTGCAAAAGTGAATCCAGCAGAGGTATTACGTTATGAGTGATTTAGTTATCAATTGTCAGCAGTTAAATAAAGTCTATCAAGATGGCGATAACGAGGTTGCGGTATTAAAAGGGGTTGATTTAGCACTTAATCAAGGCGAAATGTTAGCTGTTGTAGGGAGCTCTGGCTCAGGAAAAAGTACCTTATTGCATATATTAGGTACCTTAGATAACGAAAGCTCAGGCAAGGTTGAAATTAAAGGTCAGCAGGTTTCTAAATTAAACCGTAAACAACAAGCCAGTTTCCGAAATGAAAATTTGGGCTTTATTTATCAATTCCATCATCTATTAATGGAATTTACTGCCATCGAAAATGTTGCAATGCCATTATTAATTAAAGGCTTAAGCGCAAAAGCGGCAACCGAAAAAGCCCGTAACATGCTAGATAAAGTAGGGTTATCTCATCGTAGCGAACATAAACCTTCGGCGTTATCAGGTGGTGAGAGGCAGCGGGTTGCAATAGCACGTGCATTAGTAACCGAGCCTGCTTTGGTGCTTGCCGATGAACCAACCGGTAACCTAGATAAACAAAACGCAATTAAGATTTACGATTTAATTAAAGAATTAAATACTAGCTTAAAAACCAGTTTTGTTGTGGTAACCCATGATTTAGAACTTGCAGATAAACTAGGCAAAATTGCCTATTTAGATGATGGTAAGCTCGCAATTAAAGAGTCTCAGCATGTTGCTTAGTGCCTTTATTTCAAAACGCTTTCGTGCCCATAGTGGCCAAAAAGACGGACAAAACGGTTTTGTTAGTTTTATCGCTAAAGCATCGACAATCGGCATTCTTTTAGGTGTCGCTGTGCTAATTGTTGCTTTATCAGTTATTAATGGTTTTGAGCAGCAGCTAGTACATCGGCTTTTATCGGTCGTACCTCAGGTTGAATATGTTGCGCCTAACAAACCAATCAATAATTGGCAGTCAAAAGTTGCACTACTGCGCTCTCAAGCCGGTGTAACAGGTGCTGCGCCGTTTATTAGTGTCAACGGCATGGCGCAATATAAAAGTGAGTTAAAAGCAGTTGAAGTGCGTGGTGTAAG
The DNA here is from genome assembly GCF_001399985.1 of Pseudoalteromonas sp. P1-8. Lineage (NCBI taxonomy): Bacteria > Pseudomonadati > Pseudomonadota > Gammaproteobacteria > Alteromonadales > Pseudoalteromonadaceae > Pseudoalteromonas > Pseudoalteromonas sp. P1-8. The sequence continues at coordinate 82,296 of NZ_LJSO01000008.1, forward strand.
CCCTGAATTTGAAAACCAAGTGTCGGCGTTAAATCAATTTACAGAAGGGCGCTTAGTTAGCCAGCTACAACAAGAAGATGTGCTTTTAGGCCAACAAATCGTTAACCGATTGGGCCTTAAAATTGGCGACCCAGTTACCTTATTAATCCCACAGATAAACCAGCAAAGTAACACTTTATTGGCGCCAAAGCGTGTTAGCTTGAATCTTGCGGGTATTATAAAAATGGGCGGCCCAATTGATGAAACAGCGGCTTTTATTCGCCTTGATAAAGCGCAAAGTGTGTTGAGTTTTGAGCAAAACCAAGTAACCGGTTTACGATTACAAGTAGCTGATGTGTTCGCGGCCCATCAAACGGCGATGCGTGTGGGGCAAGTTATTCCTGATTATGTCTATGTCTCAAGTTGGTTTAGAACCCAGGGTAGCTTATATCAAGATATTCAAATGGTTCGCACGATTGTGTATATCGTGGTGTTTTTAATAATTGCGGTAGCGAGTTTTAATATTGTTTCGTCTTTAGTGATGGAAGTACGTGAAAAACAGGCAAATATCGCAATTTTAAAAACCATGGGCGCACAAGATAGCACCATTTTAGCAACCTTCGTAATGCAAGGTTTTACACAAGCTTTAATTGGTGTGATCTTAGGCACAGTTATCGGTGTAATGCTTGCGTTAAACATCAGTGAACTGTTCACTTGGGCAAGTAACTTATTTGGCGATAACCCATTACAAGGGGTTTATTTTATTGAGTTTTTACCCAGTAAACTAGTTTGGCAAGATATTGTTATCACGGTAATTGTTACTTTTGTTCTCGCTATTTTGGCTACCTTATATCCTGCGTGGCAAGCAACCCGAGTTGACCCTGCAAAAGTTCTTGGTAATTAAGGAGTGTTTATGGATAAGCAACGCATTATCGATTTTTGGTTTAATGAATTAGGACCAGAAGTTTGGTATCAGCAATCAGACGAAGTTGATGCCTTAATTACACGTGAGTTTTCAGAATGCCTTTTGCAGGTTATCGCTGGCGAACATGCAGATTGGCGAGTTGATGCTCAAGGCTCTTTAGCTGAAATTATCGTGTTAGATCAGTTTTCACGCAATATTTACCGTAATACAGCAAAGGCGTTCAGCCAAGACCCACAAGCATTAAGTCTAGCGCAAAGAGCCATTGAATTAGGTTTTGATAAAAAGTTACCTAGCTCTCAAACTGCGTTTATTTATATGCCGTATATGCACAGTGAATCGAAAGTCATTCATCAGCAAGCTGAGCAATTGTTCAAAGGCATGAGTAATTATGAATTTGAACTAAAGCACAAAGTGATTATTGATAGGTTTGGTCGCTACCCACATCGCAATAAAATTTTAGGTCGTGAATCAACAGCTGAAGAGCTGCAATTTTTAACAGAGCCTAACTCTTCTTTCTGAGTTGATTGAATAGTACGCAAGTAAATTTAAATGCTCTTTGATTGCCCGTAAACACTTGCACAGCGCCATTTTAAACCTTAAAGTGTCAGAAATGTTGTAAAAGAGTAACTACCATGGAACAAAAACAAGCAAGACCATTAACACCAGAAGAACAAGCCGAAGCGCAAAAACAAAGTGTTATTTGGCAAAGAGAATGTTTCCAAAATGCACAAAAGCATTTAGCTGAAAAAGGCGTTATTCCGCAAACTGTTGTAGAAAAAGAAAGCCGTTTTATCGCCCCATTAGTAGCGATTTGGAAATTTAAAGCACAAAACGGTAAGAGCTATTGGGTGATCACCGGTCGTTTACCTACCGATCACGCTGAAGCAAGTGCAGCAAATAATGCACGTGAAGTATTACGTTATTTCTCAATGCAGTGGCAAATGAAGGCTGATCAGCTAATGCAATCAGGTGCGGTAGATAAAACCAAAGTTGATTTTGCTAACCTGTTAATCAACCGTGCTCATGGTTTATATGAGCTATTTGAAAAAGAAGAAATGTGGCAAAACGAGCCTGCATAACTTCTAATAAGAAAGCTGAATAATGTTATTCAGCTTTTTTATTTAACATATACCTTAATGCACCAAAGTGAATGGCCGCGTATCAAATTGCTTAATAGGGCAGAGCATTCGCTGCCTTGGAATACCAGCCTCCATAAATACTAAGCCATCAGCCGAAAAACCATTTCGTTTAAATCTATCTACTTCGTTCAATATGCAATTAATGCTGACGCAATCACAGCCTTGCTTTTCAGCCATGCCTACTAAGTAATTCAATAATGATTTGTAAACCGAACGGTTACGATGTTCAGGTAAAACTGCAATACGCCCAATGAGGCCATCATTACATAAACGCCCAGTGGCAACTGGGCATTTACACTCGTCGGTCACGAGTACGTGATGTGCTGTTTTATCTAAATGATCAAACTCAATGTCTTTAGGAATATGTAGTTCGCATACAAATACTCGCTCTCTGATCTGTTGTAAGAGTTCCTTGTCGATACTCCATTCAACTTCATCTATTTGATAGCTCATAAACACACGCTCCTAACAAAACCAAATACCCTCATTTAAAAGTGTAGTAAAGGTTTTCAAGAAAATGTGATTATTTTTTGAACTATTTATATCGGCAGCGGTCAGCCAGGTTTGATCTGTGAGCTTTGTTATTAATTCAAGGTCAGTTAAATCATGCATATAATTAACACCATTAATACTTAAAAGTATTTTATCGTCAATTACTTGATAAATGGCACGGGTACCACCTAAACGCTCAAAAACAACGTCCTCATCATTAAGTAAGTCATTTACGTCATCTAGTGTATATGGCTCCTCTAAAGGCGCTAAATCCATGTCATGTTTTGGCTGACTCATACTGTTACCAAGCCAAGTCTTGAATACTGCGTCATCATTAATCGCAGCAATCATAAGTTGCTTCACTTTTTCTGCTTCAGTTTGGTTAAGTTCACCTTTAGATGAACGCAACTTAAGCTCTGCATCACCATATCGTTGATTACCAAGCTCAGTATCGATGAGGTGATCGGCAAATTGTGATAATAAATCGCGTTGATTTGGCGCTCTAAAACCTACAGAGTAATTAAGTGCATTTTCAACTGCGTAACCTTCATGTGGGCAACCTGGTGGAATATAGAGAATATCTCCCGGCTCTAACACACAGTCGATCACGGCAGGAAATTGTTCAACTTGTAACAGGCTCTTATTTTGTGCAAATTGCTTTAAGTTCGCATCAGGTAAACCAACTCGCCAGTGGCGCTTTCCTTCACCTTGAATAATAAACACGTCGTATTGATCTAAATGCGGACCCACGCCACCACCCGGGGTAGAGTAGCTGATCATTAAATCATCGATACGCCAGTTTGGAATAAAGCGAAATGGCTCCAGTAGTTGCGCTGCATCGCTATGCCAATGGTCAACTGCTTGCACCAGTAATGTTGAGTGCTTTTCAGTTAGCAAGCTAAAGTCTTCAAAAGGACCATGGTATGCTTGCCAATCATCTGAGTGATTGGTCACAATACGTGATTCAATGCTTTCTTCCATGGCAAGACCGGCCAATTCTTCGGGCTCAATCGGATCTGCAAAATCCTTGAAGCCTTGCTTTATAAGTAATGGTTTTTTCTGCCAATACTCAGCTAAAAATTGCTCTTGGGTTAATGAATTGATGGTTAATTGATACATAACATGACCTAAGCGAATTGATATAAAAAAAGCGAAAGGAAGGCCTTTCGCTTTTTTAAGTCTTAATTTGAATTTAAGCTAAGTTGTCGATGAACTCAACAGCGCGGCCAATGTAATTAGCCGGAGTTAATTTTTTCATTTCTACTTTTGCTTCTTCAGGTAACTCAAGACCATCGATGAAATCAGCCATGATTTCTTGGTTTACGCGCTTACCACGAGTAAGGTCTTTAAGTTTTTCATATGGCTTTTCGATACCATATTTACGCATAACTGTTTGGATTGGCTCTGCTAGTAATTCCCAGTTTTGGTCTAGCTCTGCTAATAAACGCTCTTCGTTTACTTCAAGCTTGCTAACACCTTTTAATGTCGCTTGGTAAGCGATAAGTGTGTAGCCCATACCAACACCTAGGTTACGTAATACTGTTGAGTCAGTTAAGTCACGTTGCCAGCGAGAAACAGGTAGTTTTTGCGCAAGGTGAGTAAAGATAGCATTAGCAATACCTAAGTTACCTTCAGAGTTTTCAAAATCAATCGGGTTTACTTTGTGAGGCATAGTTGATGAACCAATCTCACCTGCGATTGTTTTTTGTTTGAAGTGGTTAAGTGCAATGTAGCCCCAAACGTCACGGTCAAAATCAAGTAATACAGTGTTGAAACGTGCAACTGCATCGAATAACTCAGCAATGTAATCGTGTGGCTCGATTTGTGTTGTGAACGGGTTGAATGTTAAACCTAGGCTCGTTACGAACTGCTCAGCGTGGCTGTGCCAATCGTAATCTGGGTATGCACTTAGGTGAGCGTTGTAGTTACCTACAGCACCGTTGATTTTACCTAACATTTCTACGTTAGCAATTTGGTCACGTTGACGCTTTAAGCGCATGTAGACGTTTGCAAATTCTTTACCCATTGTAGAAGGGGTAGCTGGTTGACCGTGGGTACGTGTCATCATCGCAACTGACTTGTACTCAACTGCTTTTTCTTTTAATGCATTTAGAAGTTGGTCACAGTATGGAAGTAATACTTTGTCACGGGCTTCTGTCAGCATTAAACCGTGAGACAGGTTATTGATGTCTTCTGAAGTACAGGCAAAGTGAATGAATTCGTTAACTGCGTTAAGCTCTGCGTTATCAGCTACTTTTTCTTTAAGTAGGTATTCAACTGCTTTTACGTCATGGTTAGTTGTGCGCTCGATCTCTTTAACGCGTGCTGCATCAGCTTCGCTAAAGTTATCAACAATGGCATTAAGTAAAGCATTAGCCTCGTCGCTAAATGCCGGTACTTCTTTGATTGCGCTAGCTGCAGATAAAGCTTGTAACCAACGAACTTCAACAGTTACACGGTATTTGATTAAACCAAATTCGCTGAAAATGCTGCGTAGTTCCGTGGTCTTGCTGCCATAGCGACCATCTACCGGAGAGATAGCGGTTAACGCTGAAAGCTCCATAATGACTCCTAAATTGTCTAGTTTGAACGATAATTAAATTGATTGTTTAGCAATGGCGAGGATTTTTCTTTTTGCAAAGAAAAAGTGACGGCGTTTTCCGCCCATTTGTCGCCATAACACGGCACTACGAATTCCGGCCAATAATAGGGCACGAATTTTGTTTTGCGTGAGCTGCTGTTTTAATAACTCTGGCTTGCCATACACTTGAATACGATGCCCAAGGGGGCTTAGCACCGATGAGTAAATATCAGCAAGCGCTGCTACTACAGTATCATCTGTGATAGCAAAGTGGTCGAGGCGGCGTTTAACATCATCAATGCGACGACCTAATTCATTTAAGCTGTTTTGTTTTGAACTTAATGCACGTTCTAATTGCATTAAACCACCCACATATTTTACGATTTCGACGTCTTTGTCTGCGCCGGCAGAAAGCTGTGCAATCAAAATGCGATAGCCTTCACGTAAATTATGTTTACCCTGATACACGTCTTCAGGGCTATTTGGTGATGTTTCGACAATACAGTTTAGTAATTTTTCTAATTCGTGATCACTGCCTTGGCCATATTGCGCAACTTTTTGTACTTGTTTAGCAACTTGACACATGGCAGCTAAAGCCATGACTTGGTGCTCTGTCATTATTTGATCACCGAATCAATAATACCACCACCTAAACATACTTCGTCAGCGTAGAATACGGCTGATTGGCCCGGTGTCACTGCTTTTTGTGGCTCATCAAATAGTACGCGTGCCATACCATCTTCACCAACAAGTAAAGTACAGCTGATATCTTCTTGGCGATAACGAGTTTTAACAGTACAGCGTGTGGTCCCTTTAGGACCTTCGCGGTCAACCCAGTGAAGCTGGTTTGCATTTAAACCATTGCTGTAAAGGCGAGGGTGGTCTTTACCTTGACCAACAACTAATACGTTACGATCAACGTCTTTATCAACTACATACCAAGGTTCACCCGAACCTTCTTTCATGCCACCAATTAATAGACCTTTACGTTGACCAAGTGTGTGGTACATTAAACCTTCGTGATCACCCACTTCATTGCCATCGGTATCTTCAATTTTACCTGGCTGTGCTGGTAAGAACTTCTGTAAGAAGTCTTTAAATTTACGCTCACCAATAAAACAAATACCGGTACTGTCTTTTTTATCGTGAGTGATTAAGTCTTGCTCTTCAGCGATGCGGCGGACTTCAGGCTTAGCAATATCGCCAACAGGGAAAAGTGTTTGCGCGATATGCTCATGGCTTAGAGTGTATAAGAAATAGCTTTGATCTTTGTTGTCATCAAGGCCACGACACATTACAAATTTATCACCGCGCTTTTCACGGCGAACATAGTGGCCAGTAGCGATGTAATCAGCACCAAGTGCTTGTGCTGCAAATTCTAAAAATGCTTTGAATTTGATTTCTTTATTACACATGATGTCTGGGTTTGGTGTACGACCTGCTTTGTACTCTGCTAGAAAGTATTCAAACACGTTGTCCCAGTATTCGGCTGCAAAATTTACAGTGTGAAGCTCAATACCTAGCTTATCGCACACAGCTTGTGCGTCTTGTAGGTCTTCAGCTGCAGCGCAATATTCATCATTATCGTCTTCTTCCCAGTTTTTCATGAACAGGCCTTCAACTTGATAGCCTTGTTGCTTTAATAAATACGCTGATACAGAAGAATCAACACCGCCGGACATACCCACGATGACTTTAATGTGACTATTTTCGCTCATAATATTCGCTGTCATTTTTTAACTGCTATGGAAAGGCCGATAACCTCAAGATGCGAGTTTCAGTTGGAATTAAAAGCGATTTAGGCAAGGTATTGATTGCAAGTAATAGTGGTTTGGGCATAGCAAACTTTTAGACACCCAAACCAGCTAAAATCACAGTGGTTATTGGTAAATCAAACTAAGTGGGTAGGCTTTACCAGCTAAATGATCTTCAATGCATTTTAAAACCAGAGGGCTTCTAAGAGGCAGGTTTTTAATTTGCTCAAGGCTAAACCAATCTGCGCTAAGAATGTCATCATCTTGGGGAGATGGTTCAAATAGCTCTGGGCTATTAAAAGCAAAGCTAAAACGCATATAGTGAACGCCATTTGCGGCATGCAAATTATAAATGCCAACAAGGTGATTGGCATTAAGGCTAATGCCTGTTTCTTCAATAAGTTCGCGATGAGCTGCTTCTGCTAAGGTTTCATTGGTTTCTAAATGACCCGCAGGCTGGTTATAGCAAATATCACCTGTGTGTTTATCGCGCTCTTTAACAAGTAAAAAATTGTCTTGGCATGTGACGATGGCGGCCACTGTGACATTGGGTTTATGCATCAGGGTTGTTCACTACTTTAAACTGGCCATTCTCTAATCCATCAAGGGTATAGTTACCAATGCTGTAACGAATTAATCGCAAAGTAGGGAAGCCAACATGCGCTGTCATACGGCGAACTTGGCGATTACGCCCCTCAGTGATAGAGATTTCTAACCAGCTGGTTGGAATGTTTTTACGCTCGCGAACGGGCGGAGTACGAGGCCAAATTGACGGCTCGTCAATACGTCTAACTTTGGCAGGCTTGGTCATGCCATCTTTAAGCTCTACACCTTTGTTAAGTGCAAAGATAGCCTCATCAGTAACATCACCTTCTACTTGCACCCAATAAGTTTTAGCTGTTTTTTTATTGGGTTCAGTGAGTGTGTGTTGTAATTTACCGCAGTTGGTAAGTAGCAACAGTCCTTCGCTATCTCTATCTAAGCGTCCTGCTGCATACACGTCTTTAATAGTAATAAAGTCGGCAAGCGTTTTGCGGTTTTGGTCATCGGTAAATTGGCAAAGCACATCAAATGGTTTGTTAAATAGCACCACTTTGCGCTGCTCAGGCCTAATTGCTTTTTTAACTTGGCGTTTTTGAGTCGGCCTTGAATAAGTTCGTCCGCTGCTGCGGCGTGGTTTGCTATTGGCTTTATTAACCATTAAATACACCTAGCGGGTTTAGGTAAACCTGCAATTTTAGTCGCTTGCTTTGCTGGGCCTTTAGGGAATAGCTTATACAAATACATGCTATTACCTTTTTCCTCACCTAGCTTTTGGGCCATTGCTTTGACCAGCATGCGTATTGCAGGGCTAGTGTTGTACTCTACGTAAAAATCACGCACAAAATGCACAACTTCCCAGTGCTGCTCACTTAAGGTTATGTTCTCTTGTTCAGCAATAATAGGTGCAAGCTCTTCACACCAATCATTTGAATCAAGTAAATACCCTTGTTTGTCTGTTTCTATCTGTTTGTTATTAAATTCAAGCATGGTTTACCAAGTAATCGTGTTTTTTGCGTTTAAAGTCATTTCTACAAATTGTGCATAGTTTATTGCGATATCGCCTTGATTAAATGAAATATCACGGGCTACAGCGTCTTCTTCAAGTAAATGAATTGCTGAAGAGAATTGCTTAAACTGCATGTTGTTATAACAAGCGTCACTAACAAGTAGCACTGTATCTTGCGAAGAAATCAAATTTGCCAACATATTATTGCAATAGTGAGCTAAGGGTTTTGAAAAAATATGCAAGGTACTCATAAGGTCACCACTTGATGCTGCTCTGTAATTAATTCACGCTGTTGCTCAAAGTTAGCTACTTTAACATCGATAATCAGACTATCTTCTGAAAGGTTAAAATCCATTAACGACTTTTCACATACATATATGTTTTCAACATCGTATAACTCAAGGGTTTTAATGGTTTTAAAATAGTTTTTTATGCCAAGTTGCTCTGGCTGTTGATTTTTTTTCAAAGCTAAAACAGCCTCACCACTTAGAAGCCAACTAATGTTCTGTTCAATAGCAGCAAAAATCAGTGTCGTGTCGAGTGAGTCACGAATATGTTGATCATCAAATGGACTATGTTGGCTTATTACTAAAATGTTTTTCATTTAAATTGCACCCATTTATCCGCTTCACTGACAAGCATCGCAAATTCTGCAAGCCCAGCGACGGTAAACACGCCTGTGTTATCGATATCTAAACCACGCTTTTCAGCAGCAGTGACACATAGCAGTAGAGGGATCTCTTGCTCACTTAACGACTGCCACAAACGATTAATTGGAAGCTCGTCGCTGGCAAGTTCTAAATGGTTACTTGCGTGGTAAACACCAGCTTGATAAAGAAAGATAGCTGCAATTGAGTGACCAGAGTCAAGACAGGCCTGTGCAAATTTAATTAGCCGTTGAGTTGTGTCGTGATCGGTCGGCGCGGTATGAAGAGAAAGTACAAATTGTGCCAAAACGCATCCAATAAAAAAGCCCCTAGAAAGGGGCTATTTTAGCAGAACTATTTAATTAGTCATCACTTGCACCAAGTAGGTGAAGAAGAGACGTAAATAAATTATACACGTTCAGGTATAAAGCAACTGTTGCGCGAATGTAATTAGTCTCGCCGCCATTAATAATGCGGCTAGTATCAAATAAGATTAAACCAGACATGATTAGCACAACTGCAGCATTAATAACCATAAAGGTAATTGAGCTGCCAATAAATAAGTTAACTAGGCTTGCAATAATAACCACGATTAAACCCACAGTTAAAAAGCCACCCATAAATGAGAAGTCTTTTTTAGTGGTAAGCGCATAAGCCGACAAACCAAAGAAGATTAACGCAGTAGAGCCTAACGCTTGCATAATAAGCATAGGGCCATTTGGCATTGCAGCGTAGTAGTTAAGCATTGGACCAAGTCCTGCGCCCATTAAACCTGTGAAAACAAATACCCAAGCAACACCTGATGCACTGTCTGCTTTTTTGTGAACAACAAAAAGTACACCGAATGCAATCAAACTAAATACTAACCCCATAAAATAAGGTAGATTCATTGCCATTGATATACCTGCTGTCACTGCGCTAAATGCCAGTGTCATCGCCAGTAAGAAATAGGTATTCTTTAAAACTTTATTGGTTTCAATAGTCGACATTACTGGTCTTGCAGTATTGTACGATTGATTAAACGCCATTGTTAGAGCTCCTTTAAATGAACTTATACGTTCGTTAGTTCCAATTATTAAACTGAACTAAGCCTATCAAGAGTTATATATTTGGGCAAACTATTGTGGATCAATAGACAAGATAAATAATTGAAAAGTTCAATGTTGCGCATAATCTAAACGCTGCTGTACTAATGCTGAGCAAATTAATTGTTTTTTAATCACTTAAACAGTTTTTTGAAAAAAAAGCTTCACAAGCACGGCCGCTTTATCTATTATGCACGCCGTCGGAGAGATGGCAGAGTGGTCGAATGCACCGGTCTTGAAAACCGGCAGGGNAATGCACCGGTGTTGAAAACCGGCAGGGGTTTGTAGCCCCTCTAGGGTTCAAATCCCTATCTCTCCACCATCATTGAAGCCGCTGAATTTATTCAGCGGCTTTTTTGTTTCTTGTGCTTTTCATTTGTTCTGCAAATTACGACTATTGTCGATATTTCGCATTTTAACTAGTTAGTCCATGCTTAACACTTCTCGTATTATCTTTGTGACATTAGGGAATTTATGAAACATCGTTTAGCAAAGAGTGTAGGACTTTCTTTATTATCGCCTGTGATCATCGGTTGTATCTTGGGTCTTTATTATGCGTTTACACTTGAAGGAAATGGTTTAAACATTTTCTTTAACTTATTCGTTAGCGCAATCGCCAATGCCCACATTGTAGGTCTTACTATGGCAGCGTTTGTGGTACCTGGTTATTTACTTATGTATAAGTATGCAAAGGTTAATTATTCAGGTGTTCTGACACTTGGCTTACTAGGTGGCGCTATTTTCAGCTACTTACTTAGCGCTACAACAGGTATGGCTTTTATAGTCAATGCTGTGATGTCTGCTCTGGCAGCTGGACTGTTTTTATTTGGTTTAAGACAGGGCCTTACATCACAATCTTCTCATCAATAGCAGAATATTTAATCAAGCTGACTGAAATTGAGGGCAAAATGTTTTTTTTTGCCCTTAAAAGGTTTCATTTGTCGTCTACAAAGAGTACCTTTAGCTACTGTATGTTTAATAAGAAGTAGTTTGGTATGCAAAAGCAAGATTTTTACCAGTCATTAGTTAAACAAACTGAGTCGCTAATCACTGGTGAATCAAATGTTATTGCCAACATGGCAAATATTAGTGCGCTGTTATTTACCTCTCTAGAGGATATCAATTGGGCGGGCTTTTATTTAATGGATTCACCTGAAGAATTAGTGCTAGGGCCGTTTCAAGGTAATCCTGCATGTATCCGTATTCCAGTAGGTAAAGGGGTATGTGGAACTGCCGCGCAAACACAACAAACACAACTCATTGAAGACGTGCATGCATTTGCCGGTCACATTGCCTGTGATGCTGCATCTAACTCTGAAGTAGTTGTGCCGATTTTCAAAGACGGTAAAGTATTTGCTGTACTTGATATCGACAGCCCAAGCATTGCGCGATTCGATGCTGATGATCAAGCTGGTTTAGAAGCATTGGTAAAGTGCTTTGAGGCAAATCTAAAATGAAAGATCTGCTAAATGTGCAAGATTACCTCTTTGCAATCCAAGATGTTGGTGATTGGGAAGGGGAAGAAGAAGTTGTTGCCGAAAGGCTCAACGACTTGATTCACATGGCATGGGAGCGTCTACCAGATGACCTTGACTGTGAATCAATTGATGAAATTATAAATGGTATTTGGGAACACCTTCGAGGTGATTTAGCGCTTATTGAAGCGGACTTCGAAGAGTTGACCGACTGGGTAACACACTATGTCGATTCATCACTTGATGAAAAGATGTAATAAAAGGTTCTAACATGGAAACCACAAACAAGCTAAAAGATATTAATGAAGTACTGGATTTCTTATACCAAGAATTTCCAAAATGTTTTAAACAAAAAGACGGTATTCAGCCGCTTAAAGTAGGTATTTTTAAAGATATCGCTGAGCGTATTGAAGGTTCTGAGAAAGTAAGTAAAACTCAGGTTCGTCAAGCACTAAGAAAGTACACCTCAAACTGGCGCTATTTAGAAGCTGTAACTAAGTCTGAGTTCCGTATCGATCTTGATGGTAATCAAGACGAAAAAGTAGAACAAGAGCACATTGAGCACGCACAAAAAGCGTTAGAAGAAAGCCGCGCTAAAATGGCAAAGCGTAAGAAGCCACAACGTCCACGTAAAGACGGTGACACAAAATCTTACAAAAAGAATAGTGGTCACCACGCTAAATCTGGCGAAAAAGGCGCTAAAGTAAATAATAAGCCTGCTAAAGCTGCTCCTGCAAAACGTTCAGGAAAAGTTGAACCTTTACCTGCCTCAGAGGTCAAGGTTAATAGCAAAGTTAAAGTTAAACTTGGCCAAGCACTTGTAAACGCGGTTATTACTGAAGTGAATAAAGATGAAGTTCACGTTGAGTTAGTAACAGGGATGCAAGTTAAGACCAAAGCAGACAGCCTGTATATCATTTAATAGCTGTAAAAAATAAAGGAGTTGTGTATGAGTAAAAAGTTTACGCTCATTCCGTTAGTCGCTGCCCTGTTTTCAGGTTCATTACTGGCATCATCAGACAATCTGACTGAAAAAGACCTGCCAGTACTCAAGCAAGAAAGCCAACATAGTACGGCAAGCAAACGGGTGACAAACTTATTTACTCGTGCACACTACAAGCCAATTAAATTTAACGATGAATTATCTGAGAAGGTTTTTGATCGTTATATTGAATCTCTCGACTACAATAAAAATGTGTTTTTAGCGTCTGACATTGCCTCGTTTGAGCAATATAAAGACCAATTTGATAATGCATTGTCGACAGGTAAATTGGGATTTGCCTTTGATATTTTTAACTTAAGTTTAAAACGTCGTTTTGAACGCTATGACTATTCTTTATCGTTACTTGAAAACGAAATGAAGTTCGATAAAGAAGATGAGTATCTATTTGACCGCGAAGACGCAAACTGGGCAACAAGCCAAGCTGAGCTTGATGAACTTTGGCGTCAGCGCGTTAAATACGATGCTTTACGATTAAAAATGACCGGTAAAGATTGGCAAGGCATTAAAGAAGTCTTGACCAAACGCTACCACAACGCGCAAAAGCGTTTAGTACAAACTAACAGTGAAGATGCTTTTCAAATCGTGATGAATTCATTCGCACGAAGCATTGAAGCGCATACCTCTTATTTATCACCTCGTCGCGCTGAGCAATTCAAGATGGACATGGATCTTGAATTAGAAGGTATTGGTGCGGTACTTAGTTATGATGAAGACTACACAGTTATCCGTAGCTTAGTACCTGGCGGTCCGGCTGATAAGTCTGAACAAATTAAAGCAGATGACCGTATTATTGGTGTTGCTCAAGAAGGTGAAGAATTTGTTGATGTGATTGGCTGGCGTTTAGATGACGTAGTTGATTTAATCAAAGGCCCTAAAGGGACAAAAGTTCGCCTGCAATATTTAAAAGGGGCGGATGCCCACGGAACACCAAAAGTGGTTGAAATCACGCGTGATAAAATTCGCTTAGAAGACCGCGCTGCAAAATCTGAAGTATTTGAAGCAAAATATTCAGACTTAACCAGCAAAATTGGTGTGATTGAAATCCCAGGTTTCTATAACAACCTATCACAAGACGTTAAAGTTGAAATTGCAAAATTAAAAGAAGCCAAAGTAGACGGTATCATCATCGATTTACGTCAAAACGGCGGCGGTTCACTTTACGAAGCGACTCAGCTTTCTGGCTTATTTATCGATCAAGGTCCTGTAGTACAAATTCATACGCTAAATAATCGTATTGAAGAGCAAAAAGACCGTGACGGCGTCACTTTTTATGATGGCCCACTTACTGTGTTGGTTGATCGCTACAGCGCATCTGCCTCAGAGATTTTTGCAGCAGCGATGCAAGATTACGGCCGTGCTATTGTGATTGGTGAGCAAACCTTTGGTAAGGGTACTGTACAGCAGCACAAACCACTTGGCCGTGCTTATGACTTATATGATCATCCATTAGGTAGCGTGCAGTATACCATTGCAAAATTCTACCGAATTAATGGCGGAAGCACACAGCACAAAGGCGTTATTCCAGATGTGTCATTCCCATCGGCAATTGAGCCATCAGAGTGGGGCGAGAGTCAACAAGACAACGCGCTACCTTGGGATAGCATCATACGTGCTAAGTACAACTCGGTTGATAACCTAAAACCAGCGATTGCTTACGTTAATAAGCTTCATGATGCGCGTATTGCAGATGAGCCTGAATTTGGTTATGTGTTTGCTGATATTAAACGCTATCAAGAAGAGAAAGACCGTAAGACTATCTCATTGGTTGAAGCGACGCGTCTAAAAGAGAAAGACGAAGGTGAAGAACGCGCGTTAGAACGTGCTAATGAACGACTTGTTCGCCTTGGAGAAAAGCCAGTAGAGAAGCTTGACGATTTACCTGATAGCCTTGACGAGCTAGACCCTTTCTTAGAAGAAGCCGCATTAATCACCCAAGATTATATAAAATATGGTCGTATCGCTAAGAAATAATTAGCAATAAATTAGCAATATCGATTAATAAAAAGGCGCTTAAGCGCCTTTTTTGCTACCTAAAACAGGTTAGATTGGTATAATCACAAAATCTGGCTGCATAAGGCCACTGAAGTTTTGCGTCAAAGCTTACAATAATAATTAAACACGCCACATAAGACGTGTAGGAGACTATCTTTTGAATTCAATTGAAGAGAAGCCAATTAAACAGGCCAGTTTTTTAGATGCCTTAATCCCAATTACTGTGCTCGTGTGCCTATTAGGCGCTGCTGTTTATTTATTCGGTGATAATTCATCATCAGGTCCTAACCAAATTGCTTTATTATTCGCTACATTTACCGCGGCATTAATAGGCTTAAAAAATGGTTACACCTGGAAGAAACTAGAACAAGCTATGATTGAGGGGATCACCTTATCCCTTGGAGCAATCATTATATTATTAATGGTGGGTGCCTTAATTGGTACTTGGCTGTTATCAGGCACAGTACCCACTCTAATTTACTATGGCTTACAAATTATCAACCCAAGTTGGTTCTATGCCGCTAGTTGTTTAATTTGTGGCATTGTCGCTATGAGTATTGGTAGCTCTTGGACCACAGCAGCGACTATTGGTGTGGCGCTATTAGGTGTTGCAACCGGTCTTGGTTTAGAACAAGTTGTCACAGCAGGTGCGGTGATTTCTGGTGCCTACTTTGGTGATAAATTAAGCCCGCTTTCTGAAACAACAAACTTAGCACCAGCAGTGGCAGGGGCAGATTTATTTGAGCATATCCATCACATGCTTTGGACTACAGTGCCAAGCTTCATTATTGCGTTAATCATTTTTATTTTTATGGGCTTTAATGCCGGTGGTTCAGCTGAAGCTGGACGTATTGATGAAATCGTTAATTTGCTAGAACAAAACTTTAATATTGGTTTTGAAATGCTAGTACCACTGGTGGTGTTGCTGTTTTTAGCAATTCGTAAGATGCCAGCTTTCCCAGCTATTTCGATTGGTGCCGTGCTTGGTGCTATTTGGGCTATGTTGTTTCAATCAGATTTAATTAATAGCCAAATTGATGCATCACAAGGACAAGCAATTGGTTACTTCAAATTAGTTTGGACAACGTTCTTTGATGGTTTCAGCATTGACACTGGCGATGAAAAAATGGATTCACTATTAAGCGGTGGTGGTATGGCTGGCATGCTAACAACCACTTGGCTGATTATGACGGCCTTGATGTTTGGCGCTATCATGGAAAAAACCGGCTTACTTGATATGTTCGTTAAGAGCATCTTAAAAATTGCTAAAAGCACCGGTTCTCTTATCACTGCAACGATTGCAACGTGTATTGGTACCAATGCGGTTGCAGCAGACCAATATATCGCGATTGTTGTTCCTGGTCGTATGTTTAAAGATGAATATGAAAAACGCGGTTTAAAGCCTGTTAACTTATCTCGCACGTTAGAAGATGGCGGCACAATTACTAGCCCACTTATTCCTTGGAATACCTGTGGTGCCTATATGCAAAGTGTTTTACTAATCAATCCATTTGACTATGCAATGTACGCGTTCTTTAATTTAATTAATCCATTCTTAGCGGTTGTTTATGCCTATTTTGGTATTAAAATTTTACGTATTACCCCAAAACATCTTAAACAAGAAGCTAACGCCGAATAAACTATTTAGGCCCTGCTAAGCAGGGCCATTTGGAGTCAGTAATGTCTGCTACGAGTAAACCTCAAGCTCAATATTTAAAAGATTACCAAGCCCCACAATTCTCAATCCAACACATCGATTTACGCTTCGAATTAGCCCCTTTGAAAACATCAGTGCAGTCAACAATGACAATCAATCGTACCGATGAAAGCAATGCAGATCTTGCGCTAGATGGTGTTGATTTAACGCTAATTTCATTGATGGTTGATGACAAAGCGTATGATGATTACACGCTTGAAGATGAAAAGCTGATCATTCATAACTTACCTGAAAGCTTTATTCTGAAAATTGAAAACCATATTGACCCGCAAACGAATACCTCGTTAGAAGGTTTGTACTTGTCGGGTGGTGCTTACTGTACGCAATGTGAGGCAGAAGGTTTTAGAAAGATTACTTATTACCTTGACCGCCCAGACGTGCTTGCTAGCTTTGATGTAACCATTATTGCCGACAAAAAGTACACTCACTTGCTGTCTAATGGTAACCAAATTGAATCAGGTAACTTAGATGACGGTCGTCATTTTGTAAAATGGCAAGACCCATTTAAAAAGCCTAGCTACTTATTTGCATTAGTCGCCGGTGATTTTGACGTATTACGTGACCATTACACGACGCAGTCTGGACGAAAAGTTGAATTAGCCTTGTTTGTTGATAAAGGTAATTTATCAAAAACGCCTCATGCCATGACTTCTTTAAAGAAATCAATGCAATGGGATGAAGAGCGCTTTAACCTTGAATACGATTTAGATATTTACATGATTGTTGCCGTTGATTTCTTCAACATGGGCGCAATGGAAAATAAAGGCCTGAATATCTTTAACTCTAAATGTGTTCTTGCTAATCAAGAAACAGCTACAGACAAAGATTACCATACGATTGAATCAATTGTAGGTCACGAGTACTTCCATAACTGGACCGGCAACCGTGTGACTTGCCGTGACTGGTTCCAGTTGTCTTTAAAAGAAGGCTTAACGGTTTTCCGTGACCAAGAGTTTAGTAGCGACTTAGGCTCACGTGCGCTTAATCGTATTGATGCGGTTAAAGTAATGCGTACTCACCAGTTTAGTGAAGATGCAGGCCCTATGGCTCACCCAATTCGCCCTGAAAAAGTCATTGAAATGAATAATTTTTATACAGTGACTGTGTATGACAAAGGGGCTGAAGTTATTCGCATGATGCACACCTTACTTGGAGAAGAAAAGTTCCAACAAGGTATGGCATTGTATTTCGAGCGCCATGACGGACAAGCAGTTACTTGTGATGATTTTGTCGCTGCCATGAGTGATGCGTCTGGCATTGATTTAACGCAATTTAAGCGCTGGTATAGTCAAGCGGGTACACCTAAGCTCAATGTAGAGCAAGCGTATGATGAACAAAACCAAACTTTCACATTAAGCATTGAACAGTTTGCACCTGATAATCAGCCTAACAATGCCTTACTGCATATTCCTTTTGCTATTGAACTTTTAGATAGTGAAGGGCAGTCTCTACCACTTGTGATTGATAATCAGCCACAAGATTCGGTATTGAATGTCACAGAAAAAACACAGCAGTTTGTTTTTGAGGGCATTAAACAGCGCCCAGTCGCAGTGCTACTAGAAGATTTCTCTGCGCCATGCATCGTTAATCAAAATACATCTGCAGCGGATCTGTTACATATTATGCGTTTTGCTCGCAGTGACTTTTCACGTTGGGATGCTCAGCAGCGCTTATTTACTAATGAAATGAAAGCGGCGATTGCCAGTGGTGAAGCTTGCTTATCGGATGATATCTTGTCGGCATTAAAGCTACTAGTTGATAATCGTGAAGGTGACCTTGCGCTGATTGCGGAGCTGTTAAAACTGCCTAGCTACGATACTCTTGCAGCTGAATATGCTGTCATCCCTGTTGATGACATTATTGCTGTTCAAAATGCATTTGAATCTCAAATTGCCAACTTCCTAACAGAATCATTGGTTAATTGTTATAACGCGCTTGAAGATGATGGTTCAACATCTGCTACAGCCGTTGCAGTGCGTGCTCTTAAGCAACTTTGTTTACACTATTTAGCGAAAACAAATCACAGCGACGTTAATGGCCTTATCGAAGAGTCTGCCCACAGTAATAATATGACCAATGCACTTGCTGCATTAAGTGCTGTTGTAAAAGCAAATCACTCACTATGTGATACGCTTTTAACAGAGTTTGATGCTAAATGGCGTCATGATGTGCTCGTTATGGATAAATGGTTTGCACTGCAAGCGATGAAAGATTCAGCAACGAGTATCAGCGATATTAAAGCGCTCTATGATCACCCAAGTTTTGACTTCGGTAATCCTAACCGTGTTCGTGCTTTGGTTGGTAGCTTTAGCCACTTTAATATCACTCAATTCCATCGAGCCGATGGTGAAGGGTATCAGCTATTAGGTGACTTATTAGTGAAGCTTAACGATATTAATCCGCAAAATGCATCACGCATGCTAACGCCATTTATGTCATGGAAACGCTATGATGAAAATCGTTCTGCGGCAATGAAAGCACAACTTCAACGTTTAGCTGATTTAGACGGCCTCAGTGATGATCTGTTTGAAAAAGTAGAGAAAGCACTCGAAAGTTAATGACAGAGTACTATTTTGCCTTGTATCTGAGTTACTCAGAGTGTCTTGATTACTATCATGGTAAATATAAATCTGTGCAAGTTACAGAGGATGGTGGCAAGACAGTTCGCTTTGACGCTCACCATTTGCGTCCTTTTATTTCTTCACTAGGAATAAGAGGGCGCTTTAGGTTGACATTAACGGCTGATAATCAGTTTTTAAAACTCGAGAAAATTAGTTAAAAAAGCAGCATTAGCTGCTTTTTTTGTAATATTTGTCGCCCAAAATGCTAAATTTCACTGTCCCCAATTCGCTAAATTTATTATATTTTTGTTAATTCGATTTGTTCTATTGTTAATTTACGTGTATAAAATATCTGGTATGACGTCTTACCAATACGTAAACGTCACATTTTTAAATAAATATTAACCGATTGAACGCGTTCTATATTGTAATTTTACTGTTTCGCTTCTATCGTTAGAAAGATACTAAAAACAACAATTTGATCACAAAACAACCCGTTACAGGGGGATGAACACAATGATAAAACGATCGCTTTTTGTTAAAAACAAAATAGCTTTGGGACTCGCGGCGGCTACACTCGGACTCTCAAGCACATCTTTGCATGCGGCAAACTTTGAGTTAGGTGACTTCGATATACGTTTTGACTCTAACTTCTCTTATGGCCAAAGCATTCGTGTTGAAGACCGAGATTTTCAACATATAGGTAAGAGTAATAATCCTTCATTTGACTGGACGGGTTATCATTCTGCTTTAAATCCAATTTATTCTTCTGCTGATGTATGGAACCAACCAGGTGCATACTCAAATAATGGTGATGCAGGTAACCTCAATTTTGATAGTGGTGATTCATTCTCAAAATTATTAAAAGGTAACCATGAGTTATCAATCAGCAAAGATAATTTTGGTTTCTTCACTCGCTTTATGTACTTTTACGACTTTGCCTTGATGGATGGTGATTACGCTTATAGCAACCCAACATCAGGTAACAAAGTAGACCCATGTGACGATGACGACACAAAAGAACAAGTGTGTGCTGATTTACGTTTACTAGACGCTTATGTATGGGCAAACTTTGATTTAAATGAAGGCCGTAACCCGCTGTCTATTCGTTTAGGCCAACAAGTTGTGAACTGGGGTGAGAGTACCTTGATTTCTCATGGTATTAACGTTAACCCTGTTGATATCGATCGTTTAAAAGCGCCAGGTGCAGAGTTAAAAGAAGCTTTCATACCTGTTGGTATGCTTTGGGCATCACTAGGCATCACAGATAACTTAACGCTAGAAGGTTTCTACCAATATGAATGGCATGAAACACGTCTTCCAGCGGCTGGTACATACTTCTCGACGAACGATTTTGCGTCAGAAAATGGTTATCAGCAAAATATCCAATTGGGCTTCACGTCTAACCCGGATATTGATTTAGCATTCTTAACTGAAAGCTTAAATAATTTAGATGACATTGTTCGCTCGCAAGGTGTTGATCCTACATCTGCACAAGGCCAAGCAATGATGGCGCAAATGTACCTAGCTTACCCAACCAAAGTGGCGTTAAAAGGCAAAGGTGGTGCAGGTAAAAACGAGCCAGACGATGGTGGCCAGTATGGTTTACGTTTAGGTATGTACTTACCTGAATTAAACGACACTGAAGTGGCGTTATACCACATTAACTATCATAGCCGTCGTCCGGTAATTTCTGGTCAGGTATCAAACTTCACTGATGCGGCAATCGCTGCTGATATCGGTATGTTATTAACTACAGATATCACAGAAGATAATGTAACTAGCCTTCAAGCATTCACTAAAGGTCAGTTAGAATATCCTGAAGATATTAAACTGTACGGTCTTAGCTTCAACACATCTGTGGGCGAAACGGCACTTGCTGGTGAATTTGCATTCCGCCAAGATGAGCCTCTGCAAATTGATGACGTAGAGCTGTTATATGCGGGTATGCCAGAGCAATTAGCAGTTGCAGGTATTCGTCCTGACTTTGCTGGTATTTCACAAATGAGCCCAGGCGATGCTACAAGCGTTGTAGGCCCTGGTGAAGTAGCACAAGGATTTATCCTACGTAACACTGCACAATTACAATTTACAGCAACACACCTATTTGGTCCTTCACTTGGAGCTGATAGCTGGGCGGTAGTTGGTGAAATTGGTGGTGTACGCATTAACGATATGCCAGATTACGATGAGCTTCGTTTAAATGTTGCTGGTACTGGTCGAAGCGGTATTATGCAAGGCCCATTAAGTGATGATTATTCAACACTGCACTTAGGTCTTTCTAATGGTCCTGAAACGAACCCGTTCCCAACGGCTTCTGCATGGGGTTATCGTTTAATTGCGAAAGGTGATTATTATAACTTTTTCAGTGGTGTTAACTTCTCACCACGTTTTGTGTTCTCGCACGATGTGAATGGTATTACACCTGATCCAATGTTCTTATTTGTTGAAGACCGTAAATCGCTCGGTGTTACTATGAACTTCAACTATCAAAATGCGTGGTCGTTCGACTTTAGCTACAACTCATTCTGGGGTGGTGGTGCAACGAATACTTTCTCTGACCGCGATTATGTATCTTTCAATATTAAATATTCAATCTAAGGGTAAATTATGATTATTAGAAAACCTACCCTCATTGCTGCAGCATTTTGTGGCGTTTTCGCAAGCTCAAGTGTACTTGCAAAAATTACCGCTGATGAAGCGGCACGTTTAGGTAAAGATTTAACTCCTATTGGCGCAGAAAAAGCTGCGAATAAAGATGGTTCAATTCCAGCTTGGGATGGTGGTATCACAACACCACCTGCTGGTTATAAACCGGGAATGCATCATCCTGATCCGTTTGCTGATGATAAAATCTTATTCACGATTGATAAATCGAATGTAGCTGAGTACAAAGATTACTTGAGCCCAGGTCAAATTGAATTATTCAATACCTATCCTGATACGTTCAAAATGAACATCTATCCAACGCGTCGTAGCGCGTCGTATCCTCAGTTTGTATATGATGCAACTAAAAAATATGCAACGACAGCTGAGTTAGTAGAGGGCGGTAACGGTATTAAAAATACCGCTGTGGGTGTTCCGTTCCCAATCCCTAAAGATGGCTTAGAAGCGATTTGGAACCACTTATTACGTTTCCGTGGTTTATCAATTGAGCGTTCTGGTGGTCAAGCTGCACCGACAGCATCTGGTTCATATAACTATGTAGGTTTTGATGAGCAACTGTTAGTTGAGTATTCATCACCTGAAGCAACGCCTGAAAAGCTACAAGAATCTAATATCTTGTTTAAGTTTAAGCAAAAAGTAACTGAGCCAGCGCGTCTTGCTGGTACTGCGTTACTAGTTCATGAAACAATGGACCAAATCTTAACGCCACGCCAAGCATGGACATACAACTCAGGTCAGCGT
This sequence comes from Pseudoalteromonas sp. P1-8, assembly GCF_001399985.1. Lineage (NCBI taxonomy): Bacteria > Pseudomonadati > Pseudomonadota > Gammaproteobacteria > Alteromonadales > Pseudoalteromonadaceae > Pseudoalteromonas > Pseudoalteromonas sp. P1-8. The sequence continues at coordinate 104,603 of NZ_LJSO01000008.1, forward strand.
CGTGTTCGTCGTGCACCTAATGTTGCCTATGATGCACCGGGTACAGCTGCAGATAGCTTACGTACAACTGATGACTTTGATATGTTCAACGGTTCTCCAAATCGTTACAACTGGACATTAAAAGGTAAGCAAGAGCTTTATATTCCTTATAACAGCTATAAGCTTCACAGTGACAAACTAAGCTACGATGATATTCTGCAAGCAGGTCATATCAATCCTGAACATGTTCGTTATGAAAAACACCGTGTTTGGGTTGTTGAAGCGAACCTGAAAGAGGGCACGCGTCATATCTATAAAAAACGTGTTTTCTATATTGATGAAGATAGCTGGCAAGTTCATGTAACGGATATCTATGATAACCGTGATCAAATGTATCGTGTAGCGATGGCGCATGGTCTTAACTACTATGAAGTACCAACTCATTGGAGTACGTTAGAAGTTTACCATGACCTTAACTCTCGTCGTTATTTAGCAATTGGTTTAGACAACCAAGAAAAAATGTATGATTTCTCACAATCATTCAACGATAACGAGTTTACTTCAAGCGCATTACGCCGCGAAGGTCGTTAATCAAATTAAGGCACCTGACCCCAGGTGCCTTTTGCAATTCGCGTAAGTCATCAGTAACGCAATAGATTTCTCAGTGGCTTTTTTGACTTCTCTTTTTATTTTTTCGAAGGCGATTTATCTTTATGAAGTATTTGCTTTATGCCTGTCTTGCTTATAGTGCTTCATGTTTTGCTCAAGACATGCCTATGCCGCAACAAGCGATTAGCGCTGTTAACGCAAACAAAACTCTTCTCACCGACATTGAACTAGCTGGCCCAAATCTCATTGCAGTTGGTAAACACGGTGTGGTTATCACAAGTACAGACGCTCAAACTTGGCAACAAGCCAGTGTGCCTACTCAAGTGCTGCTAACAGCGGTTGATTTTTATAATAACGATTTAGGCTGGGCATGTGGTCATGATGCAACCATCATTAATACTGTAGATGCAGGAAAAACCTGGCAGTTACAGCAATCTTTACCAAACATGGATAAGCCATGTTTAGATATTTTATTTACTACTGAACAACATGGCTATGCAGTCGGTGCATATGGAATGTTTTTTGAAACTAACGATGGTGGCCAAACTTGGCAGAAGCGTTTTTTAGATAGCCTGTTATTTGAAGAAGACCGTGAATACCTCAATGATTTAAAAGACAGTGACCCAGAAGGCTATGAAATTGAAACAGCTTCAATACTGCCACATTTTAATCGCATCGTTAAAACTGAGGAGAGTCTATTTCTAGCCGGTGAGATGGGTTTAATGGCACAAAGTTTCGACAATGGTCAAACCTGGCAGCGTCTTGAAGAGATCTATATGGGCTCTTTCTTTACGTTTGCGTCAACTGCAGATCAAGGTGGTGAAGATCTAGTTGCAGGCCTTCGAGGCAACATTTTCACTCGACAAGCCGGCAGTGATCAATGGCAACAAATACCACACGACAATTATGCAACCGTGAATAGCGCGATTAAATACAACAACCAGTGGTTATTATTTGCCAACAGCGGAGTGATTTTCCAAATTGAGAATGGCCAATTAACAGAACAACAAATGGCCGATGGTAAATCGTTACTTGATGGTGTTGTGTTTCAAGACAAACTAGTTATGGCTTCAGAAAATGGCATTAAAGTGAAGGAGTTGAATCCGTAATGCGTGGTTTTTTAGATATTTTAGAAAGAGCGGTGTTTCGTCATCGCTTATTCGCAATTATTTCCTTTGCTTTGATCACCTGTTTCTTATTATTCAAAGCAACACAAATACAATTAGACGCTTCTTTTAATAAAAATATTCCGCTTAATCATGACTACATGAAAGTTTACACCAAACATGAAAAACAGTTTGGTGGAGCAAACAGCATTTTGATTTCTGTCTGTGATGCAGATGGTGATATTTTTAATGAGGAATTTTTCACCCAACTTAAAGCAGTTCATGATCAGCTTTACTTTATTCCTGGTGTAAATCGCCCGTTAGTTAATTCAATCTTCGCACCGAGTGCGCGCTTTGTTGAAGTGGTTGAAGATGGTTTTGCTGGCGGTCCAATTATTCCGGCAAACTTTACCGCTGATAAACGTGGTCTTGCGGTTGTAAAAGAAAACATCGAAAAAGCAAAAGTCGTTGGCCGTATGATTGCCAGTGACTACTCGTGTGCGATGGTAACCGCCCAGCTACTTGAAACTGATCCACAAACACAAGAAAAACTAGATACTTTAGCGTTTGCAGAAAAGCTAGAAACACAAGTTCGTGAACCGCTAAGTACTGACAAGGTCAGTATTCATATTATCGGTTTTGCGAAAATGGCAGGGGATGTAGCAGAGGGTGCTAAAGGGGTACTGTTATTTTTTGCTATTGCCATTGCTTTCACATTCGTAATGGTTTGGCTGTTCTGCCATTCTTTAAAACTGACTATTTTACCAATTGCCTGTTCAATCATTGCTGTTGTTTGGCAGTTAGGCTTGCTTTCAAGCTTAGGCTTTGGTTTAGACCCTATGTCAATTTTAGTGCCGTTTTTAGTGTTTGCGATTGGTGTAAGCCATGGCGTGCAAATGATCAATGACATTGGCAAAAAAGTGTCTACGGGTAGTTCAACTCGGGTTTGTTGTCAGGCAAGCTTTAGAGCACTTCTGATCCCAGGTGGTATTGCACTGCTATCAGACACAATTGGTTTTTTAACCTTACTCACCATTGATATTGGTATTATTCGTGAACTTGCTATCACAGCAAGTTTAGGTGTGGCGGTAATTATTTTCACCAACTTAATTTTATTACCTGTATGGGCATCGTACATGCGTTTTGAAGGCTCTGTGCATATTCAAGCAGGTACTCACACAGACAAACCAAATCTACTAGACAAGTTACGCGAGCTATTAGTAAAAGCGACTGATCGTAAAACAGCTGGTTTTATTATCGTCTTTACGGCTGTGTTATTTGCAGTGGGTTACTGGCAAGCTGACAAAATGCGTATTGGTGACTTACATGCTGGTGCGCCATCTTTGCACCAAGATGCCCGCTATAACCAAGACACCTTTTTGATTTCTGATAAATACACCATTTCATCAGATATCCTAAAAGTGATTGTAGAAGCGTATCCTGCTGCGTGTACTGAGCATGATGTTATGGAGCGTATTAGTCGTTTCCAATGGCAGATGGAAAACGTTGCAGGGGTACAATCGGCTGTGAGCTTAAGCTCAGTTGCGCAATCTGTGAACGCCGGCTTCAACGAAGGTAACTTAAAATGGCAAAGCTTGCCGCGCAATACGGCAAGTTTAGTGCAAGCTACTTCACGGGTTGAAACAAGCTCAGGTTTACTCGATGGAAACTGCTCTGTAATGCCTGTGATTATTTTCTTAAATGACCACAAAGCAGAAACAATTGACCATGTGGTAGCTAAAGTTAAAGAGTTTGCTAAGGCTGAAGAAACCGATGAATTAAAGTTTAAGCTGGCGTCAGGCCCTGTCGGTGTAATGGCTGCAACGAACGAATCGGTATCGGCTGCACAGCTACCTATGATGCTTTACGTTTACGGCGCCGTAATCCTGCTATGCTTAATTAGCTTTAGAAGTGTTAAGGCAACGGTCGCGGTTGTATTACCTCTGTACATCGTATCAACCTTAGCGCAAGCGTTGATGGTACAACTTGAAATAGGTTTAACAGTGTCGACATTACCAGTTATCGCTTTAGGTGTTGGTATTGGTGTCGATTACGGGATTTACATACTTTCATCAATGATGGGGCAGCTAAAACAAGGTGTGGCACTCGAAGTGGCTTATCGTAATGCATTAGCAGAGCGTGGTAGTGCAGTGCTGTTCACAGGTATTACCTTAGCCATTGGTGTTAGCACATGGATTTTCTCTGATCTGAAGTTCCAAGTGGATATGGGTATTCTGCTAACCTTCATGTTTTTGGTTAACATGTTGGGTGCAGTACTACTTTTACCTGCTATTGGTAGCTTCCTCTGGACTGACCAGAAAAAATAATGTGAATAATTGTGCTCCAATATGGCCAGTAATGGCCATTTATATCTATATTTTGTGAATAGATGACCAAATAGCTGAAAAGCTTAAAATGATTTCATCGAAAAGGCTGTTTATTAGCTGTAAAAGAGTTAGAATTTACCTGACTCCACGCTAATAAATGGCTGTACAAATATTCTACTAATCGATAAGTAGTATAGATTAAGGAACATACAATGACACGAAATGAAGGGCAAGCCTCGGTTATCTTAGATAATGTCTGTAAGCTGATCCAGAAAAAAGTTCACGCTGATAATGTGTTACTCGTTGAGAAATTCGCCAAAGCCTTGTACAGCAATATGTCTAAAGAGGATTTGGCTCATCGCAACGATAGTGACTTATATGGCGCTGCACTAAGCCTATGGAACTCGCTAGAAAAAAATAATTCTGATGACGCGGTTGTCCGTGTTTTCAATCCTGAAGTAGCAAAAGATGGCTGGCAGTCATCGCACACTATTGTTGAAATCATCGCGAAAGACATGCCTTTCCTCGTTGATTCTGTGCGTATGGCCATGACCCGCGCAAACATCGCTTCTCACTTATTACTTCACTCTCCGCTGAAAATCCAACGTGATAAAAATGCTAAAATCACCGGTATTTCAAGCTTAAAAGCAGAGCAAGAATCAACGTCGACAAAAACTGTGTTCTTTATCGAAATTGATCGTCAAACAGATGCAAAAGTAATTGAGTCTTTCAAAAAAGAACTTGAGTCTGTGTTAGTTGACGTCTCTATCGCTGTAGAAGATTGGCAGCCAATTCGTGAAAAGCTAATTGCGGTAACGAAAGACTTACCTAAACGCCACCATAATAATAACGAAAGCGAAGTTGCAGAAACGGTAGAGTTTTTAGACTGGTTAGCTAAAGATAACTTTACGCTAATGGGTTACCGTGAATATGAACTTTCGCCAGTGCAAGGTGATTACCAGTTAAAAGGTAAAAAGGGCACTAGCCTTGGTCTAATGAAAAACACAGACGAAGAGCATAGCCGCTTACTTTCTGAGTTACCTGAAGTAGCGCGCCAAGAAGCGCGTAGCAGTAACTTATTAATTTTAACGAAAACAAATTCAGTGTCTCGTGTACATCGACCTGCATACATCGACTACGTGGGTATTAAGCGTTTTGATGATGAGGGTAATGTAATTGGTGAAGATCGCTTCCTTGGTTTATTCTCATCAAGCTTTTACAACAACAGCGCCGCTGATGTACCTGTACTGAAAAGTAAGATTAACCGCATTATGGAAATGTGTGACTTTGCTAAAGGCACCCATGCATACAAAGCGGTATTAAATATTTTAGAAACGTATCCACGTGATGAGCTTGTGCAAGCACGTGAAGCTGAACTACTTGAAGTTGCCATGGGCGTATTACAAGTACAAGAGCGTGATATGTGCCGTATTTTTGTGCGTAAAGACGCATATGGCCGTTTCTTCTCTTGCATGGTATATGTTCCGCGTGAGCGCTATAACACGGCACTACGTCGTGAAACGCAACGTATCTTAGCCAATGCATTTAATTCTGACGACAAAGTCGAATTTACTACTTTCTTCTCTGAGTCAACATTAGCCCGTACACATTACACGGTGCGTGTGACTGACAATAATATTGAATATAACGTGAAAGACATCGAAAACAACCTAATTGAAGCTGCCCGTACTTGGGAAGATAGACTCCAATCTGCACTACTTGAAAGCGCAGGTGAAGCACGCGGTAAAGAACTAAACCGTAAATATGCACAAGCGTTTGCAAGTGCGTATAAAGACCAGGTTTTACCAAGTGCAGCGGTTGTTGATATTGAAAAGCTAGAACTTCTAAACGACGAGAACAAACTTGAGATGTTGTTCTACCGTCCACAAGAAGAAGCAAACACCAATGTTGTTCGTTTAAGCTTATTCCATAAAGATGTGCCAATTCACTTATCTGACGTAATGCCGATGTTAGAAAACTTTGGTTTACGCGTAGTAGGTGAAACACCTTACTCAGTGAAAACAACTGACGGTAAAGTTAATTGGATCATGGATTTCACCATGCTAATTGACAACAAGGGCATTGCTGACTTTGATAAAGTGTCAGCGCGTTTCCGTGCTGCATTAACGAACGTGTGGAATAACCGTTTAGAAAATGATGGTTTCAACCGTTTAGTATTAATGGGTGGCTTAACAGGTCGTGAAGCGTCTATTCTTCGTGCCTACGCTAAATACATGCGTCAAATTGGTGTAACTTTTTCGCAAACTTACATCGAAAGCACATTTGCAAATTACCCACACATTGCATCGCAAATCGTTAACTTATTCACTAAAAAGTTCTCAGTTAAGAACCCAGGTAGTGAAAAGACATTAGAGAAGCTAGTAGCACAAGTTAACCTTGAACTAGAAAACGTAGCAAACCTAGATGATGACCGTATCATCCGTTTATACGTTGATATGATCAATGCAACTCTTAGAACGAACTTCTTCCAAAAAGAAGCGGACGGCCAATTTAAGTCATACGTATCGTTCAAAGTTCAGCCTTCTATGATCCCTGAAATGCCATTACCACTGCCTGCATTTGAGATCTTTGTATACTCGCCGCGCGTTGAAGGTGTGCATTTACGTGGTGGTAAAGTCGCTCGTGGTGGTTTACGTTGGTCTGACCGTCGTGAAGATTTCCGTACTGAAGTGCTGGGTCTTGTTAAAGCGCAACAAGTTAAAAACACGGTTATCGTACCAGTAGGTTCGAAAGGTGGTTTCGTATGTAAACAGCTACCGACAGACCGTGAAGCATTCTTCAAAGAAGGCCAAGAGTGTTACAAGATTTTCATCCGTGGTTTATTAGATATCACAGATAACATTGAACGTGGTGAGATTGTTCCACCAGTTAATGTTGTTCGTCATGATGAAGATGACCCGTATTTAGTTGTTGCTGCCGATAAGGGTACTGCGACTTTCTCTGATATCGCTAACGGCATTGCAAATGAATATAACTTCTGGCTAGGTGATGCATTCGCATCAGGTGGCTCAGTAGGTTACGACCACAAGAAAATGGGTATCACTGCAAAAGGTGCGTGGGAATCTGTTAAGCGTCATTTCCGTGAAATGGACATTGACTGTCAAACAACTGATTTCACTGTGGTGGCAATCGGCGACATGGCGGGTGACGTATTTGGTAATGGTATGTTGCTTTCTAAGCATATTCGCTTACAAGTAGCGTTTAACCACATGCACATCTTTGTTGATCCAAACCCAGATGCAGCGACATCTTACCCAGAGCGTGAGCGTTTATTTAATCTACCGCGTTCTTCTTGGGAAGATTACAACAAAGACCTCATTTCTCAAGGTGGTGGTATTTTCTCTCGTGCGGCTAAATCAATTAGCTTAAGCCCAGAAATGAAGAAAATGCTTGGCACTAAGAAAGCGAGCATGACACCTAACGAGTTAATCAAAGCAGCTCTAATGATGGAGTTTGATTTACTTTGGAATGGTGGTATCGGTACTTACATCAAGAACTCTAAAGAGACTGATGCTGATGTGGGTGACCGCGCGAATGATGCACTTCGTATTAACGGTTCTGAGCTTGGTGCGAAGATCCTAGGTGAGGGCGGTAACTTAGGTGCGACTCAATTAGGTCGTATCGAATTTGCGGCTAAAGGCGGTCGCGTTAACACTGACTTCATCGATAACGTAGGTGGTGTTGCGTGTTCAGATAACGAAGTAAACATCAAAATCTTACTTAATGGCCTAGTTGCTGAAGGTGACTTAACACGTAAACAGCGTGATGAGTTACTTTATTCAATGACTGATGAAGTGTCTGAGTTAGTATTAAAAGATTGTTACCGTCAAACGCATACCTTATCGATTACTCAATCAAAAGGTACGTCAACGCTTAAAGAAAAAGTACGTTTCATCCATGCCCTTGAAAAAGATGGCAAGCTTAACCGTGCAATCGAGTTCATTCCAACGGATGAAGAGCTTGCAGAGCGCGCAGCAGCGGGTAAAGATTTAACTCGTCCAGAGCTTTCTGTACTTGTTTCTTACGCGAAGATGGTTCTTAAAGAGTCTCTAGTGGTTGATGAAATCACTGAAAACCCTTACTACCGTCAGTTATTAGTTAAGTCGTTCCCAGTGCCACTTCGTGAGAAGTTCAACGATGCAATGGATAACCACCCACTTCGTAAAGAGATTATCGCAACGAAACTTGCAAACAACATCGTTAACGATATGGGTCTTAACTTTATGGTTCGTATGCACGAAGAAACAGGTGCTAACGAAGCTGAAATCGCACTTTGCTACTCAATCGCAAAAGAAGTGTTCGAGATGCCAGAAACATGGTCATCAATTGTTGCACTTGATAATAAGATCCCAGCAGCTGTACAAACAGAAATGCTATATCAATTACGTCGTACGGTTCGTCGTGCAACACGTTGGTTCTTACGTCATCGCAATAAAGCACAAACGATTGAGCAAGCAATTGAGTTCTTTGCACCAACATTTGCTGATTTAAGTGAAAACTTAAACAGCTACATGGTTGAAAAAGAAAGCGAGCGCCTAGTTAAAGCGGCAGATAAGCTAATTGACAGCAATGTACCAAAAGCACTTGCAACACGTATTGTGTCACTATCAAGCTTATTCTCTGTAATGGACTTAGCTGAAATCGCTAACAATTCAGAGCGTAGCATTGATATGGTTTCTAACACCTACTTCAAGCTAGGTGCGCGTATGGGCTTACATTGGTTCCTTGACCAAATCACCAACCAACCAGTTGCGAACCACTGGCAAGCACTTGCTCGTGCTTCTTACCGTGAAGAGCTAGATTGGCAACAACGTACATTATCAGCTGTGGTACTTAATAGCTTTGCTGCAGACAGCAAAGACATTGATGCACAAATTGATGAGTGGATGGATAACCAAGATCTACTATTACAACGTTGGAAGCAGATGCTATCTGAGTTCAAAACATCGCAAAGCCATGATTTTGCGAAGTTCTCAGTGGCACTTCGTGAACTAATGTTGTTAAGCCACAACTGTGACACTTCCAAATAAGTGAAAAGTCGTTAAAATACATACCCCAGCTCGCTGGGGTATTTTTTTGCCCTTAATTTGCAATGGTCCGTTTACAAACGGCTACCTTGTTTATTTTTACCTAAGGAACAAACCATGTTTTATGATCTAGCTCGCCGTTTTATGTTTACCCGTGATGCGGAGTGGGCTCATGAATTTGCACTTAATAATTTACGCCGATTTGCTCATACGCCATTGAGTGCTGCGTGGTCTCAATCTGTCCCTAATAAACCCGTTAACTTTTTAGGTTTAGAGTTTAAAAATCCAGTAGGTTTAGCGGCAGGCTTAGATAAAAATGCCGAGTGTATTGATGCATTTTCGCAAATGGGTTTTGGTTTTGTTGAAGTAGGTACTGTTACACCACGTCCTCAAGCGGGTAATGACAAGCCGCGTATTTTCCGCTTACCTGAATCAAATGCGATTATTAACCGCATGGGCTTTAACAATAAGGGCGTTGATAACCTAGTTAAGAATGTTAAAGCAGCGAAATACGACGGTATTCTAGGTATTAATATTGGTAAAAATAAAGATACACCAAACGAACAGGGTAAAGATGATTACATTCACTGTATGCGTAAAGTATTTGAGCATGCATCGTATATCACAGTAAATATTTCTTCACCGAATACCCCAGGTCTTCGTGATTTACAATACGGCGAAGCGCTTGATGACTTATTGCAAAGCTTAAAGAATGAACAACTTGATCTAGTGGCCAAACATAACAAGCAAGTGCCTATGCTAGTTAAGATCGCCCCTGATCTTGATGAAGTACAAATTGGCCAAGTTAGTGAGTCATTGATCAACAATAAGATCGATGGTGTTATTGCTACAAACACCACACTTGAGCGTGCAATGGTACAAGGTCAACAATATGCAAATGAAGCGGGTGGTTTATCAGGCCAGCCTGTGCGTCAGCGTTCAACCCACGTGGTTAGTGAACTTAAGCGTTTAACCGAAGGTAAACTACCTATCATTGGTGTGGGTGGCATCGATGATGCTGATTCGGCAAAAGAAAAATTTGCAGCAGGTGCAGACCTTGTACAAGTTTACACTGGTTTCATTTATAAAGGCCCAGAATTGGTAAAAACGATCCTAAATAGCTTATAAGGATCAGTTATCTAAGCAATTGATCATTAATAAAATGTTCTAAGAAATCATTTTATTAATGGTCTGCTTTAGTTATAATTTGTGATTATGCGCACAGTATTTATTCGTTAGGGAGGAGACATGTTACAAGCATCTAAGCAATGGAAATGGCTTGCTTGTGCAAAAAACAATCGTCTTTTGGTTGACCTAGACCAAGATATGCAACTGTGCACGCCTTACAAACTTCGCCAACTCACCGATGCTGTTTTACAAGAGCCTAACTTTAGCCTTGAAGACGCTGCATTTTATCAGCAAGTTTATCAATACCTCGAAACTTTCTCACTATGGAACCCTGCGGAGCTTTGCCAAATCGCGCTAAATGCTACTGCGGTCAAATTTCATTTAAAGCCAGTACTTGCAAAAAGTTGGTTCTTTCATGAGTATCATGGCAGTCAGCCAAGTGTCGAAGCTGTAGTGAAATTGTGCTCACAGGCACAAGAAGGTGAGTTTTTAATTGTTGACCACTCAAGCGAAGCCTCAGTGTGTATTAACCTGAGCCAACACTTTCAACTAGACGAAAACCTTTCTCTTGAACAGTTTGAGGCTATTAAGGTTTTAAATAACCGTATCCATCCTGTTTATATTCAACAAAAACAGTTTAAATCAGCCTAGGGCGTGTTGACCTTTGTGAATTAAAATTTGTTCACTCTAGGGGCGATTTAATCGCGGCGCGAGATTTGTAACCTAGTGGGCTAAGTAAAAATCGAGCAACAAAGAGTTAATCGCCCCTAGGAAGAACCCGAAGGGCAGCGCGTGTTTGGCATTGATGCTGCGTTATCGCCTATTTATGTGGAACAACCACACTACATAGGCTCTGCCTTGCCTAAATACCAAACACACTGCTGCAAAATTAATCATAAAAGGTTAACACGCCCTAACGGCATGCTTTTATCTTTTAACTATTTTATACCAGTTAGGCGGCTAAAACGATCGCTTTATTATTGGCGTAACTCTCGACGTAGAATTTTGCCAACCGTCGATTTAGGCAATTGTTCCATAAAAATGATTGATTTAGGCACTTTATAAGCACTTAAGTTTTCGCGGCAATAGTCACTTACCTGTTGCTCATCAATCTGTTCTTTTAAAGTAATGTAGGCACAGACACGCTCACCGGTTTTTTCATCTTTTGCACCAATAACAGCTGCTTCGCAGATAGCTGGGTGCTGACAAAGTACGTTTTCAACTTCGTTAGGGTACACGTTAAAGCCAGAAACAATAATCATGTCTTTTAAACGGTCTACAATTTTGTAATTACCACTTTGTAGTTTTAGACCCACATCACCGGTTTTGAAAAAACCTCGCTTCATACATTTGTCGGTTTCGTCTTGGCGCTGCCAATAACCCATCATCACCTGCGGGCCTTTAACAACAATTTCGCCAGACTCACCGTCAGCAACAGGCTCGTCGTTTTCATCCCAAATTTCCACAGTAGTGTTTGAGAGTGGGCGGCCAATACTACCAATTTCTTCTTTTTTAAAGTCGTTTAAGGTTGCAACAGGCGAGGTTTCTGATAAGCCATAGCCTTCGGTGATTGTACAACCTGTGGTGGTCATCCACGCATCAGCTGCAGCATGTGTTAAAGCTGCGCCCCCTGAGACGGTCATTTTTAAGTTTGAAAAATTAAGTAACTTAAACCCTGGGTGCATACACAAGCCAATAAATAAGGTGTTAATCCCTGAAAAGTAATTAATCTCAAATGGTTCGATTTGCTTAACTAACGCATCTAAATCACGAGGATTTGGGATCAGTACGTTAAACTGCCCCATGGCAAATAGGCCAACCATATTCACTGTAAAGGCGTAAATATGATAAAGCGGAAGCGGGCAAATACCCGTTTCTTGACCGGGCTTTAAAATATCGTCAAAGCGCTCATTCATTTGCTCGGCATTGGCTAAAATGTTGCCATGACTAAGCATCGCAGCTTTGGCAACCCCTGTGGTACCGCCGGTGTATTGTAAAACAGCAATATCGTCACGACTTGCTTGATGAGCATCAAGAGGGGCGAGTCTTTCACCTTGGCGAATGAGTTCGTTTAACGAAAATTGACCCTCTTGCAATGTTGGCTCAGCAACAGCCGCTGCAACAATAACGGTATTGATCGAGGTATCATTGATAACCGTTGCTAACTTATCGGTAAGAGCATCAAGAATAACAATGGCTTTCACATCTGCATCATTAAACTGGTGTAGCATTTCACGAGCAGTATAAAGCGGGTTGGTATTGACTACGATTAAACCAGCACGAATTGCTGCATAGGTAACGACAGGGTAATCAACAACATTAGGTAGTTGAATGGCTATTCTGTCTCCAGCAACAAGACCACTTTGTTGTTGAAACCACTGTGCCAAATAGCGAGACTGTTGTTCAACTTGGGCATAGCTGAGTGTTTTACCTGCACTGTTATAGGCAGGAAGGTCGGCATAAGTCTGACAAGTATGCTCTATTAATTGCGTGAGGTTATCATGTGTGTTCATGGGGATTCCTTAGCGTGTTGTTCTTATTAATTGTTGTTTAATGAGGCGATCCATCACAGAACCCATTATCCAATTCGGTAAGTAACGACTCATGATATAGGTTAGTTTAGATTGTAAGCCTAGGATCACCATTAATTTTTGTTTATCCAAGCTGCGCAAAATGTGTTGTGCAGTATTGGCTGGGTTTGTTATGGCTTTAGATGTTTTGCTTGCGCAAATTAAGCTGATTTTTATGTTATTTGGCTTAAATTTCTTGCGTAGCTTTTTGGCTAAAATCAAAGCGTTTGGCTCTGGCGTAAATTTAGTTGCATCAATAAGGGGGGATGTAATTACTAGGTGGCCGTTCATGCTTAAGTGTGGCGTTATTAGTGTTGCAAAGTGCTGACAAGCAATACTATTTTCTTTACTTAGTTGCACATTGGTAATGCAGCTAAAAATGGCTAAATCTGGTTTGCCTATCGCTGCGATTGCATTATTTACTTGAGTTTGCAGCGTTTCAGTATCGCAGATATGCGTAGCAAAAAACTCAATGTATTGGTAATCATCAGCAAGATCACTTAACGATTGTTTTGTGTGCTCGTTGAAATGTAAATCGAATAACGCAACATCGTCACCACGGCTAATATATTGCTTTGCCAATTCGAACCCAATGCCACTGTTGGCACCGGTAATAAACACTCTTCTTAACATTGCACGACCACTAATTAGCGAAACTAGCTAGTCAATATATATAAATTGTTAACAGAAAACTTAGCTTTAAACGACCCGTTTTTAACTTTTTGCGCCATTAACTCGAGTGTGTCTTACGATAATCTTTTGGTGGAATGCCATACCAGCGCTTAAAAGCGCGAGTAAACTCGCTGTAATTAGAAAAGCTTAAGATATCTGAGATGTTCGATAAACTGAGGCTAGATTCTGTTAAATATTGGTGTGCTAGATTACAGCGTACATCATCGACTAATTCACGAAAGGTTGTGTCATGCTTTGTTAAGTGACGCTGCAAGCTACGAGCACTCATTGATAATTTTTCGGCTATGAGGTTTACGCCAAACTCTTCGTGGAGTAAGTATTGCTTGATCAGTACTTCAACATGATCTGCAATGTTTTCACGTTTTGTGTCTTGAAGCTGCCCAAGCTGCTGGCTAAGTATAGAAAACAATTGCTTATCTGAGTTCTTAATAGGGAGTTTTAGGTATTTTCTCTCAAATACAATTGCCGTTTGTGCACAGTTAAATACTGGAATTTGGCCTAGCGCTTGGCGATAAACACTTTGGTTGTCATCGCAGCTATGGGGCAGCTCCAAACGAGACAACTTTATTTGATCATCGGTTAACTGCTTTAACAAATTGACCCCAACGCTTAAGGCTAAGTCAGCAGCATGGTAAACACTCACCTTTAAGCTAGTGCGAACTAAAAAAGATAGCTTTATATAGTCTTGGTCTACTTCAAGGAGTAAATCAGCACTATTTTGATGTACATGATAGTACTTAGTTAAGTTCTTTAGTGCCATTTCAAGGGTGTCGCAATTACCCATCAAATAACCAAGAGATCCTAAGATATTTAAGCTTTGCCACCGCCCTAACTCTAGCCCGAAATAGGGCAGGTTTAATTCTTTCGCGGTGAGTTCTAAAAGCTGAATGAGTTGCTGATACTGCACAAAGTTATTGGCATCTTGTAATTGTTTTCTGTCTAAACCAACGCGCGATAATAGTGCGTCAGGGTTCACCAATTTACTTTCGATCAGTTCAATATAGCCGTGTAGAGCAGATACTCTAATAAGATCAGGTGCTTGTGTTAAACGGGGCATAGTGTGCTCTTTTTTAGTGCGCTGGCGTAAAAAGTAAAAAAAATTGCGTGAAAAGTAAAGTAATATAAGTCATTAAAGTTTAACAATATATTAACTGGAGCAATGAGTCGTTTTACAAATACTTAGAAAAGAGGGCACACACATGGCATTACCAGATATTATTAATCATCAAGATTTCTTACTGACTATTCATACAAATGATGAAAAGCTGATTAAAAACGCCTTACCAGGGGTACACATTTATCCACTCATGCTGGATTCAGAGAATGGGGTATGGGTATTACGTGTTTTATTTGAGCCAGGTACGGTTTTGCCAAAGCACTTTCATACTGGTGTTGTACATTTATATACCTTGGCGGGCAGCTGGCACTACACAGAATACCCAGACGATTTACAAGTGGCTGGTAGCTATTTGTTTGAGCCAGGCGGTTCGATTCATCAACTTCAAGTACCAGCAGACAACACTGAAGTGACCGATACCTTTATGGTTGTTATGGGGTCTAACATTAACTTTGACCCAGATGGTAACTATATGAACATTATGGATGCAGGTTGGATTGAGCAAGTGATGTTAGCAGCTGCAAAAGAGCAAGGAATTGAGCCTAACTACATTAAACCAAAGAGTTTATACGGTTTTAGTAAGTAATTTTGTTCCCTGAAGTGAAAGCCCTTTGTTACATAAGTAATTGAGGGCTTTGTAGTTTTTGGTATTTTCATTCTTCCAATCCAAAAAACAAATCGATTTAATCTAAACAATCAATTTTATTTTAATCGCTCACACCTCTATTGTATTAATCAAGCAGACGCAAGGCTGCGTTAATTAAACATTTTTAAATACATCAATGAGGAATACTATGAGCACTTCATTAATTAACACAAAACTACAACCATTCAATGCAACAGCTTACCACAACGGTGACTTTGTAGAACTAACAGAAAAAGACGTGCTAGGTAAGTGGTCAATCTTCTTCTTCTACCCAGCAGATTTCACTTTCGTATGTCCTACAGAGCTAGGTGATGTTGCTGATTACTACGAGCAACTGCAAGAAATGGGCGTTGAAGTTTACTCAGTATCTACTGACACACACTTCACTCACAAAGCATGGCACGATACGTCTGACACAATTGGTAAAATCAAATTCCCAATGATTGGTGACCCGACAGGTCGTATTACTCGTAACTTCGGTGTGATGATTGAAGACGAAGGTCTTGCTCTTCGCGGTACATTCGTAATGAACCCTGAAGGCGAAATCAAAGTAATCGAAACTCACGATTTAGGTATCGGCCGTAGCGCGAAAGAGTTAGTACGTAAAGTACAAGCTGCACAGTACATTGCTAACCACGACGGTGAAGTATGTCCTGCATCATGGCAGCCAGGTGAAGAGACACTTGCTCCTTCACTAGACCTAGTTGGCAAAATCTAATTTGCCACTGCATTAAACGATAGCAAAGCTTGGCTTTGCTATCTCAATGCAACCCTAATTGCCCATCACAACTCACATTAAGCACATTAGCGGGTGGTGGGCAGTTATATTTAAAATTTTTCTAGATTATTTATTCTGAACTCAAGGGCTAAGCCATGTTAGATACGAATATCAAAAACCAATTAACAAGCCACTTTGCTTCTATTACCAGCCCTGTTGAGCTGCTTATCGCCTTGGATGACAGCAATAAATCAACAGAACTTAAAAACTTAGCAAACGATTTAGCTTCGTTAAGCGACAAATTCTCGGTGCGAGATAACCCTAGCCAAGATGTGCGTCGTCCATCTATGGTGGTATCTTCACCTATTAACAATACGCAAATCACATTTGCGGGTGTGCCTATGGGCCACGAATTCACAAGCTTGATCCTTGCTCTACTGCATACAGGCGGTCATCCAAGTAAGGCATCAGAGACTGAAATTGAACAAATTAAATCATTACCAGGGCCGCTTAACTTTGAAGTGTATATTTCATTAAGTTGTCAAACATGTCCGCAAGTAGTGCAAGCACTTAACTTGATGGCGGCACACAATGAAAATATTACGGCTACTATGATTGATGGCGCCTTGTTCCAAGACGAAGTGAACGAGCGTAATGTGTTAGCAGTACCGGCTGTGTACTTAAACGGTGAGTTATTCAGCCAAGGCGCTGTAAACCTGACTGATATCTTAAATAAAGTAGATACAAAAGCGGCTGCACGCCAAGCCGAAGCACTGAACGATAAAGAGCTATTCGATGTACTTGTTGTTGGTGGTGGCCCAGCAGGGGCTTCTGCGGCAATTTATTCAGCACGTAAAGGCTTAAATACGGGTGTGGTTGCAGAGCGTTTTGGTGGTCAGGTATCAGACACATTAGCAATTGAAAACTTTATATCAGTTAAAGCGACCGAAGGTCCTAAATTGGTTGCACAACTTGAAGAGCACGTAAAAGAATACGACGTTGATGTTATGCAAAACCAACGTGCGGCATCGCTTACTAAGCAAGATAATTATCAAATCACGCTAGAAAATGGCGCGGTTTTAAATGCTAAATCAGTGGTATTAGCAACCGGTGCACGCTGGCGTGAAATGAATGTGCCAGGGGAGAAAGAGTATCGCGGTCATGGCGTTGCTTACTGTCCACACTGTGATGGTCCGTTATTTAAAGGCAAAGCAGTAGCAGTAATCGGCGGTGGTAACTCAGGTATTGAAGCTGCAATTGACCTTGCAAACATTGTTGAGCATGTCACCGTTCTTGAATTTGCTGATACTTTACGTGCTGACGAAGTACTTATTCGTAAAGCAAATAGCTTAAACAACATTACTATTATCAAAAACGCGCAAACGACCGAAGTTGTTGGTGATGGTAAACGAGTAACAGGCTTAAGCTATATTGACCGCATCTCTGGCGATGAAAAATCACTTGAGCTTGCAGGTATCTTTGTGCAAATCGGCTTGGTGCCAAACACTGAATGGTTAAAAGATTCAGCGTTATCACTGACTCGCTTTGGCGAAATCGAAATTGATAGCAAAGGTGCAACATCATTACCGGGTGTTTACGCGGCAGGTGATGCAACAACAACGCCGTTTAAGCAAATCATTATTGCTATGGGCAGTGGTGCAACGGCAAGCTTAGGTGCATTTGATTACTTAATTCGCCACAGCGATGAAACTCAAAGCACAGAAGATGCAGCTTAATGACTCTTGATTAGGCAGCTCACACCCATAGCTGCCGCTTTAAAGCCGCCCTCTCCAAAGGCGGCTTTGTTTTTATTAATACAGCTATTGATACTGCGCTGCAGTAATAAACTCCTCAAAACTTTCACACCAAATAACTACTGTATTGTAATCACTGACATCGATACCTTGTGGTACAACTAATTTAAAGCCATTGAACGAACGTACCCCCGCAATACGCTGCATTGTGCCTTTTTGTGCTAAGAAATCGGCTTCGTTATCAATAAAGTTTCGCGATAGATAAAGTTGATAGTCAGGCCCAGGTGATAACGTGCCCTGCATAGAAATAGCATCATTCGTTAGATACACCTTGCCATCACCATAATGTAAGCGATCTGAGCCTTTGAGGTTGGGCTTAAACGTTGCACTAAACTGCGATCGACCTTGGTGCTGCTTCAAAATAGCAATATCGGGTGCTGGTTGTTCAGTTAAAATAGGTAAACTGTACACTCCAGCTATAAAGCCCGCAGCAAAAATCGCCAATGTCATAATGATAATTAGCAGCGCTTTTAGCATGCTTACTCCTTATTTTTTAGCGTTATGATGTGACGTTGCTTTAAAGAAAATTGTTTTTCAACATCACCAAAGTATTGCAAATAGAGCTTCTCAAGTTCACCTGATTGATGCAATTTTTGCATACCTTGTTCTAGTATATCTCTAATGTGTTGATTCTCTTTGCTTAAGTAAAAGTAATAGTCGCTGGGATATTGCAACATAATGTTTGGCGCAATGACAAAGTTGAACTGTTTTAGTCTATTCAGTTCGGTGCCAATTGCCAGTACTGAGCGTGGAAAGTAATCACCGAGCCCTGTTTCAAGGGCTTTTATCATCCCTGGGTAATCAAGCTCGCCATTAACTGTTAAACCATTGTTTTTCAGCACGGTATAATCTGACCAACTTTGTTGTTGCAGGCCAACTAAGGGGGTTAATTCAGCAAGGCTTTTAATATTGCTAAACTTTTCTAGGTCTTCATGACGGATAATAAGCAAACGCTTGCCGTGTAACCCTTTATAGAGTGGGATTGTCGTTCTGACTAATGAATCAAGCTGCTTATGAGGTAAAGAAAGCCACGCTAAGGTTATCGTTTTATTATGGCTGAGCTGTTCGATAATTCTTTTATCGTTCATAGGTTTAACGTTATAAAGCAGCACAACATCCACATCCATTGCGGCAAAACTTTTGTTGAGGATATCGTGAATATACTGGTTTTTTACCGCATCGGTATAGCTGGGTTTAGCAAGCTGAATAACGATTTGCTCATGAGCTAAGGCCTGTAGACTCAACAGAGCAAACGTCATTTTTAATATCAGTATTGCTCTGTTCATTATTTCGAGTCTCTGCTTTTTGAGCGCAGTTTTATACGACTATACTTTGAAAACATGCACCTGCTGTTGTAAACGCGAAGCCAATGAAGCCAATTCTTGGCTGGCTTGCGCATTTTGTTGCGAACTTTCGCTAACCAGTGAAATGCTACTACTAAATTCATTAATATTACAACTTAGTTCGTTTGCAACAGTGGTTTGCTCATCCGTTGCGGTGGATACTTGGTTGTTCATATCGGCAATAAGTGTCATTTCTTGAGTAATTTCAGTCAGTAATTGTGATGAGCTCTCTGCGTATTCAACACTTTGTTTAGCACTTTCGTCGGCATTACCCATGGCGGTAACGGCTTGCTGCGCAATTGTTTGTAGTTTACTGATCATTTCGTTAATACTGGCTGTGGCTTTTTGCGTGTTGTGTGCAAGCTGCCTTACTTCATCGGCTACTACTGCGAAACCGCGACCCGACTCACCAGCGCGTGCTGCTTCAATGGCCGCATTTAAAGCGAGTAAATTGGTTTGTTCTGCAACGCCTTGGATCATCATCACCACTTGATTGATATCTGTTGATTGTGTATTTAACTCATTGATTAATTTTGTATTCGCATTAACGATATGTGATAGACGGTTTATTGCGTCGATATTTTCTTGCACAGACTGCTGACCCTGTTTAGCAGTTTTATCAGTGTGAGTGGCTTTTTCTGATGTTGATAATGCATTTGCGGCCACTTGCTCTATGGCACTGCTCATCTGTGTAATGGCAGTGGCAATCATTGCTGATTGATGTTCTTGCTCTGTGGCTGTGCTTGCAACTTGGTCGCTAATTGAGTTCATTTGCTCAGCAGCAGATGAAAGGGTGAGTGTTGCACTGGTTACATCATTTACAAGTGCATGAATGCGCTCCATCATGGCATTAAAGTGATGTGCTGCTTGGGCTATTTCGTCATTACCATGGGTTGTTGCACGTAGACGTAAGTCGGCATTTTCTGAGATAGAGCCTATCGTTTCACTAAGCGATAACAATGGGTTATGGATAGAGCGGTATATAATAAAGGCAATAGCCAATAGTAAAATTATTAATATAGTGATAGAGGCTGTCATTGCAATACTGACTTGAGCAAAATCTTTATCTGCGGCGTTTTTAAACTTGTTAGCCTCATTGATTTGTAAGTTTATTAGCCCTTGATAGCTTTCACTGAGAGGGTCAAACACATCGTAAAGATTTTTTACGAATACCTCGTTAGGTACTGCTTTGAGTTGGTCACTTTTTACTTGGTTTAAAAATGTGCTTAGTTCGCTTTCTACTACAGCGAGATTCTTTTCCACGATATTAACTAAGCGCTGCTCTTCTGTGGTTAGCTTGGTCCCTAAGTAGCTTTTCCATTTGCTATCAGCAACATTTTTTGCATTTTCAACGGCGGCTAGAAAGTCAGTTTTTGAAATTTGCTCAGCGCGGTATTTATGGAATAGATCAACAATGCTAACTGCGTAATTGTCCGATACTGTTTTTATCTGCTCAAGGGGGATGACTCTATCGTCATACAAACTGTCGATGCCTTTTACCATGCCCGACATAATAGACATTGTAAAAATAGAGGTGATCACAAAAACTGTAACCGGTAACAAAGCCAAGACGGCTAATCGCGTACGAACGGTGTAGTTATTTAACATGAGCGTGCAAATTTTTGTAAGGACTTAGTATTAAAACTAATAGAGAAATAGTTTTAAGCAAGTTTTTGCAATTGTTTTGCAGGCTTTTTCTTAAGAGACATATCTATTACGACTTAAAGGTAGCGACAGAGGGCGATACCTTTGGTTAAGATAACAAAGCCAGTATTTACACTGGCTTTGTTTTGTTCCTGTTTTTACATTAATGGCCGCGATTAGGCATTTGTCTTTGTGTATTACGGCGCATTTGTTGACGCTGCATACCTTGCTGACGTGCTCTATTTGCCCTATTTAATTGCTGCATACGATTTTGTTGCCTATTTTGAGTGTGCTGGCGTTGCTGTAATGTTTGCTTCGCTTTACTTTTATCTATGCTTTGCAATTTATTTTGCACTTGTTGGCGGTCAATATTTTGTGCCCGATCTTTGATTTGTTGCTGTTTATCGGTAGGTAATGTTTGCCATTTACCCTCAACACGTTGTTGCCATTTATCGCCATCACGCTTGAGCACGTTACCTTTTTGATCCGCAAACACGTTGTTTGCTTTATCGTGTTGGCTGATGGCTGTTTTTAAATCGCGTTTCACTTGCTGCTTTGAAGCGAGACGAGACTTACTCTGATCGCGTTTATAAATATTATGCCTTGGTTGCTTATTATGGTGGCCAGGTTTATGACCGACATTAATTTTGTTACCAATATTGATATTGCCATTATTAATAATAACTGGGCCGCGGTAACCACCCCCATACCAGCCATTACAGCAATGATAAGGTCGATAATGGGTTGGCCATCCAACATTCCAATTCATACCTAGATTTAAAAAACCATTGCTCCAACTTAAGCCAAACGACCAACCCGTCCAGTTGTTATAGCCAATATTAAACCCCCAAGTTGGTGGGCGAGGGTAGTAGTAGCCACCGACCCAGTATGGCGGGTAATACCAACCCGTTCCATACACTGGCACGCCATAATAAGGGTATGACCACATGTAACCTGGGTAATAACCAACATACACCACCTCAGGAGTTGATTCGTATATCTCGACGTAAGTGACGTTGTAAACGGGGGAACTTGGAGGAATTTTTGCGATGTCGTCTTTTGGAATGCTATCAGCAACAAGCCAAGGGCCTTGTGCGGAGTCTGCCTTAAACCACACTGCATTATCGACTGCATAATATTTGCCTTTAATTTGCAGCACTTGTGCATCGGTATTAATGGCATAAGAAACTTGCGTGCCCGGGATCCGTTCAAACTTAGGTTTACCATCATAATACACAGTTAAACTAGTGTCTTTACGGCTGATAGCCGCTGTTTGCGGCACTTTTGCATCTAATACTGCTTCGTCAGCTTCTTCAGTGCCAGCAACTGAAACTCTGAGGCCCCCTAAATCTGATTCAGGTGGAATATTGGCAAAGCTTTCTGGTAGTTCGTCGCCACGTACAAAGGTCCATGGGCCTGTTTGTTGTTTTGCGCGATACCAGCGTCCAGATAACAAGACATACATGTTATTCGTTTGCATTTCACGTAGCCACGGGGTTTCAGTGTTAAACACATACATGAGCTCGCCACCAGTTAAGCTTTTCCATTTAGCTGCGCCATCAGTTGCAATAAGTTCGGTGGGTTTAGTTGTAACAACAATGGCTGGTGGCGCACTTAGATCTGAGCTTTCGGTATCTTTAGGAAGCATTTTTACAAGTTCAGCGGGTGGCGACTGAGTATAGTCATAAGGCCCTTTGGCTTGTTTTGCCTGATACCAAAATTGCCCATCGGTGAGATAACATAGTTTGCTTTTGCTATCTTTAATCACTGTCATGGCAGTGTTTAAAGCGCGCTCATATTGGCTGTTTTCAATTTTACTAAACTTAGGTTCACCATCAAAACTCAATAATACCGACAGTTGCTCTGTGAAAATAATCGTTGGAGGGTCGGTTTTTAACTGCGTTAAACTTTGTTCTGCTGCTTCTGCACTTTCAAGGCTGGCGGTGAGTTGCGAAAGCGAGGTTTCGAATTGACTGGTTTTTATTGCTTCATTAACGACAGCAGTAAATTTTTGTTCGCCTGCATCTTTTGACTCAGGCCAGCGTACATCGGTGACTGTTATATTGCGAACGGTGACGGTATCGTTTTCGCGATCAGTATCTAATTTAGCTGTAAACCAAAATACGCCAAACACTGCGTTATTGCCAGAAACCGAAAATGACATTGCTGCACGGGCTGTTAAAGTATTACCATTTAGTTTCTCGGGTTGTGGCTGGTAAACAATGAGTGTGCCTTGTGATGTTTGCACTTGTTGAGGCCATTCAATAGCTTGGCTAAAAAATGAAAAAAAACATAGAAAAGAGAGTATTAAAAGCCTGAGGGCAGTAATAAAAGGTAGGGGGAGTTTCATGGTCAATCCTTGGCTAACATAACTCTTTAAAGTATAGCCAATGACATCGAAAACGCTTAAAAATTGTTCCTATTTTTAAAGCGTTAGCTTAGGCAACTTGAGTTAAAAAATGTGAGCCCGCATTTAAGCCCATTTCATAACCCGCACTGAGTTTTTCAAATGATTTAGTTGTTCGACCAACAGCAAAGTTGGGTGGCGGTGCAATAATATTAATTTTACAATCGCTTGGTGGGTTGGTAATAAAATCAATGCTTTGATTGTAATTTTCTGCGCGCCTTAAGGTGGCTTCTGCTAATGCCGGGGTGTTTTTATAAAGACGTTTAACGAACCAAGGCGCTTTTGAAGGCTTTTTCTTATAGCCAAGAGGCTGAGATAAAATAACGGTGATTTCTTTATTACCCATCTCGTATGCTTTACGAATAGGAATAGAATCTGCCACGCCACCATCAGTGAGTTGCAAATTGTTGATAACAGGAAATTCTCGATATGCAATCGGCAGCGCACATGAGGCTTTTAATTGCTCTTCTAGAAGTGTTGCATTTGCTTTTAAGTACTCTGCCTGTCCAGTTTGTATATTGGTTGTGACTATATAAAATTCACTGGCTTGTTTTTCGAAGGTGTCGAGATCTAGACGAATATCACGGATGGTTTCTTGCCATAGCCAGTCTAAATCAAACAGGTGACCACCTTTAATAAATCGAACAAAATCGATGAACTCTGGTCGGCAAGAGTAATCGGTGATCACTGCATGGTTACGTTTGTATTGGGCGCACAAATAGGCGGCAATGTTAGTGGCTCCGGCAGAAACACCATAGCATTGATTAAAAGGTTGGTAATTAGCTTGAATAAAAGCATCCAGTACGCCAGTGGCAAAAATGCCACGCATTGCACCACCTTCTACAACGAGTGCCTTGTTATTGTTCATTTTCGCAACCTTGCTTGTAACCGTGAGTGCTTCTAACCATAGCAAACACGGTTACAAAACTAAATAGAGTTTTGGCTCTAAATGAGGTTTAACTATTGCTGAGTTATACCGCCTCTACCCAGAGTACACCAACTTGTTTGTCGGTTACTTTTACTGTACTACCAGCAGCAATGGGAGACTGACTTTTTAATTGCCATGTAATACCCGAATACTGATGTGTGGTTAACCCTTTATCATCAACATCGGCATTAACGACAAAGGTAAGCTCAGCAAAATCGCTATGTATCGGCTTAGTATCGGTTTTATCCTGCATGCGTTTGAGAGGTTTCCAAAGCACGAGAGCAAAACCAAGAGTAAACACGATATTGCTCCAAAGCGCGGTAGTGTAACTCGTATCAAGTAGACCTATATTCATTAGTAAGCCACTGGCAAATAAAGATAAGCCTAAAAACAGTAATACATAGGTACTCATACCCAGTACAGCAACTTCAACAATTAGCGCGATAACACCTATAATCATCAGTGCTTCGGCTAAATGGGTATCTAAAAATGCCATTAGCTCACCTAACTTTGTTGCTTTTTATTCAAAGAGTTAATAATAGACATACCTTGAGCTACAATCGAGCTTGCGTCAGTACCACTTTCAGGAAGTAATACCACAGATGACTCACGAGCAATGGCTTCTTTAGCGGCAATGGCTTTAGTGGCTAGGTCGAGTTGAATTGCTTTTTGGCCTTGCTCTGTATCGGCGGCTTCACCCACTTTACGTAGTGCATCTGCTTGTGCTTCAGCAACGGCGATAATCGCTTTCGCTTCACCTTCAGCGCGTAAAATTTGCTCGGCTTTTTCAGCTTCTGCTGCAAGAACTTGCGCTTGCTTTTTACCTTCTGCCACGTTGATAGCAGATTGACGGTCACCTTCCGATTCTAAAATTTGCGCACGTTTTACACGCTCAGCTTTCATTTGTGCTTCCATGGCTTCCATTACAGAATTAGGTGGCACAATATCTTTAATTTCGTAACGTAAAACCTGAATACCCCAAGGCTCAGATGCTTGGTTAATCGCGGTAACTATGTTGGTGTTTAACATGTCGCGCTCTTCAAAGGTTTTATCTAGTTCCATTTTACCAAGTTCAGAACGCATCGTTGTTTGCGATAGCTGAGTAACCGCAAATACATAGTCATCAACACCATAAGTGGCTTTATACGGGTCAAGCACGCGGAAATACAGCACACCATCGACGATAAGCGAGATGTTATCTTTGGTGATAGCAGACTGCGAAGGCACATCTTGCGCTTGTTCTTTTAAACTGCGGTCAGCGGCAATACGGTCGATAAATGGCACAATAAAGTTTAAGCCGGCTTCTTTGGTCGAATGGTACTTACCAAAACGCTCGATTAACCAGGCACGATTTTGCGGCACAAATTTAACGCTACTTTTTAGTAGCACTAAAACAAAAATTAGAAGAAAGACTTCTACATTTAACAACAGGTCTAAAATGCTAGAAACGGGGTCCATGTACTTTCCTTAATACAATTAATATTATTTTTCACTGCTCAGATTACCACCACAAAGCAAAGCGCGCTATTGATTTGTAATCGTTAGCTGTTTAAGTGCAGTTTTATTCTTTATGCCTTGTATTAATAATTCAGTGCATGTTTTATCAAATACATATGTTGATCTGCTTGTGCGACAATCTCTTCAGCAGTTTTTTGTGTACCTAAAAACATGGTGACGCCGACACTGGCTGAGCCCTTATAGTTAAGATCTTGGTGAATAAACTCAACTTCGATGGCTGTTTGCAGTTTATCGGCAACGCGATAGGCATTTTGTTTGGCTGTTTGCTCATTTCGGCTTAGCCCTTCAAGTAATACAACAAACTCATCGCCACCAATGCGGGCTAAACAGTCTTTTTCGCGCACAACTGTTTTCATTCTTTGTGCAATCTCAACAAGATAAGCGTCGCCGGTATTGTGGCCATATTGATCGTTTAATTTTTTAAACTTATTAAGGTCGATAAATATTACTGCACCATAGTTTTGGTCGCGCTTGCTCATTTGTAACGCAAGCGATAAGCGAATATAAAAATAGCGGCGGTTTAAAAGTTCAGTTAGCGGGTCGGTGGAGGCAGCGTAGAGGAGTTGTTCTTCAAGGTGTTTTCGTTCGGTAATGTCTGTTGCAATACCTAAAATGCCGATGACTTTGTTGGGCTCTGTGTCGCAAATAATAGGGGTTTTCACTTCCCAGAAAATATATTGGTGTCCGTCGGGAAAGGTAAGCTCAACTTCTTCACGGGTACGCTCACCGCTGAGCACCTGCTTGTCTATTTTTGCTAGCTTTTTTACGTCAGGAATTGGGAAAAAGTCCACATCACTTTTATGTTGTAATTCTTGCTCAGAGCAAGCAAATAAACCCAAGGTAAGCTTATTAGCATAAACGTAATGCCCGAGCTCATTTTTTATGTAAACGTATGCGGGTACGTTATCAAGTGCAAACTTTAATTCAGCAACATGAACGGGCAATTTAGAGTTATTAAGTTCGGCCACAATATGTCCCTATATAACAAGCCATAAATTGATAGTGAACGAAAATATCTTATTAAACAAGACTGACCACAGAGCAAAAATTATAACTAATGATTTAGGTATAGTTATGAAAAATAAATAAAAAATTAATAGTTAGGATGGGTGATGAACTTTGTTATTAGGTGTATTTTAGACTCGTTTGGTTATCTCAAATTTTAACTATTTTTTATTACTGTGTGATTAAAAACTTCCTTGTTTTTAGTCATCACTTTGGCTTTTATGCTTTGTTGAGAATGGCAAGGTGTTTTGTATGATGCGCGCTAAATAAGCGACAAAAAATATAACCCGTTACAAACATTGATAAGCTATAGGTTGCTCCAGGAATTGCCATGGCGGCATTATTGATTAAGGTACTCGCAATTAAAATGGCAAGGGTGCCATTTTGTAGCCCAACTTCAACCGCAATGCTCATTTGTTGCTTGTGATCTAAGCCCGATATTTTTGCAAAAAACAGCCCTAGTAACAGCGTGCTGAGGTTTAATGTCAGCGTTGCAATGCCACTGGTCGCAAAAAAGTTCAGCATTTGGTCAGCATTTTTATGAATAATGCTAAGCACTATCACAATTAAGAATACACTCGAAAAACGACGTATAAAGGGTTCTATTTTCAAGCTCAAATGGGGTTTAAAGTGATTAAATACCATTCCTAAGCAAACAGGAAGTACCGTTATCATCAGCATTTGCACTATGGTTTTAATCACTGGCAAAGCGAATTCGTGGCCCGGCACACTGAATGTATGCATGGCAAAATGCATAATCAGTGGCAAGGTAAACGGTGAGATAAATGTTGCTAGCGTTGTTAGACTTATTGAAAGCGCAACATCCCCTTTGAATAAATAGGTATAAAGGTTTGAGGTCACACCACCCGGGCAGCAAGCCACTAAAATCAGGCCAATAGCGAGCTCAGGGGATAGGGTAAAACTCATTGCTAATAAAAACGCAACGCTTGGCAATAAAAGTAGTTGGCAGCTTAAGCCTATTGAAAGTGCTTTGGGGCTAATAAATAATGCCCTAAAGTCTTGCTTTTTAAGCCCTAATCCCATGCCAAACATGATGATAAATAGTGCTAAAGGCAGCACTATTTTAGTCATGATATCAATTTGCATGGTATATCCTTATTGATCGTAACCCGGACTTTTATTGTCGAGTAAGCGCAGTAAGGCAGGCCAAGCAATTGCGCCACCCAGTCCCTTAGTAGCAACTTCAGTTTGCCCTTTGATACCCTCAATAATCGCGCTAGGTACTTGTACGAGTTGCTCGGTATTTTGTGAAGTACGAGTTTGTACAGCGCATGCAGCTTCAAAAACATAAATAAACAAAAATGCATCAGCGACTGTTTTACCCACAGTTAATAGGCCATGATTACGTAGCATTAAAAAGTTATTAGAACCTAGGTCATTCACTAAACGGTCTTGTTCTGCAGGATTAAGGGCAATGCCTTCGTAGTCGTGATAACCCAAACCTGAGTGCACAACAACAGCTTGCTGAGAGATAGGCAATAAGCCGTCTTTGTTAGCAGACACTGCCGTGCCATTGAGTGAGTGGGTGTGAATAACGCAGTGGGCATCATTACGCGCCATATGAATACAGCTATGAATATTAAACCCCGCAGGGTTAACTGGGTATTCGCTGTCATGCAGCTTATTACATTGTTGATCTACTTTGATAAGACTTGATGCCGTAATTTCATGAAACATCATGCCATACGGGTTTATCAAAAATTCGTTGTCTGTGCCGGGGACACGCATTGAAATATGGGTAAAAATTAAATCATCCCAGCCATATAAAGCAACTAGGCGATACGCGGCAGCAAGCTCAACACGGGCTTGCCATTCTTGCTCTGATACTGTGTGTTTCATCGTCATGGTGTTTTCCTAAAATGGTACTTTGCGAATAATAATGTCTTTAAACATGACCCAATCACCAATAAAGCTATAAAAAGGGTGTTTAAAAGTAGCGGGGCGATTTTTTTCAAAAAAGAAATGACCAACCCAAGCAAAGCCATAGCCCACAACTGGGCATAAAATTAGCCAGCTATATTGCTGCTGATAAATAGCGGCAAACAAAATAGCCAAAACAATCCAACTGCCAATGAAATGTAAGCGTCGACAGACTTTATTTTTGTGTTCTTGTAAGTAATAGGGGTAAAACTCTTTAAAGCTCGCGAACTCGCGTTTACTTGCTACAGTGCCCATATTGTTGTCTCCGTTGTTAATTACAGGTTAACAATAGGCTTTTATTCTTTTATTTACTTGATAATATAGGTCATTAAATTGTTTGTTTAGGACATGCATGAGAACCTTATCAAGCTGGTGGCTTCGTGCTATGGCTGAGTCGTTTAAGTGGCAGGGTTTACCAATTAATGAATTGTTTGCAGCGGCAAATATTCCTTTAGCAGAATTAAGTAGCCAAACAGCCCGATACCCACAAGCCAGTGTCAGTATGCTTTGGAAGCAGGCGCAAGCCATGTTACCAAACACCCATTTAGGTCTTTATGTTGGCAGTAACATGAATGTACGCGCTATTCCGGTGGTAGGCATGGCGATTATTCAGTCAACACAGTTATTGAGTGCTTTTCGGCTGATATTGCGTTATCAAAAATTGATGGGCGATACACATAATGTGTCGCTTATCGATCATGGAAGTGAGTATGAACTTCGCTTTAACTTTAGTGATGGTGAGCGTGATATGTCACTGCTAAGCTACGAAGCGCCCATGGCGTTTTGTGTAAAAATAGCGCGCACTGTAAAGGGAAAAGATTGGCACCCAACGCGAATTTGCTTGCAGCGTAAAGAGCCACACAGTGAGATTAATGCGCACTTTAATTGCAAAATTGAATACGGCGCAACGACCCACAGCCTGTTTTTTAGCGAAAATACCGATAGTGAACCAGTTTTATCAAGCCAGATGAAACTAGTGACGCAAACGAATGTGACGCAGGTATTGAGAATTTTGCTTGAAGAGCATTTAATTCAAGGCCAAACCACCAGTAAAGCAATGGCAAAAGCACTTAATATGAGTGAAAAAACGCTGCAGCGCCGTCTTGCAAAAGAGAGCACAAGTTTTAGTAAAGAATTAGCAAGTTTAAGACAGCAAAAAAGTGTGTCATTGTTAAACGAAACAGATCTTTCAGTTACTGAGATAGCCTTTTTATGTGGCTACTCTGAAATTAGCGCATTTCATCATGCATTTCATCGCTGGTATGGCATGTCGCCAAAAACCTACAAGCAAAAAATGGCAATAATAGCAGAGTCATAATAAGCACGGTTTTATTCAGTGAGGTGTTTGTATCTAGCGTTTTAACTAGTAAAAAGGTACAAGCTGGCGTTTGTTCCTATTCTGTTTGAGTTTGATAATTATTAGTACAAAAAACAACAGTAAAAGCTTAAATAGCAATTGCTTAACACAGACTTGTTACCTAAAATTATTGATAGGACGCAAGGATGATCTAAAACCAAAACTCCACCATTAAGTATGAGGCTTGCTGAATGCGAAATCTATCGCTGCGCACTATTTTTATTAGTTTTGTGTTAATTGCATTGTTTGTTGTCACTGTGGTTAGCGCCTTAATCAATACCAGCCAATTTTCTCGGCTTTATTACCAACAAACAGAAAAGCAATTATTGCCTGACGCTGTGGGTAAAGTGGCTGCCGAAATTGACGCTCAAATGCGTTACCCGATCTCTGTGTCACAGTCTTTAGCTGAAAACCAAATTCTGCATACGTGGATGAACGAAGGTGAGAAAAGCTCACCAATTCATCAACGTGTGATGGCGTACTTTGCTGACTTACAAAGAAAAAGTGGTGCGTCATCGGTGTTTTGGGTAAGCAAAAACTCAATGAGTTATTACACACAAGACGGCTTTTTCAAATCAATCTCACAAAGTGAGCCAAGAGACAGTTGGTTTTTTGACTTTATTAGCTCAGATAAACGCCAAGCGCTGGCTTTAGATGTGAGTGAGCAGGGTGGACACCTCACTTTATACGTTAACACCTTGGTTGAAATTGAAGGGCAACGCCTCGGTGTGGCAGGGCTTGGTTATGATATTTCAGATATTTCTAGCATTGTTACGTCGCGTAAAATTGGTGAGCAAGGGTATTTATTCTTAATTGATGAGAGCAAGCGAATTATTGCACACGCAAATGATGCTTATATTGGTAAACAAGTCACAAGCGTCGCTTCATTAAGCGCATTACAAAGCTTTTTGAGCAGTAAACATACTGGCTTTACTCTATCGCAAGTGGAGCTCGCAGATGAAGATGTTTATGCTGGGGTTATGCCAATCGAAGGCACTGGCCTTACTCTTGTGGCGGTTCAGCCTAAGCAAGAGATATCAAGCGCGATTAATACAGTCGTTTGGATGTCGATTATCGTAAGTGTCGTGCTTGCAGGTATATTTTTAGTGTTAACACTTTATTTTGCGAATTGGCTAAGTAAGAAAATACGCAGTGTGGGCGACGAACTACTGGGTATGGCAGGCCACGGCGGTGACTTAACAAAACGTTTAGATGACAGTGTTGATAATGAACTGGGGCATCTTGCTAAAGGCTTTAATGCCATCATAGGTAAAGTAGCTGAGTTGGTAGATGAAATCAGTGTCACCGAGCAAGCGATGCGAGAGGGGATTGACGACCTTGCGAGCTTTGCCAACAAAACCTTTGTTGCTACCGAAGATCAGCGCGCGCAAACCGATCAAGTTGCCACAGCTATTACAGAAATGGGGCAAACTATTAATGAGGTGTCTGATATTGCTCATCGTACAGCAAGCGACACGGAAGAAGCGGTACGAGAAACCGTGCAAACCAATCAAAGTATGGCTGCCACAGCACAAACCATGAATGAGCTGAATGATATTTTGATCACGGTTGATAAAAGTATCGGTGAGTTTGCTAATCAAGCAGCTGAGATCAACTCGGTTGTTGAAGTGATCAATGCAATTTCAGAGCAAACTAACTTATTGGCACTCAATGCGGCAATTGAAGCAGCAAGGGCGGGTGAGCAAGGCCGTGGCTTTGCGGTCGTTGCTGATGAAGTACGCTCACTTGCACAGCGTACGCAAACATCGACTTCTGAAATTAGAGAACAGATTTCGCGTTTACAAAGCTCATCATTGCAATCACAAGAGGCGATTGCCGAAGGCACGCAAAGTAGCCAAAAGGTCACTGAGCTTACGCACGTTGCAGTGTCTGCACTTCAGTCTATTCAGCAGAAGTTTGAAATTATTAGCCAAGGCAACCACCAAGTTGCTGCTGCGACAGAAGAGCAGGGCACGGTGGTTGAGCATATCAATCAGTCGGCTCATGATATTTCAGACAGTGCAATGCAAATACATGATAACGCTGAGCAACAACAACGTGGCACGCAAAGCTTGTTATCGCGTGCTCAGCACCTTAAAGATTTAGTCAGTCAGTTTAAAGTTTAATAGCCTGCTTTTTAAATCTGCTTCGAGTAAAAGGCGTTAACAACATGTGTTGTTAACGCCTTACTGTTTTTTAGCTTACAAGTGAGTGTTTTAGTTTACTTGTTTGCTGCTAATTCCTTTCTTATTAGTAACACATCGTGCAAAAAACTTTCAAAAAGGGACTATTAACTAAGTTTTTAGTGCGTTTAAGTGCGCTGCGTATTACAATTGAGACTTTATATCATTACCGCATTTCCAGCTGATAGGTATTTCACTTCTTCATGACAGATATTACAACACACCAAGCATCTAGACGCCGCTTGTTGATTGCCTTAGCCATAACGTGCTCGTTTATGGTGATACAGGTTATTGGCGCCTATTATTCGAATTCGCTTGCTGTACTTGCTGATGCTGGGCATTTGTTTGTTCATAACAGTTCTTTATTCATCGCGCTTATTGCCTCAAGCATGGCGATATATTTCGCGAAAAACTTTAATGATGGCTACCAGCGCGCAGAGCTCACGGGTGGCTTGATCAATGGCATCTTATATTTAAGCATTAGCTTAATTATTCTTTATGAAGGGGGGGAGCGCTACCTTCATCATAGCGATGGTCATGATTTACAAATTAATAGCTATTTAATGTCGGTCATTTCAGCTATTGGTTTTTTGTTTCATGGTGCTGCAGCATGGGTGCTATACAAAGGGCGCAAAGCAAGCATTAATGTGTATGCGGTGTTTTTACACTCGTTTTTTGATTTAATTTCAACGGTTTCAACCTTCTTCGCTGGTATTTTAATCCACCTAACTGGCTGGGCCGAAATTGATATTATTTCGAGTATGTTGATTGCTACCTTTGTCTTGTTTACTGGGGTTAAAGTGATCATTCGTTGTATTCAAGGCTTACTTGAAAATAGAAGTAAGCTGCCGAATGTAGCTGATATTGAACAAAGTATCGCTTCGGTTGAACATGTACAAAATGTTCATAATGTCACGGTAATGCGCCAAGACAAAGACATTATTGTTGGCGCGCACGTTGTTTTAAAACAGC
Source organism: Pseudoalteromonas sp. P1-8 (assembly GCF_001399985.1). NCBI lineage: Bacteria > Pseudomonadati > Pseudomonadota > Gammaproteobacteria > Alteromonadales > Pseudoalteromonadaceae > Pseudoalteromonas > Pseudoalteromonas sp. P1-8. Next base: position 137,656 of record NZ_LJSO01000008.1, read on the forward strand.
ATTGTACCGTTGAAAAGCATGACGAAGCATGTCGCTTAAAGGTCGAAAAACTATTGCAATCGCGCTTTAAAATTGGAAAAAGTGTGCTGCAAATAGAAAGTCATGAATGCCACCATGTTAATTAAAGTGGCAAAAAGTTTAATTTTCTTTTAATTTAAAGGTATCACTATGAAGTTAGGATACCTTTTTTGCTTCAAAATAAGCCTTCATATTTCAACTTTTTAGCCGCAGTACTGCTTGGTTGTATTGCGGGAGTTGTTAATTTATTACCAATTTGGTTTTTAGATAGCTCAGAATTTCTTCTTGGTCAGTTTTTTGTGATCCTAAGCTTGCTGCTACTTGGTTGGCGGTTTGCAATAATCACCTTTATTTTAAGTACAGGGTTTATTTTTTACCGCTGGGGGCATGCGTGGCCGTCCATAGTATTTGCACTTGAGCTTATTTGCTTACAGTTATACTGCTTATCAAAAGCGCGGCCGGTATTTTTACGAGGCATGCTATTTTGGCTAGTGATAGGCCTGCCACTACTTTGGAGTTTTGGCCATTTCTTTTTAGGTTTACCAATTCTAACGATTGCTATTGCACTTGCTAAGTACTGCTTAAATGCGGCAATTTACTTATCTGTTATTGATTTACTGAGCTTCTTCTTTAGCCGTTATTCGTGGCATAAACATTATTCGTCGCTCTATAAAATACTTAACTATGTTGTTACTTTACTTGTTGTGCTGGTAGTCATATTAACCTCTGTAGTACTAACCAATAACCATTATGCGCGCATTGAGTATGAGATAAATTCGCAGTTAAAAGAAAAAGCCAAAGAAATCGCACGCACCATTGATGCTCACCTTGATCATAATAAAAAAGGGGTGGTACTCACTGCCAGAAGCATTGCCAACGGTGTCCCTCGTCAAATTGCTCTTGAAAATATGGCAAACCTATACCCTGATTTTAGAACACAGATAATTGCTGATGCTCTTGCTGATGTCACTCATTTTTATCCACAATCGTTAGCGATTAGTTTGCAGCAGTCAAACATTCGCGCCAATGTGGCAGATAGAGATTACTTTATAAATGCACCTAATAATGAGCTTGGTTATATCTCAACAATATTTAAGGGCCGCGGTTTTGGTTCTTTACCTATAGTTGCAGTATCAGCACCGATTTATATTGAAGATACCTTTACTGGCGTCGTTGAAGGCTCACTGATGTTTGATTATTTTGCAGGCCTCAGGCCCAGTCTATTTAGTCACCAAGGCGAGTTGTTGATTTTAGATGCCAGCAACAAAGTGGTATTTAGCACATTAGATGACTTTAAAGAGCTACAACAATTAACAGATGAAGAAATAGATTCGTTTGCAGACGAAGCTCGTTTTAAGATGTTTGATGCTGAGAACGAGCAGCAGTTTTACGCCAGAGAAGCTCGCTCAACAGAGCATAACTGGATTGTAATGACCATGCTCAATCGCAAACATGCCAACAATGTTGCGGTGAGTGCATGGGGTCAGTCTTTGGTGATGATATTGTTTATTATTTTATTAACCAGTGTGTTTATCACGCAATTAAGTCGCTGGTTAATTGCTCCTATCGAAAAGTTAGCTGAACAAATCGACAAATTTGAACCTGAACGGGCAATCACAGATACCGACTTACCACAAACTTGGCTAGAAGTGAGTCGTTTGCAGTCGCAGTTTTCGAGTTTAGCTAATAAGCTAGCGCTTAATTTTAATCGCTTGCATCAAGCGAATCACGAAAACGAAGTGTTGAATAACAAACTGACCGATTTTAATGCCCAGCTCGAGCAACAAGTTAATGATAAAACGAATGAGCTAGTCGAAGCTGTTCGCTTAGCGAATCAAGCCAACCGTACTAAGTCGCAATTTTTAGCGAACATGAGCCATGAAATCCGCACCCCGCTCAATGGTATTTTAGGCATGACTCAACTGCTATTAGAAAACCCTAAACTACCCGAAACTGAGCGTGATGAGCTGGCGATGATCCATCAAAGTGCTAATAACTTATTGTTGATTTTAAATGATATTTTAGATTTCTCGAAAATTGAAGCGGGCGCTCTTAAACTCGAAGACCGTGTTGTTGAAATTAAAGCCTTACTGGCACAATTAGCCAAAGTTTTTAGTAGCACCAGTGTCAAATCTGGCGTTAAATTTAAATTGAGCATTGCAGACAACATACCTGAGTATATCCGTTTAGATCCACTGAGATTTAGTCAAGTAATCAATAACATTTTGAGCAATGCGGGTAAATTTACGGAGTCAGGTGAAATAAACATGCATTGCCAAATGGTCGATGGCGCTCTTGAAATATCAATTCGTGATACAGGCATTGGTATTTCAGTAAATCAACAGGCCAAATTGTTTACAGAGTTTACCCAAGCCGATATATCGACCACACGAAAATATGGTGGTACTGGGCTCGGGCTCACCATTAGTAAACGAATTATAGAGTTGATGGATGGAGAGCTCTCTTTAGTGAGCCAAGAAGGTGAGGGGAGTGAATTTACTATTATTGTGCCAGTGATGGTAAGCGATGCAGAAGCAACTGCAGAACAAAGTACAGACAAGCCAACACTTAGTGGCATAAATGTATTAATTGTTGAAGATAACCCTGTAAATCAAATCGTGCTGCAAAAAATGATGCAAGACACCCAGTGTACTATCAAAAAGGCAAACGATGGCTTACAGGCACTTGAAGAGCTTAAAAGTTTTACGGCAGATATTATATTGATGGACTGCCAAATGCCCCACATGGATGGCTATCAATGTACACAAGCAATTAAACAGAACCCTGCGCTGTATGGCGAAGCTATCATTATTGCTATTACGGCGAACGCCTTTGAAGACGACCAAAAGCGCTGCCTTGTAGCTGGGATGGATGACTTTATCTCGAAGCCCATTAATAAAGATGAGCTTTATCGCTGTCTGAATAAATGGTTTAAAGCGCGTTTAGTCGATCAATGATTGCCTGAATCGTACTTTCTGCAATGAGGTCATCGGCCAACATGGGTTTTGCGAAGTAGTAACCTTGTAAATCTTCGCACCCCATCTCAGTTAAGAAACTGATTTGCTCGCTAGTCTCAACTCCTTCAGCAATACAATATAAGCCTAAGTTCGATGACAACGCATGGATGGTTTTTATTATTGACTCATTACTTTTATCTTGGCCGATATTACGCACGAAGCTTTGGTCAATTTTGATCACATCAATCGGGAATTGACTTAGGTAAGTTAGTGACGAGTAACCTGTGCCAAAGTCATCAAGTAATAGTTTGAAGCCGGCATTTTTAAGTTTTTGCAGCTGTTTAGAAGCTTTTTCTTTATCTTCTAAAAGCGTATTTTCTGTAATTTCAAGACGCAGTTGCACAGGCTTAACCATGTGATTATTCAAAATAAGTAATAAGCGTTCAGTTAAGTTTGATTTTAAAATATGCGTTGGCGACAAGTTTAATGATAAATAAAACTGTGGGTTAGCACGTAGCATTGGCAGCAGCTCTGTTAATGCTCTATCAAGTGCTTGCTCAGTCAACGCATCGATTAGACCTATCTCTTCAGCAATAGGAATGAATTCGGCAGGTGACACAAAACCTTGCTCGTTCTTCCAACGCATTAAAAGCTCAACGCCGTTTATTTTTTTAGTTTTAGCATTAACAATAGGCTGATAGTTATTAAATAACTCATCGTCTTTAAACGCATCTTTCAAGGCATTTTCAAGTAACAGCTTTTTGGTAAGCTGGTTATTCATCTGCTCTGTGAAATATTTAAAATTGTTACGGCCAGATTGCTTAGCATGCATCATGGCTATATCTGAATTTTTAATTAAATCATCTGCTGTTTTCGCATCAAATGGGTAAAGAGCGACACCAACACTTGCTGAAATGTTGATTGAAAAGTCGTCAATTATAACCTTGCTTGCCAGTTCTTCAGTGAGTTTTTTAACGAGATCACTGAGTGTTTGTGGTGAGTGAAGGTCTTTAATAAGAACCAAAAACTCATCACCACTTTGACGGCCTATTACGGCGTTTTCGGGTAACATCAGGCTTACTCTTTGCGTGATATCGCAAAGTAATTGGTCGCCGACAGCGTGCCCGAATGAATCATTTACTGGTTTAAATTTATCTAAATCAATAAATAATAATGCAGCTAGTTTATTGTATTTTTTGGCGTTATTTATACAGTTGCTAATTTTTGTATACATTAAAGAGCGGTTAGGCAGGCCCGTTAACGGGTCATAATTTGCTAAATAACGCAAATCGTCTTCAGCGCGTTTTTGCTCTGTTAAGTCTGAAATTACAATTACATAATGACTAATTGATTGGTTTTCCTTGGCTACAGCCGTGACACTAATATGAACTGGGTGTGCAGGGCTTTTTAGCGTGCGAATAACAGCTTCTGTTTTCCAGTTTTGCTTGGGTTTAAGTGTTTTTAATACGTCTATATATTCAAGGTATTTTGCACGGCCTATGGCTGCAATAAAGTCGCGACTAGTAAGCTCTGCAACATTGTTTGGCGTGGCGAATGCTTCACCAAAACTGGCATTAGCAGAAAATGGTTTGAGTTGATTGTCTAAAATTAGCAACCAGTCGTTTATTTGCCCAAATGCTTCGCCGAGGACACTGGCTTGCTGGGCATTAGCGCGTTGCTCTGTAATATTGGTATAAATACCGGTTATTTTTAATGGGCGGTTTTTTTCATCGGTTGCAATAGTACGACCAATGTCTTCGTACCAAAGCCAGTTACCATTTTTATGTTTTAAACGGTAAGTGGTATTCCATTGTTGGTTATTTGTTTGCTTACAAAATAGTTGCCACTGGCTAGTTACATTATTGCGATCGTGCGGGTGGACTAAGCTCACAAACTTGTTGAGGCTTATACCATCTTTATACTCGGCATAGCCCAGTTCAGCAGAAAAGCGGGTCGTTCTTAAAAACTGTTCTACTAGGTTAATCTCCCAAACACCACTTTTAGTACTACTTAAAGCGAGTTCGGTTTGTTGTTGTGATTTTACTGCCTCTGCATGAGCACGGCCGATCATTTGCTGGCGAGCACGGTATTGCCAAAATAGGAAAAACAAAACAGCTAAAACAATAATGACATAACTTGCTTTTGCAGCAGGAGATGACCAAGGTGCATGTGCAACATTAAATCTTAGTTGCCTAGACGCTGATATTGCATCGCTTAACTCGGTTGACGACGACACTGATAACACATAATTACCAGGCGGTAATTTGGTGAAAAAGACCTCATTGGTTGTTAGCTTGTCGTATTGCAGTGAGGTTGGCCCATCAAGGGTCACTCGATACGATGTTTTATCTTTATTAATGGTATCAAAGTTAGAAAAGGTGACTGCTAAGCCCATATCATCATAAGTGATCTGCAGAGGCGTATTTACATATTTATATGGATGGTAGTTAAGCTCTCGCGAAAGCAAAGATACATTGGTAATTTCGGTATTTATATTACCAGCCTCTACAGGCGACGATAAAAAGTCCTCTGGTGAAAGTAAAAGTACGCCTCGGGTACTACCAAATGCAAGTTGTCCGTTATGTAAGGTGGTGTCGGCATCAATGTTGAATTCATTAACGGCTAAACCATCGCGAATAAAGTAACGGTCAAGTTCTAAGGAGCTTAAATCAAGGCGGTAAAGACCATTTTGAGTACCTAACCATAAAAAGCCAAAACGATCTATTTGCAATGCAAAAACAGATTTAGCTTTTAAGCCAGACTGTATATTAATACGATGTTTAACTTCATAGGTTTTAGCATCGATGCCAATAAGCCCTTCGTCAGCTGAGCCAAGCCACAGGGTGTTGTTATAATCCATCACCCAGTCATCAATGGTAGTGAACGCTAATGGGTTATAATTTTCTGTTTGGTATATCAGTGTTAACTTTTGAGTCTGCTCATTGTAGCGGTACAATTTGCCAGACATACTCAGTACGTATTCGTCGGGGTGGTCTGGCAGTGGCTTTAAAAAAGCATGGGCATTAACTAGGTCAACTTGTTCTTTTAGTCCTTTAATTGTTGAAAGTTCGCCTGTTTTACCATTGTACTTATAAAAATTTTGGTCATCTAAAAATGCAAATTGATCATTACCCATAGCACGAAAGCCCCAGTTAGGGCCGTAATTTATGAGGTGCATGGTCTCAGCATTGCCTTTTATAGGCACTAATTTGCCTGTCTGTTTATCAAACAAGGCAAGACCTATGTATTTCATTAGCCACAGATAACGGTTGCTGTCATCAATGTTAGCTTCAGTAATACCATAAATACCATGCTCACCATGAAAGGCTTTTTCATCGTTACTAACTAAGTAGGGTGTAATATCTTTAGTAAGTTGGTTGTACTTCATTAGGCCATTATCTGTACCTATCCAAACGGTATCATTTTGATCTTGTAATACCGACCAGACATTATTATTGAAGCGAGCTTGGTTATTTTTTAATTCAATGTGTTTAAAACGTCTTGCTAGTGTTGACCATGTGAAAACGCCTTGTGAGCGGGATGCAAGCCACAGCAAGCCAGTTTTATCAATCATTACATCTTGAATTGAATTGTCAGACATTAAAAACTTACTTTGTTCAAAGTTTAAGATGAACTCAACTGACATGGTTTGGCGATTAAATTCGAACAATCCTTTTTCTGTGACGATATATTCACCGAATGAGCTAACAGAATAATCCCAAATATTTAAGTTAGGGATTAACAGCCTTACCTTATCAAATGCCAGTAAACGGTTAGCGTTAAAAGGGATATCAAACATGCCCTCTACAGTGCCTACAAATAAGCCGAGCTGCGCATCGACCCTTAAAAATTTTACGTTTTTATTATCTTCGGTGACCTGAGATTTATCGGTTAGCGGAATATGCGAGATATGATCATCTGCAAGGTTTTTTGAAAAAAGCCCATTTGATGTGCCGATATATAAAAAGTTGTCGTGCAGGGTGAGTGCCCGCACAATGTGCTCTTCTTTATTAATAGAAAACTCATGCAAAAACTTTTTTGATTGCTTGTTGTATGAATAAACGTGCTGGGCAATAGCGAAGTAAAAAAAGTGATCGTCTTCAGTGATTGCTAAAATAGGCGAAAAGAAAACATCTTCAGGGTCTAGTTTGCCAGAATAGATTTTTTCAACTTTTAGCGTTTTTGGGTCTATTAGAAAAGCACCTGAAAACTCAGTGCTGACGAAAATGTTTCCGTCGTCAGTTTTATGCATTGCGGTAATTTGTCGCTGATCGAGCATGTACTCTCCAGCAAAAGGCGCTACCTGATAACCATCATACCTATTTAAGCCTTGGTAGGTACCAATCCAGATAAAGCCTAAATCGTCTTGCACGATTTTAGTTACACTGCCTTGCGTAAGTCCTTCATCGGTTGAAATACGCTGCATTTGCAAAGCATAGTTTTGTGCCAACGCTGAAGAGGAGAGCGTGAAGAACAGCAAACTGAAAATCAAAAGAAAAAGTTTAGGCACTGACTGATTAACCCTAAATTATTATTTGCGCATAATTTTTAACAAAATATAGCACAATTATGACCGTAATTAATGGTTCTGAAAAGAAAAAATAGTAATAAGGTCTACTTGGTGCTGAAACTGAAACCTATGCTATAACTAGTTCAATTATCAGCAATTTGAGAACGTGATGTGCCATTCATTTATCAGCCAAAAAAGTAATGCCTTGTTATTAATTATTGACCTTCAGGCAGGGCTTGAACCGGTAATTAACGACTTTGGTTTAGCTGTTAATCAGACCGAAAAGTTAATAAAAGCAGCTAAAGCTTTAGATATTCCCTATTTATTTACCGAACAAAATCCAACCAAGTTAGGTAAAAGTAGTGAACAGCTCTTACCTTTTATAACTGGCACTAACTGCTATCACAAAATACATTTTAGCGCATGCCAAGAGGTTCAATTTAACAACCTATTGGCTGGCTCTAACCGTAAGCAAATAGTGGTAACGGGTACAGAGTCGCATGTGTGTGTACTGCAAACATGTTTAGACTTAATTGCCAATGGTTGCCAAGTGTTTGTAGTGGAAGATGCCATTGCATCACGCAACGAAAAACACAAAGAGTTGGCAATTAAGCAGCTATCGGCAGCAGGTGCTATTATTACTTGTACAGAAAGTGTGATATTTCAATGGCTAGAAAAAGCAGGGACCGATCAATTTAGGGCATTATTGCAATTAATAAAGTGAACCATGACGCGCATCAAACCGTATTGGCTCGATTAATTGTATTTTTGTAAATTATTTAATGATTAAGGCTTTATCTATGACGAGTGTGCGCCGCCTTTTTACTTATTTGTTCCTTTTATTGTTTGTTGAATCTTTAGTTTTAGGTTTTATCTATTCGACCCTAATTACCGGTGTGGTAACCGGTTTATTATTGCTATCTTTACCGCTTTGGATGCTCCATCAATATCCAACGAGCAAATTAACAGCCCATGTTGTGGCTGCCGGTTGCATGATGTTTTCGTTTTTACACATCCAACAAAGCTACGGCCTAATTGAAGTTCACTTTGAAATATTTATTTTAATGGCCGTGTTGATCATGTTTGTTGAATGGCGCGTGTTTATTACTGCACTTGCTTTTGTGGCAGTTCACCATTTGAGCTTTTACTTTTTACAGATAAACGAAGTCGGTTTATACGTTTTTGACCCAGATCGATTGTATTTTAGCACCGTACTTATCCATGCCGTGTATGCCATTGTTGAAGCAATTGTAGCCGGCTACATTGCAAAAACCCTACACCGTGAACGTAGTTCTGGCTTATCGTTAAGCACAACAACAGAGCAAATAATGGCCGATGAAAACAGCATTAACATTAGTTTAAGAGCGGATGATAGCCACAGTGAAGCCGTGGCGGGTTTTAACCGCTTACTAGGTTTTGTATCGAGCGTGATTGGTGATGTTCAAAGCCAAAGTAGTGTTTTAAAAAACCAGTCTAAACAATTACTTGAAGTACACGACGAATTGCATGAGCAAGCACTTCATCGTGAGCAGTTATCGACGGATATCGCGCAGTCAGGTGAACGAGTCGCCGAAGGCTTTGCTCATGTGGAACAAGAGAGTAATGAACTGCAAACACAATTTGAGCAGCTCCATTTAAGTGCCACAGAGGCATTAAATGAGGTGGCGAATACAGACAGCAAAACGGCTGAGCTTGCTAATAACCTTCAAGAAGCAGATCAAAACATAGGCCAACTGGTGAGTGCATGTTCGCATATCTCAGAATTACTCAATGAAATTTCGTCAATTGCTGAGCAAACGAATTTACTTGCGCTTAACGCTGCAATTGAAGCTGCGCGTGCAGGTGAACAAGGCCGCGGCTTTGCGGTAGTGGCTGATGAAGTTAGAAACTTGGCAACACGCAGTAAAAACACGACGGATAAAATAACCAATACGCTTGAAAGTTTGATGCAAAACAGCGCCTCATCAACTAAGTCGATGCAGGGTAGTGTTGCGCTTATAGAGCAGTTATCTGCAATTAGTTCGCAGATGAAACTGCAAATTACCGAGATGACAGAGCAGGTGAATGTTGCTGCAAGTAGCTCACAGTCGGTTGCTCATGTAGTGCAAAATCAAGCGGGTAATACGCGTGCTATTGCCGATAATTCACAGGCCTTAATTGCTAACCAAGCCAACGACAACTTGATGATTGAAAAACTCACCGATCGCGTACAGTTAATTGATGTAAGTATCGATGTGCTGGAGCAAGGTATTGCTAAATTCAAATAGCAAATGGCTGATAATGGCAACTCTACTTTGGGTTGCCTCTGTGGCATTAGCCTTGGTGTTTGCTTATTCTCAACAAGCAAGCACCTTTGATCCAGATAAAAAGCTAGCCACAACAAATTGGTTACCTGCTTTTCAACAAAGTATGGGGCTTGATATCAACAATGCCGATACCTTGTACATTATTGATGAAAATACCTGTGTATGCTCAGAGCGCTCACAACCGCACATAATAAGCCTTAGCAGCTATGCTTCAGAGCAAGGTATTAAAGTAGTAAAACTTAAACCAACATCTGCGGTTGCTGCAATATTACCCGCTCAACCTGCCGCAGTACTTGTTTCAGAAAATCAACAGCTTGTGTATGCAGGGCCATTATCAAAAGGACTCGCTTGTTCAAGTCAGAATGGCTTTGTTGAGTTAGTAATCGCAAACTTACGTGCGGGTTTTAATAGCCAGTTTATTAACTCAGATGCTGAGGGGTGCTATTGTGAGATTAATTGAGCGAGGAAAGTAACGAAAAGAGGCCAAAAATATTGGCCTCTGACTCTATAAAGTTATTGAATTTGGCCTCGAATCTCACCGCTTGGATTTGCAGGCGTATGAATGTTTACATAATGACCGCCTGAAGCTAAAACTGAAAAGATATCGGCATCTATCATCAAGCCTGTGCTGCTCATCCAGCGATTCATGTCATCACTGTCTTGTACAAGAGGAGCTAACACAGGGCCATTTTCACCGGCTACACCAGTATGAATATGGGCTGCAGTTGCATCGCTTACACCCGATGTTAGTACTTGCAGCTCAACACTGTAATCATTGGTATTCACTAGCGCATAACCATCACCAGATGCATCCGTTGTGACCGCGGGTACTTCTTGTTCACCACTTAGCGGAAAGGTTACAAACACATAGTTGTCGGTAAGGATTTGACCGCGTAGTTCACCGCTTGGGTTTGCAGGAGTATGCACATTGACGTAATGACCACCTGATGCGAGTACTGCAAAAATATCTGCATTAATCATGGTATTTTCAGGTGTTTGCCATAAGTTCATGTTATCGCTTGATTGCTCTAACGCAGCAAGAACGTCGCCATTGGTGCCTATACGACCCGTATGAATGTGAGCAGCAGTGGCGTCACTCACACCTTCGGTTAACGCTCTTAATTCTAGATGGTAATTATCCATGTTAACTAAGGCATAACCACTACCTGATGCCATTGTATCAACGGCTGGAACTTCTTGCATACCACTAAGTGGGAAAGTAACGAGTTGATAGTTATCTGTTAGGATCTGACCTCTAATTTCACCACCCGTGTTAGCAGGTGTATGCACGTTAACGTAATGACCACCTGATGCAAGTACCTCAAATATCTCTGCGTTGATCATGGTATTTGCTGGTGTCATCCACATGCCTGCGTCAGTTGTTGACTGCTCAAGTGCAACGAGTACGTCGCCATTCGTGCCAATTCGGCCAGTGTGAATGTGTGCACCTGTCGCATCATCAACACCCATTGTGTTTACTAATAGCTCTAAGGCATAGTTATCCATGTTGATTAATGCATAACCTTCACCACTTGCATCAGATTCGACAGCAGGAACTTCTTGATCACCGCTTAGTTTAAAGCTCGTAAAGCCATAGTTACTGGTTAGGATTTGCCCGCGAAGCTCGCCGCCAGCATTAGCAGGTGTATGAACATTGACATAGTGACCACCAGAAGCCAGCACTGCAAAAATATCCGCATTGATTTGCGTGTTGCTTGGTGTCATCCAGACATTACTGTCGTCCATTGATTGTTCAAGAGCTACTAATACATCACCATTAGTACCGATACGACCTGTATGAATATGCGCAGCACTTGCATCGTCTAAGCCTGATGTTACAACAGTAAGCTCTACGCTGTAGTCTGTTGTATCAACAAGGGCATAACCATCACCATCAGCCATGGTGCTGACCATAGGCACTTCTTGATCACCACTTAAGTCAAAGGTCGCAACTGCATAGTTGTCTGTTAAGATTTGGCCGCGAATTTCGCCACCGGCAAATTCAGGCGTATGAACATTAACATAGTGACCGCCGTCTAAAAGTACTGCCAGAGTGTCGCTGTCGATCATGGTGCCTTCTGGTACAACCCAGTCAGTCATGACTTCGTCGTCTTGTTCTAAAGTCACGAATACATCACCATTTGAGCCTAATTTTCCTGTATGGATGTGAGCTGCTGTAGCGTCATCAACACCCATAGTCACCGCACGAAGCCGTAATTCTGTCGTGGCGCTATCATAAGATGCATAGCCATAACCCATTGCGTCACTGTCGTTCATAGGCACTTGCTGATCGCCATTTAAAACAAACGTGATGATACTCGTTGTATCAGGCACAATTTGCGCACGAAGTTCGCCGTTTGCATATTGTTCGGTATGAAGGTTAATGTACCAATCTCCGTCCATTAAATCAGCGATCAAGCTTTCATCAAGGTCGGTAATTGCGACTTCATACATACCATCGGTAGTGGCTTCAAATGCAAAAGCAACATCACCATTAGCGCCTAAATCGCCGTCGTGTATGTGTGCTGCACTAAAGCCTTCGACTGAGCTTGCATCAAGTGTTGCACGAAATTGCATTAAACTTTCGTCAAGCTCTACCGTTGCAGTCGCTGTTTGCATTGAGTCATTCATTGGCACTTCTTGTTTGCCACTTAAAGTTACAGAATAGGTTTTACTTGGAGTGAATTCTTGAACTGGGGGAGGGGTAACAACTTCGGTATTATCGTCATCATCATCGCTACACGCGGTGAGAAAAAGTAAGCTGCTAGCCAGGAGTATGTATTTCATCGTTCTTCCTTATATCTTTGTATGTTCGGACGTTACGACGTGTCCATTTCAATAAGGCTTACGGCAGGTGTTTAAAAAGAGATCACAAAAGGTTATTTAAAAGTTAAAAACTGGTTCTTTAGTATTGGTTTGTTGAAAGAGGGGATTAATAGTTAAAGTTTAATATCGCTAACTTTAAAGGAACATACATGCTTAGCAACATAAAAAGTGTTGGGTGGTAAATGGGTACGGATTGTGCATCTATTTTGTTATCAAAAGGTTTATAGCTAAACGTCAAAAAATTAACGATAGGAAAACTATGCAGCTAACTTCGTACACATCCTCATTCCTAAAAGAGCCATTATTAGATCAACAAAATAAAAATGAGCTAAACCCAGAAAGTGAAAAAGCAATAAACCTTCAAGGCTCTAAACAACAAGAAGCGGGCGTTGATTCTGATCCACAAGCAGAAGCTCAATCAAAGACATCACAAACACAACAAGAGCTAGTAGTAAAAATAAAGGAGTTACAAAATAAGATTAATAGTTTAAAAAGCAACAAAGACCTAGCTCCAGAACAACGAGAAAGTGAGTTACTAGAGCTTAATAAACAACTTGATGAAGAAATAAATGCAGTCCAGCTTGCCGTAAAAAGTAATGTTTCTACGATGATAAACTCTTTGTTTGCTCCTACTTCTAGTAATCATTCTGGTATGCTGTTTAACAATAAAGCCTAAGTTTAAGGCAAAGCGCTTGCTCGCAGTTGCTTTGCCAATTGCACATTTATAAGTCCGCTAAATTACATACTTTATAAGTGAGTAGATGAGAGTACATATAAAGGTAAATAGGAAGAACCATTTTATGTGAACTGTTATTGGTGACCCGCGTTTGGCTGTTCTGATCATAGTGACTGGGTAATCATACTCAACAAGTGTCTTGAAGAGCTCAGGGTGTTCTAAGCTCCAGTCATTTAAAGGAATTGAATCACCATAGCGAGTTTTAAAAATTACAGAAAATAGATAGGCACGCCTAGGTTGTGGATCGTTAATATCGTAGCCGCTTTTGGTGCGTGTAAAATTCCATACGGCCTCAACATTAAGTAAATCTTCTCTTTTAATTGTTCGTGGTTTTCTGTCATCGAATAAAAGTGCAGGCAGGTAAACCTGTTCTTGGTTTATTTTAATTTCGCACAACGGGGATTCATGAATGAAGTAACGCTTATTGGCGATAAACATTTGAACTAAAAAGTAACTGAGATATGTAATGATCACAGCGGCAATTGCACCTGCACCGGATTGTGTTTTCCAAACAAGGTGGCAAGCAATGATGAATATAGCACCAGTGATTAATTTTGCTTTGAATTTCTGCGCTTTAGGTAAAGGGACTGCGCATCTCAAGATAGGTATTTCAGTTTGCACTTTCGTTTTTATGAAAGTCTGAAAAAAGATTGAGTTAAAGTTATCACGGGTTAATTTAAAAGTAGGCGCTTCCATGTGTCCTCGATTACTGATTTAGTGTTGGGCGTAAAATAGCAAATGCAGTGCTTTACTATCAACTAAAACACCAGATTGTGTTTAAGTTTGGTTGGAGCATAACTTGCTTTTTATTGGTATAGTAAGTTACTGATAAATATGTAAATGTGAACTGGTGAAATGATAGATTATTTTCTTATTATTTTGATGGTACTTTCGGCTGTTTTATTTTTGTTTGTAATGGTTTCGTTTATCTTAGCTCCAAAATTCGCAAAAAAAGAGCTTTTCATAAACTACTACGGCGGAACAGGTGCAATTTATCATGGTTTTAAGCTGTTCAAAGTTGAATCCTATCGGGAAGACAAAGTGTGGGTTTGTAAAGCCATTAAATACTCATCTATAGCAATTGTAGTAATGTTTTTCATTATGGTTTTTTTAATAAAATTGAATGGAGTTCAACAGAGCTAGGAGTCGGTTCTTGTTTTCCTTTCGTGGATTATGGTTAAGCACTATGCCAAAAAACGTAACAGTTTTTTCTGAGCTAATCGTAGGGTTTCAAATTAAATGCTGGAGATACTATGAGGTATTTAATTTTTATCCTTTTATTCCAAAGCGGCATTTCCATGGCGTTACAGCCTATATCAGAATATTGTGAAGATTCTGATTTGTTACTCAGTTTTGCTGGTGATACCTTTGCAGCAACAAATTGCTTAGCTTATGGGTTTAATGCGGAGAATGCGTTCTTTTCTAAAGCTATTAATACAAGTATTAGATTTGAAAAAATTAAGCCTACAATTGATACATTTGTCAAAATTGTCAATACAGATGGAGGGTCATCCTTTGACAAACAAGAAGTTTTTTATAAGTACGTTGGGGAAATAGATAGTTTCTCAGTGCCTCTATTTGCGAGCTATGATGAATTCGAAGATGCTAAAGCTTCATTAGTATTTTCGATTAACTACACAACTAGTTGTAACATATCAGTGTTAGATTACAGTGGAGGTGATAAATTTATGATTGGATATAAACTAAATCGAATGACTGATGAAGGTAAATACAACTATGATTATTTGCATATAGAGCTCCCTAAAGAAGCAAAAATAAATAAAGCGGATAGTGATGGTTTAATAGATGCTTTTTGTCATAATGATTTAAGCTTTAAAAATAAAGAATAATAGTAAGTAGCTTTTATCTACAAAGAGGTCAAGCTACATTTTTCCTTCTAAATTATAATACCCACTTCAGTTCAGTCTTTAGTTGAGGTCAAAAAAGAAAGACCTGAACCCATTTTGTGTTCGTTCGATATCGGCTCGGGGAAAAGAAACTAGCATGGTTCATACGGCAACTTCTGCCCATAGATTAGCCATAGGAGATTTAGTTAATGTATGAACTTTATTTTCAGTCCGATTTTATGGGAACCAAAATTGGCTTTTACTTAACACTTGTTTGTTCTGTTCTACTAATATTGTGCTGCCCGAAGATAAAATACTGGTACGAAAATAAACTACAGTTTGAAAAGAAAGTTAACTTCTGGTTTGGCTTCTTATTTGTATTTGGCTTTTTTGTAATGCAGTCACTGTCATTTTATGGCCTAGTATTAAAATCTAATGGCATAGATTCTGGAAATTATTCTACAGTTGAAGGAGCTATTGAAGATATTCAAATTGTTGAAAGAAATAGTAGAGAAGAGGCTTTTACTGTTGATGGAGTACGCTTTAAGTACAATGATTACGGAACAGAAAACACCTTTTTTGCGAATAGAAAGCATGATTCAGATACAATCCAAGAGGGGCGAGTTGTAAAAATTGCTTACCTTAGAGAAGGAAATGAAAACCTGATTTTTGAGTTGAGCGTAAGAAAGTAAATGTTAGCAAGGATGTGCTCTTTTTAACTCAAGAAAACAACTGCTGGAGGCGTTCTATCAGATCTCCAAGGGGGCAAATTTGAACATAGTTTTATCACTGCTGCTATTAGAAAGGTATTGTGAAAATTCAAACCAATGCAACGTATGGGCGTGTAATAATCCAAGCAATTGCTGGGGGACTGTGGATGTGACCACAACAAACCAAACTCAATATAGTGAAGATTTGTATTAGTATGAGTTTGAGGTTTTTTAAAGATGGAACCTTAATCAACGATAATTTAATTGATTATTCTACTGAAATTAACTACGAGTCACAAACAGTGATTGGTAGCAAGTCTCACTTTCGGGTATTGAGTGGTTTTGGGAATAAAGGGGTCATATGCGAAGTATAATTTTTTTGGTATCGATAATCCTAAATTTTGTATTAATTTATATAGCTTATGGTTATAACCATGATGAGAATGGGGTTTTTATTCTAGCTAATCCTTATGAAAGAAAGTGTCTAATGGACTGGAAATCTAAAGACCCAAACGTTTCTTATATCAAAGAACATAAAGTGAGCGGTCCTGAGCCTTTTAAGGAAAGTGTCATATTGGAGTTTGGAGGCTACCCTTCAAATGTATCTTTCGAATATGAGTTTTCCTCTTGTTTTAGTGATAGTTTTACTTGGGTAAAATCACTAGAAGAGTTAGATGTTACGGTGGAAATCTTCAAGTCTCAGTCAAAAAGTGTTGGATTCTATAAACCTATGGATTCAGATAGAATACTTGTTTATGGAGATCATGATCACTAAGGGGCCTCAATAGACTTTTAATCTAGAAAAATAGTTGCAATGGGTTAATTTAGCACTTTCTGATTTTGTGTAACTTCCTTTGCTGAAATGAACAGTCTAAACAAATTTGAAGGTTATTTTAAAACCAATAGGGTCAGGTCTTTCTTTTTGCCTTTTAGCTAGTCCAATGTTGTTTATAAGCAATGGTTTAATAGAAGTTCTCAACGTGTAGGGCATTTTACGATGGGCAAGCACAAACTCCAGAATGGATTGAAATCGACAAAATGTTACTCCAATTTGGCAAATCTAAAGCAACATCAAGGCGTAAGTTAGCGGTAATTGTCGAGCAAAGAAAAGAGTTGGGTGATTATTTTCAATTACGCTATTCGCGTGTAAGTAAGATGGTGGCAAAAAGCAAGACCTGTCCCCATGGTTGAGCGAAATACTTACACTAGACGAGGGAAGACATATGAAATTCCATTACGCTAAAAAAACGTTAACATTATGCCTAGTGTTGCTATCGTTTGCTTCCTTTGCAAATCCTTTAACGACGAACCTCACATGTACTCCAAAAGAAAGCAAGGTTCCATTGATTGTTAAGTTGGATAAATCATTAACAGCAAAATCAAAAGAGTATGTTTTCCACTATCAGAATAACTTTTCTGGTTGGGTATTTGAATCATATCTGTTCATTGGAGAGGTTAATGGTGACTACGTTATTGTCAGTGCAGGAAGTGGACTGGCGAAAAGGACGACCTCTATCACAAAGGCTGAATACGTCCGCATACGGAATAATGTGATAAAAAGTACAAGCTATAAAATTAGTAGTCCGATTACAGAGAACCAAGAATTCTGCCAGTATTTCGATATCGATGGTAAAAAAAGAGTTGTCTTAGATGAAGAGAATTCAGACCCTATGTTGAGGAAGCTAAGAAAAGAGCTTGATGCACTTATCATTTATCGTAAAGAATGAGAAAAAATAGGGCCGCGTCTTGCCTTTTTCCTATTTATTGCGGAACAAAAAGCTTTTAGTTCGCAGCCAATCCCAGTAGAACTGCGCACTTGCTAGCAGCAGGTCGTGCAATTTATGTCGGTGCTGCTAACTAGTGGCGCTGGCTCAAATAGCTAGCTCTGCTGTTTTTAAGTGACACAGCTTACTTGATTTGTATGAACACGGTACTTGTTTCAGTTGCCCTTAATGAAGTGTATTTACGTGGCGGGTGTTTGTTATTAATTAAATGAATCGAGACAGAATTTGTTGTTTGAGTGTTTTTAAGCTCGTTGGTAGAGTCGGTTGAAATAAAAGGTTTATGAGCTCACGATTTCTGAATGGAAAATGAAGTTTTAAAAACGATTCATCCCATCAAAAGAATTAGCTACCAGCCCAATTTTACTCACTTGATCACATAGCTTTTTATACAAACCAAGCGTTGGCTGTATGGTCAAACAGTTGCCAGAAATTAATCTCATAGGGAGGCTAAAGTCCGTGAAAAGACTATAGGATCAGGTCTCTCTTTTTGTCTTTTGCTTAAAAAAGTTAAAACCAGATATGTTCCTGACGATTAAGAGTTTTTAAAGTGTTGGCTTCTTTATTTTTCATCGCCCAATGCTCTGTATTTGAGCCATCCTCTCTTTTTCATTCAACTCCAAACTAAACCCCCTCAAAAAAGTTAGAAATTTTTTCTTTGCTCGCCTTTAACTAACTGCCCAAATCATAAGGGAAAATTTTTAGCTGTGTGCTAATTATGAGATTTTGGTATAAAAGTTATGCAAATATTGCCTATAACACTATTGCGAACTATTACCGTTTAGATTAATATGCAGACCATCAAGAGAAATGAGAGTGGTTTGCATTCATGTATATCTGTTTATGTCATGGTGTGACTGATAAAAAAATCGAACAAACAATTGATGATGGCGCTATGACGATGCGCGATTTATCAAAAGAGCTGCAAGTGGGTAGCCAGTGCGGCAAGTGTTGTGGTTGTTGTAAAAAAATTCTTAATCGCAAACTGATCGAAATTGCAGATATCACTGAGCAAGTAGCGTAATTACTTGCTCTTAAGCATGCGTGCTTAAGAATTTTTCCTTCGTTTAATTCTTCTAATTAATCCCCATACTTACGAGTTTTTATTTGCTTTTAACCCCTTCATTTATTAGGGTTATAACAAAGCAGATACGTGTATCACACGGTCATTGGTAGGAAGCCATGATAATAGACTCTTCAAAATCACTTTTTTGTGCAGTACTCATTTTAATCACCGCGGGTTGTGCGCAGTTACCTTCACGAGAGTCAATTCAACCAAGCTATGCCATTGCAGCGGATACACCCAGTACCATAGGAGATGCAGTGGGTAATAATCATCCTGGGTTATCAGGGTTTTATCCTTTAGCAGATGGGGTCGATGCCTTTGTAGCTAGGTTGGCACTCATTGATTCTGCAGAGCACACCATTGATGTGCAGTACTATTTATACCACAGGCAGCAAACCACCATTTTATTTACGGCCTTTTTATTAAAAGCCGCAGATAGGGGGGTAAGAATTCGCTTGTTGCTTGATGACTTATCGCAAGCCGACAGTGAGCTTGATTTAGCTGCACTGGCTGTTCACCCTAATATTGAAGTTCGATTATTTAATCCATTTCCTAACCGTCGTTTTAGAGCGCTCGGTTTTGTTACCAACTTTAGCCAGCTTTCAAGACGTATGCATAACAAGAGCTTTATTGTTGATAATCGGATTTTTATCACCGGTGGGCGCAACATAGGTAATGCGTATTTCTCGGCTGAAGATCATTCTGAATTTATTGATTTAGATGTGATGAGTGTTGGCGAGATTGTGCCAGAGGCATCAAAAGCATTTGATTTATATTGGAATCATCAGCTGTCTTACCCTGTTGAAGACTTGCACGGTGAACGTGATGAGCAATCACTTATTGATATCACTAAAACTTTATCGACCTATGTTGAGCAAAATCAGCAGAGTAATTACGTTGAGCAGTTACGCGAAAGCGCCTTTGTAAAACGCTTGTTGCACGATGAAATAGAATTCGATTGGCAAAAGTCTGTGTTGTTTTATGATCACCCCGATAAGGTGATGAACGACGTCAGTGAAAAATCGGCCAATATGTCGCCAATGTTGTTTAAAGAAATGGGCGAGCCGAAACAAAAAGCAATTATTGTGTCGCCGTATTTTATTCCTCGTGAGCAGGGCGTTAAATTACTAACCAATTGGGCAAAGCAGGGCGTTGATGTCACTGTACTGACTAATTCTTTAGCTGCTACCGATGTATCTGCGGTGCATGCTGGTTATAAAAAGTACCGAGAAGATCTTATAAAGGGTGGGGTTAAGCTATGGGAGTTAAAACCCAGTGACTTAATGGCCATTAAGCGCAAAGCAGGGCGTAAAGTAACCGGGTCATCACAAGCAAGTTTACACGCAAAAACCATGACCTTTGATGATGAAAAGATTTTTGTGGGCACCATGAACCTCGACCCTCGCTCGCTTGATTTAAATACCGAGATGGGCGTATTAATCGAAAGCGAAAAACTTAGCCGCTTTTTGGCCCATTGGGTTGATACGCAAATGCCTGAATATGCCTGGAAAGTTGAGCTCAAAGATAATAACTTAGTTTGGCTCGATACCGTGAGTAATGAGCAGTTTGATGAAGAACCACAAACGTCTTCGTGGCGACGCTTTCAAGTGTGGTTTATTTCGTTATTCCCTATCGAAGATGAGCTATAAGCCATTCCTTCAGTATTTATACCTAAGCCCAACTTTTTAGTTGGGCTTTTTGTTTTCAGCCTTTAGTTGTTAACCATTTCGGGATAAAAAATGGCGTTTGAGCGTACACGTGTAAACCCATTGTATTCAAGTGCTTAGCGTGCAAAGAAAAAATAAATATAAAAAAATGTTAAAAAAACTGGTTGGACCAATTGATCTATTGCTCGTTTTATGACGTAATGTAGGTATCACTATCTGGTCGGATGAGTTTATTATGAGCTTACGTACAAAATTAAAAAAAGTATTACCTAGTATTTCAATTACAGAACAAGAAGCGTTAGATGCGGGTGATGTTTGGTTAGAAGGTTCAATCTACCAAGGTAAACCTGATTTCGATGCACTTCGTGACGTGCCAGCAGCTAAGCTGAGCGCTGAAGAGCAAGCATTCTTAGATGGCCCAGTGAAAGAATTATTATCAATGATTGATGATTCTGAAATTCAAAATGGTGTTCATCTTCCTGACTACATTCTTGATTTCTTGAAAAAAGAGCGTTTTTTCTCGCTTATCATTCCTAAATCATTCGGCGGTTTAGAATTCAGCCCTTATGCAAACTCAACAATTGTTGCAACTATCGCGACTAAGAGTTCTGCGGTTGCGGTAACCGTGATGGTTCCTAACTCATTAGGCCCAGGTGAGCTATTACTTCACTTTGGTACTAAAGAGCAACAAGATCACTACTTACCACGCCTTGCAAATGGTCGTGATATTCCATGTTTCGCACTAACTAGCCCAGAAGCGGGTTCAGATGCGGGTGGTATTCCAGATATTGGTGTTGTTAAACGTGGTCAGTTCAATGGCGAAGAAGTGTTAGGTTTAGAAATTACCTGGGACAAACGCTACATTACACTTGCGCCAATTGCGACAGTATTAGGTTTAGCATTTAAAGTAGTTGACCCTGACGGTTTACTAGGTGGCAAAGAAAACCTAGGTATTACCTGTGCGCTTATTCCTAAAGATCACCCAGGTGTTGAACTTGGTAATCGTCATGATCCTATGGGCATCCGTTTTTACAACGGTACGACTCGCGGCGAAAAAGTATTTGTACCAATGGACTTCATCATTGGTGGTCAAAAGAACATCGGCCGTGGCTGGCAAATGCTGGTTAGCTGTTTAGGTGCAGGCCGTGGTATTTCGTTACCGGCACTTGGTGTTAGTTCATCACAAGTAGCATTTAAAGGTGCTTCTGAGTACGCAGCAGTACGTGAGCAGTTTGGTCTGGCGATTGGTCAATTCGAAGGTATCCAAGAGAAGCTTGCTGATATCGCAGGTAAAACTTACCTTCAAGAAGCAATGCGTGTATTAACAACAGAAGGTTTAGGCATGGGCTTAAAACCATCTGTAGTTACTGCGATTGCTAAATACCACATGACAGAAATTGGTCGTAACGTGCTTGATTCAGCAATGGATATTCAAGCAGGTAAGGCAATTCAAAATGGTCCGCAAAATACATTAGCAAGTGGTTATGTTGCACAACCAATCGCGATCACGGTTGAAGGTGCAAACATTCTTACTCGTAACCTAATGATTTTTGGTCAAGGTGTAATGCGTTGTCACCCTTACCTACAAACTATGGTTGAGTCTATCCACAGCGAAGACAAAAATGCAGATAAAGAATTCAACAGCATCTTACGTAAAACAGTGGGTTACAGCGTAGCTAATAGCTTACGAGCTTTCCGTTTAGGCGTATTACCGTTTACTGCGGGTGCTAAATCGTCACTACCAGAAGTACGTGAATACGAAAAAGCAGCACACAAACTATCTGCAAAACTTGCAGTTTACGCTGACTTCTCGTTATTGGTACTTGGCGGCAAACTTAAACAAGCAGAAATGTTATCTGCACGTTTAGGCGACGTAATGAGCTTCTTATACGCTGCTATGGCATCAATTAAATATTACGAGCAAAAAGTAGCAAGCAGTGAACGTGAGCAAGCTGCACCTTACTTCCACTATGCGACTCGCTTTGCACTACAAAGCGCTGAAGAAGCATTGCATAAGTTCTTAGATAACTTCCCTGCAAGTGGTACTCGTAAGTTTATGCGTTTCATTACGATGAATTACTCAATGAAAATGCCTAAGATCAGCGATGATTTAATCCGTGAACTTGCGACTCAAGCGCAAATGGATACCGCATTTAAAGCGCAAATCACTCACTTGGTAAACCCAATTGAAGGTGATGGTCATTACATCAATGAGCAAGCGTACAAAGCGAAAATGGCGTGCCTTGATTTACTTAAGAAAGTTAAAAAAGCACTTCGTGCTAAAACTATTAAGCCGGGCGTTCGTTTTGCAGAAACGCTTGATAATGCACTTGTTGCAAGTGTTATCAACGAAGAAGAGTATGCAAAACTGATTGATTACAACAAGAAACGTGAAAAAGCGATTCGTGTTGATGAGTTCGACTTTGATATGAACTTACTGGATGACAATGCAAAGCCAGTAAACCCACTTAAAAGTGTGGTAAACGAGTAATTCAACAATGCAAGTCCTGAGCAGTATTAGGACTTTATCTTCGAAAACCCGTGCTTAGCACGGGTTTTTTATTGCCTATAGGCCGTTGTACCAATAGCTAATTTCACCTACTATTGCCATCAGTTTATATAAATTACAGAGCGTTATGGATCTTAGGCAATTCGTTACTTGTCACTTTTCAAACATTACAGAGCTACAGCAAGCAGCATCAGTATGGAGTGGATGCGGTGAGATTATTCGTTGTCAAATGAATGGTGCTGCTGCGGTAATTAAAGCGATTGAAGTGCCTAGTCAGATCAATCACAGTCGTATAAAACAAAGTGATTTTGCGCTTGCCAGAAAGCGGCAATCTTATTTAGTCGAATTTAATTGGTATCGACACTACGCTAAGCAATTACCCCATGAAGCTGCGGCTATCCACTGTATTGAGGCAATACAAGAGGGCAGTAAGCAAGCGCTGTTATTTAGTGATTTCAGTGCACTTGGCTACCTGCAAGCAAGTGCTACACACAGCGACATTCAAGCAATTATAAACTGGCTTGCACACTTTCATGCTTTTCATTTAGCAAGCTCTTCCAATGGCCTTTGGCCGCGAGGTAGTTATTGGCATTTAGCAACGCGGCCTGATGAGCTACAGCGCATGAGCGATTTAAGCTTAAAAGCGCAGGCACACGCTATTGATACTGCGCTGAGTGAGTCACCTTACCAAACGTTAATTCATGGTGATGCTAAGCTTGCCAATTTTGCGATTGCGCCACAAAACCAGCATGTTCTTGGCTATGACTTTCAATATGTTGGCAAGGGTGTTGGGGTGATTGATGTGATGTATTTTTTAGGCAGTTGCTTAAATGATACGGCATTAAAATCAGTTGCCGATGACTATTTGAATCGCTATTTTGACACCCTCACACAGGCACTAAAACGTTATCAACCGAATGTAAACCCAGCGCTTGTTGTTAGCAGTTGGCGAGCGCTTTGGTGTTACGCATGGAGCGATTTTTATCGTTTTTTAGCAGGTTGGTGCCCTGAACATGCAAAAATAAACGGCTACATGCAGCAGCAATTTGTAACGTACTTAAAAATAAAGGATTAGCAATGAATAAGCCAATGCGATTTGCCATTATTGGCTGTGGTGCTGTAACCGAAGTGAAAAGCGGCCCTGCTTATCAGCAAGCAGAAGGTATTGCG
The DNA here is from genome assembly GCF_001399985.1 of Pseudoalteromonas sp. P1-8. Lineage (NCBI taxonomy): Bacteria > Pseudomonadati > Pseudomonadota > Gammaproteobacteria > Alteromonadales > Pseudoalteromonadaceae > Pseudoalteromonas > Pseudoalteromonas sp. P1-8. The sequence continues at coordinate 161,759 of NZ_LJSO01000008.1, forward strand.
CTTATTGGAGTGACACGTCGCGACCTAGAAAAAGCCCATGATTACGCTAAACGTCATAATGTCGCAAAGGTGTTCGCATCACCAAGCGAACTAATTAACGATAACAGTGTTGATGCAGTGTATATTGCCACGCCGCCAGATAGCCATAAAGCGTTTGCTCTTGAAGTTGCTGCGGCAGGTAAACCATGTTGTATTGAAAAGCCGTTGGCGCCAAGTTATCAAGACAGCCTTGACATTGTCGCAGCGTTTAAAGAGGCTAAACAGCCGCTATTTGTGGCTTATTATCGCCGTTCACTACCACGCTTTAATCACGTTAAACAGTTACTAGAACAAGGCGCCATTGGTAAGCCTCGTCATGTTAGTTGGCATTTAAGTAAAGCTCCTAACACCCTTGATTTATCGGGTGAGTACAACTGGCGCACAGATCAAAATGTGGCACGAGGAGGTTACTTCGACGATTTAGCCAGCCATGGTCTTGATTTACTTGCCTACCTTTTAGGTGACTTTAGTAAGGTGCATGGTTTATGTGCTAATCAACAAGGCTTATATTCAGCATTCGATGCTATTACCGCTCACTGGCAGCATCAATCTGGTGTTACAGGCACCGGGAGCTGGAACTTTGCTTCAGCAAACCGTTTTGATGATGTGATGATTTACGGCAGTGAAGGCGAGCTTAGCTTTAGTGTTTTTGACGAAAAGCCGATTGTGCTTAACAACGCACAGGGCAAACAACAGCTCGTAATTGATAACCCTGCGCATATTCAACAATATCATGTTGAAAATATGGCGAACTATTTTCATGCTCAGCAACCACACCCATCAACCGGTGAGAGCGCACTACATACAAGTTGGGTTATGGAGCAGATTTTATCAGCTTAGTGCTCAAACGCTGCATTGAAGGCATTTACAATTTGTGTGTTTTCACCTTCATGAAATAGCGCCATTAGGCGCTCACTAACTAAAGTGCGTACCTTTTCTGTTTTAAGCGCTTTGTCGAACAGCGCGATTGCTTGTTTGCCAACCTCTGTTGGTGAGCAAGCAATATAACCAAACACCGCGGCTTTTTCTGGTTTAAGGCTGATATAACGAATACTACTCAGTCCCGGAGCTCGTTTATAACGGTTGCTAAATATCGTTTGGTATTCTAAAACGGCATCAATTTTATTTTGGAATAGCATTTGCCCGAGTCTTGGTGCATTTGTAGCTCCATCGAGTATAAAAAAGTGCTCATCATTTAAACGGACAAACTTATCAATCTCTTCTGAGTATGAACGGCCTTTGGTGACGCCAATTGTTAAGTCATAGTAATAGATAGCTTGTAGTAGGGTAATAGCGTCTGGAATGGTGGGCTTATTAAATACCACCAGTTTATTTGAAGGAAATGCCATCAGAGGGTACTGACTAAACACAGCATGAGCTTCACGCTCTGGGGTTTTTAATTTATTGTACAAGCAAACATTGTTCATTTTGCTTAATTGCTGCCACTCTCTTAAGCGGCTTGCAGGTATAAAATGTAGGCTGATTTCATCGCCTAATTCAGCTGCTGCAGCCAGTAAAAACGTGGTGGCCTCATTTTCAGGGTTACCGCCATCTTGGGGAACAAAGTCTGCCATAACTTGAATATCGAGAGTTTCACTGTGGACCGGTAGGCAAATACACAAAAGTAGTATCGAGTTGAAGATAAACGTTTTCATTACTGCAGGCCCAAAATAAATAAAATGTTAAATATTGCCGGTGCGTGTTGTTGCAAAAAAATTAATATTTGCAACTGTTAGTATGATTTTAGACCAATTCAAAGAATTAATGCGGTGAACATGCATTTTTTGCAGTCGAGAAGACTATTTTGCGCTAAAATAGGCGTAATTTATCTCATTTAGGTTCTACTTATGTCTATCCATGTAATTACTCATCCGTTAGTTCAACACAAACTTGGCCTTATGCGTGCAGAAGGTATTAGTACTAAGAGTTTTCGTGAGCTGTCGTCTGAAGTAGGTACTTTGCTTACTTACGAAGCAACAAAAAACCTCCCATTAGAAAGTGTTCAAATCACAGGGTGGGATGGTTCAACATTAGATGTAGAACATATCAAAGGTAAAAAAATTACTGTTGTGCCTATTCTTCGTGCCGGCCTTGGTATGATGGATGGCGTAATGCAGTTATTACCTGCTGCAAAAGTAAGTGTTGTTGGTCTTCAGCGTAACGAAGAAACATTGGAGCCAGTGCCTTATTTTGAAAAACTGGTTGGTAAAATTGATGAGCGCTTAAGCCTTGTTATTGACCCAATGCTTGCAACCGGTGGTTCAATGATTGCAACTATCGACATGCTTAAAAAAGCAGGTTGTAAAGATATTAAAGTGATTGTATTAGTGGCAGCACCAGAGGGCGTAGAAAAAACCCTTGCAGCCCACCCAGATGTTGAAATTTTCACAGCATCTTTAGACAGTCACTTAAACGAAAAAGGATATATCATTCCAGGCTTAGGAGATGCCGGTGACAAGATTTTTGGCACAGTGTAAGGCGCTCACGTGGAAAATCATCAAACATTTTCGTTAAAAACCATTCTAACTGGCGCGCAAATGCTGTTTGTCGCATTTGGCGCACTGGTACTTGTGCCATTACTGACAGGCCTTGATCCCAATGTGGCTTTATTTACTGCAGGTTTAGGAACTTTACTGTTTCATGTGGTTACCAAAGGCCAAGTTCCCATCTTTTTAGCATCGTCTTTTGCTTTCATCGCACCTATTATCGCCTCAGTGCAAATGTGGGGTATTCCCGCAACTATGGGCGGTTTAATGGTGGCAGGCTTTTGCTATTTTGCGCTTAGCTTGATAGTAAAATTTAAAGGCGTGAATGCGCTGCATAAAGTGTTACCGCCTGTGGTTGTTGGCCCAGTGATTATGGTAATAGGTTTAGCCTTAGCACCTGTCGCTGTGAATATGGCTATGGGTAAAGCAGGGGATGGCAGTGCACAATTAGTTCCTTATGAGCAAGCCATTTGGGTGTCTGGTTTATCATTACTGGTTACGCTGATTTTTGCGGTATGGGGTAAAGGTGTATTTAAACTTATTCCTATTCTTGCTGGTGTGGTAGCAGGTTACCTTGCTTCGTTATTTATAGGTATTGTTGAATTTAATGCGGTCACCGAAGCAAACTGGTTTGCGGTACCTGCATTTACTTATCCTGAGTTTAAATGGCAGGCTATTTTATTTATGGTGCCTGTGGCCATTGCGCCAGCAATTGAACATATTGGCGACATGATGGCTATTAGCCAAGTAACAGGTAAAGACTATTTAAAGAAACCGGGTTTACACCGCACTTTACTGGGAGATGGCTTAGCAACCTCTGCGGCATCGGTTTTTGGTGGTCCACCGAATACAACGTACTCTGAGGTAACGGGGGCGGTAATGCTTACACGTAACTTCAACCCTCGTGTGATGCTTTGGACCGCAATCATCGCTATTGTGCTTGCGTTTGTGGCAAAAATGGGCGCGGGTTTACAAACTATTCCGGTTCCTGTGATGGGCGGCATCATGATTTTACTATTTGGCTCAATCGCCGTTGTTGGTTTAAATACCTTAGTTAAATCAGGTGAAGATCTTACCGCGCCTCGCAACTTGACTATCATCGCACTGATTTTAGTGTTTGGTATTGGTGGCATGCATATCGGTGGTGATGAGTTTAGTTTGCAAGGTGTGAGCTTATGCGCAATTTTGGGGATTATCTTAAATGCTGTTCTCCCCAAAGCAGTGCAACAAGCTGATTAGAACTTAAAAACTGCTTGAATATTGCACCAAAAAAGCGCATTAAATATGCGCTTTTTTTGTAACCATTTAAAAAATAAGGAATTATAAAACTGGTCTACTAACTGCATTTATCTCTATGTCATACTGGTAGGAGCGATTATGCAAGAGGCAAATGTTGTGGATATTACCCCGTTTTTAGCGAAGCATCAGTTACCACTCAAGTATCAATACTTAAGTGAGCATTTTTTTATACCCCTCGCGCACGATATCTTAAGCGCAAAAATGACCGGCCAACCTATGCTGGTGGCGATTAACGGCTGCCAAGGGTCAGGTAAAACGACCCTTGCTGATTTCTTAGTGACCTGGGTTAATAGCAATACCGAATTTAATAGCGTGTCATTATCAATCGATGACTTTTATTTAAGTCGTGATGCACGCAATGAGCTTGCTAAAGATGTTCATCCTTTGTTTGCGAGTCGTGGTGTACCAGGTACGCATGATACGCAATTAATGGAACAAACCTTATCAGCTTTGTTGGCAGGTAACGTGGGTGTGCCATTACCTCAATTTGATAAACTAACTGATGAACCGGTGCCAAAAGACCAGTGGTCTAGTAATCAAAAGCCGATTGATATCGTGTTTTTTGAAGGCTGGTGTGTAGCCAGTACTCCTCAGCAGCCTTATCAACTGCAAGCTCCGGTAAATGAATTAGAGCAACTAGAAGATGCCGACGGCATTTGGCGTCGCTGCGTAAATAGTTGCTTAGCGAATGAATATCAAAATGTATTCGCAATGGCCGATTACACCATTATGTTAAAAGCGCCTTCATTTGAAGATGTGTATGCGTGGCGCTTAGAGCAAGAGCATAAACTAATTGCCAAAAAAGGCCAGGGGCAGGGCACGTTTGATGAAGTGAGTTTAAAGCGTTTTATCTCTCATTTTGAGCGTATTACGCGGGAAAATTTAGCCACTCTTGCGCACAGCGTGGATGCGTTACTATTGCTCGATACTGAGCGTGATATCACCAAGATGGAACTTCTCGCTGACCAGATTGCTCAGCCACTTATTTTTACTGACTTAGACGGCACATTGCTCGATCACGATAGTTACGAATGTGAGGTGATCAAACCATTTTTGGCAAAGTTGAATGATACCGGTGTCAATGTGATTTTTAACACCAGCAAAACCTTTGCTGAAGTCACTGATATTCAAAAAGGTTTGGATCATCACCAGCCCTTTATTGTGGAAAATGGTGCGGCTGTTTATATCCCGAAAGACTATTTCAAAGTAAAGCCGATTGGCTGTGATGAATATAAAGGTTATTGGCGCTTTGCCATGACGCAAAGTACCGATAAATTGCATGAAGATCTTAAACAATATGCAAGCCAATTTAGTCATTGTGTACGCTTATTTAGCCAATTTAGTGCACAAGAAATAGCCGAGTTAACAGGACTCCCCGTCGATAAAAGTGAATTGGCGCTACAAAGACAGTACTCAGATCCGGTTTGTTTTTCGGGCAGTGATGAAGAAAAGCAGGGCTTGATAGATGCAATGAGCCAAGCAGGCTACGAAGTGCTTGTTGGCGGGCGTTTTATCCATTTAACCAAAGGTAACAATAAAGGACTTGCACAAAAGTGGCTGTTAAATCAGTTCAAAAAAGCCTATCGCAATCCATTTACTGTGATAGCGCTTGGCGACAGTCAAAACGATGTAGCCATGCTAAAAGCGGCCGACACCGCTATTTTAATCAATAACCCTGGCAGCCAAGTACAATCACAAATATTACAAAAAGCATGGCAGCTCAGCGAAAAACCAGCCCCAGCAGGTTGGGTTCAAGAAGTTTCTGCGTTAACTATCATCAAAGCGCGTTTTGCAGCAAAACAGGAGCAATCTCATGGCTGATTTTTATCAAAATGGCATTATCACGACCTTACACAATATTGCTGACCGCCCAGTAGAAGAACTAGAAAAAGAGTTGTTGGGCTTTTCAAAACAACGCCCAATGGGCCTGATTTTGCCTTCGCTTTACAGTGAGTTAGAAGGACCCGCTCTGCAAAATATTATTGCTGAGCTGAAACATGTGCCTTATTTATCGCAAATTACCATAGGCCTAGATCGCGCTGATGAAAGCCAATATCGCCATGCACTGCAGTTTTTTGCGGAGCTTGATCAGCCTCATAAGGTACTTTGGAATGATGGCCCGCGTTTACAAGCTCTTGATAAAGAACTACAAAAATTGGGCGTTGCGCCACGAGAACTAGGTAAAGGTCGCAATGTTTGGTATTGCATGGGCTATAAGTTGGCAACCTCAAAAGTAGAGTCAATTGCACTGCATGACTGTGATATTTTGACTTACGACAGAGCGCTATTAGCACGTTTAATTTACCCTGTTGCTCATCCTCGTTTTAACTATGAATTTTGTAAAGGGTTTTACCCGCGAACCGCTGAGGGCAAAATTAATGGTCGCGTGTCACGTTTGCTAGTAACGCCGTTATTGCGTTCATTCAAAACAATATTAGGCAGCAACGATTATTTAGAATATATGGATTCGTTTCGTTACCCGCTAGCGGGTGAGTTTTCATTCCGTCGCGATGTACTTAATGATATTCGTATTCCAAGTGACTGGGGCTTAGAAATTGGCGTGCTATCAGAGATGTATCGTAATTACTCGCATAACCGTTTATGTCAGGTAGATATTGCTGATAACTATGATCACAAACACCAAGACTTATCGCTAGAAAACCAAGCGGCGGGCTTGTCGAAAATGTCGATTGATATCACCAAAGCTTTATTTAGGAAGCTGGCTACCCAAGGGGTGACTTTTACGACAGAAACGATTCGCTCATTAAAGGCAACCTATTACCGTATTGCACTCGATTTTATTGAGACTTATCACAACGATGCGTTAATGAATGGCTTAACACTTGATATTCATCATGAAGAAAAAGCCGTTGAAATGTTTGCTCAAAATATTATGAATGCAGGTCAGCACTTTTTAGAAAATCCAATGGAAGCACCCTTTGTGCCGAGTTGGAATCGAGTAGCTTCGGCAATGCCAGAGGTGTTTGCTCGCTTAGAAGAAGCCGTAGAGCTTGATAACAAAGAATATATTTAACGGGGAAGGCACGTGACTTTAGAGCTTTTGCAACAAAGGGTTATTCAGCATTTAAGCTGCATCTACGGCGAGGTTGAGCTATCAACAACGCTTGAACAACTCGCAGATAGATTAATCGATACCATGTTAGGTGATGATCCTGTTCGAGACCCAACGCCGCATAAAAACCGTTGGGATGAGCAAGATATGATTTTAATTGCCTATGGTGATTCGATTATTCGTCATGCTAATACGGATGAAGCCGTTGCTAAGCCTGAAGAGCCGCCTTTGCAAACGTTACATCGCTTTGTAAAAAACCAATGCTTACCTGAACTTAATGCACTGCACATCTTGCCGTTTTACCCATATAGCTCAGATGAAGGCTTCGCGGTAATGAATTATGTGCAAGTGAATGAAGCGTTAGGTAGTTGGCAACATATCCGTGATATTTCAGCGGATGTTAGGTTGATGGCAGATTTGGTGATCAACCATTGCTCTAGCCGCAGCGTTTGGTTTGAAAACTTTATTCAGGGCAAAGAGCCGGGAAAAGGGTATTTTAAAACGGCAAGCCAGAGTGATGACCTTGTGCAAGTTGTTCGCCCGAGAACATCACCCCTTTTACAGGCGGTTGAAACTAAAGACGGTTTGCAACATGTGTGGTGTACCTTTAGTCATGACCAAGTCGACTTTGATTTTGCTAACCCAGATGTACTCAATGAATTTGTCAGCATTATTCGTCATTATTTAGATAACGGTGTGCGTATATTTCGCCTTGATGCGGTGGCTTTTTTATGGAAAAAACTCAATACCCGCTGCATTAACCTGCCTGAGACGCACGAAGTGATCAGGCTGCTTCGCACCCTTATTGAGCATTTTGAGCCTAATGTGATTATTATCACAGAAACTAATATCCCGAACCGCGAAAACCTATCGTACTTTGGTAATGCCAACGAAGCGCATTGTATTTACAACTTTTCATTACCACCGCTGTTATTACATACCTTACTCAGTGGCGACAGTACCGCATTAAAACATTGGATGATGAGTATGCCACCTCCTCAAGAAGGGACGGCATACTTTAACTTTATAGCTTCACATGATGGTATTGGCTTGCGCCCCGTTGAAGGCTTGTTGGAGCAAAGTGAAATTGCCGAAATGGTCAATACTACGGCTAAATATGGTGGTAAAGTCTCATTACGTACCGCCCCAGATGGCACCAATACACCTTATGAGTTAAACATTGCCTTATTTGATGCGTTGCAAGGTACCCATAAAGGCCCAGATAAATGGGGTGTTGCACGCTTTTTATGTGCGCATGCCATTATGTTTGCGCTTGAAGGTATTCCAGGTTTGTATATTCATAGCTTACTCGGTACCACCAATGATTATGAACGCTTTGAAAACAGCCAACATAACCGAGCGATTAACCGACACCGCTGGCAAGAGTCAGATTTACTAGCAAAGCTGAGTAATGAAAATGCCCATCATCGTACTGTGTTTAAAGCGATGAAAAACCTAATGGCTATTCGTAAGGCGCAAAGTGCATTTCACCCTAATGCGACGCAATATACGTTACATTTAAGCGAAGGGCTCTTTGGTTTTTGGCGACAAAGTATCAACCGTTCGCAAAGTATGTTTTGTGTTTATAACATTAGTGACGAGCCGCAAACGCTTACGCTTGCCGACTTAAATTTGATTGGTACCGAGCAATGGCGAGATTTAATTAGCGGTGAGCAAATTACTGAGCAAACACAAACAATGTCGCTAACCCCATATCAAGCAGTTTGGCTCAGTAATAAATAATGTAAATGCCCTTTACAGTTTGCTATTGGTTGCCTCTAAAAGAAGTGATTCAACACTGAAGGGAAGGGCATTTTTATTCGCATTACTGAAAACGCGAAAGTTAATTGCTAAGTTATCACTGTGAATTTGTTCAACTAGCTTAAGCGTTTGTTCGCTATGTTGGCTGAAAATGGCCACTTCATGATGCATAGTTCCGGTTGCGTAATTATTGAGTAGATCATGAACATTTACTATAGCTAAAGCTCCTAGTGTGACATGACCGCCGATAGTGACGTCTATTTTTTCTGCCACAACTCTGAGTGGCCAATTTATTGCGCCAACCAATACATCTTTGCGTTTATTTAACTCATCAAGCGCAGCAATCGCCCCTAATGCCATGGCATCATTGGCAGCCCAAACCATATTGATGTTAGATTGATGGCTAAAGTAGCCAAGACTCTGGCGATACGCTTGTGTTGCTGACCAGTTGGCAACTGTTTTAGCGGTGATATTAGCATTATCATGCGTTTGAACACTTTGCTCTAAACCTTGCTCTCTATTAAGTGCTGCATGGGTGGTGTAATCACCATTAATCGCGAGAATATTTGCCGTGTGCTGAGCTTTTTCAATCAGTTTTTCAGCTAATAATTGACCCGCTTGTTTGTTATCGGGCACAACGCTACCTGCGATATTAATACCATGATCAATCAAACGGTTTAGTTCTTGTTCTGATGGGCGGTTAAGTAAAAAATAGATGGGCGTAGAGATGTGCTTTAAGCTTAAAAGTTGTTGGGTAAGCACACTTTTCTCATCAACTAAAATCAGCATATCTGGCTTTGCTTTAATCGCATTAGCCACTAATGACTTCATTTCAATATGATTTCGGTTGGCATAATGAATCGTTAAATCGAGATCAAAGTCTTTGGAAGCGTCCCGCATCAACTGCGATACTTCAAACCAAAAAGGGCCTGTGACATTGGTATCAGCATGACCTGGATTTATAAAAATAATACTTTGCTTGGCAAAAACACTCGGTAAGCAAAATAGACAGATAATGAAAAATACCGTTTTGAGCATAGTCTTATTAAGTTAAAAGGCCGATAGGGTAGAGTATAGCGTGAATTGTCAGGTTTTAAGTAAATGATTGGAATAGGATAGTTTTTATATCTGATAGAAAAAGGGCTGCACAAAAGTGCAGCCCCAAGAGAATCAAATTTTAACGATTAGAAATCGTAAGATAGTCTTAAGTAGCCGAAACGACCGATGTTGTCGTAACTTGCACTACCTGAACCTGTGCCTCTTGTACCGAATGGAAGCTCTCGGTTAAAGATGTTATCAACACCTACTTTCACACCAAAGCCGCTTTCGAAGTTATAACCAACGGTTGCGTCAGAAATAACATAGCTACCAAACTTCATTAAGCTGTTTGGATTCGGGTTATCTTCTAATTCTTGGTCTGTGTAAAGGCTTACTTCATCTAGGTAACGTGTATCAAAGGTTGCAAAGAAACCATCACGCTTATAAGAGATAGTTAAGTTAGCTTGCCATTTAGCTTCACCCGTTGTACCTGCGTACTCGATGTAATCTTCAGGTTCGTCTTGGAATGGGAACTCTTTACGTTCAATTAGGTAAGTACCAATTAAGCGTGTAGAGAAGTTGCCTTCTAGAGCATCAAAGTCATAACCTAACTCAAAGTCAACACCTGATACTTCTTGTCCAGAAACGTTTAATACCGAGTTTTGGATAAGTGTAATTTCATGTGAGCTGCTATCACGTGTGATTAGATTACAGTATTGGTTATTAATACCGCCTTCAGCGTCAACACAACGGTCAAGAATTTCTTGAGAAGCAATCGTTGTAATTGCGTCTTCTAATTCAATTTTCCAATAGTCGATTGTAACAACTGAGTTTTCTAGGAATGATGGCTGGTAAACTAAACCAATTGTAGTACTGGTTGACTCTTCACCTTTAACATCTTTGTTACCGCTTACTAAACCTTCAAGCGTTTGTGAATCGTAATCTGATTCAAAACCAGCAGGAACACCTAATGCTGCACAGTTTGCACGGCGAACTTCTGAGTTTTGTAAATCATCTAGGTTATCTGCTAAACAAGGGTCATCAACGTTGTAGAATGTTTGGCTCGCTGCACCGAAAATTTCGCCAATGTTTGGCGCACGTAGTGCTTCAGATTGTGTTGCACGAACACGTAATTGATCGTTCACAGTCCAATCTAAACCAACTTTCCAGCTTGTTGCATCGCCAATAGTGCTATAGTCAGCATAACGTACCGCTGTATCTAGTACTAAGTCTTGAACAAGTGGCAAGTCAGCTAGTAGCGGGATTGATGCTTCAAAGTAAATCTCGTTTACATCAAAATCACCTTTGTCTTCACCAAGTGCGTTAAAGAACGTTCCTACTGCGTTATCAGGCTCTTTAGTTTCACTTTCTTCTTTACGGTATTCAACACCGGCAGCAAAACCAACATAGCCTGCTGGTAATTCATAAATTGCTGAGTTTGCAAGTGATGCTGTTACTACTGTTTGAGTAATTTCAGAAGTACCTGTTGATACTGTATTAATGTAATCAATCGCTTCTTGACTTGGTGCGCCAAAGCCCATGATGTTTACTGGTACGCAACCTTCAGCGCGCGCTTCTTCACTACGACAAACAACATTACCTTCGCCATCATCAACTGCGTCAAGAGCATTGTAGTAGTTTGCCATAATCATGTTAGCGCCATTAATACGCTCTAAGTCAGTTTGGCCATGAACAACTGATGCATCTAATTCCCAGTCATTGAATACTGTGCCTCTTAAGCCTGCAACAAAGCGGGTTGTTTCACGTGTGTTGTTTTCAATACGACGACCTAAATCTGTCATCATACGGTTAACCATGATTGAGCTAACACCTTCTTGTTCCATTAGATCTTTAACGCTTGAGTCAAGGTATGGGTTGTCAATCTTGATGCTGTTATTAGGGTTAAAGAAGAAAAATGCTGGCTGGCCAATGCTTTCGCCTTCGCTGTTTACATATTTTGCTTCGAAGTACGCATTCATATCGTCTGCAACGTCATAGTTTACTTTAAAGTTTACGTTGTAGCGCTCAAACTCTGGCTGAATTTCATTGAATTGAGCAAGGTTAAATGAATCACAGTCAGCACATGCAAGACCATCTACTCGGTCACCTATATAAATGTCACGAAGGCTGCCATCTGGGTTGAATGAGTTAACATAGCCATTGCTTGATGCAAAAACACCTGCATTATTAATCGCATAATAGCCAGCATTTGGTGTGTAAATTTTATCAGGGAAATTTGGATCGTCTTTGTTCTCTTCATTTTGAGCTGGGTTACGCAAGCTAAAGAAAGAGCCATCAGTCCACGGGTGATCAAGCGCATTTAATGTATTTTGGCCTGAGTATTCAACAGCAAAGGCAACATTACCGCGGTCATTATCAAAGTTTGTACCGTATGAAAACGTTGCTTTTTCGTTTTTGTAATCACTTAGTTCAGAGGCACCTTTGGTAACACTAACACTTAAGCCTTCGATATTCTTTTTAAGAATAAAGTTAACTACGCCTGTTACAGCATCGGCACCGTATACAGCTGATGCACCACCGGTGATAATTTCAACACGCTCTACCCAAACACTTGGAATTGTATTGGTGTCAACTGATTGAGTACCAGCAGAACTTGAAACATGGCGTTTGCCATCGACAAGAACAAGTGTACGAGCTGTGCCCATATTACGCAAATCAAGAATGTTAAGGCCCGCAGTACCGATAAAACGGCCTGAGTTTGATAGTGAATAAGTATTACCAAGTGCTGGTAATTTATTTAGTGCCTCACCAATATTAACCGCGCCAGTATTAACTAAGTCTTCACCGCTTATCACTGTAACTGGAGCAGGGGCAATAGCACCTTCACGTAAAATGCGTGACCCTGTTACTTCGATACGGTCAATTGATTTTGCGCCTTCTTCTTCAGCAGCTAACGATTGGCTAGAAATGGCAAGTGCCGATGAGCATAGAGCAAGCTTTATGCTAGCACCTAAATAATTATTTTTTATCATTGTTTCACCTGTTACTTTATTGTTTTATCCCTGAGTTGGGGTGTTAACTAAGTGTTCTAATTGTTAACGTGATGCACTTTATCATTGTTCCTATTTTATGCAAATAAAAACTTCGTAGCAATTTGTAGTATAAATAAGCTTTTCTATTACAATATCTTATGAATTTATATGGTTTTAAGTTAGTGCTGTCACCATTTATTATTGATGTAATATAAATGATAATTATTGTTCTTTGATGCGCTTTCTAGATAGTACTATTTTAGTGAAAATTAAGAGAAGCTCATGTATTAGGCCAGTGACATTTTTCGGTTTATAATGGCGACAAGGTTTTACACATGAGTATCTTATGAAATTAATTCTTGTCATTTTTTTGCTGTTTTTTTCTAGTTTGAGTGCCGCCTCCGATATTGACCTTGAGGCCAATATGAAAAACATGGGGCTTGCTTATAAAAACTCAGTGCGAGCAACTGATTTAGCTACCTTTAATACCGCTATCGATGAATTTATTGAGTTGTTAGAGACTGCCAAAACAGCTGATTTTAAACAGCATAAAACGGCGTCTTTAGAAGGGCTTGATAAAGTTATAAATCAAGCAAAGCAAGCTAAGCAACTTGCAACGACCCGTGGCCTTGAAGCTGCAAAAGCGCCGCTTAAATCTATTGATGAGCTACGTAAGAAATACCATGAGCTACATGAGCCGCCAGGTTTTTGGGAGTTGTTATTTGGTAAGTAAGTTATTGAGTTAAAATTACTTTAATTTAAAAAAGGTGCCTAGGCACCTTTTTTAACGCTTTTTCTTTTTACCTTGAACAGCTTTAAAGCGCGGATTGTCTTTATTAATAACATAGACACGACCTTTACGCTTTACGGTTTGGCAGCCCGGGCGGTTCTTCGCGCTTTTTAATGAACTTAATACTTTCATGTTCTTTCCTTATAGCAACTATTTGCTAGCTAAGTTTTTGAAACGACGATTAAACGCAGCAACACGGCCATCGCTTGCAACGGCTTTTTGCTTACCGGTATAAAACGGGTGTGAATCGCTTGATACGTCAATTGGCACATAAGGGTAGGTTCTTCCCTCAAGTTCAATCGTGCGCGAAGTTTTGATTGTCGAACCAATAATAAAATAGCTGTCTGCCGCTGTATCATGAAACGCGACTTGCTGGTAATCAGGGTGGATATTTGGCTTCATAATGCACCTATTTGTTATGTGATAATGTAGCAATTGTAGGGTGGTTGACTGTTTGGGTCAAGATAAAAATGATTCTTATTTATATTGGTTTGTCTTAATTTTGTACAAGCTGAGCAATCAATAAGCAGTTAGATTTAAAAAGCTGGATATTGTCGATAAGGCTGTTATAACTAGGTATGCGTGCTTATTTTAAAGAGGGATATGGAAGTGAATGATAAAACTAGCCGTGAAGAACTAGATCAAAATGTAATGAACACGCTTCGCGATAAAGACCATTCTGTTTTAGCTAGTCATGTAGACACCTTGTCGTGTACTCACAACGATATTATTGAGTTGTTGGCACAGTATTTAGCACTGAGTGAACAAGATGATGATGAGCGTTTCGATACCTGGTTTGATAATCTAAGTAAAGAGCAACACACCGTTGTGAAGACTTTCGAAGTGTATCGTGGTCAGTACGAGCATTTAGATTCTTAATACTTGATCATGTTGTTTTTACATTAAAAAAGCCACCCGAAGGCGGCTTTGCTGATTAGCGCTAACTAATTAATCTAACATGTAAGCTCGCATGGTAATTTGCTCTGCTTGGCTTGAACCATAATCAGAAACAATCGTACGAATATGGACAAAGTCACCGACGTTGCCAGTATTGGGGATAGTCGCGACCCATTCTCCGTCAATGTGTTCAACTTGTGCATCTAACCAGTTTTCGCTTGAGAACTTCGTTGATACTGGGCAATAGATATAAGCAGGCACGTTAGCAATCGTACATTCTTGGCCGTACGCATATTGGAACTGTACATCTGCCAGCGCCACTTCACCTACACCGTCAAGTAAACCCGTTAACTTAACTTGAGCCGCTTCACCCGCTTTCATGCTGTTGTTAATATCAACAGGTAAATCAACCATAGGCACTAAAATTGGCTGAACACCTTGTTGCTGCTCGTCAGCCGTAAATGTATAGAAACCTTGGTAAAGAGAACCTAGCTTATCATTTATTGGAGAGCGCTCACCAACACCACGGGCATAAGAACGCATTTCCAAGGTAATTTGATGAGAGCCCGGCTCAAGGGTTAATGTACCTTGATATGGAGATGCAGCTTCACCATTTACTTTTAAACCAAAGGCTGAGCTACCCATAAAGCCAAAAATACCATCATGGTTTGCGGCATCGCCAAACGAGGCAAGATTAAAGTAAAGAACATTGGTATCGCGGCTAATAATCGCCGAGCCACTGCTGCCTAGGCTACCAGCGCGTGGACCTTTAAACCAAGTGGTGTTTTGTTCAGCACCTTCAGTCATAGCGCGTGGACCATCAAAATAAGCGCCACCACTTTGAATTTTATAGTTTGGCATAACGACATTCGTCCATGCATTTTTTGCACTTGCTGTGTAATATTCATCACGTTGATGAGGCAACATAATTAACTGTGAGCTACCTGTTGAGTAGAACTCCCCGGTACTGTTGGTCATTGCCATAACATCAGTCCATGCAGGGCGCTCGTCATTTTGCGAGTGATAAGACGCACTTATTTTATGCATTTTATGTTCAGCAATATTGATTTGCCCAGATTGAATTCGGCCATCAACAATATGGTTTATTGAATAAGCATAAGGTGAGCGTTCAGCCGCAATACCAGACCAGCTAACGATATTGTTGCCAGCCTCGATTTCTGCCATTAAGGCTTCACCTTGTTCGGTACTAATACCAATCACGGGGACTTTTGGTGTGCCTGTGATTGCCCCTTTATATCGGCCGCCACGACCAGGACGATAAAAGATCACACCACTGGCGCCATTTTTCATCGCATTACCGACCATGTAAGACGTGAGGTAATTAGGGTTAGCAATAAGCGCAATTTTGCCGTCTAACTCAAATTGACTCCAATCAGTGCTGTAGCCAGCATCACCTACTGGCACGACTTCTGCAGAGCCCTCACCGTGAAAAGACAGTGCTAAACCTTGTTTGATGTAATCAAGTTCAACCCCGTTTTGCATTGTGACGGTTGTTTCTGGAGCTACCGCGCGGGTGGTGATAAATGAGCGAAAACGATCGTCATGACCTTGTGACCATGCAAACATATCATTTACGTAATCAGGAGCCATTTCGATAGCTGCAAGCTTCGCAACTTCTTGATCGTCAATCGCGTAAGTAAAGCCAAACGAATAACCTTGTGGATCAAGAGGCTGGTCAGCTTTAAAGGTAACAGGCTGAGCGTTACGTGCATCAAAGTTAATCTCTGTTTTGCCATCAATCTTACGATTTAATACAGCCATTTGTGCCGCTGATTCTACTAAACCAGAGCTGGTTTGCGGATTATCGTAAGTCATAATGTTAGCAATCAACGTATAGTAACCAGCAGGTACATCGATATTGGCTTTACCGCCAGTGAGCCTAACAAGACTGCCCCAATCATCTTCTTCATTTATTAAGTAAAGCTTAGATGGAGAGCCTGCTTGATTACCCCAGCGATCAGTCAGGTTAACAGTTAAATTAACATGAGGTTGGTCAATCCAAAATGACACTGGCACAGTCACTTGTTGGTCGGTATTGCCAACGGTTTTGCCTGTGATACGACCTGTAATTGCACCATAAGCACTGTTATTAAGTGCCACACTAGGGTCAATCCACATAGGGACTTGAGCAACACCTTTGGCTGGGATTGTCACAGATTTAACATCTAACCCTGCCAAGGTCGCCGGTAATTGTGTTTTGCCATCTTCACCGATTAAATCTAATTTCAATTTTAATTTAATATTTTCATCAGAGGTGTTTGTTAACGTGATCTGTGTTTCGGTAAATGCACTATTGGCATTATCAAAGTAGCCAAGTTCACGGTTTGCAGGGGCCACAATAGCTTGGTCAATGGCACGGTCGATATTCATGGCACCGGCACCTTGCTCAAGGACGTGAGAATCACTACTAAATACAGATGATGTAAGCACGTCTTTAATTTCTTTTGGCGTAAGGTTTTGGCGAGCTTGCATTACAATTGCAGCACCACCGGCAACATGCGGGGCAGCCATTGATGTACCTGAATACACGCGGTAGGCCGTATCACCTAAGCCACCAGAAGCCGCGGCAACCACAGAGACACCTTGCGAGGCAATATCTGGTTTTGCTGAGTGGCCATCTGGCGATGGACCGCGTGAAGAGAACGACGCCGTATTGCCATCACGATCAATAGCACCCACGGTTAATGCACTTGGCGCGCAGCCCGGTGAACCAATCGTTTCACGGGTAAAGCTATTGCCCGCAGAGATAACAAATAAAGCCTTATCGCTAAGCGCTTCAACCATCTCAACCAATGGGCCACTACAGATTGTTGCTGTGCCACCCAATGACATATTTACAATGTCAGCTTGTTCTGAAAGCACCGCCCATTGCATGCCATTTAAAATACCGTAGGTTGATCCTCCTCCAGTATTACCAAGTACTTTACCGATAATTAAATCGGCGGCTGGTGCCACACCGACCCATTTGCCTGCTGACTCATGGCCATTGCCTGCAACGGTTGAGGCTGTATGAGTTCCATGACCATTTAAGTCATCTACACCGTTGCTCGAATACGTAAAATCACGTGATGCAATGACACGACCTAGTAAGTCTGGGTGCTCGGTGTCGTAGCCTGTATCAAGTACGGCAACTTTAATACCTTCGCCATTATAGTTAATCGCTGACTCACCATATGCGCCGGTTAGTGAGACTGTTGGAGTCAGTGTTTCTGACTGGGTAACCTTGTGAGCATGAACGACAGCATCAAGCCAAATACCTTCAACGTCAGCTTGTGCAACCAGGGTTTGCCAAGTTTGCGCTGCTTTGTCTTTGTTGATTGCAAATGCGGCGCTGTCGATTAGCTCAATTTCACCGGTTAATGACATACCAGCAAGCGTTGCTGGGACTGCAGATCCTGCAAGGGTGCCGTCGCGGTATTCAACAATGACGGGGAGCGCGTCGGTTGATGCATCATCGTAACCCGATTCATATAACTTATTAATGTTAAATAACTCTAAATCGATCGCATTTGAATCAACTAAGGCTTGAGCATGGTTTGGAACAACATAGGTGTTGTTACCACGTTTAAAGATACTGGTGAATGTATCTGAACCATCTGCATTCACTAATCGAATGCCGCCTAGCTTGCCGTCTTTATTGACAACAGCCGATACTTTGTCCCCAGTGATCAAAGTGAATGTAAGGGCATCCGCTTTACTTTGTTGTGTAACAAATGATTCTTCTGCGGTTGCTGGTTGGGCAATCGATAAGCCGAGCATGGCTAAGTAGGTCGCCTTTAAGCGACCAAGCCTTGGAAAAGGTTTCATCTTTTCATCCTTTATTTTGATGTAATTAGTTTGGAAGAAAGGAGTTATTGCTAGCTGTTAAAATAACAAATATGACAAGAGCAATAACTCAACCAGACCAATCTATCGATCAAGCAGATGAAAACCTACAAAACAAAGGTAGCAAATTGTATTAACCTATTTATAACAAAATAAACACTGTTGTAACTTTGTGCGATCATTCAGTTTCGCTTCATTTTAAGCGCAAAAATGAGAGGTTATTTTACCGATAGATCGTACTTTGCCACTACGTCATCAATATAACGATGGCGTAAGGTGTTTTTACCTTCGTTGCCCGTACCATGACTTAACGCGCGGTTCATTAATTTGAGCGCCTTATGTAAGCTTTGGCGCTCTTCCACGCTTAAACCTGTTTTAGTGCGTAGTTCAGTAATATCATCAATCAATAACTTAGCCACATCGAGCTGTACGGCTTCTTCAACTAAGCCATTTTGTGTTAGCACACCGTATTTACTGCATAAAAACTGCTGCCAAACTTGCTGTAAGTGCTCGTCAATTTCACTGCCAAATAATTCTTCATCGATAGCAAAGCCTTGCTCAGCAAGCTTACTGAGTTGATTTGAATATTGCTGAGCAAAATAATTAAACGCTTGGCAGGATGAGCTTATGTCATGTTTGATAATTAATTGCCCCCAACTAGTGGCACCACGAGGGTAATAGTCTTGATATTCTTCGCATTGATAAATGCCCGAATACGAACTGCATTCTAATTGACTCTGCAAACAATAACTCGGCTTTGGAAATAAACTACTTTGTTGCCATGCCGATAGCGTTTCCTCATCAATTGAGAGGGTATGGCACAGCTCTTCGGTGGTATAAAAGTAGGTTGCCAAAAATTTTGAAAGTTGCATTATCAAATACTCACAATAAATACTGTTAATTTATACAGTATTTGATTTTGGCTTAACTTTGATTTTTTCTCAAGTATTTTTATTTATTGCAGCACACTACTCGGAAAATGCCTGTGTTTGTGATACAACTAGCGCAAATTTTCCAAACATTAAAAAAGTTATGCGCAACCTAGAAACAATTAAACAAGCAAGTTTGATCACCGCTATAAAAACACCTTATTTAACCAATGGTGAAATTGATCTTGCATGTTATGACGACCTTGTTGAACAGCAAATTGCAGCTGGTGTTGATGGCATTATTGTCGGTGGTACCACAGGTGAAGGGCAATTAATGAATTGGGAAGAACACTTAATGCTAATTGCTCACAGTGTTAGCAAATTCTCTGACCGTTTATTAATTGTCGGTAATACAGGTAGCAACAATACGCGAGAAGCGATTAAAGCAACCGAGTATGGTTTTGCCACCGGTATGGATGCAGCGCTACAAATTAACCCTTATTACGGACGTACGTCGCTGGCGGGTGTGAAAGAGCACTTTAATCGTTTACTTGATATTGGTCCTGCGTTTATCTACAACGTAGCAGGTCGTACAGGCCAAGACTTAACACCCGATATCATTGAGCCACTCGCGAAGCACGAAAACTTTATCGGTGTAAAAGAGTGCGGTGGCAATGAGCGTATTGCTCATTATGAACAGCAAGGTATTGCTTGTTGGTCAGGTAATGACGATGAAGCGCATGATGCAAGACACATTCATAAAGCCCACGGTGTTATCTCGGTTACATCTAATATTATTCCAGGCTTATTCCGTCAGTTAATGGATGAGCAAAATGATGCACTTAATGCAAAACTACAACCACTTATGGGCTGGTTATTCTGCGAGCCTAATCCAATTGCAATCAATACGGCACTTATGATGACAGGCGCGGTAAATCCTGTGTTCCGTCTTCCTTATGTGCCACTAACAAGTGCTCAGCAAGAAATCGGTTTAGGTTACATTAACGAACTCGATGTTGCTGATATAGTAGGTGAAAAAGCACAACTTTTAACCGAAAAAGACGTTATTTTACGATAAAAATGAATGAGTGCTTAATTGCGGCTGTAATTAAGCACCATTGTTTTACTTTTTTGTAGCTAATAGGTAAAATTAGCAATCGTTTGGCGTTATAAGAATAATATTTGTGAAATTTGTTGTTGAGAATTTGAGTTTATGGGTTGCACCCGAGCAACAAATAGCAGAATTAAGCCATCTCAATCTTGCTGACCTTGATTTAAGCTGGGTTGCACCGATGCAGCGCCGCCGCTTAAGCCCATTTATGAAAATGGCGCTTCATACTATGCATCAAGCGCAAGGTGAGTATCAGCAGCTAGCTGTTAATTTTTCATCGCGTCATGGCGACTTACCAAAAACAGCGCAATTGTTACATTCACTTGTTGAACAAGAACCTCTTTCTCCGACCGCATTTGGTCTGAGTGTGCATAATGCTGTCACTGGGTTGTTCTCGATTATTGCAAAAAACAAAGCCCCGATGAATGCTATTGCTGGTGACCAAGACAGCATTATTTCTGCCATGATAGATGGTTTTGCGCGTGTTCATAGTGGTATTGAACAGCAGATTTTGATTGCTCATGCCGAAAGTGTATTACCAGATGAGTACTTACCATTTAGCGACGAGCAACAAATTGCTCATAGTGTATCGTTCGTATTATCAACAGCGCAGACCGGTAAGCCGTATTTTGAATTAACAAAACTACCTGAATCAGAACATACTCAAAGTGACTCGTGTTTACCACTGAGTTTGCAATTAGCAGCTGCTTTAACAAGCAAAGGATCACAATCGCTGCTTTCGCATCAACAATCAGCTTGGATGCTACAGTACCATGGCGACTAACGTTTACATTAAGTTGAATAAAATTTGGCGGGTACTGGCAACCGGGTTTTGTTTTTCTGTATTTGGTTTTGGCGGTATTGTACTCACCTTGCTGGTTTTGCCTCTACAACGTTTATTTGAACCTTGCCAAGCGAAACGTAAGCAAAAAGCCCGTTTAACGGTTCACTATAGTTTTAAATTCTTTGTTGCCTTAATGCATTACACCGGTGCTATCCATTTTTCTGTGCAAGATAAACAGAAATTTCATGACCTGAGAGGGCAATTAGTTCTTGCCAATCACCCTTCATTAATTGATGTTGTGGTGCTGATATCTGTGATTAAAAATGCTGACTGCGTGGTCAAAGCACACTTATTTAAAAATCCATTTATGCGCGGTGTAATTAAAGGCACAGGTTATATTAGTAATGAAGACCCGCAAGAGTTACTGAATGATTGTGAAGCATCTCTCGCTGCTGGAAATAATCTGATAATCTTTCCTGAAGGCACCCGCACAACCCCAGGTGAACAGCTAAAATTTAAGCGTGGCGCTGCGAATATTGCTGCGCGTTGTAAAGCTCCAATTACCTCAGTGCTGATTAGTATGAAGCCCAGCACTTTGACCAAAGGCACACCATGGTATTGCGTTGCTGCAACAAAAGCGCATTTTGAGATGCGCTTTGCCACTGACCCATTTACGTTTAACGACACATTTAATAATGAACAACCCGCCATGCAAGCACGACAATTAACCCGTGATTTGCAACATTACTTTTCAGAGGAACTCAGGCACCTATGACTGAACTAAAGAACAAAATAAAACAATTAATCATTAGCAGCTTAGATCTTGAAGATATTACCGTGGATGATATTGAAAATGACCAACCTTTGTTTGTTGATGGTTTAGGCCTAGATAGCATCGATGCGCTTGAGCTTGGCTTAGCCATTAAAAAAGAGTTTAACGTTAAGATTGACGCAAACTCAGAACAAACAAAAGCCCATTTTGCATCGGTAGATGCACTGGCAGAATTTATTAACCAACACCAATCATAATACAGACTTAGAAGTAGGAATAAGCATGAAAACCGCTGCTGACATTTACAACGTTTTACAGGGCATTTTAGTAGATGAATTTGAGATCGATGCTGATGATATCAGCCTAGATGCGCACCTGTATCAAGACCTAGATCTTGATAGCATTGATGCTGTTGACTTAGTTGTAAAACTACGCGAAATCACTGGTAAGAAAATTGAGCCAGATGCATTTAAGCAAGTGCGTACTGTGCAAGATGTTGTAAACGAAGTAGAAAAACTCGTTTCATAAACATTACTATGCTCAAAGCGATAACCACAACATTGCTCTTAGTATGCTTATCTTTATACCCATTTATTGTGTATTTTGGATTACAGCATATCTCATTAAGGCAAGTGAGCTTGGTATTGATGGTATTGTTAGGTTTAAGGCTTTTACTTAGCAAGAAGTTACTGACATCTATGCCATGGATAAAGCCAGCCTCTATTTTGGCTATTATCGCTTTAGCAACAACGCAGTTTTTTAACAGTGATCTGGGCTTAAAGCTTTACCCAGTCATTATAAATACAGTAATGGCCATAACCTTTGCTTATTCGTTGAAAAGTGGCCCAACAGTCATTGAAAGTTTTGCTCGAATTAAAGAGCCTGATCTTGATGAGAAAGGGGTTAATTACACGCGCCAAGTTACTAAAGTATGGTGCGCGTTTTTTATTATTAATGGCAGTATTGCGTTATACACTAGCCTATTTACTTCGTTACAGACATGGACTCTGTACAACGGATTAATAGCCTATATTTTGATTGCTCTCTTAGGCCTTGTGGAATGGCTTGTAAGACAAAAGGTTAAAAGTAATGGTAGCGAGTAACCTGAAATTTCACCCAGACGCTGCATTTGTTGTTGCAGGGCAGCCAATAACACAAACACAGTTTTTTGCTGATATTGCGGCTTATCAAAGTAAGCTCACAGCGCTTAAAGCTGGCAGCCATGTGGTGTTATTCCATCCTGATACCTACCAATTTGCAGTGCGCTTATTTGCCTTAGCGTGTAGTGGTTATAATGTTATTTTGCCACCTAATGGTCAGCACGAAACCTTAAGTTTATTGCTAGCACAGTCTGCTTTTTTTGCCGGCGATGCGACCAATATCAATGATGATGTGCTATTTACTAACCTTGAGCAAAGTCTTGGTCACACGCCTTTGCAAACTAACCGTTTACAATGGCCAACAAACACAGCGGTTATATTTTATACGTCAGGCTCATCAGGACAATCTAAACCGATAGTGAAACCGTGGCGGGTATTAAATCGAGAGCTTGCAGTACTTTCAATGTCATTTGACTTACCCAGCCAGTTTACGTTTTTAGCAACCGTTTCGCATCAACATATTTACGGCTTATTATTTCGTTTACTTTGGCCGTTGGCGAAAGGCCATATAATTGATAGTGAACAAATTCAGTATCCTGAACATATTGCGCAAAGACTAAAAAATATTCGTTATGCAGCGCTCGTTTCAAGCCCTGCGCAACTTGGTCGTTTATGTGCTGATAATGTGTTAATTCCTGAACGCGACAAAATTAAGTGGTTATTTTCCTCTGGCGGACCACTCAACAATGAACATGCCGAAACTTTATTTAACCAGTTAGCTCGCCCGGCTACCCAAGTATTTGGTAGTACCGAAACCGGCGGTATTGCTTATCGACAAGTTACACAGGCGGCGGTTGATGTACCATGGCAGCCGTTTAATGGTAATTTTTTATCGCTGAATCATGAAGGGCGCTTGATGCTAGATTCTGCGATTTTAGAGCAATCGAATTTCCCTTTAGACGATAGAGCACTCGTTCATAAAAATGGTCAATTTAAACTGTTGGGCCGTATAGACAGAACGATAAAAATTGAAGAAAAACGTTTAAACCTAGATGAGCTTGAGAGTTATCTGCAAAGTCACGACTGGATAAAAGAAGCAAAAGTGGTGGTTATTCCAGCTAAGCGCGTGCAAATTGGTGCGGTGGTTGTACTCAGTGAAGAAGCTAATAAAGAGCTTGAACAACAGGGTAAATTGGCAATTAACCGCGCTTTACAAGCACACCTCTCAAACCGCTTTGAACGTATTTGCTTACCACGTAAATGGCGCTACATCGATGCACTTCCTTTTAACAGCCAAGCTAAATTAAGTTTAAAAACATTGGAGCAGTATTTTGCCAAGCCTGAATAACGTGACCCCAGAGGTGGCCGTTTTATCACAAACAGAAACTAGCGTGAGTTTAGCGTTAACCATTGCGGCTGATTTAGATTATTTTCGCGGCCACTTTCCAGATGCGCCAATTTTAGCAGGCGTAGTACAGCTGGATTGGGCAGTAAAATATGCTCAGCAATATTTGGGTTTTGGCAAACTAGTACAAGATTTAGAAGTGTTAAAGTTTCAGGTAGTAACAACCCCTGATATGACGGTAAACCTCACCCTTGAGCGCAATGCAAAAGGCAAATGTTTGTTTAGCTATCAATCAGAAAAAGGCCAGCATGCGTCTGGTCGAATTGTATTTTGTGATTAAGCCATGAACCAGTTTTGTATTGTTATTCCTAATTACAATCACACCCATGCTATTGCTGCTGTACTCGATGAGCTAAAAGAGCTACAGCTGCCGATAATCATGGTTGATGATGGCAGTGACGCTGATGCCAAACAAGTATTTGCAACGCTTAACGCTAAGTACGATTTTTTAACCTTGATAAGCCATGCTCAAAATCAAGGTAAGGGTGGGGCAGTTCAAACTGGGTTGATGGCTGCCTATCAGCAAGGGTTCAGCCATGCCATTCAGGTTGATGCTGACGGCCAGCATTCGTTAGCAGATATTAGTAAGTTGATTGAACTAAGTAATGCATCACCTAACAAGGTGATCAGTGGTTGTCCTATTTATGATAGCTCAGTGCCTAAGCACCGTTATTTAAGTCGTTACATCACCCATTTTTGGGTTTGGGTAGAAACGCTCAGCTTTGATATTGTTGATTCAATGTGTGGTTTTCGGGTTTACCCCTTAGCAGCCGTTGAACAATTAATGGCTAAGCAAACGCTTGGCAAGCGCATGGACTTTGATATTGAAATTTTAGTCAGGCTTTATTGGCAAGGTGTTAAAGTCACGTTTTTGCCAACCCAGGTCATTTACCCTGAAAATGGCGTATCTCATTTTCGAGCCTTACACGATAACGTGGGAATTTCGTGGCTGCATACGCGTTTATTCTTTGGCATGTTGCTACGCTCACCTAAGCTGCTTTGGCGTAAGGTGGCAGGCTAATGGCTGTAAAACATTGGTCAAAAATGCAAGAACGTGGCAATCGCTTAGGCATGCAAATATTGCTCGTATGTTATCGCGTATTTGGTCGAAAAGGCTTGTGGTTGGTGTTGTTTCCGGTGGTGTTTTATTTGTTTTTAACTGGCAAAACTGCCCGCCAAGCGTCACATGCATTCTTAACCCAAGCGCGTAAAGTGAATGGCAATAGTAAAGCAGTTACTTGGCGCGATAGCTTTCGTCATTTTCGCTGCTTCGCTGACAGCGCCTTTGACAAAATAGATGCATGGCTTGGACGAATTCAGCAACATAATATTCTTTACACCAACGAAGCGCTGTTTAAACAACTTGATGAGCAACAGCAAGGGGCTATTTTTATCGGCTCACACCTTGGTAACTTAGAGGTATGTAGAGCCCTTAGCCAACACCGAAACAGTAAAAAAATCAATGTATTGGTGTTTACGCATCATGCTGTAGAATTTAATAAATTACTGAAAAGTATTAATCCGGATGTTGCAGTAAACCTCATTCAAGTAACCGATCTTGGCCCAGATATGGCAATTATGCTCAAAGAGAAAGTCGAGCAGGGTGAAATTGTGGTGATAGTCGGTGATAGAACCAGTACCACCACCGCAGGAAGAGTTATCGAAGCTGACTTTTTAGGTAAGCCAGCCCCCTTTTCACAAGGGCCATTTATTTTAGCTGCGCTGTTAGATTGCCCGGTGTTTCATCTGTTTTGTTTAAAAGATAAAAAGCCCAATGGCGAAACATTTTACCGCGTGATTTTTGAAAAATACGCCGACAAACTCGTTTTACCGCGTAAAACGAGGCAACAAACATTACAACAAATTGTTAGCGATTATGCGCAAAGGCTCAGTTTTTATGCTGCGGCCTATCCGTATCAATGGTTTAATTTTTATGATTTTTGGCAAAATGACGAGCAAGTGTCTCGTAGTCAAAACAAGGAGAACTAAGGTGTCAGAGCACTCGACTACCGTTTTTGGCAAACAGCGTTTATCAATCGAAGATATTGTTCATATTGCATTAGAGCAAGGTGCTGTTGCGTTAACATCAGACCGTCAATTTGCTAATAAAATAGACAGCGCCGTGGCGTTTTTAGATAAGTTGCTTGAAGATGATGGCGTGATATATGGCGTTACCACAGGTTATGGCGATTCAGTAACCGTAAAAGTGCCACTTGATTTAGTCAATGAGTTACCACTGCATCTTACTCGTTTTCATGGTTGCGGCCTTGGCGATGTGTTTAATCAAGCCCAAGGGCGCGCTATTTTAGCGACTCGTTTAACTTCGCTTTCACAAGGGTATTCTGGCGTTAGCTGGGAGATGTTGAATTTATTACGTGACTTTTTAAATCACAATATTGTACCGGTGATCCCGCAAGAGGGGTCTGTAGGAGCCAGTGGTGATTTAACGCCGCTTTCGTATGTAGCCGGTGCTATGGTTGGTGAGCGAGATGTGTATTACAAAGGCGAAATTAAAAACAGTCTAGAAGTGATGCAAGAACTAGGCTTACAGCCATTAAAGCTACGCCCGAAAGAAGGGCTGGCAGTCATGAATGGCACTGCCGTGATGACAGCTTTGGCATGCCTTGCTTATGATAGAGCAGATTACTTAGCTAAATTGACTAGCCGCATAACAGCCCTTGCAAGCCTTGCATTAAAAGGTAACAGTCATCACTTTGATGATATTTTGTTTTCAGTGAAGCCACATCCAGGACAACAGCAAGTAGCTGCATGGATCCGTGGTGATCTAAATCATGTAGAACACCCTCGTAATGCTGACCGCTTACAAGATAGGTATTCAATTCGCTGTGCTCCACATGTTATTGGTGTGCTGCAAGATAGTTTGCCGTGGTTTAGGCAAATGATTGAAAATGAACTAAATTCGGCAAATGATAATCCAATCATCGATGGCGAAGGTGAGCACGTATTGCATGGTGGTCACTTCTATGGTGGTCATATTGCAATGGTAATGGATAGCATGAAAACCGCTGTTGCTAATTTAGCCGACTTAGCAGACAGACAAATCGCATCCTTAGTTGATACGCGCTATAACAATGGTTTGCCTTCTAATCTATCGGCGAGTAATGATGAGCGTCGCTACATTAACCATGGTTTTAAAGCGGTCCAAATTGGCGCCAGTGCATACACGGCCGAAGCATTAAAACTGACCATGCCAGCAAGTGTGTTTTCTCGTTCAACCGAGTGTCACAACCAAGATAAAGTGAGCATGGGAACTATCGCTGCACGAGATTGTTTGCGTATATTGCAGCTAACTGAGCAAGTGGTTGCAAGTACTTTGCTTGCGAGTATTCAAGGTTTGCGTTTACGTATTAATAGCGGTGAGCTTGAATTCGCTAGTTTAACTAGTGATGTACAAAGTATGTATCAAGACATTAGCGAGTTTTTCCCGCTGCTTGATGAAGACCGTCCTCTAGAGGCTGTTCTTCGCTTTACGGTAGACGCTATTCAAACAAAACGTTGGAGTTTATATGCATAGTCGTGGCTCGTTGTTGAGTACTCATGTTGAGATTGAAATTCCTTTTCATGATTGCGATCCAATGAATGTGGTATGGCATGGTAATTACCCGCGCTATTTAGAAGTCGCGCGCTGCGAATTACTGCGTTTGTTTGATTATGATTATGTGCAAATGCAAGAGTCTGGCTATGCGTGGCCGATTATTGACATGCATATTAAGTACGTCGGCTCAGCATTGTTTACACAAAAAATCCGCGTTGATGCGTACTTAAAAGAATATGAAACACGATTACGTATCGATTACGTAATCACTGATTGCGCTACAGGTAAAAAGTTAACCAAAGCAACGACTATCCAAGTTGCGGTTGATATAGAGAAAAAAGAAATGCAGTTTGTTTCGCCGCCTGTACTCCATGAAAAACTTCAAAAGGTGATTTAATGCGATTAAGCGTGTTGTTACTGAGTGTGCTCGTTTTTTTTCCTGTGTTTGCATCAAGCGCAGTAACAGAGCAAGGCACATTTAGCCAAGAAAAGCATTTTAAAGGGTTTAGTAAGCCTTTTATATCAACAGGTTCGTTTGAACTTGCTGAAGATAGCCTCACTTGGCAAGTTGAATCTCCGGTTAAAAGCACGCTATTAATCAAGCAAGGGCAAGTATATACCCTGGATGACCAAGATAAGCCGCAGCTACAAAAAGGTGCAGAGCCTTACGTTAATTTACTGCAAGCAATTTTAAAGCATGATGAAGTGGCACTTGCTGAGCAATTTACGATGACAGAGCATGCAGAGCCCGGTTGTCAGACTTTATTGCCTAAAGATAACTTGCTAAAGCAGCTATTTAGTCAGTTCGAATTATGTGTAGCAGCAGAACAAGTGAGCCGTGTGCGTCTTCAAGAAGCAAATGGTAACTTTACTGTGTTACGCTTTGCTTATCCTCAAAATGAGCATAAACAGTGAAAGCATGGGGCCTAACGCTTGCTTGGCTAAGCCTATTAGTTAGCGCCTTAGTGGTTGTTTTTATTCTAAAACAGCCGACGTTGAATAATGATATTTTGGCTTTGTTGCCAAAGTCAGAACCGCGTTTACAGCAAGTCGAAGAACACTTTTTTTCAGCTAATAAACAGCAGTTGAGCTTTTCTTTTCGGGGTGAGAATGCAGTAAAAGCTTATGATGATTTACATCAGTGGCTGGCGAGTAAACACATTGAGCCTCGTTTTAAGTTACCTGAAATCTCCCAATTGGCAGCATTTTACGGTCAGTACGCCGGGCATTTAGTCTCCGAGGAATATAAACAAGCTATTGGCGATGCTAATCGCTTTCAACAGTATTACTTTAGTCAGTTGAGTAAAGTCGCTGATCCTTTTGTTTCAAGTACTATCAACCAAGACCCAACACTTGCTACAGCAGGGTTCTTATCTGAGGCAATGACACACATGCAGCAATTTGAGCTGCAAGATGGCCGAATTAACATTAACTATCAAGGTGATGAGTATTTAATGTTATTTGTGCAAAGTGCTGACAATGCCTTTTCAATAAATCAATCAATAGCGTTGAGCAATGAGATAGTTGCCTATATCGCTGAGCTTGAAGGCCGCTATCCAGATACACAAATTCGCTATGCCGGTGCTTTATTTCACACCGCAGCAAATGCGCAGCAAGCCAAATTTGAAATGACCTTGTTTGGTTCGGTGAGCTTGCTGGCGCTTATTGTGATGGTGGTGTGGGTGTTTCGCTCGATAAATGCATTGTGGCTGGCCTCTGTAACCGTGATAAGCGCCGCTATTGGTGGCACCATTGCGCTGATCAGTATTTTTAGTCAAGTCCATGTATTAACCATGGTGTTTGCAGTGACGCTGATTGGTATCGCCATTGATTATGCATTTCATGGCATGCTTGATTTAACTGAGCAGCCACAAGGTTTTAGCCAAGGGCTTAAACTGGCACTGTTGTTGTCGTTACTAACCACCACACTCGGTTACGCGAGTTTGTTTTTCTCACCCGTGCAGTTACTCAGTCAAGTGGGCGTGTTCGTTGTTGCAGGGCTAGTTACAGCTTGGCTTTGCACACGAATTTTACTGCCTTATTGGCAAGCTGGTTTAACCATTAACACTGCTGCGCATCAATTAGCTAACTGCTTAAGTGGTTATTTAAAACGATTAACGCATTATCGCGTCGCACTCAGTATGCTGACGTTAGTGTTATTGAGTGTTTTTGCCTTACTAAAACCCCCTGTGATTAATGATGATGTAAAGCTGTTAAATGCAAGTCCTGCTGATTTAATGCAAAACGAAGCGTTGCATATGTCTTTATTAGGTAAAGATAATGGCCAAATCATGATTTTATTTGCTGATAATGCGCAGCAGTTATTAGTAGAGCAAGAAGCATTAAAAGCAACTATTCGCGGTCTTAATGGCCGTGCCTTGATGCTTAGTGACTTAGTGCCTAGTAAACAATTACAACAGCAAAACTACGATCAACTGCATTCGGCCCAGCAAGCGATGAGTGTGGTTAGCCAAATGACAGGGACGCCCGTTGAGCTCCCAACATCAATGCTTGATTTAAACGCGGCACTTAATTCACCGTTAGCGCCGTTAATCGCTAACCAAGTGATCTCAAACAACACACTAACCGCAAGCTGGTTTATGGTAACAGGTGTAAATAAATCCGAGCTGATGGATTTAGCCAACGCTTACCCAGATTTAATTGTTTACGATAAAGTCGCGATGATAAGTGAAGGTTTAAGTCATTACTCAAATTCGTTACTGGTGACACTGGCCATCGCGGTGACCTTTGCGTTATTACTCTTTAGCGTTAAATTTGGTTTTAAAACGGCGTGTAAACAAACGCTAGTGCTTGTACTAACAACCGCGGCTGTACTGCTACTATGCAGTGCGCTGCAATCTCAGCTGTCGATTTTTAATTTATTAGGCTGTTTATTGATATTAGCGTTGGCAATCGATTACTTGGTGTTTTATCAGGTCAATAATTTAAGCTCGAGCAATGTACTCGCAATTAGCTTGTCAGCGGCATCATCGATGTGGGTATTTGGCATGTTGGCCGTTTCGAAAACACCGGCCATTTTCAGTTTCGGATTAACGGTATTAGTGGGGCTAGTTTGTATCTATATCCTGGCGCCGCTCAGTATTGCATTACCTAAAAATAAGGAAAAATAATAGGTGAATAATCAAGTTCAACAGGCTGATGTTGTTATTATTGGTGCTGGCCCTTCAGGTGCCGTGGCTGCCAGTTTACTGGTGAAAAAAGGTTGGCATGTAGTGGTGTTAGAGCAGCAAACCTTTCCGCGTTTTTCGATTGGTGAAAGCTTATTACCCCAGTGCATGAGCTTTTTAGCAGAAGCAGGCCTTGAGCAAGCGGTGCAAGCACAGGCACAATCACTTGGGTTTCAGTTTAAAAATGGTGCGGCGTTTCAGCGTCGGGGCGACCACACAACAATCGATTTTACCGAGAAATTTAGCGAAGGCCCTGGCACGACTTTTCAGGTAAAACGCGCTGACTTTGATAAATGCTTAGCCGATGGTGCCATGCAGCAGGGGGCTGAAATTCGATACCAACATAGCGTGTTAGCGTTTACCAATTGTGAGGATGGCGCTTTACTTGATGTTACGGATGAAAACCAGCAACGCTATCAAATTAAAGGGCGTTTTGTACTTGATGCTAGTGGTTTTGGCAGGGTATTACCTCGCTTACTTGATTTAGAGTCAGCATCAAATTTCCCAGTACGTTGGGCTTTTTTCAGCCATTTTAAAGATAATATTAGCGATACCCAGTTTGACCGCGAAAAAATCTTAATTAATGTTCATCCAGAGCATAAAGATATTTGGTATTGGCTGATCCCATTTAGTGATGGTACGGCAAGCATTGGTGTCGTTGGTAAACCAGAGCAACTTAATGATAAACAACCACTCGCTGGTTTAAATGAATTTATCGAACAAGATAGCTATTTAAGTGAGTTATTAGCCAATCATGAAGCAATTGGTGAAGCGCGTGCTATTAAAGGCTATTCGGCTAATGTGTCGAGCTTGTATGGTGAGCATTTTGCACTACTTGGTAATGCCGGTGAGTTTTTAGATCCGGTGTTTTCATCTGGGGTGACGATTGCATTAAAATCAGCTTCATTGGTTGCTCCTATAGTAGATAGCTACTTACGTGGTGAGCAAGTTGATTTCAAAAACGATTACAGTGAGCCTTTGCAACAAGGGGTTAATTGCTTTAGAACCTACGTCAGTGCTTGGTATGATGGCTCATTTCAGGACGTGATTTTTTACAGTGAGAAAAACCAACAAGTGCGCGAGATGATCAGTGCTATTCTTGCTGGTTATGCATGGGATTTACAAAACCCATTTGTAAAACAAAGCAACAAACGCTTAAATACACTGGTTGAATTATGTCGCGACTAACACGCTCTTTGCTCTTATCTTTGAGCATATTAGTGGCAAGTTGCGCCAGTGAATTTGCAGTAAAAACGGGTGTTGATTTAGCGCCAAATGCAGGGATTTATTTGCTTGATTCACCGCCGTCATTAGTTGCCGATAATTGGCAGCAAGTACTTGAAGTACACCATGGCGATGAGCAGCATACATTACTAGCGCAGCTGAGTTTAAACAGTGAAACGGGTATTAACTTGGCTGTTATGACGGCTCAAGGTATGCCAATCTTTCAGTTAGAAAAAGCGCCACTAGGGCCGATTAAAAGCGAAAAAATGCTCCCTATCAACGCGGTTGATCCTCGCTATATTCTTGCTGATATCATGCTAGTACACTGGCCGGTTACTGTGCTGAACTCGCAACTTTATGGTTTGAACTTGGTTGAACAAGGCTCGACACGGCGTTTATATCAAGGTGAACAGTTAATTAGTGAAATTCGCTATTTAGACGGTGCAACAGAACTTGTAAACTTTCAGCGAGATTACAAAATTAAATTTCAAAGGGTTAATTGATTATGCCATTTTGGCTTAACGACTTAGGTATTGTTAGTGCATTGGGGGTTGGTCATCAACAAACAATGCAAAGTATCAGCTTACAACCTAAACAAACACTCACAGAGGTGACGTCGCTTGCATTTGAGCAGCGCCCAACTTTTGTGGGGTTGGTTAATGAACTGCCATTAACAGCATCAATGCGATTTTATCAGCTAATCGATTTAGCGCTGGGGCAAATTGCTGACACATTAGCAAACATAGACATTCCGAGCAGCCGTATTGCTGTGGTGATTGGTACTAGTACTGCTGCAATTCAAGAAGGTGAAAGAGGTCGAATTGCCCATGCAGCTAAGGGAAAGTGGCCAGAGGAGTTTGATTATTACGACCAAGCGCTCGTCGCACCTGCCAATTATATTGCCAAAAAACTCGCTGCGAAGGGGCCAAGTTACAGCATTTCAACTGCGTGTAGTTCAAGTGCCAAGGCGCTTATTAGTGCGCGCGCCTTACTCAGTGCCGATTTAGCCGATGTGGTAATTTGTGGGGGGGTAGATAGCTTGTGCCAACTCACTATTAATGGCTTTGATTCGTTATCGTCTATCAGCGATGAAATTTGTAAGCCGTTTAGTGGCGACAGAGCAGGCATCAATATTGGTGAAGCCGCAGCATTATTTGTTATGAGTAAAGAGCAGCATACAAAACAGAGCATTGCCTTTTTAGGTGGTGGTGAAAGCTCCGACGCCCACCATATTTCAGCACCGATTGCAGACGGTTCTGGCGCAATTGCTGCTATGACAACGGCGTTGCAAGACGCGAATTTAACGCCTTCAGATATCGACTACATTAATGCCCATGGAACAGCCACACCGCAAAATGATGCGATGGAATCTCTGGCAATCAGTGAGGTATTTGGCAAAGATACTAAAGTGAGCTCTTCTAAACATTTGACCGGCCACACTCTAGGCGCTGCAGGTGCCTTAGAAGCGGGCTTATGTTGGCTTTATTTGGCTTACCCAGAGTTTAATCAATTAGTATGCAATCAGGTTGCAAAAGACGAATCATTGGTTGAAATTGGCTTAATAACACAACCAGAAACGGCAGAAATTAACACCTGTTTATCAAATTCGTTTGCCTTTGGCGGCAATAATGTCAGTGTAGTACTAGGACATCTAAATGAATCACTATAAAATTGAGCAAGTAGTCCCTCATAGTGAGCCAATGATATTGCTCAATCGCCTATCTAGTTACAGCGAAGAGTCAGGTTGCTGTGAAGTGGATATTAGTTCACAAAGCCCGTTTTATGACGAGAGCTTAAATGGGGTTGCCAGTTATATTGGTTGTGAATATATGGCGCAAACTATCGCAGCTTATGCGGGTGCGCTGGCAAAAGACAAAGGAAATGAAGTACAAATCGGTTTTTTAATTGGTACGCGCAAATATAAAACCTATGCACCGGTATTTAAAAACGAGCAAACGCTTAAAGTCTCGGTGACAAAATTATATCAAGAAGAATCAGGGTTAAGTGTATTTGAGTGTCAAATACATAGCGATGAAACATGCTTAGCAGAAGCAAAAATTAATGTGTTTCAACCACAAGACCCAATGCAGTTTATAAGAGAAAATCAATGACAAAACGTATTTTAGTCACCGGCTCAAGCCGTGGTATTGGCAAAGCAATCGCACTTAGATTAGCTAACGATGGCTTTGATATTGCTGTTCATTGTCGCAGTGGTGTGGCTGAAGCAGAGCAAACCTGTGAAGAAATCAGTGCGCTTGGTCGTCATGCTAGCTTATTGCAATTTGATGTTTGCGATAGAGAGCTTGCAAAACAACAAATTGAAGCTGATATTGCCGAGCACGGTGCGTATTATGGGGTGATCTGTAATGCAGGTATCACGAATGATATGGCGTTCCCAGCGATGCAAGGTGATGATTGGGATAAAGTGATCCGTACTGGCCTTGACGGTTTTTATAATGTGGTTCATCCAACGGTGATGCCAATGGTGCAAGGTCGTAAAGGTGGCCGTATTGTCACTATGGCGTCAGTGTCAGGGATTGCCGGTAATCGCGGGCAAGTTAACTACAGTGCCGCTAAAGCGGGCATTATTGGTGCGACCAAAGCGCTTTCGCTTGAGCTTGCAAAACGTAAGATCACCGTTAACTGCGTAGCTCCAGGGCTAATCGAAACCGAAATGACAGACGATTTACCGGTTGATGAAATGCTAAAAATGATCCCATTAAAACGTATGGGTTCGGTTAGTGAAGTCGCGGGTACTGTGTCGTTTTTATGTTCAGATGACGCCGCGTATATCACTCGCCAAGTTATTTCTGTGAATGGCGGTATGGTGTAATGAAGCGCGTTGTTGTTACAGGCATGTCTGCCATTACTGCATTAGGTGATACCTGGGGTGAATTTAAAACCGCTTTGCAAAAAGGTGAAAATGCCGTCCAGTACATGACTGACTGGGATGTGGCGCCAGAACTAAACACTCGACTAGCAGCACCTGTTACTCATTTTAGTAAACCAAGCCATTATAAGCGTAAACAAGTTCGCTCAATGGGGCGTGTTGCTATGATGTCGACCCGTACTACAGAGCTTGCTCTAGAAGAAGCTGGGCTATTAGAGCACTCAAGTCTAACCGACGGCTCTACTGGTATTGCTTTTGGCTCATCAACGGGGTCAACGCCACCATTATTGGCTTTTGCAAAAATGATGGAAACCGGCGAAATGACAGGCGTAACGGCCACCAGTTACATCCAGATGATGGCGCATACAGCGCCTGTGAATGTGGGTGTCTTTTTTGGCTTAAAAGGTCGGGTGATCACTACCAGCTCTGCGTGCACATCAGGCTCGCAAGGTATTGGTTATGCTTATGAAGCGATTAAGTATGGTCGCCAAAAAGCCATGGTGGCTGGTGGCGCAGAAGAGTTATGCATCACAGAAGCTGCGGTATTTGACACCTTATACGCGACGAGCACAAAAAATGATGCTGCGAAAAGCACGCCACGACCATTCGATCAAAATCGTGATGGTCTGGTTATTGGTGAAGGTGCAGGCACGCTCATTTTAGAAGAGTATGAGCATGCCCTAGCCCGTGGCGCGACCATTTATGCGGAGCTGGTCGGTTTTGGTTGTAACTCAGATGGTCAACATGTGACGCAACCTACCGCAGAAACTATGCAAGTGGCTATCGAAATGGCACTTAATGATGCACAGCTTACTGCCGACCAAATTGGCTATGTGAATGCCCATGGTACGTCAACAGATCGGGGTGATATTGCGGAGTCTCTGGCGACTTTCAATGCCCTTGGCAAGAAACCTATTAGCTCATTAAAGAGTTATTTAGGTCATACCTTAGGAGCGTGTGGCGCCATTGAGGCATGGGCAAGTATCAATATGATGAATGATGGTTGGTTTGCACCTACTATCAATTTAACGGATGTCGATCCTGAGTGTGCTGATTTAGACTATATCAAGGGCAATGGCCGTGAAATGCAGACGGATTACATTATGAGTAATAACTTTGCGTTTGGAGGCATCAATACCTCGTTAATTTTTAAAAAGTGGCAAGCATGATCAAGCGCTGCATCATAAGTATTTTATTTATTCTAACTTTTAATGCTTATGCTGCACAAGACAGTGTAGAAAAGGGCACTGCAAAAATGGAGTTCGGTGCAGGCCTTTTTTATGCAGATATCCCGCATTATTTAGGTTCAGATGAAAGTGAGCAATACCTATTGCCTGTGCCTTATTTTCGTTATCAAAGCGATAAAATGGCCATCGACCGTAATAACTTCACTGGCTTTTTGTGGCAACAAGAAAATCTCCATTTAGATTTATCTGCCAACGTAGGTCTTGCAGTTGACAGTGAAGACAACAAAGCCCGAGAAGGTATGGATGATCTAGATTGGGTGTTTGAATTAGGGCCTTCACTTAATTACTACCTAATAGGTGCACCAAACGCTAAACAGCATTTGTATTTAAGCCTGTTTGCACGCAAAGCCATTGCGACAGATTTCTCAGGTATTGATGATATTGGCTGGCGTTATGGGCCAAGTGTGTATTATCGAGTGCCGATCATCGAAAATGCGGATTCACAATTTTCATTAGCGTTTCGTGGCAATATCAACTTTGCTAGCGATAAATACCTTGATTACTACTATGGAGTGAGTGACTTACATAGCAATGAAACTCGCCAAGCATACTCAAGTCGTTCAGGTTTTTCTGGCGCTGATGTATCAATTGGGGTACATTTTGACACACTAAAGTATTGGTTAGGTGGTTTTGTTAAATATCACCACCTTGCTAACAGTCAACAAGATGCAAGCCCACTCGTGAAGCAAGATTATAATGTTTCGGTTGGTTTTGGTGTTGCATGGAAATTTTATAGAAGGAATTTTTAAATGAAATTATTGACCCTTGCCAGTGTTTTAGCGGCTTGTTTGTTTTCAACAAACAGTTTTGCACGTGATGATATACAAACGCTACCTGTACAAGCATTACTTGAAACCACCAAAGCGAAACAAGCGCTGTTAGATATTCCGCTGTATTTCGCTGATCAAAGTCATAACAGCATTAAAACCAATTATGGTGAAGTGATCACCAACAAGAAAACCAACGCATTTAATAAAACTGACCGAGAAGCGTGTGAGTGGGTAATGCTTAGTGCTTTAAAAGCATTACAAGAGCGTGCTGTTCGTGAAGGCATGAATGCAGTTGTAAATATTCAGTCGTACTACAAAAAACGTGAGTTCGTTAGCCAAACCGAATATCAATGTGGTGCGGGCACATTTGTTGCTGGCGTGGCATTAAAAGGCACTTTAGTTAAGTTATAACTAACTAAAGTCATTTTTTTTCTGTATAATTTGCGACCCTTGATATGATGGCCGCAGGTTATACAGCATGAATTTTAAATCATTTAGTTTTTCTTCTGAGCTTTTACAGGCATTAGAAGAGCTTAATTTCGAAACGCTTACTCCCGTTCAACGTAGTGCAATTCCTGCGGTAAGAAAAGGCAAAGACGTACTTGTTAGTGCGCAAACAGGCACGGGTAAAACCGCTGCATTTGCTTTACCACTTATCCAAAAATTATCAGAGTCAGCGGTTAGTGAAAATAATGCACCAAGTGCATTAGTGCTTGCACCTACCCGCGAATTAGCTGAGCAAATTGCTAATAATTTTAAAGCGTTTGCAAAATACACCGAACTCAAAACAGTGTGCTTGTTTGGTGGTATCAATCTAGCGGGTCAAGCTAACGATTTGAAAGCAGGTGTCGACATCGTGGTTGCAACGCCAGGGCGCTTACTTGATCATCTGCGTTTAGGTAACATCAGCTTAGCTAATGTTAAGCATTTAGTGCTTGATGAAGCTGACCGTATGCTAGACATGGGCTTTATCAACGATATGCAAATTGTTATTAATGGTTGTGATGAAGCGCGTCAAATCTTATTGTTCTCTGCCACTTTCCCGGCGGCAATTAAACAATTTGCGAGTAAAGTACTAAAGCAGCCTGAAATCATTCGTGTTGATCAAACAAACAGTACTGCAGAAACAGTGCAACATGTTGTTTATCCAGTTGAAGAGCGCCGTAAGCAAGAGCTTTTATCTGAATTGATTGGTAAGAAAAACTGGCAGCAGGTACTTGTTTTCGTAAACATGAAAGAAACCGCTGATGAGCTTGTAAAAGAGCTTAATCTTGACGGGATTCCTGCTGTT
Source organism: Pseudoalteromonas sp. P1-8 (assembly GCF_001399985.1). Lineage (NCBI taxonomy): Bacteria > Pseudomonadati > Pseudomonadota > Gammaproteobacteria > Alteromonadales > Pseudoalteromonadaceae > Pseudoalteromonas > Pseudoalteromonas sp. P1-8. The sequence goes on from NZ_LJSO01000008.1 coordinate 200,188, forward strand.
GTTTGTCATGGTGATAAAACCCAAGGTAACCGCCGCCGCGCTTTACGCGAGTTTAAAGAAGGTAAAGTTCGCGTGCTGGTCGCAACTGAAGTAGCTGCTCGTGGTATTGATATTGAAGGGTTGCCACGTGTGATCAACATCGATCTACCTTGGCTTGCAGAAGACTACGTGCATCGTATCGGCCGTACAGGTCGTGCTGGTAAGCCGGGTCAAGCAATTTCGTTTGTGAGCCGTGAGGAAGAAAACACTTTATTCGATATCGAAAAGCTAATCGGACAGCGCATCAAGCGTGTTGTTTTACCAGGTTACGAAGTAAGCAGCCGTGAAGTACTGATTGATAAAATTGGTAAAAAGCCGTCGCATTTACGTCGTAGCCGTACAAATAAGGCTTCGGGTCAGGCAACGGGTGAAGCGCGTGCAAAGAACCGTTCACGAATCGCAAATGTTCGCAAATCTTTGAAAGGCAATAAATTAAGCCTTAAAAAGTAATAAATTCCGATAACAAACGTATAAAAAAGCCCCATTGCTGTTTGGCAATGGGGCTTTTTTGGCCCTGTTAGTAGTACAAATGGAGTATTTTGTTAAATTTTATGACATAAAACCGAAAATTAGATTAACAAATGTACCTTACTGAATTACAATCGCTTTGAAATCAGTCAAGTAGCGTTTCTAACGCGTCAGTGTCTAAATGGATGTTTATGCAGTACATAAAAAGAATAATAAATAAAATAGTCGCCCCTACTTTTTTACTTAGTGTTGCCTGTATGCCTTTTTCTGCCAATGCATTTGATAAAGCAGAGTTCTCCCTTGCCCATATTAAAGAGTCTATTAGCGTTGATGGTGTGATGGATGAGTCGCATTGGCAATACGCCACAAAAGTACCATTAAAATATCAGAATGAGCCAACCGAAAAAGGCACGCCGCTCGTACAAACCGATGCCTACATGTATGAAGATGGTAAATACTTGTATGTTGGTTTTATTGCAAAAGATAATGACCCTTCGCAAATTCGTGCCGCCCTTCGAGATCGTGATACGCTTTGGCAAGACGACAATGTTGCTTTGATGATTGATACCTTCAATGATGAACGAACCGGCTATGAGTTTTATGTAAACCCTCTTGGTGCGCAAGGCGATATGCGCATGACGGATATTGATGATTGGGTGGAAGATCCATCATGGGATGCCATTTGGGACAGTGCAGGGCAAATTACCGACGACGGTTATGTGGTTGAAATGCGTATTCCATTCACTGCACTACGCTTTCCAAAAGATCAAACAGAGTTAACCTGGAGTTTTGCCGTTTGGCGAAATTATCCGCGTGATGTGTATTATCAAATGTCGAATGTTGGTTTTGACCGAGATGTAAAATGTAGCTTTTGCCAGTTTGATAAACTCACAGGCTTTGCCAACATGACAGAGAGCCAAAACATTCAGCTTACGCCCACTTTAACGGCGCTTCGCCATGATACCAAAGATACAGTGCCGGGTGATTGGCAAAATGGTGATATTGATACTGAAGCGGGCTTGGACTTACGTTGGGGGGTGACGCAAGATGCGGTTATTAATGCCACCATTAATCCTGACTTTTCGCAGGTCGAGGCAGATTCACTTGAGCTTGATGTAAATACTACTTACTCAATTTATTATGCTGAAAAGCGTCCATTCTTTTTAGATGGCGCCTCTTATTTTGATACCAGCCAACTAGAGCTTTTATATACGCGAATGATTGCTGAACCTGATGTGGGTTTAAAGTTAACAGGTAAAACCGGCGCGCACAGCTATGGCTTTATGTACGCTGACGATCAGAATACCAGTGTCTTACTTCCGACGAATCAAGGTTCTGGCTTTGCTAATCTAGCAGATAAAACGCAAGCAGTAGCGGGGCGTTATCAGTTTGATATTGGCCAAAAAGGCACAATTGGTGTGATGAGCACTCACCGTGAAAATGATGATTATCATAATACGGTGTTATCTTTAGATGGCAGCTACTGGTTTAATCAATCAGATAGTTTGCAGTATCAAGTAGCAAGCACAGATACCACTAACTCAGAATTTTTAGTTGATTATTATGGCATTGATAAAAATCAATCAGATCAAGCTTATGCCATTGAATTTACAAGAACTAAGCGTGATTACGAAGTCTATGCTAGCTACGAAAATATAGGTACAGAATACCGCTCAGATTTGGGTTATCAAGCTAAAGTTGATTACGAGCAAGTACAACTAGGAGGTGGACAAACATGGTATCGCGATGCTGATGATGCAATCACAGAGTACAGCTACAATGTTGAGTGGGATAAAACATGGGCGCAAAATGGCGACCTACTCGAAGAAGAATACGATGGCTTTTTTACCTTTAAAGGTAAGATGCAGTCGCAAACAGAAATTGGCTTTATTCATCGTAATGAGTTTTATGCCGGCGAGTTTTTTAATCAAAACATAGGTTATATCTATGGCGGTTTTAGACCCATTCGTGACATTAGCTTTTTATTGTATGCTCAATATGGCAGCAAAATTGATTATAGTAATGCAGCTTTAGGTACTATGGTTCGCATTGAACCTGAGATGACATGGGATATAAACGATCATTGGCAGGTGCAACTAGAGCACAGCTACAGCTATTTAGATAACGAGCAAAATGAACGTGTTTATACTGCAAATTTAACGGATCTGCGTGTTTATTATAAATTTAATATGCGCTCGATGCTGAAACTCGTTTTGCAGTTTGAAGATGTCGATCGAAACAATGAAGCTTATCGATTTGATGTAAGCCAAACTAACCGCGATTATGGCAGTCAGTTAGTGTATTCGTACAAGATTAACTCGCAGACACTGTTTTATTTAGGGTATTCTGATAAAGGTTATCAAGATGATTCATTGAAGAACCTTGAGCGTGATCAACGTACCTTCTTCACTAAGCTAAGCTATGCATGGCAGCTTTAAAAAAATTATAAAAAGGAAAATCATAATGAATATTGCAAAAATATCAGCTGTTGCAGTTGCAGCGACCGTGCTTGCGGGTTGTGCAGCGAAACAAGATGTAAGTCGTTTTGAAGCGGAAAAACCAAAAACCGTGTGTATTGCAGAGCACCAAGCAGTTAAAGAAGGTGTTGTAACATCACTACAATCTGGTTTTGCAAAACATAATGTGCAAACGCGTGTTATCCCTGCCAATTATGTAATGAAACACCAAGCGTATCAAACAGACATTTCAGCTGCTAACACAGATGGTTGTGATGCGATTGCATTTTATGTTGCTAACTGGCATTGGGATTTAGCCCTATATATGGCATATGCCAATATTTGGGTCACTAATGTTGACCAAACTAAAACAATTGCTCAGGCAAGCTATCGTACGGGTGGTGGTTTAGATAAGTTTATTGATGCAAACGATAAAATCATCGAATTAGTTGATTCAATGTTCCAGCAAGTTGAAGCCAAGAAACAACAAGAAAGCCAGAAAAAGGCAATATAAAGCAAGTATGTTGGTCAGCTTATGGCTGACCAACTTCTTCGTTTACTTTACTTCTTACCACTCCTTCAAGGCTTTTTAAGCCCCATTGCTTACCAATCTCAACAGCTTCATCAACTGGCTTTTTCAAGGTTATGGCATTGTATAGCGCAACAAGAGCGCCAACACGGTTGCTGCTCGCGCAGTGAAGTAAGGTGGTTTGCTGTTGGTGCTCATTGAGCAAAGCCTGAAGTTTCGTAGCATTTTCAATGGTAATATCAGCTTTAGATTGCACAGGGATATGGTAATAGTTCATACCAAGCTCAGTGACTAACTCTTGCTCAGACCAATTCGTTCCGTTATCACCGCGAAGGTTGATGATGTTCTCAACACCAAGTTGTTTTAGCTTGGCAAAATCGGTTTGACTTGGCTGACCTGAAGTTAGCACATGCTCAGATTGGGCCTTAAGATTCAAAATATCCAGTTGCGTAGCAGCTGTTTGTGCTGCTAATGCTGAAAATGACAGCAGCGCAGCACAGGCTAATTGTATAAACTTATTCATGTTACTCCTTGAAAAGTGTTTAATTTTTGCTGTAGACGGTTTCACCACGGCTAATGGTTTCTATCACTTGTAAGTTATGTAGCTCTGCAGGCTTTATTTTCAACGGGTTGTTATCAAGGATAATTAAATCTGCTTGCATCCCTTGTTTTAATTGCCCTTTTGAGCTTTCTTCAAAGTGTTGATACGCAGGCCATGTTGTCATTGCTTGTAGTGCAGTATACACAGAAACACGTTGATCTGGGCCTAATACTTGATCTGTACGAGTTGTACGGTTAACCGTTGCATCTAATACACGCAGTGCATTGGGCAGAGCTACAGGCGCATCATGATGGGTACTGAACATTAATCCTTGTTTGCGAACTGCATGGGTGGGCGAAATAAAATCGGCGCGGGGATGACCAAGCACCGAATTTACATGCCAGTCGCCCCAATAAAAGGTATGCATTGGGAAGAGCGATGGAAATATGCCTAATTCTTTAAGACGGTTTACCTGATCTTGACGAATTGTTTGCCCATGAATAAGTACGGGGCGGCGGTCTTTTTTACCAAGCTTGTTATTAGCATTTTCAACAGCATTTAAAAATTGCTCAATAGCGGCATCACCATTTGCATGAGTCATCACTTGCCAGTCATTGGCAAAGGCAGTTTCAATATACTGATAGGCTTGTTCATCATTAAAAGTAGGGTAGCCTGCATAGCCTTGCTCTTGGCCTTCAGGTGCTTTTAAGTATGGGTGAGATAACCAAGCGGTTTTTCCTTGTGGTGAGCCATCAAAGTTAAGTTTTACACCACCAATACGAAAATGATTTGTGTAGTTTTTACTGTTATAGGGTGAGTCCATAAAACTGCTGCTGGTAGCCATATCGGCATAGGCTACCACATCAATGACAAACTTATCCGCTTTGGATGCTCTTACCATCGAATCATAAGCTTCTTGAGTTGCTCGGCCTTCTTGTGCTGTGGTGTAGCCGTATTTTGTGTAGAGTTTTTGCCCTTCTTGCAGCATTAAATCTTGTAAGTCAGGATCAAACGACTGCATGAGTTTAAACAGTAAACCAAAGTGCGCGTTTTCTTCGAGCACCCCATTGGGTTCTTGTGAGTTGGCCATACGACGAATTAGCCCACCGTCAGGATTGTCTGTGTTTTCGTCGATGCCGGCCATGGCTAAGGCTTTACTGTTTGCAACACTTAAGTGCCCCGAAGTATGAATGATGATCACTGGCTTTTCGGTGCTAACGCGGTCTAAGTCCATTTTAGTTGGGTATCTATCAAGCTCAGCATCATCGTAACCAAAGCCTAAAATAGCACCCGTTTTTTCAATAAATGTGGTGTAGTCAGGGTTATTTTGTGCGGCGGTAAGAATATTAACGATTTGCTCAACACTATTGGCATCACCATCTGGGCTAGGTAATACATTGGCTACCATGGCTTGCAAACCAACACCATAGACATGGCTATGGCCATCAACAAAACCTGGCATTAAGGTTTTGCCTTGCAAATCAATCAGCTTTGTTTTGCCAAACTTATGCTCAAGTGCTTTAGTTTTATCACCCACAAAAATGATTTTTTCACCTTGGGTAGCGATTGCTTGTGCATATTCGGGTTTGTGGCCAGTCATTGTAAGAATATCGCCACCATAATAAATGGTATCTGCTGCACTTACTTGCAGTGGTAGCGTTTTAGCTGTTTGTTCAGGGGGGTTATCGCAAGCCGTTAAGGTAAGTAATGAACAAGCGATTGCGAGGTGATGTTTCATATAAATCTTCCATGAATTTTGATTATTTCTAAGAATATAGTCTGTTTAAAAGTTTTGTCTTTAAAAAATAGTATTAAATTTCGTTAAAGTACAAGACAATAGCTGCACCATCGAGGCTACTACCGTTGTGAATATTGATGCCGATACCAAAGTTGTCAAACCACGAGGTCCACTTGCTACTATCCCATAAAAAGCCGATACCGTATTCATAAAAGTGATCGGTCCCAAACGCTACGCGACTATCGCCGCCTAAATCGATTCGCTGTCCTTTAATGTAAAAAGCTTGCTCAAAAAGCCCAATTTTGAACATGTTAAATTTAGCTTTTATACCATTAAGTGTGCGCCATGTTTCGGGTGCTGCATTACTTATCCCATCAGGGTGAGAGAGTGCCCATCCATAGTAATAATTAAAGTTAAGTTTGTACTCGTAATAGCCCCAATGCCTAGGTAAGCGATAGATCATGGTCGCATTTGGGTTTAACACCAGTGCATTACTATTTAGGTTGGTGTAAAGATTTTCGGTTAAAGGCTTAAAGTTACGCCTAGACTCGGGAGAGTTATACTCATAGTCATTGTTGTAATGTAAGTAGTGAGTATTAAAGCCAAATTGATATGACCATTTAGAGCCAAGTGCTTTTTCGGCATTAAAACCGATCATGCCGTTATATACAGTTTCTGAAATATAGTCGTCAGCCACATTATCAAATAGCGAAATGAAATCTGATTGATTCAAATAGCTTACCCTGCTGGTCAAACTTAGTTTGTGTTGATAAATAGGCTTATCAAGCTGCCAAGTATAAGGAATACTGTAGAGTCTGAGTTTTTTTCTAAGCGCGATACTGTCTTCATCTTTACTGCTATGTTGTGGGTCAAACAGTGTTTGTGGGTCAAAATCACCCATACCTAAGGTAATACTGTCCCCATCCGTTAAAACCAACGATGTTGCAAATGCGGTTTCAAGTTGCTTAGTTGGATTGGCATATAAATTAAATACACTTAATGCGTGCAATAGAAACCACAGCTTTAATAGCTTTTTCATATAAAATAACAATAAAAATTAATGTCTTAATAATAGTCATAAAGTTAGCTTTCAACAATCTCAGGTACAAAAAAGCCAAGCTAATGCTTGGCTTTTTACCTCTCTAAGAAGATTAAGGCTGATAATAAATTGGTGATTCAGGGCCAACTGGGAAGCCCAGAACAAATACCCATAAATAGAATAACGCAACCCAACCAACAAAGAAGATCATGCTGTAAGGAAGCATGGTCGCAACCAATGTACCAATACCCATGTCTTTCTTATACTTAGTGGCAACAGCCAGTATCAAGCCAAAGTAACTCATCATTGGGGTGATAAGGTTAGTAACCGAGTCACCAATTCGATACGCCGCTTGAATGGTTTCTGGTGCGTAGCCTATTAGCATTAACATTGGCACAAAGATTGGTGCTGTGACAGCCCATTGTGCAGATGAAGAGCCTAAGCTTAAGTTTACTAATGCACACATTAAAATGAATAGCACGAATACTTCAGGGCCTGTTAGGTTTAATGCTTGCAAAAGAGCTGCACCGTTAATGGCTAAAATCGTACCTAGGTTGGTCCATTTAAAAAAGGCAACGAACTGTGCTGCAAAGAAAACTAGCACAATGTACATCCCCATCGAGCTCATGCTTTTACTCATGGCATCGATGACATCTTTATCGTTTTTCATGGTGCCAACAACTCGGCCGTAAACAAAGCCTGGAATACCGAAAGTTACAAAGATAAATACCACAATGCCTTTTAAAAATGGCGAGTGTGCAACAAGGCCTGTTTCTGGGTTACGCAAAATGCCATCTTCAGGAACAATTGTCCAAGCAAGTAATAATGAAACCACTAACAGAGAAACGCCCGCCCATTTTAGACCTGACTTTTCTTTATCGGTTAGCCCTGCAATGTCGTTCTTTGGCAAATCATTGCTTGCTTCATCTGGGTTGTACTTGCCAAGACGAGGTTCAACGATTTTCTCTGTAACTAACGTACCTAGAGTAGCGATTAGAAATACTGAAATCATCATGAAATACCAGTTTGCTTCAGCGCCAACTTGGTAGTTCGGATCAATCATTTGTGCTGCAGGTGTAGTGATACCTGCAAGTAGCGGGTCAATGGTGCCGAGTAATAAGTTGGCACTGTAACCACCTGAAACGCCGGCAAATGCCGCAGCAAGACCGGCAAGAGGGTGACGACCAAGACTGTGGAATATCATGGCTGCTAATGGAATTAGTACGACGTAGCCAAGTTCTGATGCCGTATTTGATAAAATCGCAGCAAACACCACCATAAAAGTAACTAAACGCTTTGATGCGCCCATTACCATGCCGCGCATAGCAGCAGAGAGTAAACCTGAGTGCTCTGCAACACTCACACCTAATAAAGCAACCAGTACCGTACCAAGTGGTGCAAAGCTAGTGAAGTTTGTAACAAGGCCAGTAACGATGCGCTGAAGGCCTTCGGCGCTAAGTAGGCTGACAACTTCAATAACACCATCAGGATCGCGACCAGCAGCACCTTCTGGGCGTGGGTCGATAGCACTTAAACCATACCAATCGGCAATGCCACTAAAAACTATAATGGCAACGCAGAACATTGCAAATAAAGTGATAGGGTGGGGTAGCATATTACCCAAAAATTCAACGGTGGCTAAAAATCGGTTAAACAACCCATTATTGCCACCCTCATGAGTGTTGTGAGAGTTTATAGTTTTTGACATGTCCAGTTCTCATTATTTCAAAATGGCGCTAACCTAGCATTTTTTACCGAACAGATCATGTTTTAGCGGTGGGATATCTAATAGGTACGTTCCAATACGCCCTTATATAGCAAGGGGTAGCGGCGCAAACGTTTGCCAATGTAATCATTGGCTAAAATTTGCGCACAGATTTGCTCTACATCGTTACTTGCTTCAAATACCCAATCAAAGCGCTCAATAGCAAGCAAAAAGCCACGCTTGAGGAACTGTTGTTCGCGATAGTAGCTAAGGTTTTCGCGAATAATATCTAACTTACCTGGGTTAGATTTTAGTTCATTAATAACTTGGTTGATAAATGCCTGCTGTTGCTTTGACTCAGCTTTCACCCGTCGTTTCATTGCTTCTTTACAGTTCCTGTTCTGCGATATAAAGCACTTTCTTTAAAAAGTCTTCTTTGTTCTTTTCATGTTGATAGTCAAGGTGATAGGTATTATGAAAGCCAAAGCGCAGTAACACACCACTGCCTTTTAGATATACCGTATAACCATCGATATCCGAAAAAGCGCAAATACCCTCATAAAGCTTTCCATCTTCATGATCTTCACCGTGTTGAATGATTTTTTCATACACAGATAGAATTAATTTACCGTCTAGCTCATTTTTCATGATGACTCCTTTTTGAAGTAATACGTTTCAGATCTATAAAAAGTTTAGTGCTATTTTATGCAGGTATTAAACGTGCTGTGTGTTTTTAAAACCTTACTTTGCGATAAATCACTAAAATCATATTTAGATAGCAGATGTCGAAAATTTACAATATTTTCTCTTACCTTAAACTTAAGATAGATTTTATTTGAGGGACACACAATGAAATATAAGTTTATACCCCTGATACTACTAACAAGCTTGTTGCTTGTAAGCAAAAGCATATCAGCAAATACAGCTCCCCTGATGTTAGAAAATGAAGCGGGGAAAATAGTTAAACTTGACAGTTACTTAGGCAAGAAGCCCGTTTACTTAAAGTTTTGGGCGACTTGGTGCAAGCCATGTATGGAGCAAATGCCACATTTTCAGCATGCATATGAGCAATATGGCGATAAAATTCAATTTGTGGCTATTAATATTGACCTTAATGATGACGCAGACGCTGTTGCTAAGGTTAAAGAGCGTTTTTCACTCACTATGCCACTATTTACTGATCACACAGCCCAAGTTGCTAAACATTATGAATTTATGGGCACCCCGTTTCATGTGTTGATTGATAGTGATAAAAAGGTGATTTTTCAAGGCCACGAAGCAGATAAACCGCTTGATAACACATTACGTTTGTTATCACACAATGGCAAAGTTGATAAAGCGCGTTTACTAGGCGAAAAGCAAGGCCAAGCGACTCCTTTGGTTATTCCGAAACAGGGTAAAAAAGCCGTGCTGTTCACCGCTACGTGGTGTGACTGGTACTTAGCCGACACGCGCCCTGCAATGGCAAAACAGTGTGTACTAGCGCAGCAACATGTTAATAAGCTGGCAGAGCAAGGAATTGATGTCGAGGTTAAAGTGAGTCAGCTGTGGACTGATCAAAGTGCAGTGCAAGAATATGTTGATAAATTCGCTGCAACTATGCCGGTTTCTATCGATTATGGTAATGATTTATTTATCGAAAATGGCATTAATTCAGTACCCAGTTTACTTCTCTACAACGATGGAAAAATAGTTTCTAAGCATGCTAAATTTTAGCTCAAAACCGCTTAATTTTGCTTTGTAATTATGCAAATTTAGCCTATGCTCAAGGCTCATTTTACAGTGAGCCTAGAGCATGATAGATAAGGCATTATTAGCAAAAACACGCGAGTTATCTGACCGATTAATCGCATTGCAAACACCCATTCGTATCCTTGATGCGATCAACTGGGATAAACAAATCAAAGAAGAGTTTTTTAAGCATAAATGCCAAAAGAACCCATCGGTTGATCAAGCCTATTACCAACAGCGTGATCTTGGTTTTGTACCAAGCGAGTTGCGCCGCGCGTTTTCTGATTTAAATCGCGATATCATCAGCCAGTTAGGGCAACTAAATCCTATTGCCCAATACATGAGCAAGATGTGCACTGAATATAAAACAGTACTTAGTATGATTGAATATCGTGGTACTCCTGAATTTCATGATTTGTCTGTTGAGCTGTTCGGTCATCCAAAAGATTTATTCCATGCTGGAGAGCCTTCACTTTCTGAGCTTGCAACCATGCTTGAACAGCCGTTAAAGAGTATGCTTGATGCGGATATTTTACCGGATGATCCAAAAAACATAGATGCGCAAGATGCAGTGAAAATTTTAGAATCGCAAGTGACTCAAACGATGCCGGGCATCGATGTTGAGGTTATTCTGAGTGACGGTATTGTGAGTGATGCTGCGGCAGGTGCAAATAATATTAAACTTAATCAAGATGTTAAGTTTTCTCAGCGTGAGCTAGATATTCTTGAGGTGCATGAAGGCTGGATCCATGTCGGAACCACGCAAAATGGTCATGCTCAGCCATATTTAACTTGTTTAAGTAAAGGCACACCGAGCTCTACAGTGACCCAAGAAGGCCTTGCGGTATTGACCGAAATTATTACCTTAAAGTCGACGCCACGACGTTTAGCAAAATTAGTGAACCGTATTCAAGGTATTACTAAGGTTATTGATGGCGCGGAGTTTGTTGATATTTATCGTGATTATGTAGCGCAAGGTTTGAGTAAAGACGACAGTTATACACTTACTCAGCGGGTGTTTCGAGGCAGCACAGCAACAGGCTTACCTTTTACAAAAGATATCGCTTATATCAAAGGTTTCGTGTTGGTGTATAACCTTATACGAGTTGCCATTCAGTTAGGTCGAATTGATCAATTGCACTTGTTATTGGTCGGTAAAATCTCAATTGATGATTTTAGACTGATATCGCAATTACATGATTTAGGTGTGATTGAAGACCCTAAATTTATTCCACCACACTTTAAAGACTTACGAGGCCTAGCAACCTGGCTAAGCTTTGGCCGTTTTATTGGTAACTTGTCGTTTGAACAATTAGAAAACGATTACAAACCACTTTTTCTTTAACAAAGAAATAAAAAAATGCAGCTGGAATGAGCAGCTGCATTTTAAGAGTTAAAGCATGTTGCCTTACATGCTTTTAGTCGAGGAAACGATTAACCGGTGAGTGCGTCAACATGAACTACATCATTCAGTACGATAACTTCTGCACGTTTGAAGAAGTTAAAATCTGTTGCGGTTGCTAATGTGTAAGCACCCATCATACGGCTGATGATTAAATCACCATTGTTTAATTTTGGTAGCATGATTGACTCACTTACTACGTCGATGCTATCGCAAGTCGGGCCTGCTAATACTGACTCAACACGTTCGTTTGATTGTTTGAACGAGTCGATAGGGTACGAGGCTTCATCGAACAATAAACCACTGAATGAGCCGTAAATTCCATCATCTAAATAGTACCAAGGCTTGCCATCACGTTCTGCTTGACCCATTACTGATGCAACACTGGTTACAGCACTGGCTACAATAAAGCGACCTGGTTCAGCAATTACGCGAACTGTCTCTGGTAACTGTGCTAAGGCATCATTGATTGGCGCACAAAATTCCTCAATTGGCAGCACGTCTTTGTTGTAAGGCACAGGGAAACCACCGCCAATATCAAGCGTACTAAGCGCAGGTAATCCTAATGCGGCTACGTCGTTAATCACTTGATTACATGCAGCAATGGCAGTGACATATTTAGCTGGGCTTGCTGTTTGCGAGCCAACATGGAACGACAACCCTTTGATACGAATACCTAATTGTTGCGCATAGCTAATGATTTCAACGGCCATTGCTGGACTACAACCAAATTTTTTCGATAAATCAGCGAATGCTTCCGCATTACGAAAACTTAAGCGAACAAGTAACTCAGCCTGGTCTTTGTATGCAATGAACTTTTCTAGTTCGTTGATGTTATCTACCACAAACACATTGCAACCGTATTCAAGTGCATCACGGATATCACGATCACGTTTGATTGGGTGCGTGTGAATCGTACGGTCACTTGGTACGCCTTGGCTGGCGACTAAGTCAACTTCACCGCTGGTTGCTAAATCAAAGCTGGCACCTTCTTCTAAAAGCGTACGAACAACCGCAGGATGAGGAAGTGGCTTTAATGCAAAGTGTAAAACAACACCTGGTAACGCACGGCTTAATGCACGGTATTGATGACGAACTGATTCACAATCAAGCACCATTAATGGCGCGCCATGTTGTGCAACGAGCTGTTCAATAAATTGGTTTGATGGTTGTGCTACTGGTTCGTTTGCAGCAACCGATGCTGCAGGTACTTTGATTGTTAAGTCTTGTGTAAGTGTTGAAATAGCCATTTTACTCTCCGGCAATTAAGCAACTGCTCGGAAAAAAATGGAAGTCCGAGTCAGTTGAGTGTTATTAAGCGCACAGTATGTTCTGTGCAATCAAATACACTCTTGGATAGTTGCTCTATCGCCTTGCTACAAACTGGGTTTGTAATGTACTCGGATTGGCTATCATCAAGAAGCGGCGAGATAATAGATCTGCTTTTTTATTTGCGCAAGTATTTTTTAAATATTTTTTGAATTAATTTTGTACAGTAATTAATAGTCACTTAGTTACTGTTTTCAAAGCGTATTCCATAACGTTTTGAATAAATATCAAGCATGGCATTTGCGTCATCAGGGTGATTACTTTGGCTGTGTAATTGCTGAATATAGGCTGCCATTTCTGCGCTTTTCATATAATCATCGATAAGTGCAATGGCACGATAACCCGCCGTGGTTTTACTGCAGGTAAAAAAGCCATTAATAAATTCAGGGTATTCAGCAATACGTCTTGATGTGAGTTGACTTAGTTCATGAGCAGGTATGTGCGCTTCAAGTGCTTGTTTGTAAGCAACAATGTAATCAATACGCTTATTGAGTAATAGTCGACTTAATTGTAAAAATGCATTTTCGCCATAAATAGCCGCAACGTTGTATTGTTTATTAGCAAAAACATCATCGAGTTCACGGTAGCTGGTGGAGCCAATAATGCCAAAACTACCTTTGTTTTTGAGAAGCTTATTGACAGAAATAGGCGCAGAACCTGACTTTAAGGTGCTCTTAAGTGCATAGACTTGACGCTGCATATGCATATAGGTGGGTATTTTAGAAAATACCATGGACTCTGCCCGTTCAGGGGTTTTGATTGCGTTGAAGGTGCAACTGGCTTCATCACTAGATAAGCGCTTCATTAAGCGCGCATGATTAGTAAAGTCGACGTCTATATCGAATTCATCAGCAAGGGCTGGATTGATAACCGCAGCAAGGTGGAGGTTAATACTGAGTTTATCTGCTTCGCTGGCAAAATATGCATGAGACAAAATTGTAAGCTTGGGTTTTTCTGTTGCCTTTGCTGTGTTTAGGGTAAATAGAATTACGATAAACGCAATTAGTCTCATACATATCCTTGTATACCAACTCGCTTATTTGTACTTAGCGAATTGGTATGTGCTAATTATCGAGCATTGGTGCTCTCAAAAATTTTGTCAGCTGATGCTGCCACAAAACCTGTGTATAGCTCACCATCTGGTTTTGCATAACGCAGGGCGAACTCATAAAAACAACTCGGTACGGCAACAACACCATCGCTAAATTCAACTTCGCTGTCATCAGCAAGAGTCGAAGATTGCTCAAGTAATACTTCTGGTGAACCTTTGATCTCGCCGCCAGATGTATTTAGCGCAAAACCTGCATCTTTAAGTGCTTGGTTTACACTTTCGATATCATCGAATTTAGCCAATTCATTGATGCTCACAGTAAAGTGGTTAGCACGGTAACCCCATGCTGACATCCATGCAGCGTATTCGCTTTCTGCTAGCAGCTTTTTGTAAGTGTCTGAACTTACTTGCCAGTGTGTACCTGAATATAGGAAATTATCCGCTGTTACAGCGTCTTCGTCAATCTGTTCAACCATGTCGTTAACGATAGCTTGTAATTCTTCTGAGCATTGCTCAACAAGTAATTCAGAAATGAAAACTTTAGGTTGCTTAGGATCTGAATGTTCGAAGTGCTTTGCGTATAGTTTTTTCGCTTCGAAATGGTACTCGCCGCATTCTTTGTAGCCTACTGCTAAAAAGTGCGCAGCTAGTTTTTCTAAACCGATTTTTTCATGGTTAAAAGTACGCAGTGCGATGTGATCGTTAATCACGTCATCTTTTTGTGTTGAGCCAAGTAACTCATGTACTTTTACCGCCGATGGCGTAACTGATAAATAGTTGTCCCATAAGTTTTCAAATAGGGCGTTTACATCTGTGTGCATGTTTAATTCCTTCAATTAAGGCGGCGGAGCCGCCAATCAATTATTCAATAATTAAGCCCGGCGCAAGGGTCTGTGGTAAGTTAACTTTTTCGGCTTCAACAGAAGCAACAGGGTATGCACAGTAGTCAGCAGCGTAATAGGCACTTGCTCTGTGGTTACCACTGGCACCAATACCACCAAATGGTGCAGCGCTTGATGCGCCAGTAATTGGTCGGTTCCAGTTAACGATACCGGCACGAATACGTTTTAAGAAATGCTGGTAGTCATCGCTATCATCACTTAATAAACCAGCAGATAAACCAAATGAGGTGTTATTTGCTTCATTAATCGCGCTATCGAAATCTGTGTAGCGATAAACCTTGATAAGAGGACCAAAGTGCTCTTCATCAGGCATATCTTTAACGGCCGTTACATCAATAATACCAGGGCTTACAAAACCAGTACCCGGTTCAAGATGCTTAAGTTCGACAAGAGAGGTTGCTCCCATATCAAGTAACTGCTGCTGAGCTGCAACCATACCTAAAGCCGCTTTTTCGCTGATCATTGCACCCATGAACGGTTGATCTTCGCTGAAGCTGTCGGCTACTTTGATATTTTTTGTTGCAGCAATTAATTTTTCTAAAATTGCATCGCCATTTGCCGAGTTCTCAATGAATAAGCGACGAGAACAGGTACAACGTTGGCCAGAAGTAATGAAACCAGACTGGATAATATCGTGAACAGCCGCACTTACATCTGCGACATCTTTTACGATCAGTGGGTTATTACCACCCATTTCCAGCGCTAAAATCTTACCTGGGTGACCTGCAAATTGCTTATGTAATAGGTGACCTGTATTTGAGCTACCCGTAAAGAATAAGCCATCAATATCTTGGTGAGATGCAAGAGCAATACCTGTGTCTACTTCACCTTGAACAAGGTTGATGACACCAGCTGGTAAGCCTGCTTTTAGCCAAAGCTTTAAGGTGAACTCAGCAACATGAGGCGTAAGTTCTGATGGCTTAAATACAACTGTATTACCCGCTAAAATAGCTGGCACAATATGGCCATTTGGTAAGTGACCAGGGAAGTTATAAGGACCAAACACCGCAACAACACCATGTGGCTTATGACGAATAAACGCTTTAGCGCCAGGCATTGGGTTTTTTGTGGTCCCAGTACGTTCGTTATAGGCTCTAATTGAAATGGCGATTTTACCCGTCATTGCACCTACTTCAGTACGTGTTTCCCAAAGCGGTTTACCTGTTTCACGGGCGATGATCGTTGCAAACTCTTCGCTGTGCTCTTTAAGCTCTGCAGCAAAGTTTTCAAGAATAACGATACGCTCTTCAAGAGTCATATCAGCCCAGCCCAGCTGCGCACTACGAGCTGCTTTTATTGCATCAGCGACTTGTTCAGCCGTGGCTGTTTTACCTTGCCAAACAACCTCACCATTACTTGGATTGATTGAACTAAAATCATGACCAAGGCCAGCTTGCCATTGGTTATCGATAAGTTGAGTTGTGACACTCATTTTAAACTCCTTAAGTGGTTACAAACGGAAGAACCGTGCTGCATCCCCTTGTTTTAATTTAAGTGCATCTGCCACTTCTTGGCTGATGATTAAGGTGTGCTTGGCGTGGTTATAATGAGCATGTTTGGTAAATGTGGCTCTAAAGTCATTCACACCATGGTTGCAGATAGCTAATGTATCTGAGCTTTGCTCATTGATATGCGCAAGCTCACCAATCGTGATAGGGCACACTTGTGACTCACGAACACTACGAATATTGCCAAGCTTTGCTTCAACAGTTGGCCCTGCATCGAATAGGTCAACATAACCACGGTGCTCAAACCCTTCTTTTTCTAGAAGTTTGAGCGCAGGCTTGGTTTTTTCATGAACCTTACCAATCACAGCTTGTGCTTTTTTGCTCAGTAAGTTGGCATAGATAGGGTACTTAGGCATTAACTCGCTGATAAAAACTTTATCGCCTAAACCCACTAAGTGATCAGCTTGCGGGAACTCAATGCTAAAAAAGTGTTCTTGTAACCACTGCCAAAAAGGTGAATGGCCGTCTTCATCACTTACACCGCGCATTTCTGCAATAATGGTGTCAGCAAAACGTTCGCTGTGCTGGGCCATAAATAAAAAGCGAGAACGTGATAAAAAGCGACCCGTTAAGCCTTTGCGGTTTTGCTCACGTAAGAACAAGGTACAAATTTCAGAGCAACCCGTATAGTCATTACACATACTCAGAATATCAACCGTGTTATATACGTTGAGAGTAGGTGAATGGTGAACAGTTTTACCTTGGTGGTAATGATACAAAGGAACCGACATTCCTACAGCAGCTTCGATAGCTGTTGTGCCGATAACGTCACCCGTTTCACTGTCTTCTAATACAAATAAATAGGTTTCGTCTTGTGGTTTATTAATATCTTTTGCAAAACTGCGTTCAGCGCGTTCAATTTTTTCTTGTAGTAAATTGTCGTCAACCGGTAAAGAGGTAAAACCATGACCAGATTCAACAGCAATTTGTTTTAACGCAGCAAAATCATTTGCTGTTATAGGACGTAATACTTGCATTAAGTGCACTCCAATGGCGCATGCTAAAGCATGCGCCAACTAGGATTAACCGTTTACAACGTCTGCAACCGCTTTTTCAAAGCGAGCTAAACCTTCTTTGATATCCTCTAATGGAATCACTAAAGATGGCGTAAAGCGCACAACGTTTGTACCAGCAACAAGGCTCATTAAACCGTGTTTAGTGCTTGCTACTAGGAAGTCACGTGCACGGCCTTCAAATTTGCTGTTAAGAACTGCACCTAATAATAGACCTTTGCCACGTACTTCACTAAATACGTCGTATTTTTCGTTGATTGCTGCAAAGCCATCGCGTAAAAGCTGTTCACGCTCTTTAACACCTGCAAGTACTTCTTCACTATTAACAGTATCAAAAGCCGCTTCTGCTACAGCACATGCAAGTGGGTTACCGCCGTAAGTAGAACCATGTGTGCCTACTTTTAAATGCTCTGCAATGCTAGCTGTTGTGATCATCGCACCAATTGGGAAACCACCACCTAACGCTTTTGCTGTTGTTAGGATATCTGGTGTTACATCTAAGCCTTGGTATGCGTATAAATCACCTGTACGGCCAACACCTGTTTGTACTTCATCAAAAATAAGTAAAGCATTGTGTTTATCACATAATGCGCGAACACCTTTGATAAAATCGCTCGTTGGCGAAATGATACCGCCTTCACCTTGTAGTGGTTCCATCATTACGGCACATGTGTTGTCACTGATAAGCGCTTCAAAAGCAGCTAAATCGTTATAATCACAGTGATCAACAGCAGCAGGTTTAGGGCCGAAACCATCTGAGTAAGCAGCTTGACCACCTACGGTAACAGTGAAGAATGTACGACCGTGGAAACCTTTGTTAAACGCGATGATTTGGTTCTTTTGCTCGCCGTGTACATCTAATGCCCAACGACGCGCTAATTTTAATGCCGCTTCGTTAGCTTCTGCACCTGAGTTTGCAAAATATACTTTATCTGCAAATGTAGCGTCAGTTAACTTTTTAGCTAAGCGAAGTGCAGGCTCGTTTGTCATTACGTTTGATAAGTGCCAAATTTTTTCGCCTTGCTCTTTTAGGGCATTGACAAGAGCTGGGTGACAATGGCCTAAACAATTAACGGCAATACCACCTGCAAAATCGATAAATTCTTTACCGTTTTGATCCCAAACACGTGAGCCTTCACCGCGAACAGGAATTACCTCTGATGGGTTGTAGTTTGGTACCATTACGTCGTTAAAAAGTTCTCTTGTTACTTGCATTTATTGCACCTAAATCTGGCTTAGTATGAAAAAAGTTAAATTGCAAAAAATAGGTCAGTTAAGCCGTTCCTGCCTAATTAAGCACGATGAGATTATTTTTCTTATCTATTTTTCTTATTATCTGGGTTAGGGACTTAAATTTGCAGTGCTATTTTGTGAAAAATGACTAAAATAAAAAGCAAATTAACGAAAAGAGTAGTCAAAGTGATAACTTCACAAGATGAAAAACTATTAGCTATCTTAAGAACCAACGCGCGTGCAAGTATTTCTGACCTAGCGAGAGCGCTTAATTTATCGCGCTCAACTGTTCAAAGCCGAATGTTAAAATTAGAAGAAACAGGGGTGATCAAAGGCTATAGCGTTGACTATGGTGATGCCTATTTGAGCCAAATGGTATCTGCCCACGTTTCGATTAAAGTGAAGCAAAAACTGACCACCAAAACGAATCTTGAACTAAAGCAAATTGATGCTATTTCACAGCTCTACGCAATTAGTGGTGAATTTGATTTGATTGCTGTTGTGCAAGCACAAAACCTTGAAAAGCTGAGTCACCTATTAGATGACATTGGTAACTTAGATGGCGTAGAGCGAACAACGTCGTCTGTGATTTTAGAGACAAAGTTTAAGCGTTAACCCTTAATCAGGTAAAACCGCTTCTTTTGTCTATAATAACTATTACTCGTTAGTTATTTAGGCTTGTATTGATGCTTGCTTCATTATTGCTGTCACTCACTGTAGCTCAGCCTTTTCAGTTAGGTACTAACTTACCAATTAACGCACCACACAACGCAATTACGCATGTTGAATGTATTTTCAAGCAAATCAATGTGCCATTTCACTTGCAGAAGTTACCTTGGTTAAGGGCTAAAAGGGAAGTGCAGCTGAATCGGCTCGATGGTTACTTTACCGCAAACCTGTTATCGCAAATGCAAGAGTATGGTGAGCTTTCTGCCCCGATGTTTTTAGAAAACTGGTACTGGTTTACCCACGCAGATTCGGCTTCAATAGCCGAACACGAACTTCGTTATGGCGTCGTAAGAGGAAGTCATCAGGCTGATTGGTATCAATTAACAAATCGGAAAATTGAAGTCGAAGTTAACACCACGCAAGAGCTTATAAAAGTATTTAAAAAGCAGCGGGTAGATAGAATCTTGCTTGATTTAGAAGAGTTTGAGTTCAATGCTGTGCAGTTACAGATAAAGCCAGATGAATACACGCAAACATTCTATCGTTATGTGCCTTTGGGTTTATTTGCAGCAAATAAAACACTCGAGGAGTTTCCTGACTTTTTAAATGCCTTTAACAGTCACATAAGTAGTTGCTCACAAAGTCCCTTTGTATTGTCAAAAATTGAAAAACTTACTTTAGTGCAAGGGCTTTTAGAAAAAATACAGCAATTAGCGAATTCAGAACAGGTGCAGCAAGCAGTAATTAAAAGTAATCAGCAACCACTCGCGCAGCAAGATCTCGAACAGCTTGATCATCAGTGGGCGCAACAAGTCCGTGACAATACATCTATACTGGCAGAGCGCTACCTAAAACTTGAAGGTTCACAATTCTTACAAGTATGGCAAAAGCAGATGCAAGGTGTCATTACAGAAATAATCCTCACCGATAAACAAGGTAAAAATGTCATTATCAGTGAAGTCACAACAGACTATTGGCAGGGTGATGAAGCCAAATTTTTAAATATGTACCAGCAAGATGATGACTATTACATTGATACAGTGGAGTTCGATGAGTCGACTAAACACTTTCAGGTACAGTTTAGTGTGCCCATATTTGATAAGGAAAATCAGCACATGGGAGTGCTGATTTTAGGTGTAGATATCGAAAAGGCGCTCTCTAAATAACGCACTTAGTCATTGATTGGTTTTGGGCGCTTTGCGAATGACTTTCTTTTCGACTTCATCGAGCTTTATCACATAGGCATTACCGCCAATGCCTTTAAATTCTTCATCTGTAAAAACAATTGTGTTGTCATCGTAAAAAGTGATTGCTTCTTTTTGCGTAACAATGCCTAAGTCAATGCGCGATACATCCCCTGAAAAAAACTTATCGCCTTGATAATTTTCAAATAACCAAATGCTGGTTGAATCTAGTAGAACTAACTTGGTTCTATCAGGGCTCAGAGCCGCAGAAGTGATCCAACAAAGTTTTTCCATTGTGGTGCAAGTTTGAAACGAATCTATTAATTGTGCATCAAAGTTAGCTGCATGATCACCAACTTTATACACTTTTGTAATACCATCAAATGGCTCAGTGCGATTTTTAGTAAATAAATAGAGGTGTCGGCCAAGGGCTACAAAGGCTTCTAAATCAAAATTACGTTGTTCTGGTTGAATAGGGCTGCCATCCATTTCAGGATAGGTGAACTTGATTATCTCTGCTTCTGTGGTGTCGCTTTTGATATCGATAGGGTTTTCTATTTTATAAATGGTTAACCATTTTCTATCGTTTTTATTATTGCCAAAGTCCCCCAAAAAGAAGTGACCAAATTTGTTTTGTGTCATATCTTCCCAGTCAATGTTTTTAGCATTGGTTACTAAAATTTCTTTTGCTATAGAGCCATCTTCATTAAGACGGTATAGTTTTGGTTGGTCACCGCTGTCATTAATGGCCCAAAGTCGATTGAACTTATCAAATTCAATACCGGAGATTTCTCTCAGTTTTGGGTCCACAGTTAAACGTTTTTTGCTGTAAAGGGTATAAATAGAAGAGCCAACCAGTATTCCAATGATGGTGACTGACAAGATAAAAACTGTAAGTAAGCTTTTTTTTAACATTAACAAGGGAATGGCTTTGAATAATGTGTTTAGTATAACTTACTAAAGCGGTTGCTGTATATTCCAAACCCCTGTTCCAGTAACAGACATAAAGTTAATGTTATCTTGCAATACTTTGTGGCCAACATTAACAGACGACTCAGGGTGGCTCACTAGGTAGCCTTGAACACTGTTTATGCCCATCGATTTAACTAGTTCAAATTGAGCGAGTTCTTCAACTCCTTCGGCGACAACTTTAAGACCGAGTTTTCGGCCAAGCTCGCTGACAGAGTGCATGATTTCATTATATTTAAGGTTATCGTTAGCTTGCGCAACAAACAGTTTATCGAGTTTGATCACATCGATAGGTAAATCTGCAAGGGTACTTAACGAGCTAAAACCAGTACCAAAGTCATCAATCGCAATAGTGATCCCTTCGCTTCTGAGTTTTTCTAACGATTGAATAATCTTGTTGCTTGCTTTGATTAAGGTTGATTCGGTTATTTCAAGCATCAGCGCTTTTGCAGGCAGCCCTGTTTTGGCAAGCTTCTCCATGATCCACTCATAAATATCGTAATGTTTTAATTGCACGCCAGATATATTCACAGAAATAGACACTTTCTTCATCCCCGCATTATACCAAGCAGACATTTGTCTACATGATTCCAGCATGATCCAATCACCAAGTTCTAGTATCAGATTAGACTCTTCAGCAATGGGGATAAACTCGTCAGGCGTGATTGAGCCTTCAACAGGGTGATCCCAGCGAACTAATGCTTCAAAGTAGTCAATTGCACAATCATCTACATGTACAATAGGTTGAAAAGACAAATGAAAACTGCTGCTAGCAATAGCAAGACGCATCTCTTCTAGCAAGTAATGATAGCGCCTAATCTTTTTACCCATTTCAGGAGAATAGACTTTAAAAATACCACGACCATCTGTTTTGGCTCGATACATTGCTACATCAGCCATTTGCAGTAATGCTTGTGGGGTGGATGCACTATCTGGGTAAACCGCAATACCTATACTAGCGCTAATTTTGATTAGCTTGTTACCTAAAACAAAATCACGTTCGATTTCGTGCAGTACATTTTGTGCAACCTCTAGTGCTTTGTCTTTATCATCTTTTAAGTTAATGAAAATAGAGAACTCATCACCACCAAGGCGCGCTAAGTTTTGTTCTAGTTGACTAATTGGGGAAATATTACTTATTTTATGGTGGCGTAAAACACTGCTCAAGCGTGTTGCTACTTGAATTAACACATCGTCACCAAAACTGTGACCAAAAGAGTCATTTACCTGTTTGAATCCATCTAAATCTATAAATAGTAATGCACAGCTGAATTTATCCATCTCAGCAAGTCTCAATTGTTTGGCAAGGTGTTCTATATAGGCATGTCGGTCAATAAGGTGGGTTAACTTATCTTGATAAATACTGACTTCAGATTCACGTGTGTAATTAGTTATATGGGTTGTAAGTGTTTGAAAATTTACTTGTAACTGTTCAAGTTGTGTATGCTTGTTTAGACCTGATTCACTGGCTAAGTTTAGACTATTGAGTAATTCAATTGATTTAGTATTGAGCATCTTGAGAGCGTATTTCTCATGATTATTTTGAAATCTTAAGTTAACTAACCAACTGATGGCTAATGCTAACAAGATTAAAATGATAATGTTTACCGGTGAGAATAATGTAGTGAGTATAAGATCAGAAGTCGCAGCTGTTACGACTGACTCATTTGTTGTATTAATAACAATATAAGAAATATTATTATCGTAAACTAAATGCTGGCCACTTAATACGAGGTTGTACCAAGGAGCTGTTACCACTGTAATATCTGTACCTTGAAAGGTATGTAGTTCTAAGCCTTTTGGCGCGTACATCAAATCATTGACCTGTTTAGTCAAGAAGATATTTAAGCCGTATATAAAAGCTATTAAAGTTATAATACTTATTGATAAAGTTCGAAGAGCATTGGCCATACATTACTACCATTGTGGTGTCTTTGTTTTACAATAAAACCTCACCAGTTAATACATCGAGTATATTGTTTGTATCTAGATTAGACAAAACCTTTCTCATACTTTGGGGCATGGATGAGTATAGAATGTGAAAATTCATAGTCATTAGTGTTAATGCTCTAAAATGTTTTTCTTATGCTAATTAATTGAAGCCTTACTTTTATACTGCATTATTGCTATTCATCGAGCAAACTTTAGCACTGTTTCCGACAAAAATGCTTAGATACTTTCATACTAATAGTGTTTATGGTTATTGTTTAGCTAAACAATAAGTCACTACTTTGTATTTATTTTATTATCTCTGATGGCTGTGTGTGGAATTTATTATTTTTTCGGTTAATTGTTAATTTTTAAATGTTATATACCAACTTTTGCTGTGGCTTGCTAGTTTTATCCGAAACAGGTTTTAAGCTAGCTATTCTTGTGGTCAGAAAAAGTGGTTATAACATTGCTGAAAAGCAGCACTGTTAATGCTTTCAGGGATTGGTAGTCCGTTCGAATTTACGCTTTTCTACTTATTGTGTTTGTATATGCACTGAGATAATTTTTAAAAAAGTTAATTGGGTAGTGCGGGATTAGCGTCTGGTTTATAAAATTAAATTTTCGTTGCGTTTTATAAGTTTTCCTGTGATAAAAAATTAATAACCAGTCAAAAAATAAAGATTTTATTACCATCATGTTTGTTAATTTATTTAACAGGGCTATACGATGTAAATCTGTTTTGTCTTGTTTTTATAAATAGTTGGCAGTTTATTTTTGACGAAAGAAGTAGTGTTTATTTTAGTATGATTGCTCTAACTTTCCACTTCAATTTTATTCACTTTACCCAATCTAAATTGTTATCTACTTTTTTATAAGTTGCGAATAAGGTTGATAAAAAAGGTACTGAAAATAAAGTATATTTTATTATCAACTTGGTTCAGTTATTGCTCGTAATAATACAGCAATATGATTGTTGTAGTTTTTGTGTGTTTTATGCACTATGGTGGTGCGAAAAACATACAGATGCACTGTCATAATGCGTAAATATAGGTTTGGTTTACTAGATACAAACTTGATGTTTTAGTAAGCAAGTTAAGAAACCTGAAACGCACAGCTTCCGCTGAATGAGTCGTCGAATGCGGTACTGTGGCAAGGATTAATTTACCAATTGGTTGAATTGGAGCCCACTATGCTAAGTAAACGTTTTTTTAAAACTAAAGACGAAACAGAAGTTACCTTTGAATTCCAACACCCTGACGCTGATGATGTGCAATTAGTTGCAGAGTTTACAGATTGGCAGCCAGTGCCAATGAAGTTTAATAAAAAAGAACAAGTATTCAAATGCAAGCAGCGCTTACCGCTAGATCAAGAATTTCACTTCCGTTACTTAATCAATGGCGAAACATGGGACAATGACCACCAAGCAGATGGTTATATTCCTAACGGTTTTGGTACTGATAACAGCATTGTTAATACCCAACGCGCTTAGGTGTTTTGATGCAGTCACTTTCGCAGTTATATTACCTGCATGGCATAGGCTATGAATATACTAAATACACTGGTGAGCATGTTATTTTCGATGAAAGTACACGCATGCAGGCACTTAGTTGTTGTGGTGTAGATACTCAGGATACTGATGCAATTAACCAACTTAATTTTGCATTAGATGCAGGTACATGGCTGAATTTGTTGCCTCATACAAGCATTATTGAGGCACACCACCCAATTTTGAAAGTACGCGTTGATGAGCGTTTATTATCACGCTCATGTACTCTAAGCGTGCCTTCGCTTGATATTCACTTTACTTGTGAAAACTTACAAGGTTTAGCTATTCTTGGTGATTATGGTCTAAACGGTATTCGTTATCTTGAGCTTGCATTGCCAGTTCCTGAAATGCCAATTGGTTATCATGATGCACTCATTACTGTGGCAGATCAGCAATCTCACAGTCAGCTATGGATCACACCTAAAGAAAGCTTCTCTATTGATGACAAAAAGCGTTTGGGCTTATCCATTCAGCTTTATAGCTTATGCAATGAAGAGGGGTTAGGAATTGGTGACTTCGCTGACTTAACAAAGCTTATTAAAGCAGCCGCGACTAAAAACATGGATTATGTGTTGCTTAATCCACTGCATTTACTGTTTGAACACAGCCCTGAGAGGGCGAGTCCCTATAGTCCAAATAGCCGAGCGTTATTGAACCCGCTGTATATTGCAGTGTCATTATGCGAAGACGCAAAAAATAATAATGCACTTATTAAATTGTTAGCGGATAAACCGCAAACCGATGCGACTTACATTGATTATACATCAGTTAGTGACTTTAAATATCAAGTGTTTAGCTGTTTATATCAACACTTTTGTGAATTTGGCTCAGCAGAGCGAAAACAGCAGTTCACTCGTTTTTGTGAAACCCATAAACACAGCCTGTCGACCATGTTGGTTGGGGACCGTGATTATGCTAGCTATTTACAATGGCAAGCTCATCTTCAATTAAATATCTGCCAGCAAGCTGCCCGTGACAGTGGTATGGCAATTGGCCTTATTAATGACTTAGCCGTTGGCTGTGCAGGTGATGGCAGTGAGTTCAAGAGCCAAAATGAATTATTTGCCGAAAATGCACATGTTGGAGCTCCGCCAGACCCTTGGGCTGAACATGGTCAGAATTGGGGCTTGCCGGCACTTAATCCACAGAAGTTAAGTAAAGACAATTTTGCGTTTTATCGCTCACTTATCCGCGCCAATATGGAAGATGTTGGTGGACTTAGAATTGACCACGTTATGGCGATACGCCGACTTTGGTGGTGTTTTGAAAATAATTCCCAGCAAGATGGTTGTTATGTCTATTATCCCTTTGAACAACTATTAGCAATTCTAAAGATTGAATCTCACCTCAATCAATGTGTGGTTATTGGCGAAGATTTAGGCGTGGTACCTAATGAAGTGCGTGAAGCATTAAAAGCAAGTGCAATCTATTCAAACGGGTTGTTCTACTTTGAAAAGGATCACCAAGGTGAGTTTTTAGCGGCTGAGCATTTTGCTCCTCATAGTCTTTTAATGATAGCCAACCATGACGTACCACCATTCAAAGGCTGGTGGATTGGCCATGATATTACTATTAAACAACAATATGGTTTGCTTGATGATGAGCAAACTCGGGCTCAATTCGATGCGAGAAACATTGAAAAGCATCGTATGCTTAATTTTATAGCACGAGAGTCAAATCAGCATTTATCGTTAGAAACAGATGCCTTTACGGTTTATGAAGCGTTGGCATCCTCATTAGCGGCAGCACCAGCAAAGCTATTTACTATTCAAATAGATGACTTAGATCAGCAAATACTGCCTGTAAATATCCCCGGTACTGATAAAGAGTACCCAAATTGGCGGCGTTTATTGTCGCGTCCAGCGGCGCAGATTATCGAAGCGCAACAGTCATTCTTAGCCAATTTAATTTCGATAAGGAATCAATAATGCGAAGTCGTGTTCGTCAAGAGCAAAGTGCACAACCTGTTATTTATCAAAAACAAATCGATGCATTAGCCAGTGGTTGTTTTAGAGATCCTTTCAGCTTTCTTGGGGCGCATAAAAGTGGCCCTACCAGCTATGAAATTCGTTGCTTTTTGCCTGGCGCAAGCAGTGTTTCGATTCTGCTTGGCACAGAAAAAATCGTTGCGCAGCAACAAGGTGATAGTCATTTATTTATCGCAAATATTAAATCAAAAACTAAGCCTGACTACCAGCTAGATGTTAGCTATAGCAATGAATTTACTCATCAACAATACGATGAGTACAGCTTTGAAAGCAGCTTAGATGAACAGGCAATGTATCTGTTTAATGAAGGCAGTTTAGAGCATGCGTATCAACATTTTGGTGCACATTTTGTGACTCAACAAGGCGTTGATGGTGTTCGCTTTACAGTGTGGGCGCCGAATGCCAGTAGTGTATCGGTTATTGGTGAATTTAACTATTGGCAGCGTAATCGTCATTTTATGCGTTTTCATCCTGCCAGTGGGGTATGGGAGTTATTTATTCCTGGGCTTAAAGAGCATCAATGCTATAAATTTGCTATCACCACTCTAACAGGAGAAGTGCTTGATAAAGCCGATCCATTTGCGTTTAAGATGCAACAAGCACCGGGTACGGCGTCAGTGCTACAAAAGCTAAAAACAGGTATTCAGCTTTCTGAAAAGGCGTTAGCAAATCGTGCAAAACGAAACAGTATTGATGCGCCTGTTAGTATTTATGAAGTGCATGCGGGTTCTTGGCAAAGACGAGATGATGGCGAGCGCTATCTCACTTGGCGTGAACTTGCTGATAATCTTATTCCTTACACAAAAGAGCTCGGTTTTACGCACCTACAATTAATGCCAATCAGCGAGTACCCATTTGATGGTTCTTGGGGTTATCAACCTGTTGGATTGTTTGCCCCAACCAGTCGCTATGGCAGCTTTGAAGATTTTGTTTACTTTGTCGAGCAATGTCACGAAGCAGATATTGGTCTCATACTGGACTGGGTACCTGGTCATTTCCCAAGTGATCCTCACGGTTTACATCGCTTTGATGGCACCCATTTATACGAACATGCCGATGTTAGACAAGGTTTTCACCCTGATTGGAATACCTATATCTACAATTATGACCGCGCAGAGGTTCGTAGCTTCCTAATTGCGAATGCAATGTACTGGCTGCATGAATTTGGCATTGATGGTTTGCGCGTGGATGCGGTTGCCTCAATGCTTTATCTAGACTATAGCCGTGAAGAAGGGCAATGGGTTGCAAATCAATTCGGTGGCAGAGAAAACTTAGGCGCCATTGAGTGCTTAAAACAAGTCAATATGCGCTGCTATGCAAAAAATCCGGGCATTATGATGGTGGCCGAAGAGTCAACAGCATGGCCAGGTGTTACGCGCCAAGTTGACCATGATGGTTTAGGTTTTGGTTATAAGTGGAACATGGGCTGGATGAACGACAGTTTGCATTATATGCAGCGCGATTCAATTTACCGTTCGCATCACCACCATGAAATGACGTTTTCAATGGTTTACGCCTACAGCGAGAACTACATTCTACCGCTTAGCCACGATGAAGTGGTGCATGGTAAAGGCTCATTAATTGAAAAAATGCCAGGGGATGACTGGCAAAAGTTTGCGAACTTACGTGCATATTATGCCTTTATGTGGGCGCATCCAGGTAAAAAATTATTGTTTATGGGGGCAGAAATCGCCCAGCGTAAAGAGTGGAATCACGACCAATCGCTTGATTGGCATTTACTTGAACATATTAGCCACAGTGGTATGCAGCAAACGATTAAAGATTTAAATGCTGTATACACTAGCACGCCAGCTTTATACGAGCAGGATACAAGCCCTGCGGGTTTTGCGTGGCTTGATAGCAATAATGCTGAGCAAAGTATGTTTAGCTTTATTCGCTATGCAAAAAAAGCTGAAGACTTTGTGGTGGTGATCTGTAATTTAACGCCGCAGGTGTATCACGACTACGTGATTGGTGTGCCAAAAGCTGGTACCTATCAAGTTATTTTGAATACCGACAAAGAGGATTATTTTGGTTCTGGCGTTGAAGCAACTAATCATGCAGAGCAAATAATTGTAAGCCAAGCGAAAGAAAGTCATGGCTTTAATCAAAGTATTAGTGTTTCTTTGCCAGGCCTTGCGACAATTTACCTTAAGAAGGTGAGCGATGAGTCATAGTGTCGAACTAGAAGTCGGTGTGAGCTCACCTTTAGGGGCGTCTGTTGTTGGTGAGGGCGTAAACTTTGCTGTGTACGCACCACAAGCACAACATATGTCTCTGTGCTTATTTGATAGCAGCGGTCATTCAGAAGTTCTTACCCTTGCGATGCATATGAACGAAGGTGGCATCTGGACACTGAAAGTGAGCCCTTTGAAAAGTGGCGCCTTGTATGGCTTTCGCGCTGATGGTGAGTACGCACCCGAAAAAGGACTATTTTTTAATAATCACAAATTGCTGTTAGACCCGTATGCCCGAGATTTGTATGGTGAGTTTACTTGGAGTGAACGTCACTATGGGCAAATGCCTGTAGGAAAGTTAAGTCAGGTTAATAATGCCATTGATATGCCAAAATCACGAGTCCGTGAACTGGCACCTTACACAGGTAAAAAACCGAATCACTGCTGGGGAAAAACGGTAATTTATGAGTGTCATGTGGTTGGTGCAACCTGCCGCCACCCTGAGATCCCAAAACCGTTACAAGGTAAGTTTTTAGGTTTAAGCCACCCTAGTTTTATAGAACATTTACGTACTATTGGTGTGACTTGCTTAGAGTTATTACCCGTTCATGCTTTTATCAGTGAGCAGTTTTTAACAGCCAAAGGCTTACAAAACTACTGGGGCTATAACACACTTAATTTCTTTACACCGCATAAAGAGTATCTGGTTAATGATGATATTAGCGAGTTTCAAGAAATGGTGGCGGCGCTTCACAAAGCAGATATCGAAGTAATACTCGACGTGGTCTATAACCACACAGCAGAGGCGGGCACAGATGGACCTATCTTGTCGCTACGTGGCTTAGACAATCTAGGTTACTACCGCACCGTTGCTGATAAACCCCAGCATTATATTAATGATACCGGCTGTGGTAACACCGTAAATATTGATTCGCCTCGCTCTTTACAGCTGGTACTTGATAGCTTGCGTTATTGGGTTGAAGTGATGGGAGTCGATGGCTTTCGTTTTGACTTAGCGACCATTTTAGCGCGTAACCCTAATGGCTTTAATCAGGCACATGCGTTTTTCCAAGCGATTAATCAAGACCCAGTACTAAGCCAAGTTAAACTGATTGCAGAGCCGTGGGATATTGGCCCCGGTGGATACCAATTAGGGGCTTTTCCTGCGCCTTGGCGTGAATGGAATGATAAGTATCGCGATACGATAAGACGCTTTTGGAAACAAGAGCAGGGCGTAATTGGCGAGCTTGCAAAACGTTTACATGGTTCGTTTGACTTGTTTGAGCACAACCTACGTGGGCCACTTAACAGTATTAACTTTATCACCAGCCATGATGGCTTCACGCTGGCTGATTTAGTTAGCTACGAGCATAAACACAACGAAGCTAATGGTGAGCAAAATCGTGATGGCCACAGTGGTAATCATTCATTCAATTGTGGTGTCGAAGGATTTACCAACGATCCACAAGTGAGCAAATTACGCTTACAACAACAAAAAAATATGCTGTTAACTTTGTTACTTTCTAAAGGCGTGCCTATGCTTTCATTAGGAAGCGAAATGGCACACTCACAAGGCGGTAACAATAACGCCTATTGTCAAAACAATCGCACAAGCTGGCTTGCATGGAAAGACTCACAATTCAGTCATCCTCTAACTCGATTTATTGACGATGTACTGCGCATTCGTAAGCAGTTCAGCATTTTTAAACACCGCTTTTTTGTTCACGATAATGACCCACGATATGAAGTCGCGTGGTTCACCGAATCAGGCTCCAATATGCAACAAGACGATTGGCATCAAGGTGATCGCCAAGTGTTGATATACAGCCTGACCGACAAGCATACAAATCAAGCTTTATTGATCATATTAAATGCAGGAGCAGAGCCGGTAACTTGCCAACTTCCTAGTTTAGAAAAAGGAAAG
Source organism: Pseudoalteromonas sp. P1-8 (assembly GCF_001399985.1). NCBI lineage: Bacteria > Pseudomonadati > Pseudomonadota > Gammaproteobacteria > Alteromonadales > Pseudoalteromonadaceae > Pseudoalteromonas > Pseudoalteromonas sp. P1-8. The sequence continues at coordinate 231,261 of NZ_LJSO01000008.1, forward strand.
TGGCAGTTAGCACTGACCAGCATTCATCCTATGTCAACACAATTTGTTGATAAGGAACACCAGATTGCTGCAATGAGCAGCTGGGTTTTTACCGCCAATTCAGAGGATCTAAATCATGGCTAAAAATGCCGATCAAGTATGTATTGTAAAGGGCTGGCAGGATGCGCCTACAGTTGATGAAAGTACGCTAGATGATGACTTATCACGCCATTTTTATTACACCCTTGGGCGTGACAAAGTGGGTAAATCACAACTGTATTTATACCATGCATTAGCATTAACTATTCGTGACCGATTAGTTGCTCGTTGCCGTGTGACCAAACAGCAAATCCATGAACAAAAACGCCGTAAAACAGCTTACTTATCACTTGAGTTTTTAATGGGGCGTGCACTTGGCAATGCGATTTTGAACTTAGACTTAGATGAGCAAGTCGCTAAAGCGTTACAAGAATACTGCACAGAGCTCGAGCAAGTTGCTGAGGCTGAGCATGATGCAGGTCTTGGTAATGGTGGTTTAGGGCGCTTAGCTGCATGCTTCTTAGATAGCTGTGCAAGCCTTGCATTACCTGTGGTTGGTTATGGTATTCGCTATGAATACGGCATGTTTAATCAAGCTATTGAAAATGGTCATCAAATTGAACAACCTGATAACTGGCTACGTGAAGGACACCCGTGGGAACTAAGTGCACCAGAGCAATCAAAGCGCGTAAAATTCTTTGGTCATGTTGAAAGTTATACTGATAAATATGGTCGTGATCACCGTCAATGGCTAGATACTCATGATGTTTTAGCTGTGCCTTATGATGTGCCAATTCCGGGTTACAAGAATGATATTGTAAATACTTTACGTTTATGGAAATCAGAAGCAACAGACGAATTTGATTTGAGCGAATTTAATGCGGGTAGTTACTCAGAAGCAGTAGCGCGTAAAAACTTAGCTGAACAAATTACCATGGTTCTTTACCCGAATGACAGCAGTGAGAACGGTAAAGAACTGCGTTTACGTCAGCAGTACTTCTTATCATCAGCGAGCTTACAAGACATTATTGACACTTGGGTTAGCAAACATGGCGAAGACTTCTCTGATTTTGCTGATTACCATGTTTTTCAATTAAACGATACGCACCCAAGTATTGCTGTCGCTGAGCTTATGCGTATTTTGGTTGATGAGTATGAGCTAGATTGGCAAGAAGCGTGGTCTATCACGACTAAGACCATGGCCTATACAAACCACACTTTACTTCCTGAAGCATTAGAGAAGTGGTCAGTATCTTTATTTGCCCGATTATTACCGCGTATTTTAGAAATTATCTACGAAATCAATGCACGTTTCCTCGCTGAAGTTGCGTTAGCATGGCCAGGTGATGTTGAAAAACAACGTGCGCTATCGCTTATCGAAGAAGGCCCTGATCCACAAATTCGCATGGCGTATTTAGCGATTGTTGGTAGCTATTCGGTGAATGGTGTGGCTGCACTTCACACTGAGCTACTTAAAGCAGGCCTATTCAATGAGTTTTATCAGCTATGGCCAGAGAAGTTTAACAACAAAACCAATGGTGTAACACCTCGTCGTTGGTTAGCACATTGTAATCCTGAGTTGACTAAACTGCTTAATCAACATATTGGTGATGAATGGGTTGCAGACTTTAGTAAAGTTAGTCAGGTACGTCGTTTATATGACGACCCTAAATTCCATAAACAATGGCAAGCTGTAAAACACAGCAATAAGCAACGCCTTGTTGAGTTAGTGAAAAACCGCTGTGGTGTTGAGTTTGATGCCGAAATGATGTTTGACGTGCAAGTGAAACGTATTCACGAATATAAACGTCAGCTATTAAACGTATTGCACGTTATTCACCTTTACGACCGTATTCGCCAAGGCGATACAGCAAACATTGTTCCTCGTTGTGTGCTATTGGGCGGCAAAGCTGCACCAGGTTACTACATGGCGAAGAAAATTATTAAATTAATTAATAACGTAGCAGAAGTGATCAACAAGGATCCGCTTGCTAAACCGTATTTAAGAGTTGCTTTTTTACCTAATTACAACGTGACAGCAATGGAAACTATTTGCCCAGCGACGGATTTATCTGAGCAAATTTCTACAGCAGGTAAAGAAGCATCTGGCACAGGTAACATGAAGTTCATGATGAACGGCGCATTGACTATAGGTACGTTAGATGGCGCTAACATCGAAATTCGTGATGCTGTGGGTGCTGACAACTTCTTCTTATTTGGTGCACGTGCAGAGCAAATTGATGATATCAAAGCGCACTATAATCCTGAGCAGATTATTCACCAAACTGACAGCCTCTATAAAGTAATGCAATTACTTGAGAGCGGTCACTTCAATTTGTTTGAGCCTAATTTATTTGACGACATTATTGCGGCGATTAAGAGCCCGCACGATCCATGGTTAGTTGCTCATGATTTTGCCAGCTTTGTAGAAGCACAAGAGCAAGTTGAACAAGCCTACTTAGACACAGCTCACTGGACCAAAATGAGTATTTTGAATACTGCAGCCAGTGGCATGTTTTCGAGCGATAGAACCATTAGTCAATACAGTGAAGATATCTGGCATTTGGAGCCATTACTGGACACTAGTGCACAGCAAAACACACAGAAGAAAAGCAGCTAGCTTAAGACGGAGAGAGTTATGCCAAGTTATGCAAACCGATACATAAGTAGTTTAACCAGAGAAACGTATGCCCTAATTCTTGCCGGTGGACGTGGCTCACGTTTACATGAATTAACAGACTGGCGTGCTAAACCAGCTGTCTATTTTGGTGGTAAACACCGAATAATCGACTTTCCATTGTCGAATTGTATTAATTCAGGTATTCGTCGAGTTGGTATTGCTACTCAATATAAGTCGCACTCGTTAATTCGTCACGTAAACCGTGCATGGGGTCACTTTAAGAAAGAATTGGGTGAATCTGTAGAGATTTTACCTGCATCTCAGCGATATGGTGACGAGTGGTATTGCGGTACAGCTGATGCGGTATTCCAAAATATGGATATCATCCGTCATGAACTGCCTAAGTATGTCATGATCCTCTCTGGTGACCACGTATATTGTATGGACTACGGCGGTTTGTTAGCAAAACATGTTGAGACAGGTGCTGATATGACGGTTTGTTGTATTGAAGTACCTTGCGAAGAAGCTGCAGATACATTTGGTGTAATGACGGTTGATGAAAGTAATCGTGTCCGTCGTTTTGATGAAAAGCCTGCTGAGCCAACGTCTGTACCGGGTAAACCAGGAACCTGCTTAGCATCAATGGGTAACTATATTTTCAATACTGAGTTCTTATTTGAACAATTGAAAAAAGACGCAGAAACGGAAGGCTCAGGCCGTGATTTCGGTCACGATATCATTCCAGCTATCATCGAAGAGCATAACGTGTTTGCATATCCGTTTAGAGACTCTAACACAGATGGTCAACCATACTGGCGCGATGTGGGTACGCTTGATTCATTCTGGGAAGCTAACATGGAGCTGGTAATGCCAGAGCCTCAGCTTGACCTTTATGATCCAAAATGGCCAATCTGGACTTATCAGGAGCAGTTACCACCTGCTAAGTTTATTTTTGATGATGATGACAGACGTGGAATGGCTGTTGATTCAACAGTTTCGGGTGGCTGTATTATCTCTGGCTCTAAAGTTAAAAAGTCACTGCTGTTCTCGAATGTATATGTTCACTCATTCTGTGAAATTGAAGAGTCTGTGATTTTACCTGGTGCGAAAATACAGCGAAATTGCCGAATTAGGCGTGCTATTATTGACCGTAATTGTGAGATCCCAGCAGGTCTAGAAATTGGCTACGATCACAAAGCTGACAAAGAAAATGGCTTTAGAGTCTCGAAAAAAGGGATTGTGTTGGTAACTCGTGATATGTTGAATGAACTTGCAAAAAAGTTAAAACAACAAGAACAAGATAATAAACGACTTGCTTAAGCAATCGCGTTAAATGAAAAAGGGAGGGCATGTCCCTCCCTTATTTATATTTGAATAATACCAATTCGCTTAATTAAGTACTATTGCTGATTGGTATAACAGTTTTATGGAGTACTGCAAAGCATGCATGTATTGATGGTAGCTGCAGAGAATGATGCATTACCGAATGCAAAAGTCGGTGGTGTAGCGGATGTTGTTAGAGATTGTCCTAAAGCGTTAGTAGAAAAAGGCCTTACTGTTGATGTGGTGATCCCTGATTATGGCTTTGATTATTTAGAGCGTCATCACATAGGTGTAGTACATGTGCCATTTGCAGGTCAAATGCAAAAACTGGATGTGTGGAAGCTCGCTCAAAGTGATGAAGGTGTAACGCAACTACTTATATCTCATTGGGAATTTAGCCGCCATAATGGTGCTGTTTATTGTAATGATGAACCAGGGCGCCCATTTGCAACCGATGCAAGTAAGTTTGCTCTTTTCAACGCTGCAGTTTGCGAGGCCTTATTACAAGGGCTTATCCACACGCCGGATGTTGTGCATTTACATGACTGGCACAGTGCCTGTGTTGCTCTATTACTAAAAACAGACAGCCGTTATAAGAAACTATCGCACTTATTTTTAGCTTACACAGTACATAACCTTGCATTGCAAGGGATACGTCCTTTTAAAGGCGATAGCTCAAGCCTAGAAGCGTGGTTCCCAAGCTTAGGTTATAACGGCGAACGATTATGCGATCCGCGTTATTTTGATTGCTTTAATCCAATGCGTACAGCAATTAATCTGGTTGATAAAGTACACCTCGTTTCGCCAACGTATTGCCAAGAAGTATTGCGCCCTAGTGATGCAGAAAAAGGCTTCTTTGGTGGTGAGGGGCTTGAAGCTGACCTACAAGCTGCTTATGAACAAGGCCGCGTAGTGGGCATTCTTAATGGTTGCGAATACCCTGGAATGAAGCTTGAGGACATTAGTTTAGCGAGCCTTTATCAACATGCCGAAAATGCATTATTTCAATGGATGGCAAAAAGTCCGGTTTTAGATTCAAGCTATTACATAGCGCATCAACGCTTACTTAAATTTAAAACTCAGCCTTTTTCAGGGCCATTAGTAACCAGTGTGGGCCGTTTAACGGACCAAAAAGCACTGTTACTTCGCCAGCCTTTTGATAAAGGACTGGTGTTAGATGAGTTGTGTCAGCGCTTAAAACAACATAACGGCTATATGATTATTTTAGGCTCAGGGGATGCTGAACTTGAGCAAATTATGACATCGGTTATGGCTCGCCAAGAAAACCTGCTATTTTTAAAAGGGTACGCACATTTTGTTGGCGAATATATGTATCACTTAGGCGATTTATTTTTAATGCCAAGTTCGTTTGAGCCATGTGGTATCAGTCAGATGTTAGCAATGCGAGCAGGTCAGCCATGTTTAGTCCACGGTGTTGGCGGTTTGCGTGATACGGTAGAGCATCATGTGAGTGGTTTTAGTTTCCAAGGTGAGAGTTTAGCATCACAAAGCTACGAACTTGTTACTAGTTTTAGCGATGCGCTTGAGCTTAAAAAATCACAACCAGAACAATGGTGTGCAATATGTGAACAGGCTGAAAATGCCCGTTTTACGTGGCAATCCGTTGCAGAAGGCTATTTATCAGGCTTATATCAATAAAAAATGCGTGATTCATGGTAATTAAGTGACTTTTTTGTCAATTTCAGCTATTAATTACTTAGTGTGAGATAAAATATAAAAAGTAGGTAAAGTGGCTGTATTTGTTGCTAGGCAAGCGGTCTTTAATCGTCGTCAACAAGTTGTCGCCTATGAGCTACTATTTAGAGATAGTTTAAAAAATAGTTTTCCTGATGTGTCAGAGAGTACGGCAACGGCTCGACTCATTATGGAAAACCAGCTCAATTTAGGTACCCGTCATATTACGTCGGGCAAAAAAGCATTAATTAATATAGGTCCAGAGTCTTTGAAGCTGGACCTTTGCGCGTTTTTGCCAACTCAAGATGTGGTGATTGAGTTACTCGAAACTATGGAACCTACCGACGAAAATTACGAATATTGTCGTGAGCTTTTTCACAACAACTACAAGTTGGCACTGGATGATTTTGTCTACCAACCTGAGTGGGATCGCTTTTTAAAACTTATTCGTCTTATCAAGTTTGATGTTCAACAAACACCCTTTGAAGAAATTGCCCCTGTTGTAAATAAGCTTAAAAAACATAAAAAAATAAAGCTTTTGGCAGAAAAACTTGAAACAGCCGATGATTACGACAAAGCCTATAAAATGGGCTTTGATTTCTTTCAAGGTTATTTCTTTGCTAAACCCAAAATGATTCAGCATCGCGATATTGATTACAACTATGCGCTGGTATTATCAATTTATGCTGAAGTCATGCGCCCAGATCCAAATATAAGTGAAATTGCGGGCTTGTTCTCGTTAGATACCGCACTTGCTTATAAATTGCTGCGCTTAATTAATAGCGGCGTGTTTCCTATTAAAAGCAAAATTGGCTCTCTAAAACAAGCGCTTGTATATTTAGGCCATGAACGACTGAAAAAGTTTGTTAGCCTAATTATTACTGCCCACAGTGCCCAGTCAAAACCAGCCGAGCTTACTCGGCTTTGTGTTGTTAGAGCGCGCTTTTGCGAATTAATAGCGCAGCGTGTTGCTAAGCAACAAACAGGTGAGGCATTTTTAACGGGACTGTTTTCGTTGCTCGATGCCATATTAGATCAGCCAATGGAAAAGCTATTGGATCGATTGCCGTTTCCTGACGAAATTCATGCTGCTCTCATGCAAGAAAAAAATATCCTCTATTACATACTAGAAACTGTCAAAGCTTACGAAACTGGCAGTTGGTGGGCACTTGAACAGGCTGTTGCCTATTTAAGTATTGAAAGTGCTGACCTTCCCAAGATATACGAAAATGCGGTAAATTGGAGCGATAGCTGCAGGCAAAACCTATAAGGGATTTATGCGCAATATAAATATGGATGTTTTACGGGGTATTGCGGTACTCGGCTTGATGTTTATGAACATCTACACCTTTGCTGTGTTTGAGTATGACTATACCCCAAGTGCTACGCCACCATTTTCAGATTCACTCATTCACACCATAAATACAGTGTTTATTGATGGGCGTTTTAGAAGCCTTTTTTGCCTGTTATTCGGTGCGTCTTTAGTTATTCAATGGCAACTTTGGCAAAGCGTCGAGAAGCAACATAAGCGGCTAAAAGTTTTGGCATGTATAGGCCTTGCCCATGGTTTTTTATTTTGGGCTGGCGATATTTTGTTTATTTATGCTTGTGCAGGCTGGTTAACGCTTAAATTTAGTCAGCAATATGACGAAAAAATACTGCGTATGGGCATGCTGTTTTTACTTCTTGGTGCCTTCATTTCATTTTTACTCTCCTTTATAGAGCCAGAGTTTAGCCCTGTAACGAGAAGCTCTGAGAGTTTTTTAATGGCGTATGACGCGGCTTACTCTTCTTATTTTGCAGGATTCGTCAGTAACTTTCTGATTTTTATAATAATGCTTATTGCTGTGCCGCTTATCACTATGTGGATGGCTGCAGGGTTAATGCTGGTGGGCGTTTATTTATATAAACAAGGGGTATTTGTTAAAGGTTTAACACACTCTCAGCTTAAGTTGATTACTGCTGCAGCGATAAGTTTTACGGCTCTAAGGTTGATGATAGAGCCTGACCAAAGTGTATTCATGTACGCGATTGCTGAACCGATTAATTGGCTTGCTGCTTTAGCTATGGCCATTTGTTATTGCCACATCATTGTGAAAATAGTTAAAAATTCCCCCAGTAACTGGTTACTGCTACAGCAAGCTGGACGCATGTCATTAACGCTATATCTAATGCAAACAGTGATTTTTATCCTGTTTTTTAAAGTCGCATACCCAAGCGCAGCACTTAATTTTGATCGCATAGATTATTGGTTGGTTATTGCTGTTGTGCTTGTTTTTCAATTGTTTTTTTGTAAAGTGTATAGTCAGTACTTTACACATGGTCCGTGTGAATTAATTTGGCGGAAATTGTCTAGATAATTCCTCGTATACTACAATCAAAGAAAAACAAAGCGGAGTGGTAATGCGAGTTTGCTTGTTGGTTTTTACATTGCTTTGCTGTTCACCACTTTATGCTGGCGAGCAATTCTCTGTGTTGTTAGTTAATCCCTCTGTTAAAAGCGATGTATTTTGGCAAAAAGTGACTGATGTGATGCAGGTTGCTGCCAAGCAAAATAATGTTTCCCTCACAACAATTTATGGTGGTGGAAATCGCCACATTCAATTAGCCGAACTAAAACAATACCTGCAATATAACCCTAAACCTGATTACGCAATTTTAATCAATTACCCAGGTGGCGCAGAGCAGTCAATGAGCTTGCTTGAACAACACAAAGTAAATTTTATCACTCTCGAAGAAACGATTGTTGGCGTAGAGCGAGACGAAGTCGGTAAACCCCGTCAGCGCTTTAAATATTGGTTAGGTGAAGTATTTCACGATAACTTCAAAGCGGGTGAACAACTTGGCAAAGCCTTACTTGAGGAGGCAATAAATACAAAGCAAACGCCTCACTTTGTCGCTATCAATGGCCATTATGGCACTGAATCTGACACCCGTAGTGACGGCCTTGTTCATTATTTACGAAAACAAGATGTTGAGCTTGAGCAAGTTGTGTATGCCAGTTGGAATAAGCAAGAAGCCGAGAATAAAGTGAGCCGATTATTACAACGATACCCAGATACGAATGTGATTTGGTGTGCGTCTGATTTGATGGCGCAAGGTGCCCTAGAAGCAGTAAAAGGTAAAAAAGATAAAGCCTATTTCATTGGTGGCATTGATTGGCTTGATGATAATTTAGACTTAATAGAACAACAAAAACTCACAGCCAGTGTTGGCGGGCATTTTATGATGGGAGCGTGGGCACTAATTAGCGTTATCGATCATCATAATGGTAACCCTTATTGGCAAAATCACGATGCGATTAAGTTTCAGCTTGGGGTGATCACAAAGCACAATATTCAAAGTTACAGCTGGCTAAGAAACATCAAAGACTGGTCGGTTATCCCTTTTGAAACCTTCTTACTGCAAAACAGCAAAAGCACTGAGTACGCTTTCGATTTTGATACACTACATAGTTTATTGAGCGAAAAGCCCAAAAACGCAGCACTACACTAAAAGTGCAATGAAAGAGCCTAGATTCTACCTAGCTTGGTAAAGCCTTCTGGTATAAACTAGCGGCTTTAAAATCCAGACAGAAGTGTGCCATGACAGAGTTAAAGCGATTAAATAAATTTATCAGTGAAACAGGTTTTTGTTCACGCCGTGAGGCAGATAAATATATTGAAGAAGGTCGTGTTACTGTTAACGGCAACTTGCCAGAAATGGGCGTAAAAGTTAGTGACGCCGATGATGTACTTATAGATGGCAAACCTTTAAAAGCAAAGCCTAAGCTGGTTTATATTGCCTATAACAAACCAGTTGGTATTACTTGTACGACTGAGCGAAAAATCCAAAGCAATATTGTTAAAGCAGTTAATTACCCAGAACGTATTTTCCCAATCGGACGCTTAGATAGACCTTCAGAAGGCTTAATTTTCTTAACTAACGAAGGCGACATCGTTAATAAAATTCTTCGCGCTGGTAATAATCATGAAAAAGAATACGTAGTGACAGTTGATAAGCCACTTAATCGCCAGTTCGTGAATAAGATGGCAAACGGTATTCCTATCCTCGATACCGTTACTAAAAAGTGTAAGGTCAAGCAAACTGGCCCACAGCAATTTACCATTGTACTAACACAAGGCTTAAACCGCCAAATACGTCGTATGTGCGAATATTTAGGCTATGAAGTGGTGACTTTAAAGCGCACACGAATTATGAACGTGACCCTAAAGGGTTTAAAAGTAGGGCAGTGGCGTCACTTAACCGAACAAGAAATGGCTGAGATCAATAACTCAATTGCCGACTCAGGTAAAACACAAGAGCGTTCAATTGATGAAAACAAACAGCCAACGCAAGCTCGTGCTAAGCAAAAGCCACGTAATGAAGAAGAAAAAAAGCGCGACTTTTCTAAATACGTGAAAAAAGCACGCAGTGATGCTAAGCAAGGTCAATCAAGAGCAAAGGCTGGCAATTCACATTCATCAAAACCAAATCAAACTAAGCGTAGCAGTACTAAACGCACAGGCACATTAAGTCTGAAAAAGTAAGCTCAGCGCATTAGAGCCCTGGCTAGTATTTACTCGTAATCTTCAGGGTTCTTTAATGATATATAGTGCAACCTCAGCCTTCATTAGGGTCAGTGGCATCAGCTTCAAGACGGTCTCTTTTCTGTTGAAATTCTTTTTTAGTGAGTTTTTTCGCGATAATATCGATAAGTTGATGTTTCCTTACAAAGAACAGCTCTTTTGTATTGTCATCTTCAAATAGTAATAGTGTTACTTTATTGTTTTTAACACTTGCTTCAATCAATTTGAATCCATTCACAATTAGCTTAGGTCTAAAATAAAGAGCAATCTGACTGTTTTGTAGAAAGTCGTAATGAGATTCAACAGTCGGACTTGAAACAGAATCACACCCGAGCTCTAAATCGGGTGACTGTTGCCCTTCACAAATATGCGATTGGTGTGCCTATTTCCCCAAAAATCCATCTTGAGTTAAATATCAATCCATTTTGTCCTTCAATTGCTAAAACAGCATCAGATAAACTTTCAACGGCAACGTGAAAAGCTACATTAGACTCATGCTGATAGTATGTATTTTCATTGGCGCTTAAGGTACCACTGAATATTGCAATCAATAAGTAAAGTACTTTTCTACGCATCTTAGCCCTTCAAGTCTTAAATAAGCAGCAATAGGTTAGCACACAAGCTGATAGGTTAATCATTAAATAGACACCCACTTTAAATAACAAAAAGTCCACCATAAATGGACACCCAACTTAAAGTTAATCATTAAACAGACAGTTATTTTAGACAAACCTTTGGAAGCTTGGTGCCGTTAACTAGACACCCACCTTAAATAACAAAAATTCATGCTAGACACAGGCGAGCTCTCGGCATCCGACTTTACCGAGAATAATAAATAAGTTAAAAATTGATAGCTGACCAATTTTCACGACTAATAAACAGGGTTATCAATGGCTAGCTTTCAGAATGCATTTATCTTTATTGCATCCCTATTGTTTGTTGGTTATGGGGTGTTGGGGTTATTAACGAATAAAATTCGTGTAGGTAGCCGAAGTTATACAGGGAGCATTAGCACCATTTATAAGCACCAAGAACCAGTGCGCTTTTATTTTTGGTGTTGTTTATTTTTATTTGCTGGCTGTGGCGGATTTTATTACCTTTTTGCTTATTAAAATAAAAGGTAATAAAGAAAAGCCCTAACAGTTTGCTGATAGGGCTTTAGGTTGAGAGTCAATCTGTATTAATTAGCGTGACGCTGTTTAGGTACTTTGATCTTAAACAGCATGGTATAGAGCACAGGCACAACAATTAGTGTCAGCACTGTCGCAAAACCAAGACCGAACATAATGGTTACCGCCATTGACTGGAAGAACACGTCAAATAGCAGTGGGATCATGCCTAAGATGGTGGTAATTGCAGCCATCGCTACAGGACGAACACGGCTTACACCAGAGTCAAACACTGCTTTGTAAGGGTCTTTGCCGCTATCGAGTTCAAGGTTAATTTGATCAACTAATACAATGCCGTTTTTGATGAGCATACCGCTTAAGCTCAGTAAGCCAAGCAATGCCATAAAGCTAAATGCTGCATTCATTAGTAATAAACCAGCTGATACACCTACAATGGCTAGTGGCACTGTTGCCCAAATCACTAAAGGCTTTTTAACTGAATTGAACAGCAATACAGTTATAGCAAACATGGCTAAGTAACCTAGCGGTAATGAGCCGAAAATAGCTTTTTGCGCATCTGTTGATGACTCATACTCGCCGCCCCATTGCAATTCATAGCCACGAGGTAGCTCAATAGCTTCAATGGCTTTGCGAACACGTGCAAACAGCTTCGCTGGAGTTTCATCGCCAATAACATCGTGGTCGGCCATTACAGTGATGGTACGCTTACGGTCACGTCGCATGATCAAGCTGTCTTCCCACTCAACAACAAAATCATCAACCACTTGTGTCACCGGTACAAATACACCTAACACTGGGCTGTAAATTTGTAAGTCACGTAAGCTTTCAACGTTTAAGCGCTCTTCTGCAGGTGAGCGAGCAATAATTGGCAGCATTTGCGTGCCGTCTTTATAAACGCCCACTTGTTTACCCGATAAGCTAGTTAAAAGCAGTTGATCAAGGTCAGATTTAGCAATCCCTAAACGACGGGCTTTTTGCTCGTTAAATTGCGGACGAATTAACTTCGAGCGAGCACGCCAATCGTCACGGATATTAAATGCCCCAGCATCTTGATGCAGAATGTCTTTTGCCTCTTTTGCTAATTGGCGAAGTACCACAGGATCAGCACCAGAAAAACGCGCTTCAATTTTTGCATCTGTTGATGGGCCAATCTCCATACGTTTAACTTTAAGCTGAGCATCAAGTACATGTTCGTGTTGGTAATCGCGTACTTTTTTGATCATGGTTGTAACAGCTTCGCGGTCTTTTACTCGAATAATCAATTGCCCATAGGCTGGGTATGATTTTTCAGGTGCGTAAGTCAGCATAAAACGCGGTGCACCTTGACCAACCGTTGTGGTTATTTCTTCAACCAGTGGGTCGGCTTGTAAGAATTTTTCGAGCTTTGCAACACCATCCATAGTGGTATGAATATCAGCGCCTTGCGTATGCCAATAATCAACATAAAACATAGGAGTATTCGATGCTGGGAAGAACGACTGCTTGATAAATTTAAAGCCATAAACTGAGCTAACAAGCAGGATCACCATCAGCAGTAGCGTGGTTTTACGGTACCGCATTGCTGTATGTAACACGCCTTTATAAACATTAAAAATAACACCTTGATAAGGGTCTTCATCGTGATGCGGCTGTTTTTCAGTGGCTTGTTTAAACATTAAATCAGCGAAGAAAGGCGTTAAAGTAATGGCTGTGATCCAGCTTAGTAACAATGAAATAAACAACACCCAGAACAAGCTGCCAGCAAACTCACCACTGGCATCTGAACTCAAGCCAATCGGCGCAAAGGCAGTAATAGCAATAACCGTAGCACCCAGTAATGGCCACTTGGTTTGATTAACAATGTTAGTCGCTGCTTGCAGTTTTGTTTGTCCGCGCTTGAGGTTTATTAATATGCCTTCGGTTACGACAATGGCATTATCAACCAGCATCCCTAAGGCTATAATCAAGGCACCAAGCGAAATTCGCTGTAAATCAATGGCAAATAACTTCATGAAAATGAAGGTACCTAGTACGGTCAGTAGAAGTATTACACCAATCAATACGCCGCTCTTAAAGCCCATGAAGACTAAAAGCACGATTATAACAATAGCAACGGCTTCAAGTAGGCTGATAATAAAGCCACTTACTGACTTTTCAACTTCGGCAGGTTGGTTATAAACGCTGTTTATTTCCATACCATGTGGTCGTTGATATTCAAGTGACGCTAAATGGGCATCAATATTTGCGCCTACATCAACAACGTTAACGCCTGTGCTAAATGACACGCCAACCAGTAATGCTTGTTGCTGGTTATAGCGAATAATATTGTTAGGGACTTCGGCGTACTCACGAAAAACGGTAGCAACATCACCCAAGTAAATAAGCTCATTTTCACCTGGTTTTGAAATGAGTAGGTTTTCGAGCTCTTTTACGTCTTTAAATTCACCGGTTGGGTGTAAGCGAATTGATTCATCGCCAACGCGCACTTTACCTGCGTTCGACACGCTATTTTGAGTTTGTAAAAGCTGATAAATACGATTAGGCGAAATACCTAATTGGGCAAGTTTGCGGGTTGAAATCTCAACCATGACTTGTGCTTGTTGCTCACCACCCACGGTTACTTTACTAACGCCATCGACTAAAACCAGTTCACGTTTTAAATAATCAACGTAATCTTTAAGCTCATCGTAAGAATAACCATCACCAGTGACTGCATACATCACCCCGTATACATCGCCAAAGTCATCCATAATTTTACTAGGATAAACACCAGAGGGCATCGACGATGCTTGATCATTGATTTTACGACGCAACTCATCCCATATTTGGCGTAAGTCTTGTTTACGATAATTGCTTTTCATCTCGACGGTAATTTGCGATTTACCCGGTGATGAAATACTGGTTACGTAATCAACATACGGTAGCTGTTGAATTGCATTTTCAATAGGGAAGGTGACTTCTTCTTCAACCTGCTGTGGTGACGCGCCCGGATAAAGGGTGATCACCATGGCTTTTTTTAGGGTGAATTCAGGATCTTCTAGTTGTCCTAAGCCAAAGTAAGCGACGGTTCCACCAATCAGTAAAAACAGCGCGAACATCCAGCTAATGACTTTTCTTTCAATAGCGAGTGCAGCAAAGCTCATTATAAGCCTCGCTCTTTTTGCCATGGACGCACTTTCATGCCTTCTTCTAAAAAGTGCACACCAGCAGCCACAACGATTTGCCCTTCTTTGATACCTGAGAGTACTTCAATGCCATCACGGTGTAATTGGCCAACTTCAACAGCTTGCTTGTGCACTAAACCGGTGTTTTCGTCATAAAGCCACACATAGCTGTTGTTGTTTTCAGACTCAGTAGGTTCTGAGAATACCGCCTCAACAGGCAGTAATGTATAAGGTGACTGTGAGCTGGTGATTTTGCTTAAGTCTATATCAACGCGGCCAGTCATACCGGCAAGTAGATTAAAATCTTCTGGTACAGGTAATGAAAACACAACTTTATACGTTAAAGTAATTGGGTCGGCTTGGGTATCAAACTCTTTAATGGTTAATTGATATGACTTGTTTGGGTAACCATCAAATACAACTTCTGGTTGGTAATGTACGTCTTTATCGATACGTGCAATGAGCTTTTCAGGTACTTGAATAACCACATCCATCAGGTCGCGGGTTTCAAGGCGAAGAATGTTTTGTTTTGCTTGAATATTTTCAAAGTTTTTCACAAACACCTTTGCCACAGTACCAGCGAACGGCGCGCGTAATTCACTATTATCTAGGTTGGTTTTGGCAATTTTTAGCGCTGACTCAGCAACCTGTTTATTGGCAAGGGCTTGGTCTAACTCAGATTGACTGGCAATGGAGCGATTAAAAAGCTTTTGCACCCGCTCAAGTTGAGACGCTGCAAGTTCAAAACGTGCTTTACGCTCTTCATACTGCAGTTGAAAATCTTCAGGATCCAGTTTTGCTAAAAGCTCTCCTTTTTCAACGTGTTGGCCCGCAAGAGCAGGGAACTCAAGTAACTCACCATTTACTCTAAAAGCGAGATAAGAACCTTGGTTAGCAACAACTTCAGCAGGAAAGCTGCGAATGCTTTGTTCTGAATTATTGCCAATATTAAAAAGTTTAACAGGACGTACTACCGGCTCTGCTTCATCTTGCTGTGCTTGCTCTGAACATGCCGCAAGAAGCAAAAACATGCTGCTCATTAACGCGGCGGTTGCCAATCTCATTGTCTTCTCCATAGATAAGAAAGCATAAATTTGCTGCAGGATACGCTGCAAAGATATAAAATAAAAATTATTAAATTTTAGAAACAGCATAAATTTTATTTATATAGTTTGCCATTAATGAATTTAAATCAATTAATCATTCTAGATGCTATTGTGCAAAGCTCTAGTTTGAGCCAAGCCGCACTTAAATTGCATAAGACTCAACCAGCGCTCACGTTAGCTATTAAGAAGCTAGAATCAGAGCTAGGGTTTGAGTTACTAGACCGAAGCCAATACAGGTTACATTTAACTGAGAAGGGCCGTATTTTTTATCGTGAGGCCAAGCAATTACTTAATGCAAACAGTGAGTTAAGCTCACTTGCTAAAGAGCTGGCACTAGGTAATGAAGCCAATTATAAAATTTGTTACGAGCAACTTTGCCATCAAAATAGTTATAACCAAGTGATCAGCCAAACCTTCAAACGTTTTGCTAGTACTGAGTTTAGTATTTCTTCAGGTAAGCGCTTTGTATCTCTAGAGCAGGTTAATAGTCATCAGGCTGATTTAGGAATTGGCCCTTGGTTTGATTTGTTTCATGCAACAGGGGATCTCGAAAGTTTACCGATTGGTAAATTTGATATAGGTATAGTTAGCGCGCCTGATGTAGTGCCCAGTGAAATCAGTTTTGCAGATATTCAAAATTACCCGTGTTTAGCCATGTTTGAAAGTGACTTGAGTTTTGACAGTGATAGGCTTTCTTATACGCTAGGCTCTGCGTTAATGAAAATTGACGATATAACCAGTGTTAAGTCGTTTTTGCTCTCTGGTGCGGGCTGGGCAATGATCAGTTTGCAACATTGCCAAGCGGAAATTGACGCTGGTTTATTACAACAAATTAAAATTATCGATCGTGAACACCAGTTTGGTGCAGAAATTCGTGTATTTCGACAGCACTCGGTTCATCATGGCCCTGTTGCAAGAGCCATTTGGCAGGATTTTAGCGAGGTCAGTAAACAGTATTTGGAGTCGAGTCGTGCAGCAGGCAACTAAAGAAGATTTAATTTATACCATTATTTGTGCCATTCCTGAGGGGAAAGTTGCCAGTTATGGGCAAGTAGCAAAGCTTGCGGGATATCCTAATAACTCAAGGTTAGTGGGGCGGTTATTAAAAGTGATGCCCGAGGGCTCAAGCATTCCATGGCATCGGGTGGTTAATAGCCAAGGTAAAATATCGTTTCCAGAAGGCAGCAATAAACACCTTGAGCAACGACAAAAACTACTCAGTGAAGGTGTTACTTTTAATAAGGCTAAAATTAATATGCGCCTGCATCAATGGGACTAATAAACATACAAACTAATTGATAAGTAGTGACAAACACATCCAACTAGCACAAATACATGCCAAATTGCATGGCTGTAATGGCGGGTTTTAGCGCTGTAAAACACAGTGCCTAAACTGTAGGCAATCCCGCCAGCTAGCAGCCACCATAAAGCGCTTAAATCAAGGTTCAAATAAAGTGGATAAACAAGTGCTAATGCAAACCAGCCCATTAATAAATAGGTAGCGAGTGAGACCTTTTTATTCGTGTTTTTGACCAGTAATTTATATGCAACACCACCAAGCGCTAAAGTCCAAATAAACACCAAAGCAGCAATTGCCCAAGCCCCAGATAACGAAATAACCAAATAAGGCGTGTAGGTACCTGCAATAAGCAAGTAAATCGCACAGTGGTCACATTTTTTATAAATGGCTCGTATACGCTCTCTGGTACTGGCGTGATATAAGGTCGAGGCTAAAAATAATACCAGTAGGCTTGAGCCATACACGATGGCACTTACCGTAGCTGACACAGCTTTAGATTGTGAAACTAAGTCCCACAGTACATATACCGCAAACAGTACTCCCATGCCGTGAGTAAGCACGTTAAGTTGTTCTTCTTGGCGTGAATAAGGGAGTTGCTCTGTCATATCTATCTACTAAAAATGAGTGAATAAAACAGTTTCAGTGTACAAGTGTGCGCTGAAATTTACAATGCTTATTTTTTCACTAAATGTTGGTCAAAACATTTAAATCCATTGGTTTTATTAACCAACCCTGAATAAGGTTAAAAAACCAATCAATAATTTAAACCTTAAAAATCAATAATTTAAAATTTATTTTCAGGGTGGCACAACCTTTGATTAAGTAATTACGACTAATTACTTAAAGAGACAAGGAATACCACTATGAATAACTCACTTAAATTAACTACTGCTGCGTTACTTGTATTAGGGTCAACTCAAGCAAGTGCTACTGACTTTGAATTAGATATCAGCAACACAATTACACAATCTGTTAAAAGCTATGTTCAACAAGCGAGTAACGAGCTGAAGGAAAGCGTAATGAACAGCATTGAGTTTGATGCTCAAAAGTTACTAGATACTTACATGAGTGAAGATGCAATTGCTTCGAAAGAAGAAGAGTTAAAAGTTGCTCAAGCTCCTAAAGCAACAAACAAGCAGTAAGGAAACAAGACAATGAGTAGTGAAATCAGCTTATTTTTACTTATGGTTGCACCGGTTTTGAGTTTACTCAGTGCATATGCATCTATCGAATTATTTCGTAACGTTGCACAATGGTTCAACTTCTAAGGTACAAAGTAGATATTAAGATTTCATGAAATATTGATCGGCGGATTAAAAGCGCACGTAATTAAAGGCATGTGGTTTTAGAATAGTAGACTTTATGAAGCGTGCGATTTTTCCTTTACCGGTTTTTATTTTACCTGAAGGGTTCACCAAGCTAAGAATTTTTGAGCAGCGTTACTTAACGATGGTCAAAGAAGCTGTACAAGATAACACTGGTTTTGTGCTGTGCACCTACCAACACGATACAGATCTTAACTTGCCCGAAATTGGTTGTTTAGTGCAAATAACCGACTTCAATCAAGATGATAATGGTCAATTATTAATTGATGTTTATGCTGAGCATGCAGTGTCTATGCATAACGCTTTTCAGGATAAGCAGCAACTTCGACATGCTGACATCGAAATAATTACGTCACCTTCATGGTACGTAAGCACGCCAATTAATGACGAAAACACTTTATTGAGTGACACACTTCGTGCTGTATTTGCAAATCAGCCGGATTTAGCAGGCCTATATAAAGCCCCACAATTCGATAACCTTGCTTGGGTTGTTGCCCGTTGGCTTGAAATTTTGCCAATATCGTTAGTTAAAAAACAACAACTTGCTTATAAATCTAACTTTGAAAACTTGCTAAGTTTCCTCCATACTCTAATCAACAACGAATTTACTGATTAATGTGATCTAACATCAACTATTTGCCGTATTACTTTAAACGACAATAATTGGATGACATAAAGATGGTAAGTCAACAACTTCAAACAGGTTGTAAACCTAACACAGGTCAATACTCTGCCATGCCAGATACTCCAAGCAAAGAGCTTGCTGATGCTTTATTTGCTGTTGCTGAGCACCGTGATAAACGTGCGTTTGCAATACTTTTCCAATATTTCTCACCAAAAATTAAACGTTTTGGAATAAAGCAGTTCGGTTCTGAAGCACAAGCGATGGAATTAGTTCAAGAAACACTAACCTCAGTTTGGCGTAAAGCACACCTTTACCACAAAGAAAAAGGTGCAGCGACAACTTGGGTATACACAGTAATGCGTAATGCCTCTTTCGATATGCTAAGAAAAATGAAGAGCAGCAAAGAAGAGTGCATTAGTGAAGATATCTGGCCATTGATAGATGAAGCCGAGCCGGGCCAGCACGAATTCAGTGACCACTTAGAAGATAAACAGATCAAACAGTACCTTGATAAACTACCGCTTGCGCAACGTGAAGTTGTGCGCGGGGTGTACTTTCAAGATATGTCGCAAGAGCAGCTTGCTGAACATTTAAATATTCCCGTAGGCACAGTGAAATCTCGTCTTCGCTTAGCCTTGCAGAAGTTACGCAATGAAATGGGAGATCACCATGATTAAGCACCATCCTAGCAACGAATTGCTTGCCAAGTTCAGTGAAGGTAATCTACCTGCCACTTTGAGTGTTGCAGTCGCTATTCATGTTGAAATGTGCCCTGTGTGTCAAAACGAACTCGCTGCGCTTGAAGCGAAAAATGCTGATAATGTTTTTACTGAATCAGCTACCGACTTGGATGATATGTTCGATAAAACACTTTTTGATGCCATCACCGCTGATGAATCAATTGATGAAGTGTACGAGCAAGAACAGGTGTCAGTTGATGTTAAAGATAAAACCTACACTTTACCTAGAGCACTTACACGCATTGGCCACAGCAATTTTATGCAAATAGGCAAACTTGCCCGCTCTCGTATTGATTTAGAAGATGGCCCATTACGAGCAAGCCTGCTTCATATTGATGCGGGTGGTGAAATACCTGAGCACACTCATACTGGATTTGAGCTCACTTTATTATTAGATGGGAAGTTTAGTGATGAAGACGGACACTATGTACCGGGTGACTTTATGATGTTAGATGGTCGTCACAATCACACACCTAAAACGATTGAAGGGTGCTTGTGCTTTACAGTTGTTAGTAGTGCCCTACACTTCAATAAAGGTATTAGTAAATTACTGAACCCAATTGGTAATCTTATCTATTAGTAGAGTTTATATGCAGCAATCGACAATTAAAATTGGTTTAAGCGCCTGCTTAGCAGGCGACAAAGTTCGCTTTGACAGCGGGCACAAAAAATCTAATTTTTGCATGGATGAGTTGGCTAACCATGTTGAGTATAAAAAGTTTTGTCCTGAAGTAGCGGTAGGCCTGCCAATCCCTCGACCAACTATTCGTCAAGTGCGTGTTGGCGATACTATTAAAGTGTGTCGCCCAGATGGCACTGGCGATGTTGGCCCTAAATTAACAGAATACGGTAAACGTGTTGCGACAGAGCAAACTGCAGATTTAAGCGGCTTTGTATTTTGTGCCAAAAGCCCAAGTTGCGGAATGGAACGTATTAAAATTTATAACGAAGCGGGAACGGGCAATACCTCAGAAGGTATCGGCTTTTTTGCAGAGCAAATAATGGCACATAACCCATTGTTACCTTGCGAAGAAAACGGTCGTTTAAATGATATGCACCTTCGCGAAAACTTTGTAATGCGTGTTTATACCTATAAGCACTGGCAAACATTAAGCGAACAACCACTCACAGTACATAGATTGACTCAGTTTCATGCCCAATATAAGTACTTATTGATGGCTCATAACTACGAAGCTTACCGTAGCTTAGGAAATCTGCTTGGCACTTTTGATGGCGAAGATATCCAAACTTTGGCTGATGAATATATTTTGGGGTTAATGACAGCCCTTAAAAAACCAGCTTCACGTAAAAATAACGCTAATACATTAATGCACTTGCAAGGTTATTTTAAAAAATCGCTTTCTAAGATTGAAAAGCAAGAACTACGTGATGCCATCGATGAATATCGCCAAGGGTTAGTGCCACTTTACGTACCTCTTACGTTAATTAAGCATCATTTAAAAGTGCACCCAAACGAGTATCTTGCTAAGCAAGTGTATCTTGACCCCTATCCGAACGAATTAAAACTACGCTACGGAATTTAATGAATACATTATTTTGGTTTAGGCGCGATCTGCGCCTTTTTAATAACGACGCTTTGTATCAGGCAATCGAAAATGGTTGCAGAAATGCGGTATTTTTTATTACTGAAAAGCAATGGCAAAAGCATGATGTGGCTGATATTCAGCTAGATTTATTAAAGCGTAGGCTTAGCTTCTTGGGGAAGCTTTTAGCAAGTAAAGGTATTGAATTACATATTATTGATGCAGCTGATTACGCCGGTTGTGTTGAAAAATTAGCGTCATTTTGCGAGCAACACCAAGTAAAAAATGTATACGCTAACAACGAATATGAGCTTAATGAAGTAAACCGAGATAATGCCTTTTTACAGTACGCTGATAGTAAAGGGATTGCTTTTTGCGCATACGACGGCGATGTAATTGCGCCGCCAGGGAGTATCAAGAATCAAAGCGGCGAAATGTTTAAAGTATTCACGCCATTTAAAAATGCATGGCTAAAAGTTTATCAAGACACCCACTTTTATTTTGCTGAGCCGCCAGAGATGTTCGAGCCCATTGAGTGGCAGCCAAGTGAGTTATTAGCCTCAGACGGCAACTCAGAAAAGTGGCCTGTCGATGATGAAACGCTCAGCCACGTTTGCGCGCGCTTTATTGAAGAGAAGCTAGCAACATATCAAGACCAGCGTGATATCCCAAGCATTAAAGGCACTTCAGGTTTAAGCCCTTACTTAGCACTTGGCATTATTAGCGTTCATCAACTATTGGCACTGATCCAGCAGCGCCACCCAGATGTACTACGAAGTAGTAAAAGTAACTTGTTTTGTTGGGTTAACGAACTGATTTGGCGTGAGTTTTACCGTCATCTTATCGCTATCTATCCAAATCTAAATAAATACGATAACTTTAATGAGAAATACAACGCCGTGAAGTGGCGTGATGATGAAAGCGACTTTAAAGCATGGTGCGAAGGTAAAACAGGCTACCCGTTAGTCGATGCAGCAATGAGGCAGCTACTGCAAACTGGCTGGATGCATAACCGTTTACGCATGGTGGTCGCGAGCTTTTTAACTAAGCACTTATTAATTGATTGGCGTAAAGGCGAACGCTTTTTTATGCAGCATCTCATAGACGGCGACCTTGCATCTAACAACGGTGGCTGGCAATGGGCTGCAAGTACGGGGTGTGATGCTCAGCCGTATTTTCGAATTTTTAATCCTATCACCCAAAGCGAGCGATTTGATCCAGATGGTGAATTTATCCGTAAATATTTACCAGAGCTGGAAAAAATACCTGCTAAACAAATCCATTTTCCGCATGATTATTTAGCGAAACAGGGTAAGTCGAGCAGTTATTGGCCAGCAATTGTTGATCATAAAGCCGCGCGAGAGCGAGCGCTAAACGCATTTAAGGTGTGACATGGACAAGGCGATCCTTGATAGGTTTATTGATGTTTATCAATCACTCAATAAAGACAATTTACAGTTACTGGATGAAATTTATCACCCAGATATTCAGTTTGCAGATCCCTTGCATGCGGTAAATGGTCTTGGGGATCTGCGTGACTATTTCAAAAACCTCTACGCCAATGTGCTTTCTTGCGAATTTGCTATCGAAGACAGCTATGTTACTGAAAATATTCAGAGCAAAGACCACACTGCGTTTATCTATTGGACCATGTATTATCGCCATCCAAAGCTAAACAAAGGCAAAGCAATCTCGGTTGCGGGTCATAGCTGTTTAAAATTTGCTAGCAATAAAATAATTAATCACCGCGATTATTTTGATGTAGGCGCTATGCTTTATAGGCATATTCCAGTGCTTGGCTCGGCTGTGAAATACATCGATAAAAGAGCGAGTGCATAATGACGACATTAATTACAGGTGCTACCTCAGGTATTGGCGAGTCATTAGCAAAGCTTTATGCAGACAATAATGAACAGGTCATTGCATGCGGTAGAAATACAGAAAAGCTTGCTAAATTGAGCCAGCATCAAAATATAGAGTCTTGCCAGTTTGACGCAACCGACCTTCAAGATATTCGTTCGAGCACAGTGGCTTATACACAATTTGACCGGGTTATTCTCAATGCTGGCAATTGTGAATACATTGATGATGCTCGCAATTTTGACAGCAGTTTGTTTGAGCGGGTGATCACGACCAACTTGCTCAGTATGGGCTATTGCCTGGAGGCGTTATTACCAAAAATAAAGCCCGGTGGTCAGCTTGTAATCGTAAGCTCTAGTGTGACTTATTTACCGTTACCACGCAGCCAAGCTTATGGTGCGTCTAAAGCCGGTGTAAGTTATTTAGCCAATAGCTTAGCGGTTGATTTAAAAGATATCGATGTCACTTTAGTTCACCCAGGTTTTGTTAAAACGCCGCTTACAGACAAAAATGACTTTCCAATGCCAATGGCGGTGAGTGCAGAAAAAGCGGCAAATTATATTTATAAAGGGGTCGCGAAAAGGCGCAAAGAAGTGCACTTTCCGCACCGTTTTACCTTCATTTTAAAATTTTTAAGAATGCTTCCTACGCCACTTTGGCTGAAGCTTGCAAAAGGATTATCACGTTGAAAAAAGTGGCTGTTATTGGATCTGGCATAGCGGGTTTAAGCTGTGCGCACCTATTGCATAAACACTACGATGTAACCGTATTTGAGAAAAACGACTACATAGGTGGCCATACTGCAACCATAGACGTAAAAGTTGATGGCGTTGAGTACGCTGTTGATACAGGCTTTATTGTCTTTAACGATCGAACTTACCCATATTTTGAAAAACTACTTAAGCGCTTGGGTGTTGAGCGTCAGAAAACGCAAATGAGCTTTAGTGTGCATAACGAACAAACCGGCTTTGAATATAACGGCCATACTTTTTGGAGTTTGTTCGCACAAAAGCGCAATATCTTTCGCCCTAAATTCTGGAAACTTTTAAAAGACATTGTGCGCTTTAATGATGTGTGTAAATCATTACATGTTGAAAAAAATTATAAAGCAAATCAAACTCTAGGCGAGTTTTTAGACGAGCATGACTTTAACGAGTTCTTTCGTTTTCATTATATCTTGCCGATGGGCGCTGCTATTTGGTCTACAAGCATTAAAGAGATGGCACAAGTTGGCGTAGAGTTTTTTGTTAAGTTTTTTTATAACCACGGTTTGTTGGATATCACTAATCGCCCGCAGTGGTATGTTATTCCGGGTGGCTCTCGCGAATACATTAAACCTATGATCCAAGGTTTTGCTGATAAAATTCGTTTAAATAGTAATATCAGCTCGGTATCTCGAAAAGATGATAGTGTGCATGTCCATTTCGATGATGGTCACAGTGAATCATTCGATAAAGTTGTGTTTGCTTGCCACTCAGATCAAGCATTAAAACTGTTATTAGATCCGACTGAAGACGAAAAAAGTGTTCTCTCAGCGATACCTTATACGGCTAATTCAGTGGTACTACACACCGATACTACACTGCTACCAAAACGCAAAGCCGCATGGGCGAGCTGGAATTATCTGTTAAATAACAACACAGACAAAGCCGCAGTGGTGACTTATCAGATGAATATTCTGCAAGGCATTAAGAGCGACACGCAATTTTGTGTCACGCTTAACCACCTTGATGGCATTAATAAAGATAAAATTTTACGCGAGTTTACCTATCATCACCCGGTATTTAATAAGCAGTCGATTGCCGCTCAGCAGCAAAAGTCTCTTATTGACGGTAAAAATAACAGCTATTTTTGCGGAGCGTACTGGTACAACGGCTTCCACGAAGACGGTGTAAGAAGTGCTGTAAATGTGGCAAAGCAACTCGGAGTCGAGTTTGAATAGCGCCATATATGTAGGTGATGTTCGCCACAGGCGCTTTGCCGTCAAAGAGCATCACTTTAAGTACCCGCTTTATATGATGTGGGTTGATTTAGCTAAGCCTGACGAGCTTAATGGAGTTCATCCTTGGCTTGGCTTAAGTGGCTTTAAGGCACTTAAATTTAATCAGAGCGACTATTTTAATTATCAAACCGATATGCAGCTGCCACTCAAGCAGCGTGCACTCAATAAAATTAAAGAGCTTGGGATTGACGATGAATTTACCCATGTTTTTATGCTCGGACAGGTGCGCTGTTTAGGAATTTATTTTAGCCCGGTTAATTTTTTCTTCTTTCAAACTGGTCATGGCGATTTCACTCACATGCTTGCTGAAGTGAGCAATACGCCTTGGAATGAGCGTCATTATTATGTCGTACCCCTTGAAAAAAAAGTGAACTTTAAAAAGGTTTTCTCCGTATCACCTTTCATGAACTTAGATATGAACTATCATTGGCATATTAGAATGAATTCTGATAACACCATGATTCATATTGAAAATAAAAAAGACGACACTCTTTTGTTTGATGCAACCCTGCGTTTGCAAAAGCAGCCTCTCACGAAAGAGCAGGTTAGCGCCGTGCTTAAACAGTTTCCGGCTATGACGTTAAGTATTTTTAAAGGTATTTACCTTCATGCTTTGAAGTTGTTTTGCAAACGTGTGCCATTTATTGGCCACTCGGGCAAACAAGAGAATTCAACTAGGTGATGTGATGGAAAAAGTATCAAATTTAACACAAGCCCAAACGACCGGCTGGATGACAAAGCTTTATAAAAAACTGGTAATAGGTGCATTCAACAGTATCAATGTAGGTTGCATTACCCTAAAAGAGGGTAACCAAAAAGAGCAATTCGGTGACATTACAAGTGATTTACACACAACGGTCACGGTAAATGATGCTGCTATGTATAAGTCATTTGCGTTATCTGGCAGTGTGGGGGCCGGAGAGGCTTATATTCTTGGCTATTGGGATTGTGACAACCTCACTAAACTTATTGAAATATTTGCTCTTAATCAAGATCAGCTAGATGCATTCGAGAAAAAATTCGCCTTTTTGAGTGGCATTGTGCACCGAGTTAATCACATTAAAAATAAAAACTCAGCAAGCGGTTCAAAAAAGAACATTGCGGCGCACTATGATTTAGGCAACGACTTATATAGTGCATTTCTAAGTGACGAAATGTTGTATTCATGTGCTGTTTACCCTTCAAAACAAGCTAGCCTTGAACAGGCCCAAGAGCACAAACTAGCATTGATTTGTGAGCAGGTTGATTTACAACCAGGTGATTCGGTGATTGAGATTGGCACAGGGTGGGGCGCATTTGCGATTTATGCAGCAACACATTTTGATTGCCATGTAACAACGACCACAATTTCTGATGAGCAACATGCCTATGTTGAACAAAAGGTTAAAGAGCTTAACCTTGAGCATAAAATTACTTTATTAAAGCAGGATTACCGCCTCTTAGAGGGCAAGTACGATAAGCTTGTATCAATCGAAATGATTGAAGCTGTCGGTCATGAGTATTTGCCTGGCTTTTTTGCAAAATGTCAGTCTTTATTAAAAGACAGTGGTGCCATGCTTATTCAAGCAATCACCATAGCTGATCAGCGTTACAGCCATTACCTTAAAAATTCCGATTTCATTCAGCAGTACATTTTCCCAGGTGGCTGTTTGCCTTGTTTAGACGAAATGAATAAGCAAATAAAGCAGCAAACAGACATGGTTGTGCATAGTGTAAAAGATATTGGTGTTCACTATGCAAGAACACTGGCTGATTGGCGCGAGCGCTTTGTCGCTAGCTGGCCTGAAATAGATAAAGTGAAATTTGACCAGCGATTCTATCGTTTATGGTTGTTTTATTTAGCTTACTGTGAAGGTGCGTTTAGAACCCGTGCTATCAGTACAGTTCATTTAGTTGCCCGTAAACCTCGTTTTGGCCATTCTGGCGATGATATCGCGCTCGATTATTAATTTTGCTTTGTTTCAAGGAGTCTGGTTTATGGCCTTACTCCTTGAGCATAACTCTCTGATACCCGCTTTAGCTGTTGTCGCTTTGATGATTTACCTATCAAAGCAACGCCAGCAAGATAGTTGGCTACTATTATGTGGCTTGCCTCTCGCACTGGGCTATGAATTGCTCGCCAGCAGCTTTAATTTACTTGCCTTTAAAGTAAGCCCCTTTCCTTTATGGCTTGTTGTACTTTGGGCTGCACTGCTTTTAACCATTAATACTTCGATGCAGTTTCTACAAAAACTGCCTTGGTATATTGCTTGGGGTGTTTGCGCGTTATTCGCTCCTGCTAGTTACTACGCTGGAATGCGCTTTGAAGTGCTTAATACTGAGCTCGTTCTTTGGCAGTTTTGGCTGGTTTATGGTTTGGGTTGGGCAAGTATGTTTATGGCTATTATCGCTATTAATAAGCGATTTTTAACGGCTAAATGATCAGTTTTAGGTGGTTTTTCGTAGTGTTTGATAACACAACTTTAAGGATTATTTGATGAAACAGTCACTTAATTTAAGTTTATTTGCTGCGTTATTGTTCTATGCGGGAGTGTATGCAAATGGCTTTAAAACGGTGGGCCAAGCGAAAATGGAGTATCTGTTTTGGGATGTTTATAACGCTAAATTAGAGACTCCATCGGGCTCGTATCAGTTTGGCCAACACCCAAGCAAACTTACACTTACTTATTTGCGGGATTTCGATGCGAAAGACATCGTCAAAGCAACCAACGAGCAATGGCGACATTTAAAGCTCAATGACATGGTAGGTGTTTATGACAAACAGTTACTAGCCCTTTGGCCTGATATCAAAAAAAACGATTCATTGTCGTTTCAAACAAACGAACAAGGAATTGGTACTTTTTACTTTAATGACAAAGAGCTAGGGCAAATCGATGATAAAAGATTCGCTGACAACTTCTTAGCAATTTGGTTAAGCGCCGACACGTCTGAACCATCACTTCGTAAACAGCTTATTGGAGGGAAACATGATTAAGCTCAAAGCACTCTTTATTTTCGCTATGGTACTGTTAATTACCAGCTGCTCTGCGCCAGATGTTGATTATTATCAAGGTACAGAGCCTAAGTTTGACTTTAAGCAGTTTTTTAGTGGTGAGCTCAAAGCCTACGGCGTTGTGCAAGACCACAAGGGCGAGTTAACACGTAAGCTGGTAGTAGACATGCAAGCATCTTGGAATGGCAATCAGGGAGTGATTGACGAGCAATTTGTTTATGATGATGGCGAAACGCAAAACCGTGTTTGGTACATCACCATTAATGATGATGGCAGTATCACAGGGACAGCATCAGATGTGATTGGCGAAGCAAAGGGTGAGAGCAATGGAAGCGTGTTCCATTGGACATATTCTGTCGAGCTTCCATATGATGGTAGTACTTTAGTGGTAAATTTCGATGATTGGATGTACTTGGTAACACAATCACGCTTGATAAACCGTACCGCTATTGATAAGTTTGGCTTTGAGGTCGGGGAAGTTACCTTGGTTATCGAGAAAATTGAATGATGGTTTAGCTATCATAAAATTTTGTGATGGAAGTTAAATTAAGTCTTTATTAATACTGATGTCACTAACCTTGTGATTGATAGTTAAATAGTAGTCATTTTTGAATAAATTACGTAAAAATAGCAATTTGCTGTTGCTAACTTCTCAAAAATGCATAAAGATAGGTTTTGCGAAGGCAAAATAATAACGAATAGGAATCTAACAATGAATAAAGCTCAATTAGTTGAAAAAATTGCTACTGATGCAGAAATCTCAAAAGCGGCAGCAACTCGTGCACTAGATGCATTCACTGGCGCAGTTACTAGCTCTCTTAAAGAAGGTAACTCAGTAGCATTAGTTGGTTTCGGTACTTTCTCAGTAAAAGAGCGCGCAGCGCGTACTGGCCGTAACCCACAAACTGGTGCAGAAATCCAAATCGCAGCAGCAACTATCCCAAGCTTTAAAGCGGGTAAAGGTCTTAAAGACCAAGTTAATCCTTAATAGGGTAACTTACTAATTATTGAAAAAAGGGCTTATAGCCCTTTTTTTGTAACTGGCGTTTTGTTGCGATAGCGAAAAAGGCTTATGCCTTTAACGCTTTATCACCACGACCAATACCAACCGCACCTGAACGTACAACTTCAATAATGTCTGATTCATGACGCAGGGTATCAAGGAAAGATTCAATCTTTTCTGTGCTCGCTACAAGTTGTAGTGTGTAGCTGTGGCGCCCCATATCTAAAATAGCACCTTGGAACACATCAGCAACACGCGTTACTGCTGCTCGAGTGGTTTCATCTTGGGCAAAAACTTTCACTAATAACAGCTCACGCTCGATATGTGCCATTTCGGTTAAGTCAATAATCTTTAGAACATCTACAAGCTTGTTCACTTGTTTGGTGATTTGCTCAACGATGCGATCATCACCCATGGTTGTAATGGTAATACGCGAAAGAGAATGATCGTCAGTTGTGCCAACAGTCAGACTATCGATGTTGTAAGCACGCTGTGAAAATAAGCCTACAATGCGCGATAACGAGCCAGGTTCGTTTTCTAATAAGATTGATAAAATACGGCGCATTATGCTTTTACTCCTTTACGTAACCACATATCATCGACTGCCCCTAGCTTGATTTGCATAGGGTAAACATGTTCTTTTTCATCTACACAGATATCTAAAAATACCAGTCTGTCGTTAATAGACATGGCTTTTTCAATAGCAGGTTGAAGCTCATCAATATGATCAACGCGAATACCTACGTGGCCATAGCTCTCTACTAATTTTACGAAATCAGGAAGTGATTCCATGTAAGAAGATGAGTGACGACCTGAATACATCATATCTTGCCATTGACGTACCATGCCCAGTGAGCGGTTATTCAACGACACAACTTTCACAGCTAAATTGTATTGTAAACATGTTGATAGCTCTTGAATGTTCATTTGGATAGAACCATCACCCGTTACACAGATAGACTCTTTATCAGGGAAGGCAAGCTTAACGCCCATTGCTGCAGGTAATCCAAAGCCCATGGTGCCTAAGCCACCAGAGTTGATCCATTGGCGAGGGTGTTTAAACGGATAATACTGAGCTGCAAACATTTGATGCTGACCTACATCAGAGCTAATGTAAGCATCTCCATCGGTTGCTTTGTAAATTGCCTCGATAACGGCTTGTGGTTTGATTTTATCGCCATCAGTGCTGTAGCTTAGGCATTTTTGTTCACGCCAGCTAATAATTTGACGCCACCAGTCTTCTTGTGCCGAACGATCAATTGAAATAGGGCTCTTATCAATCGCCGTTTGTAACTGCTCAAGCACTGTTTTCAAGCAGCCAACAACCGGGATGTGCGCTTTAATTGTTTTAGAAATAGAGGTTGGGTCAACATCAACATGAACAATCGTGGCATTAGGGCAGAATTTTTTAACGTTATTCGTTACCCGATCATCGAATCGAGCGCCTAAAGCCAAAATAACATCTGCATTTGCCATGGCTTTATTTGCCTCAAGGCTGCCATGCATACCTAACATACCAATAAAGTTAGGGTGAGTACCGCTGATACCACCTAGGCCCATTAAGGTGTTAGTGATTGGCGCATTTAATGATTCAACCAAGTGAGTTAGTTGCTCAGAGGTATTTGATAGAATAATGCCGCCACCTGAGTAAATAACCAGTTTTTTAGCTTCTAAAATTGCGCTAACTGCTTTGCGAATTTGTTTTGAGTGGCCTTTAGTGTTCGGGTTATAAGTTCGAAGCTCAGTTGTTTTTGGAAATTCGAATGGAAACTTTAGCTCAGGGTTAAGCATATCTTTAGGTAATTCAACCACAACCGGGCCAGGGCGGCCTGTGCTGGCTAAGTAGAATGCTTTAGCTAAGATTGTTGGAATATCTTTTGCGCTACGACAGTTATAGCTGTGCTTTACGATAGGGCGAGAACAACCAACAATATCAGTTTCTTGGAATGCATCATCACCAATTAAACCAGTAGGAACTTGGCCAGATAACACCACCATTGGGATAGAATCCATGTACGCTGTCGCGATACCTGTTACACAGTTTGTAGCGCCAGGGCCAGAAGTGGCTAGCACCACACCGACTTCACCAGTAGCCCGGGCATAACCATCAGCCATATGAGTTGCGGCTTGTTCGTGACGTACTAAGATATGTTCAATATCTTCTTGTTGAAATAACGCGTCATATAAATCAAGAACAGACCCGCCAGGGTAGCCAAAAATATACTTAACATTCAACCCTTTAAGTGCCCGAACAACTAGTTCGGATCCATTATATTCAGTTGTACTCATCCTCATTCCTCTGTGTGTGCAAGCATAAATGCATAAAAAAACCCCCGCATATGGCGGGGGTTTTTTAAAAAGCGTGCTTTCACCTTTTAATAGCCTCCCGCTGGGCTTGTAACTAAGACCAGTACGAGAACGTTGACGACTAAAAGGTGACGGCGAATATTCATTATTTTTTAATTTTCTTCTAAAAAATGCACAGCCGACTAGATGGCTGCTGTTTAAAAAATGTTAGGAGTATTTTTAAGCGTTTTGGAAACTGATGTCAACCGCAAATGTGGCTTTTTGCATTAATTTTTCAGTATTTAAGTTTTTTGATATTTATGTTGCACCCATATGCTTAATTGTTATTGTTTTTGGGTGGAACTATGCATTGAATTGTTCGTGTGGCAAATTGCTAACTATACCAATAGATAATGCATTTACGTTACTGCCTTGCATAACTTAGCTACTATCAGAATAGGTTTCTTTTTATAATTAGACACCCATCTTAACACCTCGCTACAATAAGGTTTGGTTAATTTTTAAAAAGACAGCCAACTTAAATATTTAACCAGACACCCAACTTATTTTTAATAAGAATCAGCTAAAGATAGATGTGAATTATTCAGAACAAGTTGAATTGCTATAAAAATAGTGATTTTTCATTGTCATTAATTAAATTTCAGTCTTATGTGCTGAGTTATTTTTTTAGTTTTACACACTGGTCAGTGCTAGTTGCAATAGTTGTTATGCTTCTAGAATTAAAAGGATTGGATTTGTAAAATTGATTTCTAGTGTCGAATGTGTAACTAAGTAAATAAGGCTAAGCTATTAGCTATAGAGCTTCTTCGTTTTCGCTTCATGTGATTTGTATAAGCTGTGATTGCTTGTTCTTTACCTGCAGTATTTTTAAATGAGCGAGTAAAGGAAGTAGTAAGTGTGAGCCAGTTTTCTGCACAAATGTTTAATCTTTCAAGTATTGGTAACGTATTATCTGGGATTTTCCCAGGCTTATTTTCTCGTATTGAGCGGCCTGTCCAATCAACAAGTTGCAGGTATGTTTTGAGCTCAAATGGTAGTCCCTTAGGCATATGTTTACGAGGTCTACCTGCAAAGCGCATAAGCGGTTTTGGTTGCTTATTATTTTGAGCTGCATTAATTCTAGATTTAATACTGGTGTAGTCAGATTGCTC
>NZ_LJSO01000008.1:263728-264066 GCF_001399985.1 Pseudoalteromonas sp. P1-8
GCAAGTGCAGCTTCATCAAGTAAAGCTTGTGATTTAAAGCGACCTTCCCAAAACCGTCCTTTGCATTCATCTTCTTGATTCGCTTTTCGTGCAATACCCTCGTTAAGAACTCGCATAAACCAACTAATGCTGCTGAGCCTCTCACGATATATATTTATTCTGGTATTAACCGCAGCGAGCTCGGTTTGTGTTAGCAATTCGCCATTTAAGAATCGTTGGCAAAGGAATGTACTTTTGAATAATTTGTGCCATCTAATAAGAATCGCTTTATTATTTAGACGCTTAGCTTTTGCTATATCAATGTGAAGAACCAGATGAGTGTGATTACTCATTACAGC
>NZ_LJSO01000009.1:0-160607 GCF_001399985.1 Pseudoalteromonas sp. P1-8
TTAGGGCTAAAGGGCGGCTCTGGGTCAGTAAGTACTGTTCGGTTAGCCAAATATCAACAATTTTTGCCTTATGAAAACAGACGTTGATAATATTCCAATAGATGGCTGATGATAGTCTACTAAATGTTAAGTTGAGCAAAACTGAGCAAGTCGTTAGCAGCCCAGTCTTAATTTTCTTATTAAGTAAACATTATATATACCAAGCTAGAACTACTCTCTTAGAGGCCAATTATAGTCATAGTCCCTCTCATGGAAATGTATCTATTTACTTTGATCATTAACTCTAATTTAAAGAGATTTTCAAAATTTAAGATTGTTTCAGTCAAATTGCCCATAGTTCAAGTATTATGAATTAAGGCTCTACAAGCTCTTGAGTAATAAGTTTGGTTATTCTATTACTTCAAATGTATGTAATTGATCTTTTTTAAAGTAATGAACACCAAACAATAAAGCACCTGCTGTTCCTGCGACACTAGGGTCTCCACTATGTCTAAATATGACATAATCTTTGCCTTCTTCAATCAACTGTCCATCAGAAAGGTGCATTACGGATGGAGTAATTAAACCTCCTAAATTACTGCCATAAATATAGTAGCTACCAAAGTCGACGTTTTTCTCAGTAGAGTTAAGCTGCCCCTTTATATCTCGTTCTATTAATCTTGTTAGCTTAGACATGCCTGCTTTCAATTCTGAACTAAGCGTTTCAACTTTTTTAACATCACTGACAGGGATATGAGTTGGGATATGATATAAATATCTGCCCACCCAATTCTCTGAGTCAACTTCTATCGCTAGAGATATTCTGAACACATCATCGAAGCACTCCTGAACATACGCAACAGGAAACAACTTAGTAGCTTGTGGCTCTTCACTATAATATTCACTTCCACTAAAAGCCTCTTCAGCAAATTTTAAAATATCAATACCAACATAGTGCTCTTTATAAGACTCACTTTTACTTGAGTTTATTGCCCCTGTAACAGCCTCACCAACAAAAGGAACTGGAACAAGTAACGTTGCAGCGCTGTCAGCAAATATCACAGAAAAATGAGTGTCTGGGATTAGCCGTGAACCTGAGGGTAAGGTTGGAAATTGCTTACTTATTGAGAATTTTGTTATCGTATTTTTAGGTGGAGGATTGCTTTCCTGCATTGCCACGCAACCTGTTAATAACGCCATAACTAGAACAAAACACAAACGCATATATATTCCTTTTTCCTAATTAATATAAAACTAACAGCTTAAAGCATTCACTGCGGGCGATTAAATTTAAGGAATGAAAAAGCATGTTAATCTTTTCCGAAATGACTCTTACTTCTGCCCAATTAATTATTTAGTTTGATACCTTTGAAGAGCCTCTATTTGCTTCTTATATATGTTTATTGAGCAAGTTAGCTTCGCGCCAATTTCTTTCCAGCACTCATTTCGATTTTTCATCCACGCTATTTGTTTTTGCTTTAAATCTTTAACTGCATCTTCTGGGCCTTTAGTCATTGCTTTGGCCTTTGAAATTGCACCTTGGTAAACAGACCATAACTGATTATCTAATAGAATAAGTTCAGTATTACCACAGATTAATATCTCAATTTCATGGGGGTGGGCCGTATAACAGTTAAAAGAAGGGGTTTCTGATATGCGGTTGCCTTCTGATAAATACTTACTAAGTACCCAACCAGTTTTGCCTTGCACACCTACATTACACCATGCATTATTTTTAGATGCCTCTCTTTCTTGCTCTGTCATTTTTTGCCATGCTTGTAATGTAGCCCCCCCAGTACAACCTAAATTTTTTATGCCATTAGTATCTGGAGGTACTAGTAATACTAATTTACTGTTGGTTTGCATTTTTTCGAACATTTGAATTGAGTTTTCACTCGATACGCGGAAAAAATCAGGTCCATCAGCATTCGCTATTGATACAGACGTATAGAAAGACAAACCTAACAGAAGTAACACTTTTCCCATCACCATTCCTTTTTAATAATAGCTGTGGAGTTAAAACAGTGGTTTTGCGTTAGGGTCAACTTTTTCACACTCACCAGAAAATTCATTTAGCCCGCTTGCAAAAACAATTGTTCCTGTTGTCCGGTCAATCCGAAGGTTTGGTTTATTTAAAAAGTTTATTTTGACCTCACCGGTTACCTCTGTATTAGTAATTTTATAGTCATGAATAGGAAACCAATCTGAGGCTTCATCTTTTTGAAAAGGAGGCAGCATACCAACAGGTATTTTAACTTGGCCTTTATCTGAGTGAATCTCAACAAGCATAACCCCTTCAAAAGGTCGTTTTATCATGGCTTGCTCAGTACCAAACTCTTTCGAATGTTCACTTTTATTGCGACTATTCTTGAATGTTGTCTCCGTATCACTCACCGTGCCAGAGCCTTTACACTTTAAACTTAAGTTTAACTCTTCAGCTTGTGAAGTAGTTGAAAGACAAAGAAGCGATAAACAAAAAAGGAGGGATTCGATTGGTTTTATTGAAGAACGACTATTCATATTAACATCCTAACTGTTAAATAAAATCAGGTAAAATAGTAGCATAGTATNCAGAGCCTTTACACTTTAAACTTAAGTTTAACTCTTCAGCTTGTGAAGAAGTTGAAAGACAAAGAAGCGATAAACAAAAAAGGAGGGATTCGATTGGTTTTATTGAAAAACGACTATTCATAATAACATCCTAACTGTTAAATAAAATCAGGTAAAATAGTAGCATAGTATGATTTTTAATCTAGTTAGGTTTCACAATAAACACTAAAAACCCCACTAGTAAAGGTTCTTTATTGCAAGTATAACTATGATGAAGCAACGCAAATCACTACATATAAATCGGCTCAGGAAAGACTTAATAGAGACACTAACTGTACTGTAAGGTATGCCTTGAAAAACGTAATGGGGCAGAAACGAGTTAATGCTTAAGGCTGACTTTGGTACCGAGCCGCCTTTGACTCCAACTCATTTGATCCAATAATGTGTTGCTAATAAGAACTCAATACACAACAAAAAAGCGCCTAAGGCGCTTTTTCAAATCAACTAAGTTAATTTAGTGTGGGCTGCACATCTAAGCCATAGCCAAACATTACAGCTAATACTAATATAACCGATGCTGCGACCATTAGTTTGATCAGTAGTGGTAAACAGAATCTAAACCAATGGCCGTAAGGCACACCTGCCATCCCTAAAATACCCATAAGTACGGCGTTGGTTGGAATGATCATATTTGAAAAGCCATCACCAAATTGATAAGCAAGCACAGCGACTTGTCTTGGTACACCCACTAAATCACCTAGTGGTGCCATTAGTGGCATAGTGACATAAGCCTGCCCAGAACCTGAAGGGATAAAGGTATTGAGTAGGGTTTGAATAACCAACATGCCAATTGCAGATATTTCAGCTGATACATAAGAAAGCGGTAACGACATGCCATGTACAAGGCTATGCAGGATTTGACCGTCTTCTAAAATAAGGGCAATACCCCGTGCAACACCAATTAACACTGCGGTGGTAACAAGATCAGATACGCCTTCTATAAATTTGTTTGCAGCTTCGTCAGCAGAAAGTTTGCCTAAAATGGCGACAACTACACCCCAAGCAATAAAAACACCGCCTAGCTCGTATAAGTACCAGCCCTTCGTTGCGATGCCCCATACTGCAATTGCAAGGGTAATAATAAAGCTGCCTAAAACTAGTTTATGGCGCAGGGCAAGTGCTGGGTAACTTGTTGCTGTTTGATTTTCAAGTGGGCAAGGCACCCCAATCATCATTGATTTAGACGGATCGTTAGCTACTTTTTTGGTGTATTGCCAAACATGATGAAAACCAATGAGCACAAATGGAATGAATATAGCTAAACGTAACCATAGGCCAGAGTAAACTGGGATACCTGCAATTTGCTGTGCGATTAATACCGTAAATGGGTTAAATGCCGATACCCCATAACCAATACCATAACCAGCGACTATCATACCTACGGCGGTCATTGCGTCTAATCGCATTGCCTTACAAAGCGCGACGAGAATAATAACAAAAGGAATATATTCGCCGGCGGTACCAATACTGCTTGATGCTAAGGCAAAGCAAAACACCACCATAAAGATTAATCGTTGTGGCTTTTTACCATGTCGTTCTAAAAGCCTACCAATGAGAGCATCAACAGTGCCTGTGGCACGTGCAACAGCTAATACGCCGCCAACAATTAACACAAAGAAAATAACATCTTGAGCAGCAGCAAATGCGCGAGGTATGGCTTGTAATAAATCCCATGGGGTTAAGTAATGGCGCTCAGCAACTGTTTGATAGGTGCCCGCAACAACCATTTCACGGCCTGATTCACTTAATGTAGTAGTGAAAAAACCTTGTGGTACTAACCAAGTAGCAATAAGCGCAACAACCATCATGGCCAGCAGCAGTATCAGGGTATGTGGAACTTTAAAACGTAAACCCATTTATTCTCCGTAATTATGTTAGGTTAAATTCTTGAAATCATAACATGATAAAAGCGGATAGGTTGTCTCTAAAATATCCACACTGTTAATGATTGTAATAATTCAGATACAAAAAAGGCCAGAAAACTGGCCTTATAAAGTTTATTTGAATTTTATTTAGCTAAACCAAATGGGTCATCAATGCTATGAGCAGGCTCGGTAAACCAGCGCGGACCTTCGTCTGTCATATAAAAATGATCTTCTAAGCGAATACCAAACTCATCCGGTATTACTAACATGGGTTCGTTACTAAAACACATACCTGTTGCAAGTGGAGTAGGGTTACCACCAACTAGGTATGGCCATTCATGAATATCTAAACCAATGCCATGGCCGGTTCTGTGTGGGCAGCCTGGTGTTTGATACTCTGGTCCCATGCCATTTTCGGCAAGATACTGTCTTGCAGCATCGTCTACTTTGCCACATGCCACACCATTTTTTGCGGCAGCAAAAGCAGCAAGTTGGGCATTTTTCTCGTGCTGCCAAAACATGCGTTGGCGATCGGTTGCTTCACCAAATACATAGGTACGGGTAATGTCAGAGAGGTAATCATGTACTTTACAACCAGTATCAATCAGTACCACATCACCTTTTTTAAGGGTTTGCGGATCTTTAACACCATGTGGGAAAGAAGACGCAACACCAAATAACACAATACAAAAATAGTTACCCGGCGCGCCGACTTTTTGGTGCGCTTTTTTAATAAAGGCTTCAACCTCAGTGGTGGTGATACCTTCATAAAGCATACTTGCCGTTGCTTTGTGTACTTCTAAAGTCATGTCCATAGCACGTTGCATTAAGGCAAGTTCACTGGCTGATTTATGCATGCGGCAGTGAGCTGTTACGCACTGTGCGTTAACAATGTTGTAATTGCCGTTCGCTTTATTAATACCGTCGTAGATAAAAAACTGTGCGCTTTCATCAATACCAAGGGTGCCATTTTTGCTAATGCCCATTTCTGTAAGAACATCTACACACAATTGATAAGGGTTTTCGTGCTCTTGCCAGCCACGAATTGGGCCATCAATCACCATAAAATCGTTTAAGCTGCCGATTTCAAAAAACGGTGCTATGTATTGCACATCACCTTTTGCAGGTAAAATAGCGCCAACTAAACGCTCGCTTGCGTACCAACGCATACCCGTAAAGTAGGCTAGGTTAGTGCCTGCATTTAAGTATATTGCGTCAATATTGTTTGCTTGCATATACGCTTGTGCTTTTGCGATACGCGCATGAAATTCGTCATTTTGAATAGGGGTTAAATCTGTTGTCATATCTGACAAAGAGTCAAGCGCCTGCTCTGGCGTTTGTGTGCCAATACCGTATGTTGTCATTGTGTACTCCTTGGTTTTTTCAGCATTGTGGCTTGAGTAAACAGTTGATGCAAACTCACTGCGACTAATCGCATAATATTCGTATTTATGGACATAACTGTTAGCATGCGCAAAAAATAAGGAGCGACAATGCAAGTTAATTACTTAAAAAGACAAGCTGAATTTAAAGCCTTGCTAGAGCAGCAAGGTTACAGCGCGATGTTAGTACTTGGTCATGAAAATATTCGTTACTTAAGTGGTTTTAGCGGTAATGCTGCTTATGCATTAATTACTCAAAATGCGTGTGTGTTGATCACTGATTACCGATACCATCAACGTGCAATTGCTGAAACAACAGGGTTTGAAGTTGTTTGTCGAGACAGAGACAACGAAACTCTCGGCCATTGTATAAATAGGCACCTTAACCCAAACAGCAATGTCGCATTTGATGCAAGCTATGTCACGGTAGCAATTTGGCAAGGTGTGGCAGATGAGCTAAGCGGCCACACTCTAACAGCGGTAAACGGTTTAATTGAAAAACTAAGACGCGTTAAAGATAGCTGGGAAGTGGCGCAAATAAAGGCTGCCGCAGCCATCGCTGATGAAGCATTAGCACAAACGCTACCTCATTTTAAACCGGGTGTAACTGAGCGAGACCTTGCCTTAGAGCTTGAATTTAGAATGCAAAAGCTTGGTTCAGAAGGAATGTCGTTTGCAACCATTATGCTGTTTGCAGAGCGCTCTGCCTTGCCGCATGGTAATCCATCAGATCAGGTTTTAAAGCAAGGTGACTTTGTAACCCTTGATTTTGGTGCTGTTGTAAATGGCTATCGCTCTGATATGACTCGTAGTTACATTATTGGCGAAGCATCAGAAAAACAAACCCGTATTTATAATACCGTACTCGATGCACAAAATGCGGCACTAGAAATGGTCAAACCGGGTGTTAATTGTTTAGATTTAAATGCTATATCAAACAAGGTAATTGCTGAGGCGGGCTTTGGCGAATACGCGGGTAAAGGCCTTGGCCATGGTTTAGGGCTGTTTTTACATGAAGTGCCATTTATTAACACATTGACAGACTACAATCTTGAAGTTGGTAATGTGATCACCATTGAGCCCGGCATTTATATACCAGGCTATGGTGGTGTGCGCCTAGAAGATGACATAGTTGTCACAGAATCTGGTTTTGAGGTGTTAACCCATGCGCCTAAGCCATATATAATCTAGTGCTTAAATCAAAAGTTACTTTTTAGCATATGCTAAGCGGGCTAAACGTTCAGTTACATGGTAACTATCTAGCCCGCTCACCGCGACTGTACCAATGGCTTCAATATCGACAAAGCCATCTTCTTGCAAACACCCCTCATCTAAGTAGATATCGGTTATTTCACCTATGATCAGCTCAGTGCCATTGATGGCAAGGTGGTGGTGTTCTCTCAGCTCAAGCGCATATTTAAGCTTACTTTCTTTAACAAAAGGCGCTGTAAAGTCATTTAGGTATTCAGTGTTGAGCCCTGTTGCATCAAATTCAGACTCGTCTTTGTCGTAGCGTGCCGATGTTTGATGTGCTTTGTTATAAATGTCTTTGTTTACGTGGTTAATCGTGTACTGCTTAGTGGCTAATAAGTTTTCTAGGGTATGGCGAGGCACTGAATGGGGCCTAATTATCATACCCACTAAAGGGGGATGTGCCCCAAGGTGAAATACTGAACTTACAATCGCTAAATTAGTTTGGCCATTATTATCTTGTGTGCCGACTAAGTTGGCACTTTTAAACCCCGACAAACTATTAATTAAATGAGCGCGGTAGCGGTTTTCTAAATCAGCAATGGCTTGTTTTGTTAAATGCATAAATTTCCTGTTACCAGTCTATGGGTTTTCCTTGCCAGTCAAAGTAGGCAGGGTTGTGTGATTGTTGTAAATAGTCAGCATCACTTATCAATGAATACAATTGCTCGGCTACAAACTCAGGGGTAAATAGCTTTCCTTCGGGCACATTTGCCTGAAAGGGTTTTGATAACGGCGTATCAGTAGTACCTGGGTGAAATAACACGCAGTGGCATTTTTTATAGCGTCTGCTAAGTTCAATAGCTGCAGATTTAAATAACATATTTAATGCCGCCTTCGATGCCCGATAGCTATACCAACCGCCTAACTTGTTGTCACTGATGCTACCAACACGTGCACTAAGGGCACACACCACAGTTGCTACTTGAGGCTTCAAAAGCGTTGAGAATAAAGACACAAAGCGAATTGGTAGTAGAGCATTTGTCATCATGCTATTTATAAAGTGCTGCTCAGATATTTGTTCAAGTTTACGTTCAGGCGCATTATCTGGATCATGCAATAGGCCGTTAAATATCATCAACTGTGCCAAATCATAGTGGCCACTGGCTAGTTCTTTAGCAATGCCACTCAAGCTTTGCTCTGAGTAGTCAGTAGTAAAATGCTGGTGGCTTATCTCATTGCTTGATGACTTATTAAAACTTTCCTTAAATTCACCTCGACTGATGGTTACGATATGACCCCTGTTTATTTGTTTATTTAGAGTGGTGAAATAGGCATTTGCAATTTCACTG
Organism: Pseudoalteromonas sp. P1-8; assembly: GCF_001399985.1. Taxonomy (NCBI): domain Bacteria; kingdom Pseudomonadati; phylum Pseudomonadota; class Gammaproteobacteria; order Alteromonadales; family Pseudoalteromonadaceae; genus Pseudoalteromonas; species Pseudoalteromonas sp. P1-8. The sequence continues at coordinate 8,380 of NZ_LJSO01000009.1, forward strand.
CTTGCACCGCACAAAATATAGAGTTGCATTTTTGACCTGTTCTAAAAATATTTGAAAATTTTTTCGCTCAAACTCTCACCAACTAATAAAATGATAGTAGCTCTGTTTGTCTTGATCTAACCCTATAAACACATAAAAAAGGCTGGTAAAAATTTGACCATGCAAACTTTAAGGATGCCTTAAATTACGGGGATTTTACCTTTTAAATTGGTAAGTCCATTTTACCAATTGAGCTAGCTTTAACGCTTTGTAGCTGACTAAGCTGCGTATTTATTACACTTTTATGTTTATAGATTGGTTATTCTTTTTTACGAGTATGTTAGAAAATTCGATCTATTAAATTAACGCTGACAATGATATTAATAAAAGGGATCAGTATTTAGCTGCGTTCGTGCTTGGCTAAATACTGTGCAGTAAGTACTTTCAACTTAGTTAAAGAAAGGAGTATGAGAATGAGTGAACAATACGCTGCACTTCGCGGTAATGTTAGTATGCTTGGACAAATGCTGGGTCAAACCATTAAAGATGCACAAGGACAAGCCATTTTAGATAAGGTAGAAGAGATTCGCGCTTTATCTAAATCGTCACGTAGTGGTAACGAAGCCGACAGACAAGCGCTTATCGAAGTACTACACGCTCTCACAGATGAAGAACTATTACCGGTTGCACGCTCATTTAATCATTTTTTGAATCTTGCTAATGTTGCTGAACAATTCCATACCGTATCGCGCTTTAATGATGTTGGTTTTTGCCAACTAAACCCTCTCACTCAAACATTAAAAGCGCTAGCAACAGCATCAAAGCAAGGTCAAGTTGATCCTAATCACTTGGCGCAAACACTCTCAAAACTCCACATCAATTTAGTTCTGACGGCTCACCCAACTGAGGTGACACGCCGTACAATGATCAATAAACACGTAGAATTAAGTGATTGCCTTGCCTCTTTAGAGCGTAAAGACAACTTACCTAGTGAACGTGCAGATTTATTAAACCGCATTGCCCAGCTTATTAGCCAAGCGTGGCATACTGACGATATCCGTCGCTCACGCCCAACGCCAATTGATGAAGCTAAATGGGGTTTTGCGGTTATTGAAAATAGCTTATGGCACGCTGTTCCGCGTTTTTTACGTGAGTTTGGCGAAGACGTAAAAGCAGAGCTTGATTTAGAGCTACCTATTGATTTCAGTCCAATTGAATTTACTTCTTGGATGGGCGGCGACCGCGATGGTAACCCGTTTGTAACTGCTGAAGTCACACAGCAAGTACTTGATCATGGCCGCTGGATGGCGCTTGATTTGTATTCTCGTGATATCGAAACGCTAAGCAATGAGTTATCTATGTCGGATGCAAGCGATGAGCTTATTGAGCTTGCAGGTCAAGACTTTGAACCTTACCGTGCGGTACTTAAAAAGTTAAAGAATCAGATTGCTGAAACTGTGACGCATTTGGGCGCTAAAATTAAGAAAAAGCGCACTGATTCTGAAGATTTAATTACTGATATCGCGCAAATTAAACACCCAATCGAAGTGTGTTATCGCTCGCTTATTAAAACCAACATGAAAGTAGTTGCCGATGGCTTGCTGCTTGATGTTCTGCGCCGTATTAATAGCTTTGGTCTGCGCCTTGCAAAACTTGATGTACGTCAGGATTCATCGCGTCATGGTGATGTTTTCTCTGAGTTAACACGTTATTTAGGTTTAGGTGATTACCATCAATGGCAAGAAGAAGACAAACAAGCGTTTTTACTTGCTGAGCTAAATTCTCGTCGTCCGTTAATTCCAAAACATTGGCAACCAAGCCCAGAAGTACAAGAGGTGCTAGATACATTCGATGTAATCGCAGCGCAAGATGCACAAACATTTGGTTTGTATATTATTTCGATGGCACGTACTGCATCTGATGTGCTGGCAGTACAGTTACTGCTTAAAGAAAGTGGTTGTAAGTTTAACTTACCAGTTGCGCCATTATTTGAAACGTTAGACGACTTAAATAATGGTAAAGAGGTGATCGAATGTTTACTTGATAACACTTGGTACCGTGGTCACATTCAAAACCAACAAAATGTCATGATCGGCTACTCAGACTCAGCAAAAGATGCAGGCATGATGGCTGCTGGTTGGGCACAATATGAAGCTATGGATAAGCTGGTACAATTAGCCGAAAATCGCGGTATTGAGCTTATTTTATTCCACGGCCGTGGTGGTACGGTTGGTCGCGGTGGCGCGCCAGCTGCCCAAGCACTGCGCTCACAGCCTCCAGGTTCATTAAAAGGTGGCCTACGTGTAACAGAACAAGGTGAAATGATCCGCTTTAAGTTTGGTTTACCTGCTGTTGCTCTGCAAAGCTTAAATATTTATGCCGGTGCAGTTCTAGAAAGTAACTTGTTGCCGCCACCAGAGCCAAAGAGCGAATGGCGTGATGTTATGGAGCTTATTAGTGCAGATTCGTGTGAGCATTACCGTCAAGTTGTGCGCCATGATGAAAACTTTGTTCCTTACTTTAGAATGGCAACGCCAGAACAAGAGCTTTCTAAACTGCCACTTGGTTCTCGACCTGCGAAGCGTAACCCGAACGGTGGGGTAGAAAGCCTTCGTGCTATTCCATGGATCTTTGCATGGAGCCAAAACCGTTTAATGCTGCCAGCTTGGTTAGGTGCATTAACAGGCCTTAAAGCTGCGTTAGATAAGTATGGCATCGAGACACTTCATGAAATGAGCTTAAAATGGCCATTCTTCCGTGCTCGTTTAGAGATGCTAGAGATGGTATTTAGTAAAGCTGATACATGGTTAAGTGCGCATTACGATGATGCACTAGTAACTGAACAATATAAGCCATTAGGCGTGAAGTTACGTCAAGAATTGAGCGAGGCGATTGAGCTTGTTCAGTCGCTTAGCCCACAAAAGAGCCTGCTTGCAGACCAACCTTGGATCAAAGAGTCAATCGCGCTACGTAACCCGTACACAGATCCACTTAACTTATTACAAGTTGAGTTACTGCGTCGTTCACGCGAAGCAGATGAAAGCTCTGCAGGCGATATTGATAATGCCTTGATGATCACTATGACAGGTATTGCTGCAGGTATGCGTAATACCGGTTAATAGCTGGTGTCATCAACCAATCGAGCATCGATTGGTAGGCTAATAACAAATCGTGCGCCGTGTTTACATGACTCGGCGCTTATTTTCCCTCTAAGATTATATTTTACCGCATTAAATACTACGTTTAAGCCAAGCCCTAGATGGTTTCCACCTAGATTTGTTGTATAAAAAGGCGTAAATATTTCATGTAGGATCTCATCATTGATACCGACACCGTTATCTTGGTAGGTAATTTCAACCACATGTGTATAGGCTTTAACTGTTACCTCGACAACACCTTTGTCAGTATTAACAAAGCCATGCTCGCAGGAATTAATAACCAAGGTTTTTAATACATCACTTAAGATAGTTGGATATGACGTAATAACTGCTTCATCGCCATGAATTTTAAACTCAATTTGTTTACCAAGGTGTTTACTCAAAGGGTATAAACGATGACTAATAAAGCTTGGCAGCTGTATTTTGCTCATTGGTTTATCAAGGTGAATAGACACATTGAGCGCTTTGAATTCTTCGACGATGCCGGCAAGTCGATTAATGCTACTGATCACTAGCTCTTTAGCGCTATTGGTATCGGTAATAAACTTATGAAAATGTTTGCTAGAGAGCTCTCGGGCTTTAAATTTTTCTTCTAAACCTTCCATGTAATCATCTATTAATGAACTTGCTGTCACTATAGTGCCAATAGGGGTATTAAGTTGATGCGCCATACCAGATACCAGTGCTGTTAAAGAGGCTATTTTTTCGATTTCAATCAGATGATCTTGTGTATCTTTTAACTGCTCTAATGCTTTAGTTAATTTTTGTTTTTGTTTGTCAATGCTGTTAATGGCGATAAGTGAGCCAAATAAAATAACAACTAAACAGATGCTTACTACAATCGTGAGATCTTTAAATGCATTGGCTTTAGTGGCTTTTATTTGCTCAGCACGAGTTAGGTTAGAAATTCTTACTTCTTTTGCGGCAACATCGGCTTCTGCAAGCGCTTTTGCTAAATTCACTTTGGCTTGTCTGGTTAAAATAGCGGCGTTAATGAACGAATATTGTTTATAAGCGCTAAGTGCATTTACATAATTTTTTTGTTGCTCGTAAAGCTCTGCAGTTAATTTGGCAATCGATAACAGGGCTTCAAAATTAGTATGGCTAACAGTGTGAGTATCAACGGATGCAAGCGTTTTGAGTGCTTTATCAGTATGTCCCTGTGCTTCATACGTTTCTGCTAAACATAAAATAATATTAAGTTGCTCATTCTCAAGCTGTTTATTTTCAATAAGCGTCGAAGCTTCGTTGAGTACCTTTTCTGAGTCTTCTAAAAAACCCTGAAAACGTAATACTTTGGCTTTTAGAACCAGGCTTGAAGCAAGATGAGTGGTGTAGTTGTGTTGGCTTTGCAACCCGATAGCTTCATTGATAATCTTGAGTGCTTCTGGATACTGTTTTAACCCAATTAAAGCTAGCGCTAAATTATTACTTGCAAATGATTCGTTGAGAGTTTGATTTTTACTGTGGGCATAATCTCGATAATATGTGAACGAGTCGGCAGCTTCTTTATAACGGTTTAAACGTAGCTTTACCAAAGCGATATTATTTTCGGTTTGATAAACTAAACGCTCATCTCGAGATTGTGCAAATGGCATGGCATCACGATAGTACGCTAAGGCTTCTTCATATAGACCTAAGCGTGCATAAATCCCACCAGAAATATTGAAATAGCCATACATGAGGTCTTTTTCATCAGATTGAGAAACCATATTCATGTACTTAACAATGGTTTCCATGGCTTGTTCAAGCCTGTCAGTCTCAAGCAAAAACCAAGCTTTATAATTAGTGACTATAATCTTTTGTTCTAGTGTCAGTTCGGTAGTTTCAATCAGCGCATTGACAAACTCAAGCCCTTCTTGAGGTGAACTGGCGTAGCTTTGCCTTATTGAGGTTCTAAGCTTTTCAAACTCTTTAATCGGCATCGCTTTAGGTGTTGTTGAAATTAATAAAATCAACAAGGTAAAGCCAAATAATATAACCAATCGCGCTTTCATGACACACCAATCCATTTAAAAATGAGCATAAAAAACGCTCACCCATTTTGCTGTCTAAATAACGCTAAATATTATAAATTTTAATTAAATATAGGTTTATCTGAAAAAGCTGATTCTATGAAAGGAAAACTCATACTTGTGTCTAAAGTAAATAAGATATGAATTTGCATAACAACTCTTTAAAGTAGATCTAATCCTAAAATCTGAATTTTATGACTGGTCATACCTATTTTATTGCTAGGTATTGACTAGAGAGGCGATATTAATAAAATAGCCCAGCTTTTTGATTCAGCTACCGTTAAGCCAAATTAACCCCCACGCTTTTTTTAGAGTAACTTATGCCAAACGTGTCTACTTGCATCACTTATGATGCATCGACGTCACTCGTGATGATGACGTTAAGAGGGACTGCTAGTGCACAGGATGTGATAAATTTTTACCAAATCGCCCAGCAATACTCAGTATTATATGGGTCAGATAAAATACTCGTTGATGTGTCTGAGTTGACGCACAATTTCGCACCTGCTGATTTATTCACCATTATGCCGGCAGTAGCAAACTCTTTGAAAGAAGCTGTTGTAGCAATTGTCGTAAGTTTTGATGGTTTTATGCATGACTTATTTATGCAAAAAGCAAAGCGCTATAACTTACAAGCTGAAAACTTTGAATGTTTTAACAAAGCAAAAAATTGGCTGGTTCGTCAATAATTGGTCGAGCTAGTCATCGCTATTTTGTTGTGTATATTTGGGCTTACAAATACCGCTAATTTTTAGCTTTTATTGTGCGATTTACCTTGATGTTTACCGCCAAAACCTAGCAATTCATTACGTAACCTTTTAAACTGTTTAGCCAATTAATAATTATAATTTGTTATGACAGCAACTAGGATAGATGCAAGCAAACTAGCTCAAAATTCAGAGCCGTTTAGCTTCAATGATCAACAAAAAAATTCTCTTTTTGCCCAGCTTAAACAGCAACGTGGCATCTTATCTCAATCTGATATTTCTTCTCTTTGTCAGCAGTTTCAAGTTAGCCAACTTGAGTTACTAAAAGCCTGTGTACCCGTCGCAAGTTTATTTTCTGTCGCGCCTATTTCTAAATTCTATGTGGGCGCCATTGCAGTTGGGTTAAACAAGCAAGGCGAAACAAATTTCTATTTTGGCGCAAATGTTGAGTTTTCTCATCAAGCATTGAGTTTGGTCGTTCATGCTGAGCAATCAGCCATTAATAATGCATGGCTTAATGGCGCGCAAGCAGTGTTAAAAATTGCTATTAGCGATGCACCTTGCGGTTACTGCCGTCAATTTATGAATGAATTGAGCACCGCAGACTCACTTGAGATTTTATTGCCAGAACGTGACTTTAATTTACATGAGTTATTACCTTATTCATTTGGCCCGAAAGACCTAGGCAATGAAGCGTGCTTATTTTCTAATAAGCAAAGCGATAAACAGTTTACTGAGCTTTCGATTGATGATGCTAAACTTATTCAATTGGCACTCAATGCATACGTGCCTTACACAGGTAACTTTAGTGCGGTTAAATTAACGACTTTTGATGAAGGTGACTTTTACGGAAGTTATGCTGAAAATGCTGCCTATAGTCCAAGCCTTTCGCCATTACAAAGTGCATTGAGTCAGTTTTATCTTGCGGGCTTAACCTTTGATGATAAAACAGTTAAGTCAATCACCTTGTTAGAAACACAAGGGGCAGAAAATCAATATGAGGTGGCTAAAAGTGTGCTGGCAAGCTTTGCAAACCCACCAGCATTTGAGCACTGTGTTGCTAAACTAGTTGAAGGTTAGTCTAGCAATAGTTTTGCAGCTTCAATGACGACGGCGACTGATTTTTTCTCAATCTCGCCGTGGTCAAAATTCGGAATTTCTTGTTTAGTCCGATTTACTAATACCCCTGCAACACAGGCTGCGCGTAAGCCAAGGGCAGCACACATAGTAAATAGTGTTGCTGATTCCATTTCATAATTCATCACGCCTAGTTTTTGCCACTCTTCACAGCTGCCTTGGAATGAGCGAGGAACATAGCCAGAATAAGTATCGTAACGTTCTTGACCCGGGTAGAACGTATCACTCGATGCAGTTATACCAATGTGGAAATTAATTCCTAGCTTATCACATGCATTTACCATCGCTTGTGTTGCAAAGAAGTCAGACACAGCAGGGTAGCTTAGTGGTGCGAAATGCTGGCTAGCACCATCTAAACGTACTGAGGCTTGGCTAATTAAAATATCGCCTTCGTTAATGTGTGGCTGAATTGCACCGGTTGTGCCGATGCGCAAAAAGGTATCAATACCTAGCTGAGCAAGCTCTTCAACAGCAATTGATGTTGATGGGCCGCCAATACCGGTTGAACAAACTACAACGCTGTGGCCGTTTAGCTCACCTCGGTATACATGAAATTCACGGGTCTTCGCTAAGCATTCTGGGTTATTGAGAAGAGTTGAAATGCGTGCTGAGCGGTCAGGGTCGCCTGGGACAATCGCAAGGGTTGCGCCGTTTAAGTCCTGACGAGTAAGCCCTAAGTGAAATACCTTTTCCATTATTAAACCTTATTTTTGTCTAAAGCGTAATACTTTAATCATATGTGTTTAAAGTACAGGACAGATGTCCTATTAGATCACCAATGTTGCAAGAATTGCACAGATAACCTAAACCTAAAGAAGTAACGATAAAAGAGGATATATTATGCCTGCTTCATCTTCTATGAGTAAACACCATGAGTTTGCACGCTGTTTAGAAAGCTCGAAAATTTCAATTGGTGCGCCTTTTCATTGGTTAGCACTTGCATTTAAAGATATCGCGAATGCGCCCATACTGAGTCTAGTCTACGGATTAGTATTTACCTTGATACCTGCCACTATCATGTATTTTGTTTATCAGTTTGATACACACTTAGTTATATTACCTGCTGTAGTGGGCTTTGCATTAATTGGCCCTGCCTTTGCTGCAGGACTTTACGATGTTGCTTGGGAGCTTGAAAAAGGCCACAAACCCACCTTGATGCACAGCCTTAAATCGATGTTTAGAAACCCAGCAGGTGAATGGGGCTTTGCAGTGTTATTAATGGTAATTATGATCGTTTGGATGCGCTTAGCTGCGCTTATTCATGCATTGTACCCGAACGTTGTAAACCCGAGTTTCGAGCAGTTATCTGCGTTTTTAACTCTCGGTAGTATTGTCGGTGGTATCTTACTGGTCACTGTATTTGCTATCTCAGCGTTTACTCCACAAATTATGATGGAACGCCGTGTTGATATTATGACTGCGGTAATATCTTCAATGAACGCGGTTAAAACAAATTTTGGTGCCATGGTTGTCTGGGCTGGTTTGATACTATGTTTGGTATTTGTCGGCTTTATTACAGGCACTGCTGGGTTTATTGTCATTATGCCTTTATTGAGCTACGCCAGCTGGCATGCATACATTGCCGTTATCAAAACTAAGAAGCCAAGAGGCTACGAATAATGAGTATTCACTTCGTTTGAATATAAATCTATAGCGGCAATCACCTAGGTTGCCGCAAAATTTGACTTTCTTTTCGCGCATGTTATACCTGCCAAAATACAGCGCTCTTATTTGACTAGAGCAGTTTAAATTCATCTGCATTAAAATTATAACCATTTAATATCAGTGAGTTATAGGTTTGGTTGAGCAAGTGATTGTTGAGTCTCAAAAATCCAGACTATACACAAACCTGATTGCGTAAGTTTTTTAATTACGCATGAATATGCAGATAAAGATCAGCGGAGTAGAGATGAGTAACACACAAAAAGCCTTCCACGAAAAACTAAGTCAGTGTCTTTGTCCTCCTGGCGATGGCGTATTTACAGTTAATACAGCAAAAGAACGTAAAGATGCGCTGCGCACTAAATTATACGGCCAAACAGATAATGTTGATGTGCTTTGGAAAGAGTCACTTGAAACATTGGCAGAGTCTGAGCACAAAGCGGTAATTTTAGGTATTAGCTCTGATTGTGGCGGTGGTATTTTACGTGGTGCTAACTGGGGTCCACTATTTTTACGCTCTACCTTGATTGATCAACAACCACAAGCGCGCGCCTTTGATTTAGGTGATGTTCGTGTGATCCCGCATTTATTGCATGATAAATACCTTAACGATGCAACCATTACAAACTGTCAAAAAGCGTTATATGCTGATGAAAACAGTGAATATCATGTATCGCCTTTGTCTATCACTGAAGATGTCTGTGATGGCTTTTATGCAAATTACCCAGATAAGGGTATTTTTGGTATCGGTGGTGACCACTCAATTAGCTACCCGCTGACTAAAGCTTACTTAAAAGCAAAACGTGACGCAGGAAAACGCACTGCAATCATTCACTTTGATGCTCATACAGACTTATTAGTTGAACGTTTAGGTATCGATTTATGCTTTGGTTCGTGGTGTACACATATTCTTGAGTACTTACCAGCTCCACGTAACTTAATTCAATTTGGTATTCGCTCTAGTGGTAAGCCTAAACAACACTGGGAAGACACGTTTGGCGTTAAACAACATTGGGCACACGAAATCATCGAACGTGGCGCTAAAGCTGTTGCTGAAGAAGTTATTGCGCAGCTAAAAGCAGATAATGTTGATGAGCTTTATGTGAGCTTTGATATTGATGCACTTGATGAAAGCTTTGCTTCAGCGACAGGAACACCAGAAGCCGGTGGTTTAACACCTCAGCATGCATTAGACATTCTAGTTGAATTGGCTGACGAGTTCCCAATTACTGGTGCTGACATGATGGAAATTGCACCATTCACAGATAGCTCATTAATCGGTCAGACAAGTTCTGAAACAACTCTAAGAGAAGGCGCTAAAATCTCAGCATTTTTAATAAATGCAATGAATAAGTAATTGACTCTAGAGCGGAAACACCCTGTTTCCGCTCATTCCTTTTTACTAAAAAATATTTCAATATCTGCAACTCCGAGCTATATTATTATAAAAAATAATTATAATTTATTTGGTATCGCTCATTATGCGCTCAATTATCACCTTGTCATTGCTGCTTTTTCTGCAACCTTGTTTTGCAGCAATTACTGTGGTGACCGAAAATTTCCCAAATTTCCAATACCTAGATGAAAATGGCGAATTAACTGGCACTGTAGTTGATAAAGTTAAATCAGGTTTAGATAAAAGTGGCGTGGATTATGAGCTATCAGTAAATTCTTGGTCAATTTCGTATAATGCAGCATTGCGTGATAGCAATACCTGCATCTTTTCTATGGCAAGGCTTCCGGCACGCGAAGATAAGTTTACTTGGGTAGCGAAAATTGGTGGCTTTTCAGCGTCATTCTATTCGTTTAAATCTGAGCAAGTAAAAATAGCGAGCATAGACGAAGCTAAGAAATACCGAATTGCTGTATTAAAAAATAACTATTCACATATTTACTTAAAAGAAAACGGCTTTGATGAACGTAATCAGCTGATCTTACTTGATAGTTTTGACAACATTTATGATGTACTGAAAAGCAGACGCTCAAGTATCGATTTAGTCATCCTTAGTGATGAGCAGTTTAAACATGAACGTAATAATGATAGCACCCTTGAAGATTTAAAACCGATATTTAAACTGCCCGTTGGCACACCTCAGTTATACTTTGCCTGCAATAAAAATATCAACCCTGTGACTCTTGAAAAATTAAATAAAGGCTTTGCTATTAACGATTAAAAATAGCACTTGTTGATTGCTACAAAGTGGCTATAATCAGCTGCTTTTTGTCCATTCTCGCCTAACTCTATGTAGCCTAAACGAGCAAAAAGTTGTTTGCATTCAACACTCTGAATGCGCTTAATTATTAGGAGCTACAATGAGTGATTTACTCATTATCATGATTTTAATTTTGATCAGTGCATTGTTTGCAATGAGCGAAATTGCGATTGCGGCATCTCGTAAGATCAAATTACGAGTGATGGTGGACGAAGGCAACAAAAAAGCCCAAGCAGTGCTTAGCTTGCAAGAGCAACCTGGGGCATTTTTTGCCATGATACAAATTGCCCTGAACGCAATTGCCATTTTAGGTGGTATTGTTGGTGAGCAAGCATTATCTCCTTACATAGAACAAATCTTAGGCATGATTTATCAAGGCCCGTTATTGAGTCAAATCAGCTTTTTGATTTCGTTTTTGAGTATTACCTCTTTGTTTATTTTATTTGCTGACCTATTACCTAAACGGTTAGCCATGATTATGCCAGAGGCGGTTGCGGTAAACGTGGTGTCCATTATGCGCTGGGTGACCTTTGCGCTCACTCCTTTTGTTGTTTTCTTTAATGGTATAACTAATTTGGTTTTACGCGCGTTTAAAGTACCTGCTGAGCGAGAAGATATTGTCACCACAGAAGACATCGTTGCGATGATGGATGCAGGGGCAGAGTACGGCAGCTTACAGCAACAAGAATATGAGCTAATTGGCAATGTATTTGATTTAGAAGCACGTTTTTTATCGAGTGTGATGACTCCTCGCGATCAAATTGTGTATTTTGATGTAAAAGCTGATGCTCAAGAAGTCGCAACCAAAATTATTGAGCACCCTCATAATCACTTTTTAGTGTGTGATGGTAGTTTAGATAAATTAATTGGCTCGGTTGAATCAAAAGATATCCTACGCAAGGTGCTAAAAGGGCAAACCGCTGAAATCGATAATGAATTAATAAGCCAAGATATTTTTTATCTGCCAGAAACATTGAGTCTTTCAGAGGCGCTAAATACTTTCAAAAAAGCGGCAGAGCCGTTTGCCGTAGTGGTTAATGAGTACGCGCTAATGGTAGGTATTGTTACGGTTAAAGATTTAATGAAAGGATTTATGGGCGACTTAATTAGCCACCAGGGTGAAGAGTTAATTATTCAACGTGATAACTCATCTTGGCTGGTCGATGGTTTAACACCTGTGGTTGAGCTTGCAAAGGTCCTTGAAATTGAAGAGTTCCCTGAACAGTCTCATTACGAAACTGTCGCAGGGTTTTTGATCTACACCATGAAACGCCTGCCTAAACGCGCCGAGTTTATAAACTATGCTGGCTATAAGTTTGAGGTTGTTGATGTTGAAGGGGTGAAAGTCGAGCAACTACTCGTTACTCGCATTTCGGAACATGTTTAGCATAGTGTTTAAGGCCGCCGATTGCGGCCTTATTCAAAGGCGCCTTTAACAAGTGCTTTGCCTTTGCTTAGCATATGAACACCCTTTGACCAGCATTCTGTTGGCGCAAGCGTTGTTTTATTAAGTAACACAAGATCGGCATCTGCATTTTGCTTAATTACACCTTTATTGATACCCAGTATCTGTGCAGGGTTTGATGTAATCGCCATTAAAGCGTGTTCAATCGAAACATTGTATTTTTGCACTGCTTCTACAAACGAGCCATGCAATGTGGACTCTTTGCCTACTTCAAGGCCAAGCAGGTTAAAGCTTTTGTCAAAAATAGGAAGGCTTGCATGGCCATCTGAGCTCATGGTTAGTTTTGTTGGGTCGACTTTATTCTCTAGGCAGTAAGCTAGTGCGTGTGCGGCAGAGTATTCACCATGAGCAAGGTCATACTCGGTTGTACTTGTTGTAAAGTCGATAGTGCCACCGGCTTTACAAAACTCTACCCCAGCATTAAGTAAGTCAATATTGCGATTCATGTGAGTTGGGTAAAATTGTGCTAGCGAAATATCGGTTAGCTTATCAACCTCATGCAATAACGATAAATGTGTATCAACAGGGCCAACATGAATGCTGACAGTGCCTTTTTTACCACTTAACATGCCGGCCACTTTTGACTCAGCGGCAAGCTCTGCCAGCTGTTGCACTGTGGGTTGGCTGCTACGATGATCCGATATAGCAACTTCTCCTACGCCAATAAACTCATCTATGTACATTAAATCGCTGGTGATAGAGCCTGTCAGTGTTTTCGCAGGTAAATGATATGAGCCCGAATGACAAAAAACGTTGAGCCCAAGCTCTTTCAGCTCTTTTGCTTTAGCAATCAAATTACTATGAGTTCGGCTACTTGAGTCAGTGCCAAGAGCTGCAATAACGGTTGTTGTACCATGCAGTGTTGCATCAGTAAGGTTCATTTCTGGTGTTCTACTTGCAAAGCCAGCTTCGCCGCCTCCGCCAGTTATATGAACGAGTGAATCTACAAACCCCGGGGCCAAAATACAATGAGTGCCATCAATTGTGGTAATCCCCTGATAAGTATCGATGGTGATTTCAGGCTGTATATCAACTATTTTTGTGCCAGCAATAAGAACATCTTGAATGCCTAAAGGTGAGGGGGCGAAAACGTCTGCGCCTTTGATAAGTGTTAACATAATTAAATCTTTTACTGATAGTTAATAAAGTGTGCGAGAAAAATAAAACCACTGGCAAGGCCGAACAAAGCTAAAGTGAAGCGCCAAATAAAACGTGCCCATTCACTCCAATCTAATTTAACAATACCTAAACAGCCAATAAGGCTAGCAGAAGTCGGAATAAAAATATTCGTTAAACCATCACCTAACTGAAATGCCAACACCACAATTTGACGTGAGATATTTAACAAATCACCAAGCGGCGACATTAGCGGCATTGTTATGGCTGCTTGTCCTGAACCTGACGAAACAAAGAAGTTAAATACACTTTGAAATAATAGCATGCCCCAAGCAGCAATATAATCGGGCACAACTGAGATGCTGGTGGCACTATAGTACAGCAGGGTATTAAGGGTTGAAGGCGACGTTAAATCGCTACCGCCAAGTATTAAAATAACGCCTTTTGCCAGAGCTACTAAAAGCGCTGCTGGTAGGAGCTCTTGGGCACCTTCTTTAAATGCATTTGCGCTTTCATTGGCAGTTTGTTTTTTGAATAGGCTGGCGATTACAGCACAAGCAATACCAAGACAAAAGAATTGCGCTGCTAATTCAGGAATATAATACTGCCGAGCCATCACGCCCCAAATAACCCAAACAATGCCAGCAATAAAAGTAAGTAAGATTAGTTTATCTGCGTTATCTAAATTTATTGCACTGTCTTTGTGTTGGTTAGATTGTTGTTTAGTTGCTCTGATAGAATTGGCATAGCGAATGGTGAATACAAGGCCAAATGAAGTAAAAACAAGCCAAGCAACCATTCTGAACCCTGCGCCAGAAAAAACGGGAATTTCAGCTATAGACTGAGCTATGGCAATGCTAAATGGGTTCATCCATGAGGTGGCAAAGCCAATTTGTGTAGCAACATAGGTTGTTAATACGGTAACTTTTGCGTCATAACCAAGTTGCTTCATAATCGGGAATAACACAATACAAAAGGCGATGGCTTCTTCACCCATGCCGAAAACCGCACCCCCTAAAGAGAAAAGCACAAACAAGAGAGGAATGAATACCCACTCAATATGTTGTGTTTTATTAATGAGTGCCATTATGCCGTTATTTATCGCACCGGTTTTTAAGATAATCCCAAACGCACCGCCAGTGATTAAAATAAACGCCATCACACCAATCGCTGCGCCATACTTATCACCTGACACTAACCCTTCAAATAAAACATTAGCGAGGCCAATTTCACCACCTTCTGCAAAAAATGCTGGCGGGGTATGATCTGAGGCTATTTGATATTGTGATAATTCAACGCTATGGCTATCTTTTTCGGCATTAAACACACCAGGGGTTATAAATAGGCTGGCAAAATAGGCGATAACGGCGACGCACAACAAAATGATGCTCGCATCTGGCATCGCAAACTGTTTGTTTTTCATAAAGTCACTTAAAGGTCATTCGACGTTTATAAGATAAGCAAGGTATTGTAGCCCTTGCTAAGAAAGAATAATACTGAGAGTCGTTAGTTTAAGATAACGTAAGCTCAAAAGTGTGGGCGACTATTAAGTCGCCCATACCTTGCTAAAAGCGATAACTCAAACTTAACGTATAGCGACTACCATAAGCAT
The DNA here is from genome assembly GCF_001399985.1 of Pseudoalteromonas sp. P1-8. Taxonomy (NCBI): domain Bacteria; kingdom Pseudomonadati; phylum Pseudomonadota; class Gammaproteobacteria; order Alteromonadales; family Pseudoalteromonadaceae; genus Pseudoalteromonas; species Pseudoalteromonas sp. P1-8. The sequence continues at coordinate 23,444 of NZ_LJSO01000009.1, forward strand.
TATGATTTATAGAATCAAAACCTCGGCTTGAACCATATAGTTTAGGCGGTTCTTTATCGAAGATATTATCGATACGAGCACGGATTGATAATGCATCATTGATAAAATACCCGGCAGATAAATCCCATACTAGCCAGTCATCAACATCGCGTTTTAACTCATCATTAAGCTCGCCAAGTTCTTCTAACTCATCTATTTCACGGCCACGTAGCCCTTCAATATCATCCTCATAACTACTGGTATAATTGGCACCTAGATTTATGTAATAACTCTCGGCATCCCAATCGATAGAGAATCTGCCTACATTTTCAGGGTAGCGATAAGTGCCGATTAACTTTTCGATTGCATCTGAACCGGGTTTGTTTCGCTCAAACTCTAAATAGTGTGTACCATCGAAAGCGAGTGTTAAGTTGCCTGTTGCAAAAAGAAAACGATGATCGAACTTAAAGTCGATACCCGCTAAGGTTTGTGTGCCGGTATTTTCCAGTGGAATAACATGGTCTCTAAATAGCGGCAGGAATAGCTCATCTTCTCGCGGATTAAACTCACTAATATAGTTTGTTAGGATCTCTGAAAGATTAGCGCCATCACTTTCTATATTAAGGCCTGCATTATCGGTTACTTCACACAACTGCTCTTCGTACGAAATACCTTGTTGGCCTTGTGGTACTAAGCCACAGTGACGAAGAGAAGCATCCGTGATTGCTCTATCTAGCACGGCAGTCATATTGGTATCGATGACTTGCTCATGATCAAAATGCCAATAATCGACAGTGAGATTGGTATTTACAGATGGGCTCCATGCAAAGCCAATACTGAGCGCTTCAGACTCTTCGGCTTTGAGTGCTTGATTACCTAGTTCTAGGCTGTTAACACTGACTTCTGTACCATCGCCCATACAGTATAAATCTGCAACAGCCTGATTTGCGCCACAATCAAAGCTTGATTGTGTGGTACGTAATTTTACGCCAGCTTGAGTTAATGAAGGTGCCCTAAAAGACGTTGACCAAGAGCTTCTAATAATTAGAGAATCTGAAGGGCGGTAGCTTAAACCTACTTTAGGGTTAAACGTTCCACCAAAGTCATCGTAATGATCGTAACGCCCAGCAACTTGCAGTTCTAGCTGCTCAGTAACTGGCATATTCAACTCTACAAATGCAGCGTACTGCGTACGGTCTGCTTCTGATAAGCTCGAGCCAAAACCAAAAACATCGACTAAATAACCATTTTCAGCACGCGCTTGTGAGTCTAAAGACGGAATATCTTTTAACTCTTCTCGGCGAGCCTCAATACCAAATGCAGCATAAATGGGTAACTCATTAAATGTAAATAAATCGCCATTAAAGTTTAAGTCCCATCCGTAGACTGTACTCTCACCATTTCTACTTGGGTTTGCTTTTGCAAGCTCAAGCACCGCATCATTATTAGCATCACCCTGTAAAAAAGGGTTGTAGAATGGCATTAACTGACCTTGCGCACAATTGAGCTGTGTTCCATCGTATGTAGCAGTTGAACCGTCGGAGCATAATTCACCAGTGATTGCAGCATGAAATTGGTAGCGGTTGTAAATACCATCAATCGCTTCTTGCTCTGACTTAGAACGAGAAAATGTTATACCTGACTCCCAACTCCAATCACCAATGTAACCAGCTAGGCTACTGACTAAGCGAAAGTTTTTAGTTTCAACTTCAACAGTTCGTGGTGAATTAAAACGTGCATCAAATGCAAAACCATACACATCTCGACCTGCTTGAGTGGTAAATGGATCAATATAAAGTTGGTCCATTAGGTCGTTACTGCCATCAGCGTTATCATAAATGAATAACGCATCTTCTAAGATATACGGACCATCATCGTCATTTATTTGATTGATTGGTGCAGGTGATGAATAGGCTTTTGATTTAGTTTGGCTATAGAAGAAATCGGTATGCCAATCTAAATCACCTAAGGTGCTGTTAAACATAAAGCCAGTTGAAAGGCTTTCAAATGGGGTTTCTAGGTAATCATCTTGGTTTGCATAGTAAGCACAAATTTGCTCACCATACTCAGTCGTGACAAGCTCTGTTTTACAGTTTGGCGCTGGTAGTTCATTGCCATCTCGGCTGCTGTAATAATAAATGTTTGGTGAGTTCTCAAGTTTCGGTAAATATGAGTAACCATTTACTAAATTAGGTGTTGCGGTATAACTTCTGTCTGTCGCTTTAAAGGCATTGCGGTCGTAAATATCAGCAAATACAGTTAAGTTACTTTCACCGATATTGGTCCCGTAGACTAAGTTAAGTTGTTTCTTAGCTTCGTCATGACTGTCAAAACTATTGGTGTAAGAAGTGTTTACTTCAGCTCCTTGATAGTCATCTTTGAGAATATAGTTAATAACACCAGCGACAGCATCAGCCCCATAAATTGCTGATGCGCCAGTGGCTAAAATATCAATGCGCTCGATTGCAGCAAGTGGAATTGAGTTCACATCGACAAAGTTTTCAGTGCCTGCTGCGAACGAGCTTGGTGCAACACGGCGGCCATTAATCAGCGTTAATGTTGCAGAAGGACCCATACCTCTTAAGCTTGCAGCGGATTGACCCGCTGGCGTTGAGGTTGATGTACCACCACTTTCAGATGTTGAAAAGGTACCGGATCCGCCTTTAAAAACGGATAAATCTTTTAATAATTCATGAATAGTGTTCGCTCCTGAGCGCTTGATTGCATCTTGGTCAAGCACTGTAAGCGGGATGGTTCCTTCTAAATCAACCCCTTTAATTCGTGATCCTGTTACTTCTACTCGTTCAATTTTTTCTGATTGTTGGTCGTTTTGAGCATACACAGCTTGTACTGGGCACAGCACAGCACTGATTGCTACAGCAATTGATAACTGACGAAACATATTGATTTACCTTTGTCTTAAAAAACACACGGCAAAACCGTGACGTTTTGAATAATTGTTATAATTTTTTAGACAGGGCAGTGGGTTATAGACACAACTAGCCCCTCACAGGAAGTGAGGTGTGGCTACTCGTCAAACCACTCCGAAAGGTAGTGTGGAGAGTAGAAATATGTGCAAAGCGATAATGCGTTTTTCAACATAATTCCAATCCGTAAGGTCTTTTGACAAAGCTAGCGATACAGTGCTAGCTTACTCGCGTTTTTAAATGTTCCTTTTTTTTATAGCAAGCAACAAAAAGCTGCGCAAGCAATTTTCTAATATTTTTTTACAAGAGTGTAACAATATGAACATCCTTAAGGAGCAAAAGACTAAATATCAAACTTCAGCTTTTTCTTTGGTATTTGGTTTGTTTTTCGCATCATTTGGCAGCAAAGTCTATGCAAATGATCAACAGCAAACGCTGGTCTTAGTCGGCGGATCTTTGACCACCTGCTCAAGTATGAGCCCTAAAAACTGTCTTTCGAGTAAACAGATTAGTGGTAAACAGAATAATCAATTTCGATTAAATAATGATGCTTTATCTGCAATAAAGACAAATTGGCCAACCAGGAATAAAAAAAATCGTCAGCAAACGCTTAAGGTATTAGCACAGATTGCACGTGAAAAGTCAGGTGTGATCACTAAAAGTGATATTTTATGGGCATGGCGTGATTTAGATAACAAGTTACTAAACGAACTCACAGATTCCGAATACAACTTTGTCATAGACTCACTTGAAGTTGCTGTAATAAATACAGATTCTACCCGTCAAAAAGAGCAGGTTAGTACAAGCGATAATAACGAACGTGCAGCCAATGATATTTTAGACTTTGTTGCTGCCTCATTAAAAACAACCACCGAATCACCAACAATTTTAGCGGTTACGGCTTCAAGCAGAGATCCATATGAATCAGCTGACTTTTATGAAGGGCTATTAAACTTTAAGGGTGTAGAATCAAGCTGGTTACCTTTAACACCCGCTTTAGCAAAAGCGATTACCAGTAAGCAATGTGAGAGTTTGGATTCTTTACGTACTGACTCTATGGGCGTTTTTAATCGTGAGACAATTTACCCTGATCGAATTAAGGCCGAAAAAGCGCTTTGTGATAAAGGGGTAGATCATTTAGTTAAACTGATTGAAAACGCGACGGGTATTATGTTTAACGGCGGCGATCAGAGTTTAACCAGAAAAGTACTGTTTGATGATAACGGTAAGCAATATCCTTGGACTCACGCAATTTTACAAAGACCATTACTTGTTGGCACAAGCGCAGGTACAGCGGTGCAAAGTGGTGGTAAAAATGCCTACGGCATAGTGCCGATGATTTCCAATGGTACAAGTTTAGCGGCAATGAGAGAAGGCTCGTTTGCGGTGTCTGCGCCGAGTGAGCGCTGTGAAAATGAATGCGGTGATAAGATTTCGGCTGACAGTCTTACCTATGAAAAACAAGGTGGGCTTGGCAGTTTTACTTATGGTGTCCTTGATACACACTTTAGCGAGCGCAACAGAACAATGCGTTTGGCAAGATTACTGGCAGATACCGGGCAACAGCATGGCTTTGGCATTGATGAGACCACCGCCCTTGTATCAATTCGTGCTGGTGAAACCGCACTAATGACGGTGATTGGTAAAAGCGGTGTCGTGCATGTTAAATCTGACGCTAAAAACAACGGAGCAATCAGTTATTGGCCTGCTGGTGCAGTTATTGATGTAACAAAGGATGGTTTTACTCTAGCTAAACGAACTGTTGATAATGCACTCCCTAGTATTAAAATTCCGCCACTGCCGATGCAGCGTTTTGGCACTATATTTTCAGATGCTAAATTACGTTCGCTTGTACAAGCTATGTGCTTAACACAAGAGCAACAAGCAGTCGCTCAACATGATGAGTTTTTATTGGATTTAAATGCCACTGACAATACTCATTATTACCGTGTAAATACGAGTAGTACAGGCTGTGCGGTAGAAAACCTAGCCTTTAAAGTTAAGACATTTTAACGATGTAAGGTACTGAAAAAGTAGTGGATGATTTGTTCGTTATTAGTTAGCGTAAGGCTAATAATGAACAAACCATGGAATGGGGTTATGAAATATAACGTACTACTTTTATTTATCTTTGGCTGTTTATTTGCCTATTTATCTATACCAGTCATAGGTTATGGCTCGGCTATTGCGATTCCAACCGAAGTACTTTCAGCCCTTTATGACTTGTCACCTAACTTTGCTTTATCAATGGTTGATATCGTGACTTTAGGCCTTCCTTTGTTAGCGTTACTTTTAGTATTTTTACTCATTAGTAAGTCTCTGTACCTTAAAGATAAAGCGTATTCATACTTTATATTGCTGACACCATTTTTAGCGCTGCATTTTTATTTTGCTGTTAACACCTTTTCTGCAAATATTGATAACACCACTTTACTGACTAGTCTGCCTAAGTATGTATTACTAGTGCTATTTGTTGCGCTTTTTTCTACGCATAAAAAACCAAGTTTTAGTTGATGTAAGTCATACGCGAAACTTCAATATATAAGCTAATCTGTAATTAATCAGTGAACGAAGTTGGTAACACAATGAAAAAATTACTGCTATTAACAAGTGGGGGTGATTGCCCTGGGCTCAATGGGGTGATCAGAGCGGTGGTTAAAGCAGCCGAACATGATGGCAATTGGCAGGTGTATGGTAGCCGAAGAGCATATTGTGGTGTGCTTGAAAAGCCAAATGATATTGTACACTTAACTAGTGAAGTTGTGGCGGGTATTCATGTTCGTGGTGGAACAATTCTCGAAACTGTTAATAAAGGGAATCCTACCGCATTTCCTGCAGAAATAGCGGGTGAACAAGTGTTTATTGACCGCTCTGATGAGTTAATCAGTATTATTAAGCAACTTGGTTTTGATGCCGTTATAAATATTGGTGGTGATGGTTCACATAGGGTATCTCAGCATTTATTTGAGCATGGCTTAAATATCGTAGGCGTTCCAAAAACTATTGATAATGATTTATATGGCACTGATTACACAATTGGTTTTCAGACTGCTGTCGACACCGCCACCGAAGCCATTGATCGTTTAATACCAACAGCGCAAAGTCATAACCGAGTGATTGTGACTGAAGTAATGGGGCGCGATGCCGGTTGGATTTGTTTGCATTCAGCCATTGCAGCTGGCGCAGAAGTCGCACTTATTCCAGAAATTCCTTACGATATTGAAGCGATTAAAGCCAAACTAACATCACGTTTTGATAAAGGTCACGGATTTGCCAACATTGTCATTTCAGAAGGAGCAAAACCTGTTGCTGGTGGTGTTGTTAGTAAACAATCAAATGAACTTGGTTACGAAAACCCAATGCTTGGTGGCATTGCTGAGCAGCTTGCTTCACAAATACGTGTGGCGCTTGATCTTGATGTAAGAGTAACCGTATTAGGGCATATTCAACGTGGAGGCACACCTAATGCGTTTGATAGGGTGCTTGCAGCAGAGTTTGGGGTGCAAGCATTCGAGCTAGTAAAGAAAGGCCAGTTTGGTTTTATTCCTGTCAGTAAAGACGGTGAAATTAAACCAATCAGTTTAAAAGAAGCTACTTCTGAATATCGCGTCATCCCTCTAGAACATTCTTTAATAGCAAGTGCCCGCGCAATGGGCATGTGTTTAGGCGAATAATCTGCGAATTGATATAACTTCAATTCGCATAACTAATAGTTTTAAAACAACTTTCTCAGTTACATTCGTAATAATTCAATTAGCAATTTATTTATTGCACAAAATTCATGCGTTAAAGCAAGCATTTTATTTAATGTAAAGTTCTTTAAAGATGGTTGATCTGTGCCTTTTTTAGTTTAGAATGATCGTTCACTCTAAACTAAGGAACTACACATGCAGCGCTCTCGCATTCCATTTTTTGCAGTGTCAGCTTTGGCTGGTGCTGTTTTATTATCAGGCTGCGGCCAATCAGAATCGGCTCAAGGGCAAACGCAGGCAGCTCAAGCTGTTCCTGTTGGCGTTATTGAGATGCAAAGCAAACCACTTACGCTAACTAAAGAATTACCGGGTCGTGTGGCTGCTTCACGTATCGCGCAAATTCGTCCGCAGGTTAACGGTATTATTCAATCTCGTATGTTTGTTGAAGGTGCTGAGGTTGAAAAAGGCCAAGCTTTATATCAGATTGACCCATCTACATTTGAAGCTGAAGTAGCGACTAGTAAAGCCGCTATTACTAAAGCTCAAGCAAGTATTGCAAATGCCAAAGCAAAAGCAGAACGCTATAAAGAGCTATTAAGTATCAAAGCAGTAAGCCAACAAGATTACGACGAAGCTGATGCAGCATACAAAGGTGCAAAAGCAGACTTACTAACGGCTCAAGCACAGCTTAAAACCGCTGAAATCAATTTAAACTACAGCAAAGTGTTAGCGCCAATTAGTGGTCAAATTGGTAAATCAGATGTCACTGCCGGTGCCCTTGTGAGTGCTAATCAAGCAACAGCATTAGCAACCATTACTCAATTAGACCCAATCTATGTTGATTTAACCCAGTCAAGCAGTGAACTAACACGTTTGAAAAAAGCCATTGCTGCGGGTGATCTTGATAAAGATGCCGCTTTACATTCAAAAGTTGAATTAAAGATGGAAGACGGCAGTACTTATCAACATAAAGGTACATTGCAATTCTCTGAAGTGACTGTTGATCCAAGCACAGGCTCAGTAACCTTACGTGCTGAATTTCCTAACCCAGAAAAATTACTACTACCAGGTATGTATGTTCGTGCAGTGATTGTTGAAGGTGTGAAAAGTGATGCGATTTTAGCACCGCAACGTGGCGTAAGCAGAAACACCAAAGGTGAGCCTACTGCCATGGTAGTAAGCAAAGACAATACCGTAGAAGCACGTGTGCTTAAAACTGATCGTACTGTTGGTTCAAACTGGTTAGTGACAGACGGTCTAAACAGTGGCGATAAGTTAATTGTTGAAGGTTTACAGAAAATCCGCCCAGGTGCACCAGTCAATGCAATGCCTGCAGAATCAGCAGCTAACAGCCAGTAACGGAGAAACTTAATGTCACGATTTTTTATTGATCGGCCCATATTTGCATGGGTGCTTGCTATCGTTGTGATGCTGGCAGGTATCTTAGCAATTAGAAGTTTGCCGGTTGCGCAGTATCCATCAATTGCACCACCTGCAATTAGTATTCAAGCCACATACCCTGGTGCGTCGGCCCGTACTCTAGAAGATACGGTTACACAGGTTATTGAACAAAAAATGAAAGGGCTAGATGGCTTGCTCTACATGTCTTCAACCTCTGAGTCTAACGGCTCAGCAACGTTAACCTTAACCTTTAGTGCAGATACAGACCCTGATATCGCACAGGTTCAAGTACAAAACAAATTGTCGCTTGCAACACCGTTATTACCAGAAGAAGTACAACGTCAAGGTGTGTCGGTTGCAAAATCTGCCCGTAACTTCTTAATGGTTGTAGGCTTTGTATCTGAAGACGGCAGTATGAACAATATCGATATCGGTGATTATGTTTCATCAAACGTGCTTGATATTATTTCTCGTGTAAACGGTGTAGGTGAAGTGCAGCTGTTTGGCTCTCAATATGCAATGCGTATTTGGTTAGACCCAGCTAAATTACTAAAATACTCATTAACTCCTGCTGATATTAGTGCTGCAATCAGTGCTCAAAATGCGCAAGTTTCAGCAGGTCAATTAGGTGCGTTGCCAGCAGTAAGTGGCCAACAATTAAATGCAACGGTAACTGCACAAAGCCGCTTACAAACACCTGAGCAATTTAGAAATATCTTTGTAAAAACCAATGCTGATGGTTCAGTTGTTCGTTTAAGTGATGTTGCTGATGTTGAATTAGGTGGTGAAAACTACGGTGTTGTTGCGCGTTTTAACGGCAAACCGGCATCAGGTTTAGGTGTTAAGCTTGCCAGTGGTGCTAATGCACTTGATACAGCTGATGGCGTAAAAGCGGCCCTTGCTGAACTTGAGCCTTTCTTCCCTGAAGGTTTAACAACGGTTGTTCCTTACGATACGACACCATTCGTATCACTTTCGATTGAAAAAGTTGTCAGCACTCTAATCGAAGCTGTTGTGCTGGTGTTCTTGGTAATGTACTTATTCTTACAGAACTTCAGAGCAACACTTATTCCGACTATTGCAGTACCTGTTGTATTGCTAGGTACGTTTGCTATCTTGCAAGTGTTTGGCTTCTCAATTAATACCTTAACCATGTTTGCGATGGTACTTGCCATCGGTCTACTTGTAGATGATGCAATCGTCGTGGTTGAAAACGTTGAACGTGTAATGACCGAAGAGAACTTATCTCCTCTTGAGGCAACACGTAAATCAATGGATGAAATCAAAGGTGCCCTTGTTGGTATTGCGATGGTGCTTTCGGCAGTATTTGTGCCTATGGCGTTCTTCCCAGGCTCAACAGGGGTTATTTATCGCCAGTTCTCAATTACCTTGGTAACTGCGATGAGTTTATCAGTGCTTGTTGCATTGATTTTAACGCCAGCTTTATGTGCGACAATGCTAAAACCAAGTCATGTACATAACGATAAGTCTTTATTTGGTCGTTTCTTCCTTGGCTTTAACCGTGGTTTTGACAGAACGAACTCGGGTACACAAGGTTTTGTTTCTCGCATGATCAAGCACAGTAAACGCTATTTACTTATTTACGGTTTAATCGTGGGTGGCATGGTGTTTATTTTCTCACAATTACCATCGGCATTCTTACCAGATGAAGACCAAGGTATTTTGTTTAACCAAGTAAGCTTACCTGCAGGTGCAACAACAGAGCAAACTTTAAAAGTTGTTGAAAAGATGGAACATCACTTCTTAGAAGAACAATCAGAAGCGGTTAAGTCTATCTTTACGGTAACAGGATTCAGCTTTGCAGGTTCTGGTCAAAACGCGGCAATCGGCTTTGTGGGTTTAAAACACTGGGATGAACGTCAGCGTCCTGATCTAACCGTCGGTGCGGTTGCGGGTAAAGCCATGGGATACTTCTCAACGATTAAAGAAGCGTTCGTATTTGCTTTCCCACCTCCTGCGGTTGTTGAGCTTGGTACTGCAAACGGTTTCACCTTGTTCTTACAAGATAGGGTTGGTCTAGGTCACGAAAAACTACTTGAAGCACGTAACATGTTTTTAGGTATGGCTGCACAAAACCCTGTGTTATCAGGTGTGCGTCCGAATGGTCAAGAAGATAAACCTGAGCTAGAGCTTGATATTGATTTGGCAAAAGCCGAAGCATTAGGTCTTACTCAAGCAGATATCAATAATACGTTATCAACGGCTTGGGGTAGTAGCTATGTAAATGACTTTATTGACCGTGGTCGTGTGAAAAAAGTGTACTTACAAGGTACGCCTGAATCACGCATGGTGCCAGAAGACTTAGATGAGTGGTATGTCCGTAACGCCAATGCTGACATGGTGCCATTTACTGCCTTTGCTCATTCTTATTGGACATATGGCTCACCACGTCTTGAGCGTTATAACGGCTTTTCAGCGATGGAAATCCAAGGTGCGGCTGCACCGGGCTACAGTACTGGTCAAGCGATGGCTGAAGTTGAGAAAATGGTTAAGAAATTACCACCGGGCGTATCGTTCGAATGGACAGGAATTTCATATGAAGAACGTTTAAGTGGTGGTCAAGCGCCATTACTTTATGCACTTTCATTGTTGGTGGTATTCCTATGTTTAGCGGCGTTATATGAAAGCTGGTCAGTTCCTGCTGCAGTTATGCTAATTGTACCGCTTGGTGTATTTGGTGCGTCGATTGCGTCATTTGTATTTAATTTATCAAACGATATTTATCTCCAAGTGGGTCTATTAACCACCATAGGTCTGGCATCAAAAAATGCCATCTTAATTGTAGAGTTTGCTATTCATAAAATGGATGAAGGTATGAAACTTGTCGATGCCGCGGTAGCAGCTATTCGTCTACGTTTACGTCCAATCTTTATGACATCAATGGCATTTGTGTGTGGTGTACTACCACTAGCAATTGCATCAAGTGCAGGCTCAGGTGCACAAAACGCACTAGGTATTGCTGTTATTGGCGGTACTCTTGCGTCATCGACCATTGTAGTAATCTTTGTGCCGCTGTTCTTTGTACTGGTGCGCCGAGTATTCCCAGGCAAAACAAAATCAACTAATGAGGAGCAGGCATAATGAAAGCTAAACTTATCTCAGTGTCTGTTGCTGCACTTATGTTATCTGCCTGTAATATGGCGCCAGATATGGAGCAACGTGAATTACCCGTTGCTCAAAACTATGATATCCAAGGTACAGCGGGCGATATCAATGCGCTCAATTGGCAGTCATTTTTCAGTAATGCGCAACTTCAACAGTTGATTGCGCTAACGCTGGAAAACAACAAAGATATTAAAACTGCTGCACTGAATGTGCAGCAGGTTAGAGCAATGTACCAGATTGAAGATTCAGCGCTTTACCCAAGCATTGATTTCAATGCATCGGGTACTCGTCAGCGTCTTCCGGCAGATTTATCTGGTACTGGTCAAGCAACTATCTCTGAAAACTATTCAGCAACTGTAGGCCTAACCGCTTACGAGATTGATCTTTGGGGCAAAGTACGTAACCAATCAGAGCAAGCATTACAAAACCTATATTCGGCTGAATACAGTTTGACTAGTGTGCGCATTAGTTTGATCTCCGAATTAGTGAATGCATGGCTTAACTATGCGACGGATAAAGAGCTATTGGCTTTAGCAAACGAGACGTTGAAGTCTCAGCAGCAGTCTTTAGAGCTAACCCGTAAAACATTTGCACTAGGTGCTGCTTCTCAGTTAACGCTATCGCAACTTGAAAGTACAGTAGCAACCGCTAAGGTCGATATTGCAAACTATCAGCGTTTACTTAAGCGCGATAAAAATGCCCTCGATTTTCTAGTGGGTAAAACCGTAACTGCAGATTTATTACCAAGTGAAAGTATAGATGATGTACTTAGTTTGCCTGATGTGCCAGTAGGGTTACCGTCTGAGCTCTTGACTCAGCGACCTGATATCAAAGCTGCAGAGCATGATTTATTGGCTGCCAATGCAAATATTGGTGTGGCAAAAGCGGCATTTTATCCAAGCATCAGTTTAACCGCGAATGCGGGGACAGCTTCAGCTGACTTGAGTAATCTTTTTGATTCAGGTTCTGGGACTTGGAGCTTTGTGCCTTCGGTAAACTTGCCTATTTTTAACATGGGTCGTAATCAAGCTAATCTCGATGTTGCAAAAGCTCAGCAAGAAATAGCTATAACCAGTTACGAGCAAACCATTCAACAGGCATTTAAAGAAGTATCTGATGCCCTTGCTGACCGTGAAGGTTATATGCATCAGCTAGATGCCCTGAATGACTTGTATCAAAGTAATGAGCTATCTTTTACTTTATCGGATGCACGTTTTCAAAAAGGCGCCGACAGCTACTTGCAAGTATTGGATGCACAACGAAATTGGTACAGTGCAGGACAACGGTTAATTTTGGGTAAGCAAGCGTATCTGGCGAGCCAAATTAATTTGTATAAAGCACTAGGTGGCGGCTGGAACGCACAAAAAACTGTGCAATAAATCAGCGAAAGCATAATTTATTTAAGGTTTTGCAGGTTCTTAGTTGTTTTGACTCTCCTCAAAGATTAAGATCCTGTAAACCTTGTTTAAATTAAAGTTAACCCTAGTCAGTAAAGCTTGGAGAAACCATGACGCAAAAAACGAAAAGACACAATGACCCTGCGCTTGCTGAGGCAAGACGTAATCAAGTGCTTTGTGCCGCAGCGGATTGTTTTCGACGTAAAGGTTATCATGGCGCGGGAATGGCCGAAATTTCTAAAACCGCGGGTATGAGTGCTGGCCACATCTACAATTACTTCGCCAGTAAAGAAGCGATTATAGAATCGATTGTTGAGCGTGATATGGAAGAAATGTTCTCAATCTTTAAAGAGTTTGCTGATAAACCTGGCGATCGTGTCAATGTATTACTAGATGGTCTAGGTAGAGGCGTTGAGCGCCATACCGATTTGAATCAAGGTGCGCTTGATTTAGAAATGCTCGCCGAAGCTGCACGCAATGAAAAAGTGGCTAACTTATTACGTGAGTCAGATAGCCACGCTCGTGATTCTATGCGTGAATTATTAGTGGGTGAAAGAGGGCCATTACAAGGTACTGCACTTGAAGAAGTGAATGCCCGTATTGAAGTGATGTTTTCAGTAATGGGTGGCTTGTTACTGCGCAAAATGCTCAACCCTGATTTAGATATTCATGAGTTACTTAAAGCGCTACGTCCAACAATGAAAACCTTATTGTTACCCTTTGAATAAAGCGCTTATTAAAAGCGCTCTATAGACCATTGGATTGCCATAATGGCAATGAGCACTGAACCTGCTGGCATAATGGCTTTTTTGTACCAGGGACTATTTCTAAGTAGCATTAGTAGTGGTAAACAAATTGCTAAAATAACCAGTTGACCAATCTCAACCCCTAAATTAAAGGCTAAAATACTCATTAGCTGGTATTCATTTGATAAACCAAGCTCACCTAAAACACTCGCAAACCCCATACCGTGTAATAGACCAAAACAGAATGTGATCCAGCCTAAGCGCACAATCATTGGCCAAATATTATTTATTGCAGCAAATAATACAGAAAGCGCGATACCTAATTCTACCCATCGGGTGTTTGGCGATATGATATTCATAGCAGTCGCTGTTAGGGTAATTGAGTGAGCAAGTGTAAAAGCGGTGATGATCCAAGCTGTATCAATTAGAATTTGTTTTTTAGACTCGACACGTTGCCACTCGCCTTGCTTACGAACTAACACACAGCCCAGTAATAGCGCGATTAAAAACAAAATATGATCGGTGCCCATCCAAATATGTAATATGCCTTGATGTACATATTCAATAAACGTTGTGCTGAAGCTTTGCTCTTTAAAGTTTATAACTTGTTTTGGCGTATTTTGTTCAAATACGCGGCTTGATTTAGCAATGGCAGCAATTGCTTGATGATGCTCATCTATATCAAATAGGGCTGTGTAATTAACTGTTATAGAACTATCAGATGGACAATCAACTTGTAGTGGCACATGGATATACGACTGATTAAAGTGGTTATCTATACTGAGTGCACCATCAATCGTGACCTTGCAGCTTTGATTTTGTTGTAACACATTAAAATGGCTATTTAGATAGTCTAATACTGCTTGCTGCTGTGATGTAATTTCATGCCATGTAATTACATTATCCTGATTTTTATCGAAGTTGAGCGCTTTATCGAGATCATTCACCGAGGCTTGCCAAGAGCCTACTAGCAATAGCTTATTGCTCGTTTGTTGTTCTAAATTAAGATAAGCGGTGCTTTGCTGGTGGGCGTGACAGATAGAGCTAAAAATTAATAGAAATAGCGTAAACAACAACGACTTTTTCATTTTTATTCCTAAGATAATACAAGGAGACGAGTCTAATACTCGAATTACCGCCTATTTTTTAAAGCGGATATAAAAAGGGGCTGTAACTATAGCAAGTACAAAGGTTTATCGAATAGGTCGTTTATCTTAGAAATAATGGCTTTGCTCGTATTTATATTGTTTCTAGTCTGTGTATGATTAGTTCGCATCGAGTACGGCTGTATAAATAATTTCGCTTGGGCTACCTGATTGTGAGCCGCCAATTGGCTCACGGCTTATTGCAAGTAAAGTGATATTCTGTGGTTTAAATAATGCATTTCGGGCAATTTCTTTACTATCTGATTTTGGTAGTAAAGCAATAGGGATGGCGCTCGGGTAGCCTTTTAAACGGATCCACAACTGGTAATCATAATCAGTTTGTAAACTCATGCCGCTAGCTGCTTTAAGTAAAATACTGTGATCGCTTATATCTAAATTCCAAACTGGCTTATTTGCTGAGTCATAAAACGTTACCGAGTGATTGATTTTATCACTAAACGACTCTTGCGGTTGCCAAGTAATTAATACCAACACAATACAAACCGCTGTTGCAATAGCAGCCCAAGCCTTAAATATTCCATATTTAGGTTCTTTTGCTTTCTTCTGTGTTGGTAAAAAAAGTGGGTCAATCCGTTTTGTTATTTTATCCCAAACTTGCTGATCAGGTGGGTTAGATTCAATCGCGTTTTCTAGGTTTTTTATATGTCTTTGCCATAAGGAGGTTGCGTATCGGGCTCGAGGAGAGGTACGCATTAAGCGGCTAAATCTATCTCGGGCATGGCCATGTAAAGTGCCTAAAACATATTCTGCTGCAAGTAAATTAAGTAGCGTTTGGTCATCGTATTTCATAACGAATTAGGCTCGGGTTGATTTAAATTTTTAACGAAAGCTCTACTAAAAACCTGTCATTATTAGGCATGGCTTTTAACTTAGACTAGCAGGGAAAGAGTACTTGGCAAATCTATCAAATTGGTTCTATGTAAATTATTGTAAGTTATTCATAAAATTGTGAAAAAATGTCCTAAACTAAAATGGTAAGCTTTTTTATAAATGCTAAGTTACTGATTTTAAATAGCCAGTAGGGGTAATTGAACGGCTTTTACTGGAGTGAAACTTGCAACGTAGTATGCAATTAGAATAACAAGGAGTGATTATGTGGGCAGCATTTAGTTACTTAGCTTTAGCGATTGTATTTATAATTGCGGCTATTCGGGTAGAAACTGTTTACTTTGCGCTGTTTTTTTATTGGACGGCTTTGTCGTTACTTTTGGTTAGTGGCGCATATTTTTTTAATATTGCACGTATTTTTAGAAAACGTGAAAATGGCGTTATTCCTATCTATATTCGTTGGGCTTTTATTCCATTTTTATTGGGTGCACAACTTTACAATGCTTGGTCGAGAAAACACGATAAAGTGCCACCATTACAACAAATTAATGAGCATTTATTTTTAGCCTGTCGTTTATTTCCTTCAGATATAGACACCATGAAAGAAATGGGTATTACAGCTATTTTAGATGTAACTTGTGAGTTTGATGGCCTTGAATGGTCTTCTACGCAAGAGAATATTCGTTATTTAAATATCCCTGTACTTGATCATAGCGTGCCAACACGCGCGCAATTACACCAAGCGATTAATTGGATTGACCATCAAGTAAAAGCAGATAGACGTGTCGTAGTACATTGCGCTCTAGGGCGTGGCCGTTCAGTATTTGTGATGGCAGCTTACTTGCTTAGCCAAAACAAAGATGCCGATGTGCACCAAGTACTCGCACAAATTAAAGAAACCAGAGAAACTGCAAATTTAAACAAGCGCCAGCTGCGTCATCTTGTGCGTCGCCATCGTAGAGGTGACTTGTTAATCAAAAATAAAGCTGTGCTCATTGCTAATCCTGTTTCTGGCACAAAACTGTGGGAAGCTAAACGTAAGCAAATTACCTCTCGTTTGTCTGAGTATTACGATTTAACTGTTTACACCACGTCAGAACAGGTAAATGGTACTGAGTTGGCCAAAGAAGCACTTGAATTGAACCCTGATGTAGTCATCGCCTGTGGTGGCGATGGTACAGTAACAGAGGTTGCAAGTGTACTTGTTAATACAGAGTGTAAACTGGGGATTATTCCTTTAGGTACTGCAAATGCCCTCGCTCATGTGTTGATGGGGATACAATCGAAGCTTATTCCGGTAGAGCAGGCGTGTGAGCTTATTATTGAAGGGCAGGCGAGTCGAATAGATACCGCTGTGTGTAATGGCAAGCGTATGTTATTACTAGCAGGGATTGGTTTTGAACAAAAGATGATTGAAAAAGCCCATCGTGATGCTAAAAATGAGTCTGGGCAATTAGCTTATTTACAAGGATTTTGGCAGGCATTAGGTGAGCATGAAGCGCAAGACTATGTTGTTACTCTTGATAATAACGATGAGCAAACAATCAATACCACCAGTTTAATCATCGCCAACGCCGCGCCATTTACTACTTTACTTGCTCAATCTGCAGGGCAGCCAGATCACCAAGATGGTTTACTTGATGTTAACTGGCTAACACCTAGTGCCGATTCTAAAGCGAGTACTTTAAGTATTGCGGAGTTAGTGTTCTCGAGTATTACGCAAACTAGTTTTGCTATTAACAGTCACCACACAAATGCTAAACGAGTGACAGTAAGCGCAGAAAAAGGGTTGAGCTATGTTATTGATGGTGAAGTTAAAACTGCAGATAAACTAGAGGTGGAGATATCACCGAAATCGCTTTCGGTGATTGTAGCAGCTGAAGATTAAGTGGTTACTTTTTGATGCTTTTCCATTGGAAAGTGCCATCATCAGCTTGGTCATTATCGATAAAGGTATCAATATATAACTGCTCTACTTTTTCTCGTGCCCAAGGGGTCTTTCGTAAAAATTTAAGACTCGACTTTACACTTGGGTCATTCTGAAAGCAGCGTACATCGACGTGCGCTGCCATACCTTCCCAACCAAGTTTTTCTTCAAGTTTAGTAACGATGTCGGCTAATTTAACGCCATGTAACGGATTATTTGGTTGATTGTCCATGATAAATCTTAGGTTATTTGCAACCGCGCAATAGTACCCTATTTGTGCGTTTTAAGCTAATTGACGTGAATCGTTTTCGCTTGTTTAGGGTAAATAATCTCGCCATTAGCATTTAGTCTGAGCCATGCCAAATCACTGTTTGAAAAATTAGGCTGTTTGGCAGTGCAAATTAACTTAATATCGCCAACGGCAATATAGGCACCTTCGGTATAGCGTTTATTTTCATACCAACACACTTTTTGATTGTTTAATGCCTCTTGACCATCAAGCACGATTAGTGGTTTTTCCTTTGCTAGTGCTTGGTTTAGAAACCCTAAAGTAAACAAAGTACTTAACAGTAAAATTTTCTTTAACAAAATACGCCTCCCGTTGGGCAGATTTGTATAACTACACTAAGCTTATGACAAGGAATAAATAATAAAAAGGTGAACACATGCAATTTGATAAAAATATGATCGACGAACTAACCCTGCTTGCAAAATTTCCTCGCAACTCTCAAATGCAGGGAATTAAAATTCATTCCGATGCCGAAAGCTCAATTAAAGATGCAGCAAAACGTCTTTATGATAAAGGTATTACAGATAGTCCTGATGGGGGCTACTTAACCGACTTAGGGCTCGATTTAATTAACCATGTGAGTGTGATTAATTCAGCGCTTAGATAACAATAAAAAAGGCCCGAAGTGTTCGGGCCTTTTTAACTACAAATCTTAAAGCTTAAATTGCATCTGGCTGATTTTGTGGTGCAGCATCAATAAAGGCATCAAGCTTATTACATTGCTCATATACCGCAGCAATTTTAGGGTACTTGGTCATATCAACTTTAAAGCGCAAGGCATTAAATACTTGCGGCACTAAGCACACATCAGCAAGCGTTGGTTTGTTGCCCACACAAAAAGTGTTCGCTTCATCAAGTAGCTTTTCAATACTCTCAAAGCCAACTTCTACCCAATGCTTATACCAGGTCGTTTTTGCTTCTTCATCAACACCAAGATCGTTAGCCAAGTACTTTAATACACGCAAATTATCGATAGGGTGGATATCGCAAGCTACGGCATAACATAAATTACGGATCTGAGCTTTTTGCCATGCATCACCCGTTAAAAGAGGCGTTTCTGGATGAGTTTCTTCTAACCACTCTAAAATAGCCAGCGATTGCGCAAGTACACCTTGATCAGTTTCAAATGCTGGCAATAACCCTTGTGGGTTTTTAGCTAGGTACTCGTCACTTTGTTGCTCTGATTTTAATAAATTAACCGTTACTAACTCGTGATCAATGTTCTTTAAATTAAGCGCAATGCGAACTCGGTATGCAGCTGATGAACGAAAATAGCTATAAAGTTTCATTATACGTCCTGTTTACCTGTGAAATGTTTTTTAATAGTGCGCCAACAGTCAGTGTAATTAGGCTGACGCTCTTTACCTTCAAGGGCATATTTAGTTGGTGAAATAACGTAACGCGATTCGAACATAAATGCCAAAGTGTTTTCGTAGCGTTGTGGTTCAAGCTCAGCATTTGATGCTTTTTCGAATACATCTGCTTCTGGACCATGTGGCGACATACAGTTATGTAAGCTAGAACCACCTGGTACAAAGCCATGCTCTTTGGCATCGTACACACCTTCGATTAAGCCCATAAACTCACTCATAATATTACGGTGGTAATAAGGTGGGCGGAATGTGTTCTCAGCCACCATCCAACGCGGAGGGAAGATAGCAAAATCGATATTAGCGACACCTTCTGTACCCGATGGTGATGTTAATACAGTAAAGATTGATGGATCTGGGTGATCGTAACTTACTGTATTCATAACATTGAATCGAGCAAGGTCATACTTGTAAGGTGCACTGTTACCCGTCCAAGCAACCACATCCAATGGCGAGTGCCCAATATCACAACGGAACATATTGCCATTGAATTTAGCTACGAGTTCGAAATCACCTTCTACATCTTCAAAAGCCGCTACAGGGTAGTGGAAGTCACGGTCATTGGCATAACCATTGGCACCCACTGGGCCGCGCTCTGGTAAAATATAGGCATGGCCATAGTTTTCACAGATGTAGCCACGGGCTGTATCAGTGAGCAAATCAACTGCGAACTTAATGCCACGAGGAATTACGGCAATTTCTCCTGCACGAACGGTTAGTTGCCCGCACTCAGTTCTAAGTAATAGTTCACCTTGTTGCGGCACAAATAACATTTCACCATCAGCATTATAAAAGTAACGGTGTTGCATTGATTTATTAGCGACATAAATATGAATACCAATACCTGTTTGTGCATTGGCACTGCCGTTGGCAGCCATAGTGACTAAACCATCTATAAAATCAGTTGGCTGTGCTGGAATTTCAATCGGATCCCAACGTAGCATTGTCGGGGGTGTTGGCACTTCTGTAATAGGAGCAGTGCGAATAAGGCCATTATCAATTGGCGTGTAATCACCTTGTATTACTGACGGGCGGATGCGGTAAAACCAAGTACGACGGTTATCAGCACGGGGCGCTGTAAATGCCGTTGTGCTGAACTGCTCAGCATATAAATCGTATTTAACTTTTTGCGGGCTGAATTGACCGATAGGTAATGCACCGGGTAATGCTTCGGTTTCAAATTCATTACCAAAGCCTATCATATATTGTAATTCGTTATTCATCACTAGACTCCTAAAAGGTTTTAGGTAAGATACTCTCATGTGAGACTAAATTCAAACTACATTGAATTTACATGTGTAAATATTCTTTGACAGTAGTGCAGCCATGACGACAGATAAGCAAACAACGCTCGATTTAAAACAGTTCTTACCTTATTCATTAACCAATATTGCAATGCAAATGAGTGAGCAGTTTAGTGAGCTATATCAACAGCAGTTCGATTTAACCGTGCCACAATGGCGGATAATTGCGAATTTGGCCCAATATGGTGAGCGCACTGCGAAAGAATTAT
Source organism: Pseudoalteromonas sp. P1-8 (assembly GCF_001399985.1). NCBI lineage: Bacteria > Pseudomonadati > Pseudomonadota > Gammaproteobacteria > Alteromonadales > Pseudoalteromonadaceae > Pseudoalteromonas > Pseudoalteromonas sp. P1-8. The sequence continues at coordinate 43,805 of NZ_LJSO01000009.1, forward strand.
GTGATATGGCACAAATGGATAAATCAACGGTGTCTCGTGCAGTAAAGTCGCTATTGGCCAGAAACCTTATAATAGCCAAAGAAAACCCTAAGGATAAACGCGCAAGTTTGTTATCACTATCCATTGAGGGGAACCGTTTGCATGAGCAAATTGTGCCATTAGCAAATGAGTGGCAAGCAAGTTTAGTGAGCGACTTAGATAGCCAAGAACTTAAACAATTTATGAACACTCTTAGTAAGCTTTCCAATCACTTAAATAAAAATGTGTAATTCTGTAATCAAGGCTTTATAGCAATTGATTTAGACAATCGATACGTATATGATAATGGCTATCATTTACAATTAGAAACTTGGATGTCCCCCCTATGAAATTAGCGTTAAACACCGTTAAAACACTAGGTCTTAGCCTAGTATTAGCATCTACTTTTATTGCCCAACCTGTATTGGCAAATGGCCCAATTGGTGAGCACGTTAATCATCTAAAAGAAAATTTAAAAGATTACTCAGAAGACGTTGAGTGGATGATCGGTAAAGTTGACACCATGGTTACCGATTATGAAACAAAAGGCTCAAAAGCAGTTAACAGCGATGATTTAATTGAATACTGGGAATCAGTAAAGTTTCACAGTGCGATTGAAACGAATTATGTGCCGGTTTATGCATCAATCTGGCAAGGCATTTATGGTATCAAAATGGCCATTGATGACAAAAAACCAGCAAGCGAAGTACGTAAGCACCAAAAGGCCTTAAATGCTGCCTTGTGGCAGGGTCTTGGAGCTGTTAAACTTGCTGCCGACTTCCAGCAAAAAGGCTTATTAAAAGCTGTAAAAGCAACTGCTTCTGAAACAATGACGCAAAGCGCTACTATCGATGAGATCAAACATAAATTAGACCGTGTTGTTGCAAAATACGCAGAACGTTTAAGCGATGAAGCAACCCAAATTGTACACGATACTTACCTTCACTTATTCGAAGGTGTTGAAGGTACACTTATCGAAAAAGATGCGAAGTTAGTAGAAGTTCTCGAAAAAGATTTTAACGTAACCCTGCCTAAAGCTATTTCTGACAAAGGGTCTGTTGACCAAGTACGTGCAGTGGTTGTTGATATGCAAGAAAAACTAGATCGCGCTAAGGTGTTACTAGAAGAAGCCGAAAAAGCACGTAAGGATGTATTTTAGTGAAGCGTAGGACCTTTATTCAAGGCCTGGCTGCGTTTGGGGTGGTGGGCGCAATGCCGCTACCTCTTTCTCGTGCCTTTGCAGCCTCTGCTGCAAGCCCAATTTCAGTGAAAGACTTACCCGCCCTAGAGGGTGACTTAACCTTATATTTAGGCCGTGGTGAAGGTGGTTTGTACGAAAACGTACTGCAATCAATCCAAAAGAAAAACCCAAAACTTAATTTATCAATTCGCCGTGGCCCAACTGCTGCGCTTGCCAACATGATTGTGGCTGAAGCGAAAGCGGGTGTTAAACGTGCTGATTTATTTTGGGCCGTTGATTCAGGTGCGATTGGCTTAGTAACAGATGCAGGTTTAGCTAAAGCTTTACCATCTGATTTAGAAGCGCAATTACAACCGCAGTTTCGCTATCCGGGCTGGGCACCAGTGACAGGTCGTATTCGTACATTACCTTACAACACTAAGCGTTTATCAAAAGATCAGATCCCAGATAGCATAATGGCTATTGCCGATAGCGATTTATCAATTGGTTGGGCACCGGCTTATGCTTCTTTCCAATCATTTGTCACGGCAATGCGTATTCTTGAAGGTGAAGATAAAACGGCTAAATGGCTTAAGAAAGTTCAAAAACGTTCGAAAACCTATGCCGGCGAGCTTGGCGTAGTGATGGCCGTTGAACGTGGTGAAGTTGATATTGGTTTTGCAAACCATTATTACACCTTACGTCTTAAATCAGGTAAACCAGATGCAAACCTTGATCTTGCTTTTACCAATCAAGATGCCGGTTGTTTAGTTAATGCATCAGGTGTGTTATCGCTGACAGATAACCCGAACGCAATGAACTTTATGCGCTACTTACTAAGCTCAGAAGTACAAAGCTACTTAGCACGTGAAGCCTACGAAATTCCATTGATCCAAGGTATTGATCAGCCGGCAGGATTACCAGCCTTAGCGGATGTGTCACCGCCGAAAATCGATTTAACTCAATTGGCAGATTTAAGGCCAACACTCGACCTTATGCGCAGTAGCGGTGTTTTATAATGCGCATACCTGCTTCTTATCCCATGGCGCTGCTTGCAGCGCTTTTGGCGTTAGTGCCAGTTTATATTCTGATCACTTTAGCGAGTGATGCGACGGCTGTTTTTGATAGTCACAATTTAAAAATTCTTGGTAACACTTTATCACTTATGGTGTTAACTGTTTTAGGCTCTATTTTAATTGGCGTGCCTCTGGCGTTTATTAGTGCCTATGTTCAACTTCCTTTTAAAAAGCTTTGGCTTGTTTTGTTTGCAGCTCCACTTGCTATTCCAAGTTATATTGGCGCGTTTACTTTATATGCAGCATTTGGCCCCGGTGGTGAGATAAATCAGCTGTTAGGCTTTGAAACCCCGCCTATGTATGGCTTAACGGGTGCTGCCATTGTAATGACGCTATACACGTTTCCATTTGTAATGCTTACAACGCGTTCGTCTTTACTGAGCCTTGATGCCAGCATGGTAAACGCGGCTCGCACTTTAGGTATGTCGATGCCGATGAGTGTGTTTAAAGTCATATTACCGCGTGTAATAAACGGTATAGCAGCGGGCTCATTACTGGTTGCACTTTATACTCTATCAGATTTTGGTACACCGGCGATGATGCGCTTAGATACCTTTACTCGCGTAATCTATGTTGAATATAACGCCTTTGGTCTAAGCCGAGCAGCGATGTTATCGCTACAATTAATGGTGATAGTAGGCTTTTTACTGTTCATCGAATCACAAATTAAAACAGCTTCTGAGCGCCACGGTAGACCGCTGATGTTATTCCCATCTAACGGGCAAAAGTTAGCAATGCTGGTAACTTTTCTACCGGTTTTATTATTGGCTATTTGTTTACCGTTAGCCATTTTCACCCTTTGGCTTGCCCGTGATGGTGTTGCTGATTTTGATTTCAGCATAGCGTGGAATTCTGCTTATGCATCTGGCATTGCGGCTATTGTTGCTGTTGTGGTTGCTGTGCCTGTAGCGCACGCTGCCTTAAGTGGTAAAGTAGGACGCATTATGGAACGGGTTACTTATTTCGGATTTGGTATCCCGGGTATAGTGATGGGTACTGCACTTGTTTATGGTGGCTTGCAATTACCGCTTTTATACCAAACTCTGGCATTACTAGTGATTGCTTACGTGCTACGCTTTTTACCGCTGGCAGTTGGCTCTGTACGTACCAGCACTGAACACTTAGATTCGAGCTTAATCAAATCAGCACGCGTATTAGGCGCAAGCCCTCGTGAAGCATTTATGCGTATTACCTTACCCTTAACACTGCGTGGTATTATCGCAGGTGCTGCTTTGGTATTTTTAGAATCAATGCGAGAGCTTGAAGCGACCTTGTTACTTGGTCCAACAGGGTTTGAAACCCTATCAACTTATTTATGGCGTGTTTATGAAGCCGGTTATTTCGGTCGCGCTGCTATACCTGGCTTATTGTTAGTAGTGATATCAGCATGTGGCTTAGCTATAATGCTCTCAGGCGAAAAGCGCAGTCAATTAGAACATTAAGGATCAGTTTAATGCTATCAGTTAGTAAGCTGTCTATCGATTATGGTAGCAATCGTGTGGTAAGTGAACTTAACTTATCACTTGGGGAAAGTGAGATCCTCATGCTAGTTGGTCCAACTGGCTGTGGTAAAAGTACTATTTTACAAGCGTTAGCTGGGCTTATTCCTATCAGCGAAGGCGAAATTAATTTAGGCTCATGGCGTGCAACACCCAAATTAAAAGTACCACCAGAAAAACGAAAAGTGGGTATGGTCTTTCAAGATTTTGCGTTATTCCCGCACTTAACAGTGCAGCAAAATATTTGCTTTAGATTAACCGATACCTCAAAAGCTGATCATTGGATTAAGTTACTGGGTCTTGAAGCATTTCGTGATAAAAAGCCCGCTACCTTATCAGGTGGTCAAAAGCAGCGTGTAGCACTTGCGCGTACACTAGCTCACGAACCTGACTTCGTATTACTTGACGAGCCTTTATCAAACTTAGATGCAGCTTTAAAAGACACCCTTCGTTGGGATATTCGTAATGCATTAAAAGATGCTGGTGTACCTGCTATTTGGGTAACCCATGACCAAGAAGAAGCCTTATCTGTAGGTGACCGTGTTGGTGTACTTAAAGAAGGCATTATTCAGCAAATCGATACCCCTGAACGCTGTTTTAGCTTACCAAGCAATCGCTTTGTTGCGCGTTTTTTAGGTGAAGCAAGTTTCATTGCAGGTAATTGTGAAGGTGATATTGCCACCACTGATTTAGGTAATGCACCAGCTATTAGGGTTGATCATGATACTGCAAAAGTTGATGTATTACTTCGCCCTGATGATATTCACCTTATTCAAAATGCAGCTACTAGCAATGGTAAAGTGACATGGGTGCGCTACGAAGGTGGCAGTCGTTTATGTGCTGTTAAACTGGCATGCGATACCGTGGTGACAAGCCGTGTAAGCCATGAAGTGATGGTACGCCCAGGTGATGCAGTGCATGTATCTATCAATACTACACACCCACTTGCGGTATACGCAGCTTAAATAAAAATATCTGTGCAGGTCTAAATGGCCTGCATTTTTTAGAAAGCTTTCAGCCCTCAGCTGTCAGCCATCAGATGCAATGAATACGAGTTTTTAGCCCTCAGCCATCTGACGCGATGTGAAATCGCTGATACCTAGCAACTTGCTAACTTTCCTCTTGAAGCTTTACTCTCGTAACTCTTATCTCGTATCTCGTTACTATAACCATTCCCTGCTAAAGCTAGTCATACGAAAAGGTTTATCAGGTCCTAGGCTCTAGGTTTTAGGCACTAGGACGCGATGTAAAACCGCTGCTACCTTGTAACTTTCTAACTTTACTCTTGGAGCTTTACTCTTGCTAACTTTACTCTCGCAACTAGCAACTAGTTAACTTCTCTAAAACGTAAAAAGCCCGCCAGTAGGGGCGGGCTTTTGTTTTATAACAAGGTTAACTCGTTATTAGAATGTGTAACGTACACCTACACGCATTTCCCAAACTGATGCGCTGCTTTGAGTTGCAGTTTTACCATTGTTAGGGTTGAAGTCTGAGTATACGTAACGACCTTGGTCATCAGTTTTTACTGTAACCATGCTGTTACCAACAAAGCTACCTTTCTTAAGTACGCCCCAGTCATCGTTTAACATGTTTGTTAAGTTATCGATAACGAAGAATACTTCACCTTTGTGACCAGGCATGAAACCAGGTAACTCTTGAGTCATCTTGAAGTTAACTTTAGTGAACCAATCAGCATTTTGACGGTTACGACCAGAGATTTCACCACGAGCTAAACCTTGAGCAGAAATCCACTCGTTAAATTCATTAACCTCATCTGCAGTCATGTCGTAAACAACGTTAGGGTCATTCACTTCAGGGATATACATTAGCTGACGGCCGCCGTTTGAGTTGCTATCACCCCAAACGCCGTCTGAATCATCAAATGTATAGCTGTAAGGAAGACCTTTGTATGTTTCACTGAATAGGTTGAAACGTGTGTTGTAACCATCGAACAGCTCAGTTGTGTAACCTAATGTCATGGTAAAGCGATGTGGGATCTCGTAATCAGATGTGTGTGCACCTGGGTTAGTTGGATCGTATGTCGCTAAGTTACCGTAGTTTGAGCTCGCTACCGAGCTAGTCATAGGGTTAACATCTGTTGAATCAGTGTAAGCGTAAGCTAGTTGTACGCTAATGCCGTTATCAAAACGCTTGCTCATAGCAGCAGAGATAACATGAGACTCACCGCTATCGCCACTTACGTTAGTAAGAAGTAAATCGCCACGACGACCTTCTTTAGACTCAAGAATTGGACGACCATCAAACGTAGTTTCACCAGAATCTTGTAACGCGATATCTTCTAGGAAAGCAGCATCTTTACGTTTAGTGAATAAGTAATCAAGTGAGAATACATACTCATCTTCAGTTGTGTATGTTGCACCTACAGAGTATTTCCACTCTGATGGCATGTCGAAGTCTGGGTCAACAGCATTTACAGACGAGTCACCTGAACCAATAACTGTGTTTGCAACTTCATCGTACAAGCTTTGTGGTACTTCGTAACCTGGCGTGCCGCCGTTTACGTTTGGCGTAGCGAATAGGTCAACACCACCTCTGATTGATGTACCAATGTTAGTGATACCATCATTCGAGTATGAGTTAGATAACCATACATTCGGGTTACCACCAGAGAATAAGCCAACACCTGCACGTACTTCTAATGCATCCGTTGCATACCACTCAAAACCAACACGTGGTTGAATTAAATCGATGCCGTCGAATGTTGATTGATTGCTGAAACCGTAACGGTTTGTAAAGTTTTCATTGTAGTTAGGTTTGTCGTCACTTGTGTATTTGTCGTAACGAAGACCAAACGTTAATGTTGCATCTAAATCAGTGAAACTGTACTCATCTTGCACATATAAAGTGTGTTGTGCATAAGAGAAGTTAGCCGCAGCATCTGTTGGATCGTTAGTTCCAGCAGCGTTATTGTAGTAAACTCGATCAGCAAAACCATCTTCAAAATCATCTACAGAATTAAAACGCCACTCACCTTGAGTATGTTGTACGAATTGGTTAAATACGTCTAACTCTTCAAATTCGTAGCCAGCTGTGATCGTGTGTTGATCAAGGTAGTATGTACCTGCAATTTTTGCTGTAACTGTTTCGTAGCTTAGAGCATTTGATTGACGAGAATCATCTGGACCAATATAGATAGTACCGCCGTCTTCTGTACGAATTTGCATTTCACCAAAGCTACTTGCTGCATCTAAAGAGCGAACAGTCTGATCTAACTCTGATTTACCTAAACGAATCTCAGTTGAAAATTCATCTGACCAATCAGAGTAAAGTGAACCAATGATTGATGTAAATTCAGCACTTTGCTTGAAGAAGTGATTATCTAAAGTAACAGTGTTGCTGTAAGCATCTGATTGAGAAAGTGTAAAACCATCGTTGTAGTTATAGATTAAGTTTGCACGGTGGTCATCATTGATGTTCCAGTCTAACTTAACTAAGATTTTTTCATCTTCAACAGGTGCGCTTGATGGCATGCCACCTGCGTCATAACCGTAAACGTCTTGAGCGATTTGTTGCACACGAGAAACATCTGCTGCTGTAACACTACCAGTGTCTAGACCGCCGTAGTTGTATTGCTTTACACCTTCAAGTTTTTCGTAAGATGTGAATAAGAAAAGGCTATCTTTAATCAGTGGTAGACCAACGTTGAAGCCATAACGCTTTTCGGTGTAATCACCAGGATCCGCATCTTTTCCTTCAATTTTATCGCCTTTCATTGAATCATTTGTGTAGTCGAAGAAAACACCACCGTGTACTTCGTTACCACCTGATTTAGTAACAGCGTTGATGTTACACGATGTGAAACCACCGTATTGAACATCAAAAGGTGCTAGCTCAACTGCAACCTGTTCGATTGAATCAAAAGAGAAAGGAGCGCGGATTGTAGGGTAACCGTTTGAGCTTAAGCCAAAGTTATCGTTCATACGAACGCCGTCAAGCGTTAAGCTGTTAAAGCGAGGGTTACCACCACCACAGTTGATTGAACCACGGCTATCATCAATTGTTACACGTGGGTCGATACGAACGATATCTTTTAAGTCACGGTTGATAGCTGGTTGGTTTTCTAAATCTTCAAGTGTGAACGTTGCAGCTGGGCCTGTACCACCAGACATACGGCTGATAGGACGACCAGTAACTACGATTTGTTCTACATCAGATTGTCTCTCTAACGTAACATTAACTGGGTAGTCAGCACCCACTTGTAGGTTGATGTTGTTGAATGTTTGATCTGCGAATACGTCAGAATCTACAACAACGCGGTAAGGACCACCTACACGTAGGCCTTTTGCTGTGAAGTAACCCGCATCGTTCGTTTCAGTTTCTTTAGTTGAACCTGAAGGTAAGTGAACGATAGTAATCTTAGTGCCTGCAGCAGGGTTGCCGCTAGGACCTTTGATTTGACCCTTGATAGCAGATGTTGTTTCATTTGCTAACGCTGCACCACTCACACCAACACATGCTGCAATAGCAAGTGATAGAGCTGTTTTGCGGAGTTGGATTTTCATTATGTTATTTCCCGTGTTAGAGGTTATGTTTCATTTATAGTTTGCTGTCAGTTGGCATCTTAAGTGCCTTTACTAACGGTTTTGCTGATTCATCAAATAGATTATTTAATAAACCTGCCAATCTTATCCCGCCTTGTTGTAGGCGAGTTTTAACAATCGGTAAGTTTTTATAGATATAACTATAACTTACGTTTGTTTCATTTTCTTTATACAGAGAGTTTGCAATGTTATTAGATTCGATTAACCAATCGCTAGGTGAACTGGCAAGATAGTCCGTTATTAACGCTTGATTTGTTGTATTTATAAATTGCGCAAACTCAGTATAGGACAAATTTTCATTTTCAATGAGTTTTGTGTCCCACAAGCTATGTAAATTGGTATCTTGACCGAAGAATGTGACAGAAATATTGTTGCCGCCACGATCTTCACCGCGACCGGCATGAAAAGGTTGATGGCTATCGCCAACGAGGTGAACTAAAAAACGCAGAGCGAACTGTTTTTCACCTAAAGAAGCTTTTTGGTTTTGTAATACTGAGATTGAATATTCCATGCCTTCGAGGATATCTGACACGGTTTCTTTATTATGGTGGGTATTTGAGTCGTAATGAGGTTTGGCTTCACCTTCTTTAAAGTTAATGTAATGCCAGCGCGAAGATTTCTTTTGCCAGAATTTTTCTGGAGCAGAACGCATTTCATCAGCCCACGTTGCTACCTGTGGTAAAGAATCACCATCAAGTAAAGGAACTAATGCTTGCTTGGTGGTGTCTGTAATATGCTTAGATGCAATTTCACCAATAATACGGTGACCATTCTTACCCCATGCATTAGCAGGGTTACTTAACACCGCAGAAATAACTGGTGTCGATAACAGCAACATTTTTATTGTTTTTTGTAACATTGACTCAGTGTCCAAAAATGAATGTGCCCTGAAGCACGATTTCTTGATGCATATTTTCCTGAATTTAAAAGCAAATAGAAAGGACTCAATAAGATTCATAATTTCTTGTTCATATATGTTATTTATCAATAACTTAAAATATTCAGGTAAAATTACCTGTTGTAATAAGTAAGAATAATTGTTCAAATAGAGACAACGGAGCGTTGTTGGCTATTAAAATTGAATTTAAGAACAATACTAATAAAAAAATCGTCGATTGTTACATTTTTGTTTCTAGCAGTTATTTTGTTTTTTTATATCGGAATTTTGCAGGGCAAACCGGCTGTATCTGATATAGATGCATTTATTGAAACGTCTTTTCAATGTGATACTAAGTCAGAGGTTAACCTTAACGAGTTGGTGGTGTATTCATCAGGCAAAGTATTGGCTGAGGATGTAGCTAAAACTTTGTGCGCTGATGACATCATTAGTAAACAATACGGCAAGGTCACCTCTTATTGGGGTTATAAAACTTCAGACACAATTGAGTTTTTAGGTAAAGGGATTGCAGATTTGATCTTGGCTAAAGAAAACTTGATTAATGCCTTTATGGCCGAGTCAACCTATAACTACCAAGCAGTTGTTGGCTTTCCTGACTACACTGCTTATTTAATTTCTAGTAAAGAAAAGCCACGCATTGAAAAAAGCTACTTTTTAGATAAACGTATTGGTTTGCTTGATTACCCAACGAGCCGCTCTGGACACATTCTCCCTAAACAATTATTTAAAAAATTAGATATCAACCTAGAAAACCTAAATATCACTTACGCAAGTTCCCATACTGAATTAAGAGAGCTGCTTGCAAGTGGTAAGGTCGATTTAATTTCTTCTTATTGGCAAGACAGCGACCAGCAACGTTTTTCTAAAAACTACATTACGCCTATACGCGACAATATAAGTGGTAGTCGTTGGTATTTAAAAATGCAGGATGAAAACACCGACCTTTTATGTGCAGTTCAAGCGCAGTTAACCCAATTGGCACACAATCAAAATTCTCATTACTTTAATCATGTTGAGTCTTTTTGGGAATGTGAGTCGACTCAGCAAACAATGAAAGTAGGGGAAAGCAATGCTGCCAATTAGAGTAAAACTTGCTTATGGGGCAGTATTTATTAGCTGTTGCTTGGTTTTATTTGCCAGCTTTATTACAGCAAAAGCTTATAAGACAACAACTAATGATGCCCTGACTCTAGCAAAAGTTGAAAACCGCATTGCCCTTGATTTAAACCATTTAAATTTACCTGATGATTTTTTAAAGCATTCAGGTAGTAAAGATATGGTACTCAATTATATCGCGCGTCTTAATGCACAATTAGCTGACTCAGGCGTGATGGTTTACTCCATTGAGGGGATCTCTGATTATCCTGCCCGTGCAGATTTAATCACTAAGCAATTGCATGCACCACAAAAATCATTAACGGTTAGCTTTGTTGTGGCATCGTCTTTATTTGCTAAAGATGATATCGCAGTGTTTATTTTGGTGTGTTTATTTGCAGCTGCATTTACTTATTTATTATTTATAAGTGAACGCACTAAAATCCAAATAGCTAAACACGAACCAGAAGTTGCTGTTCAGGCAGAAGAAAAGCCTAAATTGATAGTCGATCTTCAAAATAAAACCTTGGCTGCTAGCTGTGCTGTTGATAAAACAGTGGCGCTTGCTAATAAACCGCTCTGCTTTTACCTTGCATTGGTTGAGTTTTGTATTGAACATCCAGATGTAGTGCTTAATCAAAATAAAGATGTACCAGAAGAATTACTGACTTTAGCAAACAAGTATTTTTACCGGTTAGTAGAGCTTGGTCACACAATACGTAAGCGCCCAAACTTTACCAATAGTTTAGAAAAAACATTAAGTGAAATTCGGGCAGCACTTGATGAAGTTTGGCAAGAGCAGCCTGAGATAAAAGAAACCTATTATCCACCTAAGGCCCATGGTGAAGGCTCCCGTTCTCGATTACATCATTACGGATTGAAAGCGATTGAGATTGCCGATATTGAAGTCATTGGGAAGTAATCTAGTTTAAAAGTAAAAAGGGAAGTCACTGGCTTCCCTTTTTCTATTTAAGTAGTCTTTATTTAGGGGCGTAATCAGCCGCTTTAACAGGACTATTTTGCTCAAAGAAACGTTTTAATGCCTGTGCATCTGTATCATCTGTACTCACAAAGCCTTTTTTATTGGTAAGAGTAGGGTAACCATCACCACCAGAGGCATTATAGCTGTTAATGCTCATACGATAAGTTTTAGCCATATCAAGTGGCTTTCCAGCAATTTTAACATCAGATAAAGTTTCATTGTCGCGCTTAAAGCTTAGCTTATAGTATTGTAAGTAAGCACCTGAATCAGGTGGGAAAGAAGTAACAACTTGTAAGTAGTCAAATAGCTCTTGGCCTGTCATATCAATATAGGTGATACGGTTTTTAAAAGGATGAACTTTTAAAATATCTTTATAACTTACATCGCCTGCTTGAATGCTATCGCGAATACCGCCACCGCTTATCAAACCAAAATCAGCACCCACTGACTGCATTTGTGCAGCAATAATAACGCGTGCTAAGTTTACTTGCTCATAGCGTACTTTATTGCGATCACCTTCAAGTTTTGCATCCACGTTACCTATTTTACCAGCAATTTGTGCTGCGCCTTTTTGCTGATAAACCGCAAGGATGTCTTGTAAGTTTTTGTTTGGTTCAATGTACTCAGCCGCTAGCTTTTTATTACCGTTTTCATCATCGATATAAAGATTTACAGGAATAAGTGAGTAATTGAGCAAAGTTAATTCATCGTTTTCTAATTTGAATTCAGCTTTACCAACATATTTACCCCACTCATGGGCTTGCATGATCCAAGTACCATTTTGTTGGTCAGGCTTACACTCTTTACCTGGCATAAAGCTTTTGTCAGCAACATTGGCTTCTTTCATACACACAGGCTCTTGTGAATGACCGCCAACAATAATATCAAGCATCCCTTTTGGTAAATTGCGCGCCATAGTCACATCACCGGGTGCGTTAATACCAAAGTTAGCATCAACATAGTGACCCATGTGAGTAACAGCGATGGTAATATCTGGGTTGTATTGTTTATCAATTTCTGGAGCTAACTTTGCAGTAACGTCTGTAGGGTCTTTAAATTCTAGACCACCGATATATTGCGGGTTACCGATTTTAGCGGTATCTGTGGTAGTTAAGCCGATTACAGCAATTTTAAGTCCGTTCTTTTCAAAGATTTTATAGCCTTGGTAACGAGTTTCACCGGTTGTTTTATCGATGATATTTGCTGATAAAAAAGGGAAGTTTGACCATTTTTGTTGTTGATCAAGTACTGCCAGCGGATTATCAAACTCATGGTTACCAATTGCCATGGCATCATAACCAATTACCGACATACCTTTAAAATCGGGCTCTGCGTGTTGTAAGTCAGACTCTGGAATACCCGTATTGATATCGCCACCAGAAAGCAGTAAAACAGCATGACCTTGTGCTTTGGCTTCGGCTTTTAGTCGATCAATTAAAGTCTTACGAGCAGCCATGCCATATTCACCTTGTTCGTTATGCCAAAAACGACCATGGTTATCATTAGTATGAAGCAGAGTTAAATATTGGGCTGAATCAGTATTATTAGAAGAGGAGCTACATGCGGTTAGGGTAACCAGTAGCGATGTTAGTAAAAAAAAGCGCATAATTGTTTGCCTGAATAGAGCAGTAGGTTAATTATGCGCTTAGTTTAAACGACTTAAGTTTAAATTAAATGTCTTTTATAAACTTTTGTCGCTATTTTCTGTATTTAGTTGTCCTGTTGCGGCAAGTTGTCTGCGTTGTAGTTCTTGTTCTGCGTAATGAGACTTTTGATGATTATTGCCGACCATCCAATTTAAAAAACTAGCGGGTAACTTACTGTAAGGCTCACCTTGGTGTAGGCCAAAATCGCATATTGCGTTCTCTTCATTCGCCATGGTTCATTCCTGTGTGTTCATTGTTGTCGTGCTGATACTAACAAACTGAGCCTATTTGATAAGACGATTTTGATTTATTCTTTAAATTTTTTATAACCATAATGAATACATGGTGTAAATTAATGTAACTGAGATGTAATTGCTTTGGCGCGTTTTGTGTAACTGTTTTGTTTGCTATTTAAGCGTCTTTCTATTTTGTTTAAGCTTCTTGCAGTTATATAATAAAAATTATCAGGAAAGATAAACAATGAAAAAACACCTACTTGCAACTGCTTTATTGGCTAGCTGTTTTACAGCCAATGCTACTATTGTTGAAATGCAGACAGATCTGGGCAGTATTACTGTTCACCTTTATGATCAACACACACCTGTTACCGTTGAAAACTTTTTAAACTATGTTGCAGATGGCAGCTACGACGGTACTGTTATCCATCGCTCAGTTGATAACTTTGTTTTGCAAGGTGGTGGTTTTAAATTTGATACTGATTTTGAGGCGATAGAAACTGCTGACGCTATTACCAATGAGCCAGAGCTGTCGAATGTTAAAGGTACCATTGCAATGGCCAAGCTTGGTGGTAATGCTAATAGTGCGACAAGTCAGTGGTTTTTCAATTTAAAAGATAACAGCGCTAACCTCGACTTACAAAATGGTGGCTTTACTGTTTTTGGTGAAGTAACTGTACAGAGTATGGATGTTTTAGAACAAATCACCTCTTTAGTTCATTGTGGAGAAATCCCAGTAGTAAACCTTAATGAAGAGCAGTGCCCAGATACAACGTCAGGTTTCAGTGGTGAAAACTTATTTTACATTAACAGTGTGACTGTGATTGATGATGATCCTAATTCGTCTGCTTCTTTATCACCAAAAGAGAACACGCTAATTGATGAAGATAACTCTTCAGACAATGATGGTAGTAGCTCAGGCGGGAGTCTTGCGTGGATGCTATCTTTATTAGCTCTTGCAGGCTTTAGTCGTCGTAAATAATTCCAACCATTAATAAGGCGCTAAAAAGCGCCTTATTTCTTTGTATTGATGATTATTAGAAAATTCTAACTAAAATCAGCACCCACATTATTAGCATTATAAAGCTACTGATAACGAAACTATAATAGCGCGCCTTCAAGGTGTTTGAAGTTAAGTGTATTACGCTATGAATAATTCTTAATGCAACATAAACCCAAGCAAGGGCAACAAATACAGTACCTACAGCATTGACTTGCAGAGCTGTTAAACACGCAATAAAAAACAGCACAGGCATTTCGAATTGATTGATAAAGTTACGATCTGCTACGCGAACATTATCCCCAGCCTTTTCAAGCTCCATTGTTAAGAAGTCTTTCATCTCGATGGTTTTTTGTTTTGCAGCACGAAAACGACGCTTACCCATAATGTACATAACAGTAAAAGTCAGAAAGACTTGAGTGAACATTGCTACAATTAGCCACTTTTCCATAGCTCATCCTTTGTTATAGTTATTGCTATTAATCTTAACCGTAAGTATTGCATTTTCACAATGTGTTACAAAGTTTTGCTGTAACTTAGCTGAAAAGCATTGAATTGCGGCGCTCGAAAACACATGATAAATAAAAATTTATTCAATTTCTAATGGATACAAAATAATGAAAAAAATAATGGGACTCAGTGCAATCGCTTTTGCAGTGTTAGCTGGTTGTTCTTCTACTTCTACCACAACGCCTCCATCTGCTAATACTAACCTTATTCCTGACTCGTTAGTTATCAGCCCAAACGACACCCGTGAGTACAAAACATTAAAACTAGATAACGAAATTGATGTAATTTTGATTTCAGATCCTAGTGCTGAAAAATCAGCTGCTGCTTTGAGTGTAGGCGTTGGTTTATTGCACGACCCTATGTCGCAACAAGGCATGGCGCACTACCTAGAGCATATGCTGTTCCTTGGTACAGACCGCTACCCAGACACTAAAGGTTACAGTGATTTCATGACCAAAAATGGTGGCGCACATAACGCTTACACCTGGTTAGATATCACAAACTACATGTTCAAAGTAAACAATGATGCCTACGACGAAGCACTTGACCGCTTTGCTGATTTCTTTAAATCACCAAAGCTTTACCCTGAATACACAGACAAAGAAAAAAATGCGGTAAACGCAGAGTGGTCAATGCGTCGTGAAATGGACTTTTTTGGCCAATTTAAACTGGCACGTCAAATGATGGGCTCACACCCTGCAAACCGTTTCTTAATTGGTAACCTAGAAACTTTAGGTGACAAAGAAGGCAGCAATCTGCATAAAGAAACCGTTGCTTTCTATAACAAATATTATTCATCGAACATTATGAAAGTGGCGATGATCTCAAATCGTCCACTGGCTGAAATGGAAGCAAAAGCTAAACAGTATTTTGCTGATATTGAAAACAAAAAAATCGAAAAACCAACGGTGACTGATAAGTTAGACTTTTCTGTTGCTGGCGGAAAGCGTGTTTACTACTCACCAAATGAAGATGTAAAACAACTACAGTTAGAGTTCACAATTGCTGATAACAGTTCACAGTTTGCGGTTAAACCAAATCGTTTTGTTTCATACCTTTTAAGTAACGAAATGCAAGGCAGCCCAGCACAAATACTACGTGATAAAGGTTGGGTATCAGGTTTATCGTCTTCTGCTTCACCAACGCAATATGGGAACTACGGAAGCTTAACAGTTGATATTGAATTGACTGATGCCGGCATGCAAAACCGCGAAGAAATTGTTGCTATGGTTATGCAATATATTGCACTTATCAAAGATCAGGGTGTTGATAGCAAATACTTTAATGAAATTCGTACATCGTTAAACAATTCGTTTCAATTCCTCGAAAAAGGAGATGAGTTTGGTTATGTAAGTAACTTAACTGATAGCATGCAAAAGTTCCCTGTGAACAACGCAATTAACGCACCTTATTATTATGCAAAGTTTGATGCAGATGCGGTGCAAAATGTCCTTTCGCAATTAAACGAAGATACTTTACGTATTTGGTATATTTCAAAACAAGAAGAGACAGATTCACAGCTGCATTTTTACGATGGTAAATATCGTATTGAAGATATCAGTGAGTCAGAAGTTGCAAGCTGGAATAAACCAAGTGAATACGCGTTAGCATTACCAACAGTAAACCGCTTATTACCTGAAAGCTTTGCAATTAAAACAGCTGAGTTTAAACAACAAGCGCATCCTGAACTGGTATTTGATAAGCAGGGCGTTAAAGTTTGGCGTCAAGCAAGTCAGCAGTTTGCTGAGCAGCCTAAAGGTCTTGTTGAAGTTTACATTAATACGCCAGATGCCCTTGAGAATGTAAAATCACAGGTTCTTTACTCAATTTGGGCTGATCTTTATAACTTACAACAAAGTAAATTAAGCACAGAAGCCGCTGTTGCAGGTATGAGTTTAGGGTTACAGCCAAGTAATGGCCTTGTGTTATCGCTTAGTGGTTTCACTGATAAACAAGATGTACTTTTAGCTCAGGCCCTTGAAAATCTAACCTTAGAGGTGTCTGAAGAAGGTTTTGCCCAAGCAATCGATCGTTTTAAGCGTGATTTACTAAATCAGCAAAAACAGTTCCCATTCTATCAAGCATTCGGTGAGTACTCTAAGCTTACTCGTAGTGGTAAATTTGACACCGAAACCTTGATTGCAGCGGCAGATACACTAACCCTTGCTGATTTCGCGGCTATTAAAAAATCTACACTTGCTGGAAATGATTTACGCGTATTCACTTTTGGTAACTATAACCAAAACGATGTTGAATCTATTGCGAGTAAGCTAACTGCAATTTTACCTAAAGGTCATGAAGCGACTGAGTTTGCCAGAAGCAAAGCTTGGTTACCTCAGACAGGTGAACGTATTGTACTGCAAAAAGATATTGATGTAGCTGATGTAGCAATTATTGATATGGTTGTACACCCAACACCTGGCTATAAGCAAAAAGCGCAGGCACAAATCTTACAAAGCCACTTTAGAACTGTAGCGTTTGATAAGTTACGTACTGAAGAGCAATTAGCTTATGCGGTTGGTGCGTTAGCGCGTCCAATCGAAGATTATTCTGCATTAGGTCTTTACATTCAAACACCGGTCAAAGGCCCTAAAGAGATGCAGGCGCGCTTTGATGAGTTTAAAAAGCAATACGCAGTTGAGCTTGATAACATGACAGAAGAAACATTTGCACAACTTAAAAATGCAACGCTTGTGTCTTTAAAAGAGCAACCTAAGAATTTAAGTGATGAAATGTCGCCGCTTATTTCTGATTGGTACCGTGAAAACTTTAACTTCGATTCTAAAGAAAAGCTTATCGCTGAAGTTGAAAAAGTAACCTTGGCTGATCTGAAAGGTTATTACAAGAAAACGATGCTCAATAGTGAAGCTGCGCGTTTAAACATTCAAATGCGTGGTAGTAAGTTTGCAGACAAGCCATTTGCTGATCTGAAAGACCAAACAAAAGTCGAAAACTTAGAAAGTTTTTATAAAGGCATTAAATTCCAAAACTAATTTAATAGTTGATAAACAAAAGCCCAAGCTATTGCTTGGGCTTTTTAATTTATGCGATAAGCAAAAATCCTATAAATGCAGCAGTTGCGGCAAGTAAGGTATAAGGCAGTTGCGTGATAGCATGGCTGACTAAATCACACCCTGAGCCTTGTGCAGCAAGTACGGTGGAATCTGAATAGAAGCAGGCTTGACTACCAAACGATGACGCCGACAACAAAGCACCAATCACTAAAGGAATATTGGCATCAATTGCGTAAGCCAGTGGCATCACAATAGGGATAGTCACTGCGAAAATACCCCAGCTTGAACCCGTTGCAAAAGCAAGGACTGCCATTGCTAAGAATACTACCGCAGGTAAGTACTGTGCTGTCATATAAGGGCTTAATGTATTAATGACATATTGCGGTAGCATTAATTGGTCACACACATCTTTAAATATAAATGCAGCAACCACAGTCCCAATAGCGGGGATCATGCTTTTAAAACCATCAAGCATACGCTCAACGAGTTCTGACAATGTCATTAACTTTTGTAACATGTAAAAAGGTAAAACAACGGCAAAGTTTGCAAGCAACCCTTTAAATACGTCAATGTCAAAGTAAACAGTAAACGCAACAAGTAAAACTATCGGCACTAAAAAGTTATAGAGTTTGCCGTTTGATGCTGCTGTTTCAAAGTTTTCTTCCGCTGCTTTCACTGCATATTCATCTGCTGTTTGAATATCTGTGTATTGGCTACTTGAGATCTCGATTTGATTATTCATGGCACGTAGTTGTGCTTTTCTCATCGGACCAAAAACAGGGAACACATTTAAGCTAACCAGTAATACCACAATGACTGCAAACCAAGCATATAACATATAAGGGATTGCTTGAATGTAGACGGCAATACCTTGGCCTTCTGGTGCAACATTATTATCAACTAACAAGCCACCAAAAAAAACGGCCCATGTTGAGAGTGGTACAAGCACACAGATAGGTGCAGCCGTTGAGTCAACAACATAAGCGAGCATTTCACGGCTAATTTTAAACTTATCGGTGATACGTTTCATGGTTGCACCGACGGTTAATGCATTTAAGTAATCATCAATAAAAATAATCACACCTAGCACAAAGGTCATCACTAACGATGAGCGCTGGCCTTTGGCAAACTTTAAGGCTAATTCTGCGAAGGCACTTGCACCTCCTGTTCTCACTAATAAAGCGATTAATGCACCAAATCCACCACAGACTAAAATTAGCCAAGCAATGGTTTCGTCTTGCATTATTTTTAAAGAAATATCAGCAAAATCGGCTAACACAGCGGTTGGGCCTAGCATGGCTAAACCAAACAAAGATCCAATTAGTAAAGATAAAATAGGGCGGCGTAAAAATACGGCCAAAACCACCACCAATACTGGCGGCAGTAAACTTAACGCAGAAGGTTCTTGCATTATATTTTTCACACAGTTAAGCAATACGAGATTGCTTAGAGAAATCAAAAGTCTATTGACTCAATTAACTGCTTTACGCGAACACACTTTTATGGACCCTTTAGGGAAAGTGCCTGCGTTGGCTGGCGCCAGACAGTATAGAGGGTATACTGCTTTTGTTTTGCCCAAAACATCGCAAGAAAAAATAATCCTGAATATTAATTTAGTCAATAACAATTTTTATTGGAGTGATAATTACTTTACACTCATCAATAACGTCACTTTTTATTAATTGAGCAAAAGGGTTATGGCTTTTTCAGATACTTACAGACTCAGTAGCCATGCGGTTATCACCAATAACCAAGGTCAGGTGTTATTACTAAAAGCTGATTACGGTCAAAAAAGTTGGGGGCTACCTGGTGGAGCTTTAGATAAAGGTGAAACCATTCATCAAGCGTTGCTTCGTGAATGCCAAGAAGAGCTTAACTGTGATGTAGATATCGCTTATTTAAGTGGCGTTTATTATCACACAGCATTTAACTCTCATGCGTTTATTTTTCGTGCTTATATAGCTGATGACGCTGAGATAATGTTGAGTAATGAGCACACTGAGTATGGCTATTTCGATATTGACGAGTTATCTAAAGTACAAAAAGAGCGTGTTCTAGACTGCCTTAATTTTACCAATGATGTCGTTAGTAAGGTGTTTTAATACATGTTAGATATATATTTACGTGCCGGGCAGCCTGATGATGCGACTTTTATCGTTGAGCTTTTAAACCAAGCAACATTTTTGGAGCATATCGGTAATAAAAATATTAATACGCCCGCACAAGCTGAACATTATATTCAACAAACCTTTATAAATAGCCACCAGCAATTGGGCTGTGGCAGTTATATTGTATGTTTAGCTGATGATACACCTGTTGGAATGGTAGGGCTCTTTCAGCGCGACGCGCTAGCTATTCCCGATTTAGGATTTGCCTTGTTAGCTAAATATGAAGGCAAGGGTATTATTACATCTGCTGCTCGGTTATTGATGGCAAAAAAACACGTATTAGAGCTTGGTGTGCTTGCTGCAATAACCTCGCAAACAAATATTGGCTCACAGAAGGTGTTACAGAAACTTGGTTTTGAGTTTATAGGCGATGTCATCATTAACGATGACAATCAGCCTCTAAAACTCTTATTAAAGAGCAAGCTTTGATACTTCGTTTGCAACCTGTTTGTTGACCTTTAGCCACGTTGACTCAAGTGTTGCGACAAGCCCTTCGTAATCACTGTCTTGTAGTGGTGTAAGCTCATTAAAGTAATTGACCGCCTTTAACTTTCGGCCAGATTCAGGGTTTGTGTAGTACAAACGCCAAAGCCCTGCAATGTTGGCATTGCCTTGCTCATCGCCGTTGAAGTGATGTAGCTCATATTCTAATTCATAGAAACTTTGCTGATCTAAATCGGTGATCACCGGTAAACCTTTTATTACCATCCAATTATCAAGCTCAGTGTAAAGCTGTTGATGGGCACTGGCGGTTAACATTAAATCAGGTGATTCGCTCCATAAATGGTAGTTAGCAGCATTGACTCGGTTGTTGTCGAGAACCATAGCAATACCACGATTATTAAG
Source organism: Pseudoalteromonas sp. P1-8 (assembly GCF_001399985.1). NCBI lineage: Bacteria > Pseudomonadati > Pseudomonadota > Gammaproteobacteria > Alteromonadales > Pseudoalteromonadaceae > Pseudoalteromonas > Pseudoalteromonas sp. P1-8. The sequence continues at coordinate 64,535 of NZ_LJSO01000009.1, forward strand.
CGCACCACGTAGCTGTACGGTATTAATTCTGAGCTGAGCTTGTGTATTCTCAGCTAAGCGCTGCATTGCAATAATTGGCTGCGAAAATTGATAATACTCAATAGTCGAGAATGACGTTTGACTGCAGGCCGAAAGTAATAGCGCTGATGCAACTGAAGCACAGAGTTTATAGTTCATTATTGTTTCCTCGGCGTTGGGTCTGCTGGTAGCTCTTTATCAAAGATCAACATATTAGGTTGCTGGTTTAAACCTCTTGTGAGTGGCTGCAGCTCTTCACTTAAACGTTTAAATTCAGATAAAGTTGTTTGCAACTGCTGGTGGAATGTTGAGCCTTGCTCATAACTTGCCATAGTTTTTTCAAATTGTTTCATTGTTTTATCGAACTGTTGCATGCTCTTAGTCATTTCTGCAAAGTTGCGATTAATATCACCCGGTAAGTCTTGTGTATCTTGCTTATTTAGTAGCTCTCTCATGTCATGAGCAAGCGCTTGGTACTCGGCAAAGGTGGTCTGCATTTGTGCCAAGCTATCTTCAATTTTAAGGTTATTTACTTTATTCAATACATCAGAGACTTGGTCGGCTATGACTGTAATACCGCTTGATACACTCGGGAATACGGTATATTCAGCTATCGTCTTTAACTCGGCGGGCTCTGCGTTATCGTAAATATCTAAGTCAACATACACCGCACCAGTGAGTAAGTTACCTGGCTTTAAAGAGGCTCGAAGACCATTTTTGATCCAGCCATCTAAACTTGAATACCAAAACTCGCGTGCTGCTGCACTGTCGTGGTAGAGGCGCCCATACTCAATTTTTATCAGGGCAGGTACTGCGGTGTTATCGGTTCTAAAGTGTGCAGGCTTACCATCTATTATCACACTTGCAGGTGCTTCAACTACACTACCGATGCGCATACCTCGGTATTCGACAGGAGCGCCAGCGCGTAAGCCGCGAATTGATTGCTCAAAGTCGATTAAGTAGTAGTCAAAATCGTAAAAGCGTTCTTCTAAGGCGGCTTTGTAGCTATTACTTAAAGAAAAACTATGGCCGTTACTGGCAACTTCACCGGGCGCTTGTTGCTCAGGAATACCAACAGAAATACCGCCTTTTAGCAATTTACTTAACGAGCCTGTATTAACATTAATACCATCTGCAGAGAGGTCTATTTCGATGCCTGAGTTTACCCAGAAAATAGAGTTTAAGGTGATCAAGTTTTGATATGGCTCATTGATAAAAATGCCATATTTCATCGCTTGATTCTTCCAATCAAAGGTGGCGGTTTCTATTTGGCCAATTTTGTAATCTTTAAAGTAAATACCGGTACTCACATCAAGCACTTCTGCGTTATAACTTAATAGGGTGAAGCGCCCACCTTTTACATCTTTACCAATTAGAGCCGGTTCATCTTGTAGCTCAAATCTTTCGGCCAGCTTTTTACTCTCTCCCGGTGCAAATTCTAAATATACACCAGAGAGTAGGGTACTCATGCCGCTTATGCCGGTATCGTCAATCCGTGGTTTTACCACCCAAATTTTCGCATCATCTGTGAGTAAATCGTCGTAATGTTTATCGATTTGCGCCCGTGCGATGACGCTATTTTGTTTATCTGATAAACGAACATGGTCGATTTGGCCAATCTTCACGCTACGAACTTTTATTTCTGTTTTACCAGCTACAATACCTTCTGCATGAGGCATTTTGATAAAAATGGTGGTGCCTTTATTTGCTTGATACTGGTACAACATCCATGCGCCGATTAATAAGGCAATAACTGGAATGATCCAGATTGCTGATATATTTGGCGCTGTTTTTATTTTAGCGGTTTCGCTCATGCCAAGGTCTCTTGTTTCGCAGTACTTAAGTTATCTGGGTTATCCCACAATAAACGTGGATCAAACGCATGGGCTGCCAACATCTGGCAAATAACCATGGTTGTAAAAAATATTGTGCCAATGCCAGGTGTTACTGACATTAAGTTTCCGAGTTGCACTAAGGCTACTAGAATCGCCACAACAAATACATCGATCATTGACCATTTACCAATAAATTCAGTCAATTGATAGATACGTGTATAGCTTTTAGTTTGTCTGTTTGCTGGCCTCATCACCATAAAACATAAAAAACTTAATATTAGCGCTTTGGCAAGGGGAACAACCACACTCGCTAAAAAGATGATCATTGCGATAGGGTACGAACCACTATTCCATAAAATCATTACGCCACCAATAATAGTTGATGGAGTTTCATCGCCAAGGCTTGTGGTGTACATAATAGGATAGACATTGGCTGGAATATAACAGGCCACTGAGGTTAATAACCACGCTGCGGCTTTTTGCACACTAAAAGGATTACGACTGTAAGTTTTAGAGTCGCAGCGTGAACAGATTTCGGTCGCACACAGTTGCCCACAAACATGACATGCTCTTAATCCTTGATCAATAGCACGCGTGTTTGGCTTTGTTTGCTCTATGTATTCAGGTTCTTTTAATTGTTGCCACAAGGTGTGCTTATTTAATTTTGCTGTGGCTGCCACATAACAAATAACAAAAGCGCTATAGGCCCAAAAGCTTACACCAAATTCAATATCGGCCATCGACATGATTTTTACCATACTGACCATCACGCCAATTAAAAAAATCTCTGACATGATCCAAGGTTCTAACGCAAAGGTGGTTTTTAACAGTCTTTTTCCCCATTGATATGGTAACGCTTTTAGTAAGCCTAGATGTAGTGGAATTATGAGTACTAATAAAAGAAGGGGCAGACCAATAATACTGGTGTCGATGAACAAACCTAAAAAGTCGTTGTCGTAATTAAAGAGAATACGAGCGGCATCGGGTAAGGTGATTGTTTGGGTAATACCACTACTGGTAAAAGACAGGAATGGATAAAACATACTACTCAGTAGCATAACAATAGCACTTAAACTTAGTGCGACCACCATACTATCTTGGTTAGCTTGCGATGCCGAAAGCTTTGTATTGCAATGAGGGCATATTGCCACTTGTTTTGCACTTAAGTGTGGGATCTCAATGACAAGATCGCAGCTAGGACAGGCTGTTTGCAAACTTTGGGTCTCTTAAACAAGAACTTAGTTAAGTTTGCATCAAATAGTGTATAAATTCAAATGCACCTTTGTTTAATATAAGCTAATATTTGTACAAAGCGATTACGCTTTTTAATACATTTAATTCTTTAAGGTGAGCAGTGAAGCAATTATTTATCCTTTTAATGTTGTTTGTTAGTGTTAAAGGTGAGTGTTTATCTGAGCCAAATACGCAAAAAACCATTGTTGTTGCTGCGAGCGCCTCTTTACCTCCTTATGTTATAGAAGACACTAACAGTGGCATTCAACTCGAAATATTGAAAGCTGCTTTCAAATCGCAAGGCATTTCTAATATCGATATCCATTACATGTCTAATAAGCGTGCTGAGCAGCAACTTATGCAGGGCAAGGTTGATATTGCGCTGAACTTTCCACCTGTACTTACTTCACATGTATATAAGAGCGATGAACTTCTCCGCTATCAAAATGTGGCGGTTAGCCTTGCTGATAAAGATCTTAAGATTAGTAGTATCTACGATTTAGCAGGTAAAAGCGTGCTTGCGTTTCAAAATGCGACTAATTTCATTGAAGCACCTTTTAAATCGGTTACTAACATTTTGCGTTCTTACGAAGAAGTAGTTAACCAAGAAGCGCAAGTTGATCACCTTATGAAAGGCTGGGTCGATGTAATTATCCTAGAGCGCCGAGTGTTTTTATACTATCTAGAAAAATACAAACAAAGCGCTGAGGTTAAACCTTTTATTGTGCATGCAATTTTTAAAGAAGCACCAAGACCTGCGTTTTTTTACAGTAAAACCTTAAAAAACACCTTTAATTTGGGTCTTGGTGAGATCATTGAGTCAGGCCAGTACCAAGCAATTATTCGCCTTGATGGGACTGAGTACGCGCAACTTTCAGAGCCTGAGTTACGCGAATAACGCGACGGTTTGGCGGCTCAGTGCAATTAGCTTTCCGCTTTCACTCCAAATACAACCATCTTCTAGCCCATAGCCATCTTTACTATGATGTGTAACTGCTTCGTAGCCAATCCAAGCATCATGGGCAATTGAAGGTTCTTCAACAAATTCTATGTACCACGACATGCTACTTGCAGGTGCGGGTTGCTTATACATTTGTAATAAGGTTGGTGGCCATGCATCTGTTAGGGCGATGATGTGGGCTTCAGTCATTTGCTCTGGTACATGTTTGAATTTCATCCAACCACCTAAATGTGAGGTATCTGCTCCAGAGAATGGCATATTACCGTCTTGTAAACACAGTGCCACATGTTGGAAGAATGCCGGCATCACGCCTTCTTTATAAGGTAGGATGAAACGCTCATCAACCGGTTTTAGCTGCATAGTTTTAGTGACATCTACACTAACATCGGACTGACGCTCAGCCCCAAAACAGGCTTGTGTAATAACACAAACATCGCCATTTTGAATCACTTTTGCTAGTACCTGCGCACTGTTTTTGCCTTCACGTAAGACTTCAACGTCGATTGAAAAATCATTGTCAGCGATTAACGGCCCAACAAAGTTAGTGCTTAAAGATAGTAAGCGGCGAGAGCTATCGATATGCTGACGTATAGCTTGATATAATAAAGCTGCAGATAATCCACCAAACGCTGTGCGGCCTTGGCACCAGTTTTCTGGAAACTGCATTACTTTTGTTTTGTCTTTGCCTAGTTCAGTTGCCATGGCGAGTAATTGTTCAAAATGCATAATTTTCCTTAACATTTATTGTTATGGTGTTTGTTATAGCATAGCCAAAGTCATCAGACCAGTTTGTTTATCCTGCAAGCAGGCTGAGAAAACAGCGCTTTTTGTGGAAAAAACGCCCATTTCGAAAATATTTCAAAAAAAAGTAATTTTTTTTCATTTTTACAGTTGAATTCAGTTTCCTGCACCCCTATCTACTAGTCATCGAACGTTTTAACGAATTTTGAAGTTGGAGAAGATTCATGGGTAGAATTATTGGAATCGATTTAGGTACTACTAACTCTTGTGTAGCAGTACTAGACGGTGATAAAGCACGCGTTATCGAAAACGCGGAAGGCGATCGCACAACACCATCGATCATTGCATATACGCAAGACGGTGAAACATTAGTTGGTCAACCTGCAAAACGCCAAGCAGTAACTAACCCAACTAACACATTATTTGCAATCAAGCGTCTAATTGGTCGTCGTTTTGAAGACGAAGAAGTACAACGCGATATCGGTATCATGCCTTTTAAAATTGTAAAAGCTGATAACGGTGATGCATGGGTTGAAGCACGTGGCGAGAAACGTGCTGCACCACAAATTTCAGCAGAAGTGCTGAAAAAAATGAAGAAAACAGCAGAAGACTTCCTAGGTGAAGCGGTTACTGAAGCAGTAATCACAGTACCTGCATACTTCAATGACTCACAACGTCAAGCTACTAAAGATGCTGGTCGTATTGCTGGTCTTGAAGTTAAACGTATCATCAATGAGCCAACTGCCGCTGCACTTGCATACGGCATGGACAAAAATAAAGGTGAAAACGTTGTTGCAGTATATGACTTAGGTGGTGGTACTTTCGATATCTCTATCATCGAGATTGATGAAGTTGAAGGCGAGCACACATTTGAAGTTCTAGCAACTAACGGTGACACTCACTTAGGTGGTGAAGACTTCGATAACCGTGTTATCAACTACTTAGTTGAAGAGTTTAAGAAAGATCAAGGTATCGACCTTAAAACTGATCCACTTGCAATGCAACGTGTTAAAGAAGCTGCTGAAAAAGCGAAGATTGAACTTTCTTCTGCACAGCAAACAGAAGTTAACTTACCTTACGTGACTGCCGACGCAACTGGTCCTAAGCACATGAACGTTAAAGTTACTCGTGCAAAACTTGAGTCACTTGTTGAAGACTTAGTAACTAAGTCAATCGAGCCACTTAAGCGTGCACTGGCTGATGCTGACTTATCAGTAAGCGACGTAAATGACATCATCCTTGTTGGTGGTCAAACACGTATGCCTCTAGTACAAAAAACAGTTGCTGAGTTCTTTGGTAAAGAGCCTCGTAAAGATGTTAACCCAGATGAAGCAGTTGCAGTAGGTGCAGCGATTCAAGGTGGTGTACTGGCTGGTGACGTTAAAGACGTACTACTACTTGACGTATCTCCGTTATCACTAGGTATCGAGACTATGGGTCAAGTAATGACAGCTCTAATCGAGAAAAACACGACGATTCCTACTAAGAAATCACAAGTTTTCTCAACAGCTGAAGACAACCAATCAGCGGTAACGATTCACGTACTACAAGGTGAGCGTAAGCGTGCAAGTGATAACAAATCACTAGGTCAATTTAACCTAGAAGGTATTCGCCCAGCACAACGTGGTACTCCACAAATCGAAGTAACATTCGACGTAGATGCGGACGGTATCTTACATGTATCTGCTAAAGATAAAGATACAGGTAAAGAGCAGAAGATCACAATCCAAGCTTCTTCAGGTCTAAGCGACGATGAAGTAGAAAAAATGGTTCGTGATGCTGAAGCGCACGCTGAAGAAGATAAGAAATTCGAAGAGCTAGTAGCAACTCGTAACCAAGCTGATGCAATGGTTCACGGTACACGTAAGCAAATCGAAGAAGCGGGTGATGCATTACCTGCAGAAGATAAAGAAGCAATCGAAGCTGCGCTTACAGAGCTAGAAGCGGCGATTAAAGGTGACAACAAAGAAGAGATTGAAGCGAAAACGCAAGCTCTTGCTGAGAAGTCACAAAAGCTAATGGAAATTGCACAAGCTAAAGCACAGCAGCAACAAGGCGGTGCGGATGCCGGTGCTGAGCAATCTTCTGCAAAACAAGACGACGATGTTGTTGATGCAGAGTTCGAAGAAGTGAAAGACGACAAGTAATTGCTTGTTTCGCTTCTGCCTAACGCAATAATGGCTGCTTTGTTTAGCCAATTAAGTTAGGATGAAATGATTGAGGCGCGCCAGCGATTTCGCTTGACGCGCCTTTTGCATGTATATAAACGGTAAATTGATAAGTTGCTAATCATCTTAAATGGTTATGACCATAATACGATTTGTATCAGTCGATTTACCTTACGCAGTGTAGCTGCAGTAAAAAGAGTAGTGTGATAGATATGTCAAAAAGCGATTATTATGAAGTTCTCGGCGTGAGCAAAGATGCCAGCGAACGAGACATAAAAAAAGCGTATAAGCGCTTAGCGATGAAATATCATCCAGACCGTACCGCAGGCGATAAAGACCTTGAAGCTAAATTTAAGGAAGTAAAAGATGCCTACGAAGTACTAACTGATCCGCAAAAGCGTCAAATGTATGATCAGTACGGCCATGCAGCCTTTGAACAAGGTGGTGGCGGTCATGGCGGTGGCTTCGGCGGCGGTCATGGTGATTTTGGTGATATTTTCGGTGATGTGTTTGGAGATATCTTTGGTGGTGGCGGTGGTCGTCGTCAATCGCGTCAACAACGTGGTTCGGACTTACGTTACAACATGGACTTAAGCCTTGAAGAGGCTGTTCGTGGTAAAGATGTCGAAATTAAAGTACCAACCTGGGTTAGCTGTAAGCCATGTGACGGTAGCGGTGCAAAAGCAGGTTCTAAACCAAAAACATGTACTACCTGTCATGGTGCAGGCCAAGTACAAATGCGCCAAGGTTTCTTCGCGGTTCAGCAAACTTGTCCTACGTGTCAGGGCACAGGTCAAATTATTTCTGATCCATGTGACAGCTGTCATGGTCAAGGTCGCGTAGAAAAAACTAAGACCTTATCAGTTAAGATCCCAGCAGGTGTTGATACAGGTGACCGTATTCGTCTATCGGGCGAAGGTGAAGCGGGCATGCATGGAGCACCAGCAGGTGATTTATACGTTCAGGTTTCTGTACGTGAACATCCGATTTTCCAACGTGATGGTAATAACCTGTATTGTGAAGTGCCTATTGGCTTTACAACAGCAGCCCTGGGCGGTGAAATTGAAGTTCCGACACTGGATGGCCGTGCAAAACTGAAGATCCCATCAGAAAGCCAAACGGGCAAGATGTTCCGTATGCGTGGTAAAGGCGTTAAGTCTGTACGTAGTGGCGCTCAAGGTGACTTGATCTGTAAAGTGGTTATTGAAACGCCGGTTAATCTTAATGATCGTCAACGTGAATTGCTTGAAGAACTTGAGCAAAGCATGGGTAAAGATGGCTCTAAAAACCGTCCAAAAGAAAAAGGTTTCTTTGACGGTGTTAAGAAGTTTTTCGATGACCTAACTAAGTAACTCTAGTTAAGTAACTTTAGTTAGAGAGTAAAAAAGGCGCTAATAAGCGCCTTTTTTTATTGGTAATTGCCTACTTTAGTGATCTAAGAATAGGTAGTTTTGCCAACTTTTCATTCTGATCAATACTTTACGCATTACTGATACGTGCTCGAAGTGTTCTGAATAAACAGCGACTTCTGTGCTTGTCCCCTGTGGTAGGTGATATTCACTCATGTCGTCTGTGATTTTTAAGGTGACAATTGCGCGGCCTTGGCGAGCAAAAAACTCAGTGCCCATCAGTGTGCCTTGTGCTTGTACTTGTCCTTCACCAATAGCAGGTAATACATCGATTACTTCACCCGCAAAGGTTTTGCCAGGAATAGCTTTAAAGATAAAGTCTGCTTTGTAGCCTGGTTCAAGTCTTAATAGTGAATTTTGTCTAAATGCAGCGACGTAAACTGTATCTTCTTTGTGCACAAAGGTCATTACTGGGCGTAGTGGCATTGGTACTGCAATCATCCCAGGGCGTAATGTTAGTTGTGTAACATAGCCATCGGTAGGTGCATAAACGCTTGTGCTGTCTAAGTTAAATTGAGCTTGCTCTAAATTAGCGCGAGCTGCGGCAATTTTAGTTTGTTCGCCGTTTATTTCAGACTCAAATGCAAGTTTTTGACGTAACTCTTCGGCCTGTGCTGCTTCGTAACTTGCCTTTGCTGCTAAGTATACACCTAATTTATTATCAACTTGGCCTTTTGAGTAAGCACCGCTTTTTGCGCCTTTTTCATAACGTTCGTATTCTTTCTTACTGCGATCATATTCAGCTTTAGCCATTAGGGCACTGGCTTGTGCTGATTTATAGGCCGCTTCTAAACCGAGGACTGACTGTTTTGCATCTTGTAAAGCGGCAATCGCTTGATTTAGTTTGGCTCGATATAAGGTATTGTCTAGGCGAAACAGTAAGTCTCCTTTTTTAACAGGCTGATTTGGTTTTACTGCAACTTCTTCAACGGTACCGCGTACATTTGGCACAATAGGTGTTGTGACATAGGCACTGCTGGCCATATTTGAATGTGGGTGGTTATAGTTCATTAACAGGATCAAAGCGCCGATCAGCACCACACCACCAAGTACCGCGGTGGGTACCGTCCATTTATTAAGTGGGATTTTAAAAACTTTAAAGATACCAATGCACAATGCGGTATAAGTGAGTATTAATAACAAATCCATAGTTTATTTCTCTTTATTATTCGATTGAGCATTTATTTGTGCTTGTAGCGCTGCCACTGTGGCTGTCAGGCTAGCTACTTTCTCTGCTAAGTCTTCCTGTTCCTTTTGGATCTGGTTAAAACCCCAACCGCGGTCATCACGCCATAATGTCGCCCAAACCCATAAAAACGGCCACAGCACGTGTAGGGTGAATAGGCTAACCCAGCCTGCATAATGGATGGCATCTTGATGAGGGTGATTACGTTTTTTGGCAATTTCGTAGGGAATATCGTGAATGGCAATAACACCATAAAATATTACTACCGTTACAAACACTAGCATGACCAGCGCAAAGTAGTCTAAAAACATGTACTTTCCTTTGTTTAACTTATAATCAATTTAATAATACGTGAAATTTACCTAATTCCTAGTCGGTATTTTCAGATTTAGTTCAGCACAACTTAGTAGTCGGTATCAGCAAGACAACGACATAAAGTCACATCCTCTGAAAATGTAGTGTTTTGTATTCGGCCTTTTTCTAAGCCAAGCGTATGGCATTTGCTTTGACAATCCATGTAGGCATTCCATGCTAGGTATTCGTTGCACACAAAATTCACTGCATACAATAGGGTGAGTATGATAAATAATTGTTTGGCTAGATAGAGCCCTGTGTGTCTAGACATGCTTGTTACCCTGCCCAGGATTCATTACTTTAGTGTAGTCGAATTAGGCCTATTTAGTGTGTTTTGTAGCGGTTTTTCTATTGCCTTATATTCCTTGTTCACGGTATGTTTTATAAAGTGACTGCTAATTAATTAGTTATAGGAAAATCAATGACGCCGGCTATAAACTTACTGAAGAAGAAAGGTATTAGTTTTGATGTGCTTAGTTATCAGCATGAGCCTTCGCAACAACAGTTTGGCCTTGAAGCGGTTGAAAAGCTTAAGCTGCCCGCTGAGCAAGTATTTAAAACCTTAGTACTTGAAGATGCTGACCACCAGCTTTTGGTTGCTATTGTGCCAGTTAGCCAACAAGTTAACCTGAAAATGCTGGCAAAGGCGGCAAAGGTTAAAAAAGTACAGATGGCTCCACAACAAAAAGTCGAAAATACCACAGGTTATATTTTAGGGGGAGTGAGCCCGCTAGGTCAGAAAAAGCGCCTTAATACCTATGTGCATCAATCTGCAGATAGCTTTGACGTGATGTATGTTTCAGCTGGTAAGCGAGGCCTTGAGATTTCGTTGGCCCCTAAGGATTTATGCAGTTTATTAAATGCTAAGCTGGCAGACTTTTAACAATGTATTTTTGGTAGGTTATGCCAGCGGGTTGTGTAATGAGGCGATAAGTACGCGCGTTTCATATGCCAACGGGTCGTAGGAGTTTCGCTGGCTATGGCAAGGGTACCCACGCCATAACGGGTGTTAATGTTATCAAGACACTTCATCAGTTTAGGGTTATCGATAGGCGCTTGAAATAGATCAGGTTGCTGAAATATGTGGCTTGATAACTCAAGAGCACCTACACCACATTTATAAAATCGTACCCCAGGTTTATAGAGATGATCAAATACCTCGCTGATAGCATTGGCAAACACGCAACTATCGGCGGTGGCGACACTAAACTCATAAATATAGGACTTTTTATAATAGCCATCTTGGTGAGGAGAGCTGGCCACAAACATTAATAAACGTTGAGTCTGTGAGCCTTGCGCACGTAGTTTTCTTGCTACAATCACACAATGATTGATCAGTGCTGTTTTCAGCGCTGTGGCGTCAGTGATACGCTCTCCAAAACTACGGGTCGAAAAAATCTCTTTTTTGTCTTGGCGTACTTCATCCCAGGCTAAACAGCTTTTACCGCGTAACTCGTTCACTGTGCGCTCTAATACAATACTAAAAAGGCGCTTTATTTTTCGTGGTTCTTGTTCGGCTAAATCAAAGGCCGTATTGATATTCATTGCTTTGAGTTTTTTAGCTAAACGCCGACCAACGCCCCAAACATCTTGTACGTCCATGGCTTTTAGAATGGCTACCCGTGAAGTTTCTGAGTCAATCACTGCAACGCCATCAAAGCCGGGGAGTTTTTTCGCTGCATGATTGGCGGCTTTGGCTAGGGTTGCTGTTGGGCCAAATCCAACACCGACTGGCAGCTTTGTTTCGCGCCATACGGTACGGCGAATATCATGGCCATAACGATGCCAATCGTGAATAAGCTTGTTGAAACCAGTAAAGTTTAAAAATGATTCATCAATAGAGTATATGTGCTGATTATCGCAAAAGCGGCCAATCACGTTCATCATCCGCTCGCTTAAATCCGCATACAGCTCATAGTTAGATGAGCGGATCACCACTTGGTTATCTTCGAGTATTTTCTTTACTTGAAAATAAGGCTGAAATTTTGGAATAGCCAGCTTTCGTGCAATAGGGCACACGGCACAAATACAGCCATCGTTGTTAGTAAGAACCACAACCGGTTTACTACGAATAGCCGGATCAAATACTTTTTCGGCGCTGGCATAAAAGGCAACCGCATCGACTAAGGCGTACATGCTAATAGCTCTTTACTACTGCGATGTAAGCGAATTGAGCGAGTGACTACGCCTTCTAATTGAAATTCATCAGATTGGCGTAGTTGCACTGCGGGGTATTTAGGTGAGGCTGATAATAACTGGGCATTGTGTTTATCTAATAGCTTACAAACAAATAAACCATTTAGATTCGCGACAATGACATCGCCATTTTTAACGTCTTCGGCGCGATCAACCAGTAATAAATCACCATCAAAAATCCCCACACCTTGCATTGATTCGCCAGAGGCAATACCAATAAATGTTGCATCAGGGTGTTTAATCAATAGCTGATCTAATGATAAGCCTAGCTCTTTGTATTGTGCTGCCGGTGATTCAAAACCACATACGCCAGCTTCGATATAAATAGGAATAACACGCATAACAAAACCACTATACTGTACGTTTGTACAGTATAGTGGTTTGTGGTTATCTTGCCAATAAGATCACGGGGTGTTGTGATTGATATTTTCGATCATGGTTGTGGCAATAGCGATAAAATCACGTACTTGCTGATCAGTTAAACCGTGGCAAAGTTTGGCATCAACCTCTTGCTCTGCAACTTCTAAACGCGAGAATAGGGCGTTACCTTGATCAGTAAAGGATAAAATTAAACAGCGCTTATCGTTTTCGTCGGCACATTTAGAAACCAGTTCAAGCTTTATAAGCTCTTTTACTAAGCGTGCTATTTGTGCTTTATCACGACCAGTTTTGGCAACAATATCATTGGCAGTACAGTGCTGTGTTTCGGCAATAATATGTAAACAGCGTACATGCAGTGCGTTAAGACCAAGCTCGTTGGCGTTAATGGCTTCGCGTACAGTGACACGGTAACTTTGTGCCAGTGTAAATAAAGCTGAAGAAAGAGAGGTTTGTGGCATGATTCACCTAAGTTAAGCAAGTTTGCATTAGTTGACAAAGTCAATTAAAAGCGTATAGTTGACTATATCAACTATTGGGGCGTTGTGCAATTTAACCAGCTAGGAGACTAAGATGGCTAGAAAAGTTCGTCGTGCAAACGTATTAAGTACTACACGTATTTCCCCGCATCTACAAAGAATTGTTGTTGGCTCAAACGAGTTTGCCGATTTCCCACAAGATGCAAAAGGTGCGTACGTAAAGGTATTACTCCCGCATGCCGGTGAATCTAAGGTTGAACTTGATTTACACGCTGAGCACCCAGCATTAATGCGCTCTTACACTATTCGTGATATCAACCCCATTAGCGGTGCAATTACCCTCGATTTTGTGGTTAACCAGCATCAAGGTGTGGCAACCAACTGGGCACAAAATGCATGTGTAGGCGACGAGGTAGGTATAGCAGGCCCAGGCCCTAAAAAACTCACTGATTTTACGCAAACACATTATTTAATGCTGGCAGATTTAACCTCTGTAAATGCGATCAATGGCTACTTACAAGCCCTGCCACAAGATGCCACTGTCGATGTCATTATTCATGTTGCTGATAAAGCCGACATCATTGAACTTGAGCAAATTAAAACACATACCCAACACAGTGTTGAATGGTTAGTTACAGATGAGCCAGAAACAGATTTACTCGACCAAGTAACACGCTTATGTGCTGGCTATAACACGCAACCTATGGTGTTTATGGCATTAGAAGCAAACTTGGTGAAGGCAATTCGCCGTTTAATAACAAGCAGTTTTGAAATTGATCGTGAACACATTGTTGCATCAGCTTATTGGAAGCGTGGTATTGATGCCGATGGCCTAAAGGTGGAAAAACAGCAACAAAGCCGTGCCTAATTAGCATTTGAAAAATAGCCATTCGCTCTCATTAACTAATTATAAAGAGTTAAATTTTGGAGAGCGAATGTCAGATCTTAGCAACACACCATTTTCATTGCTTGAATTGAGCCCAATGAAAGAGCACGAAACCGTTTCGCAAACACTAGCTAACACTGTTACCTATGCACAAACAGCCGACAAACTGGGTTTTAATCGGTTTTGGATGGCAGAGCATCATAATATGCGCGGTATCGTGTGTGCCGCAAGTTCAGTACTGATAGGTCATATCGCAGGTAAAACTCAGAATATCCGCGTAGGTGCAGGTGGGGTGATGTTACCTAACCATCCACCGCTGGTGGTTGCTGAGCAATTTGGCACCCTAGAGAGTTTATACCCCGGTCGCATTGATTTAGGTTTAGGCCGAGCCCCAGGTAGTGACCCAATTACCAGCCGTGCTTTACGCCGTGACGAACAACGCGCTGAACACTTCAATGATGAGGTAACGGAGCTGCAAGCTTTACTTGGCCCATATAAAGGTGACTCTCCAGTACGCGCAATCCCAGGTGAAGATACAAATGTACCAATCTGGTTACTGGGCTCAAGCCTTTATAGTGCTGGGCTTGCTGCTAAAAAAGGTTTGCCATACGCATTTGCGGGTCATTTTGCGCCGCGCTTTGTTGAAGATGCCATTGCATTGTATCGCAGAGAATTTCAACCATCTGAGCTATTAGATAAGCCATACGTCATGCTTGGCTTACCTGTTGTTGCAGCTGACACCGACGAACAAGCACAGTTTTTAGCAACCACAGCGAAACAACGTATCTTAGCACTTATGCGCGGCAAGCCACTTTGGCTTAAAGAGCCTGTTGCAACAATGGAAGGATTGTGGACAGCGCAAGAAAAAATGCAAGTTGAAAGCTTTTTAGGGCTTTCTGTTGTTGGCGGTCAAGCGAGCGTTAAGCATAAGCTGAGTATGATTAAACAAACGCTACAGGTTGATGAGTTTATTTTTACAAATGACCTGTATGAATTGAGTGACAGACAACATGCGCTGGAAATATTAGCAAGCATCATGCACTAATACGGTTTAGCAAATAGTGAATGCGTGTAATGAGTTTTTATGCGCATTGCTTAAGCCCTGACACTCATTTATTAAACGGTTTTATAGATTAAATCAATTTATATAATCCGTTTTAAGGATTGAAATTAACTTAATACAATACATATATTAACCATAACCCTAGGAAGGTGCACCGTGAAATCTCAAACAATTGCCGCAGTAGAACCACAAACAAAAACAGCATTAATCGCTGAGGGTGGTGGGCAACGAGGGATTTTTACCGCAGGTGTGCTCGATGCATGGTTAGAAAATAATTACGATCCATTCGATTTATTCATTGGCACATCGGCAGGCTCACAAAACTTAACAAGTTATTTAGCGCGTCAAAAAGGCTATGCAAAACGTTTGATCAGAGGCCTTTCTCGTCATAAACGTTTTTTCCAACTTGGCCGCGGGCTGTTTGGTAAAAGCATTGTTGACCTTGATTGGTATTTTGATAAAACCAAAGAGGTAAACCGTGCCCTTGATTTTAAAACAGCAACGCAAAGCCTAGGTAAACGCGAACTGTTGATCACAACTACAAACGCGGCTGACCGCAAACCGTATTATTTGAGCCCAAATGGTGAAGATACGCAATGGTTGGCCTTGTTAAAAGCATCAAGCGCATTACCCTTTTTATATAAAGACGGCGTTAACTTAACACCTTGGTTAACAACAAAGGCCGCAAACGATGCCATTATTCAAAGCTCTAATACTGATTTAGTGCATGATATGTATTTAGATGGTGGTTTAGCTGCACCTTTACCTGTGAAAGAAGCCTATAACCGTGGTGCTCGTGATATTGTGGTTATTAGAACTGTTGATGAAAACTTTCAAGTACAATCTGAATGGGTAAATAAGATAAAGTCACTAGTTTGTGTATCAGGTTATTGCCCTAAAACCATTGATTACTTGGTTCAACACGAACAAGCTTATAAAGATGAACTCGATTTCATTGCCAACCCACCAAGTGATGCCCGTATCACACAAATTTTTGCAGGCGATAAATTACGCAGTAAGCTACTGGGTAGTACAGATTCAGATCTGCGCTATGATCACAAATTAGGTTTAGCGGCAGGTCGTGCCTTTTTACAGCAACAACTGCTAAATTAGTTGGGAGCAGGCTCGGGCAATTAATCCCATTGCCTACTTGAGATATTTGTAAATAGAGTTAAAGTGGTTAGCTATTCACTTTTTGTGATTTTTTATCTACAAGAACAATAAAGGCTTGCCATGTTTAACAGTGCTGTATCGACAATCAATGGTCTTCTTTGGGGAGAAGGCCAAATTCTTATCTATATTCTTCTGTTTGCTGGCATCTGGTTTTCGGTCAGGTTAAAAGCGATTCAATTGGTTAAGTTTCGCCATATGTTTAGCCTGTTGAAGTCGAGTAGCAGCACCGATAAAAACTCAATTAGTTCGTTTCAAGCTTTATGTACAGGTCTTTCAGCACGTGTAGGTACTGGTAACCTTGCAGGGGTTGCCGTTGCAATTTCGTTAGGGGGCAGCGGTGCAATATTTTGGATGTGGGTGATTGCCATTTTGGGCATGGCCACTGGTTTTGCCGAAAGCGTACTTGGGCAAGTCTATAAAGTTAGGGATGCCAATGGCGAGTTTAGGGGCGGGCCTGCTTATTATATTCAGCAAGGCTTGGACAGCAGAGCGCTTGCAGTGTGTTTTGCTTTTTGCTTGTTTCTTGGTTATGGCTTTACGTTTAGTGCCATGCAAACGAATACCATTACCGACGCCCTCAATTACGCATTTGAAATTCCAACACTCTATTCAGGTATTGTGATCACGATACTAGCAGGCTCTATTATTTTAGGTGGCTTTAAAGCTATTGCCCGCTTTGCTGAACGCATTGTGCCAGTTATGGGCATATTATTTGTACTCGCAGCCATCATTATTACTTTATTGAATATCGGTAAAGTGCCTGTGATGATTGAAGATATTTTACTTTCTGCCTTTGGCTTACAAGAAGCAGGCGCAGGGGCAATGGGCGCCGCAATTAAAAATGGTATTCAGCGAGGGCTTTATTCGAATGAAGCCGGAGCGGGGAGTGTGCCACATGCATCTGGCTGTGCATCACCCGTACCAAATCACCCAGTCACTCAAGGCTATATTCAAATGCTAGGGGTGTTTTTCGATACCATTGTGCTGTGTAGTTGTACGGCGGTGATTATTTTATTGGCTGATATTGATATTAGCGGCGAAATGGAAGGGATCCGCTTAACTCAATCTGCGATGACAGCGCATATGGCTGCTGGTGGCATTTACTTTGTAGCGGCAGCAATTTGTTTATTCGCGTTTACTTCTGTGGTTGCAAACTATGCCTACGCAGAAAGTAACCTACATTTATTTAAACTAGATAATAAACTCGGCCGAGGTATTTATACCTGTTTATATTTATCAATGATGATTTGGGGTGCATCGGCCACCATTAAACAAGTGTGGGATCTTGCAGACATTGCTTTAGGTTTAATGACAGTGGTGAACGTTATCGCTATCATACGCTTAACGCCAACCATCTTATCTGTGACAAAAGACTACCATAGTCAACGTGAAGCAGGGCAAGAACCGAGTTTTGATTCTGAAAAAGTGCAGGTTCAAGGTCAAACAGAACAAGGGATTTGGCGCAAATAATCAAAAACAATAACGAGAAAAGTGACCATGATAGATATTTACGCAGGGCCTAGTGCTGCAAAAGTAATTCAAGAGCAAGGCCTGTCTGCCGATTTGTTTAATACCTTTTTAGGAGCAAGCGGCGGGCCCAAGTGGTTTACATTATTTGGTTTGGATAAATATCTATTTGGTGAATTTTTTAAAGACCGTACCACACCTTTAAACTTATTAGGGTCAAGTGCTGGGGCATTTAGATCTGCCTGTTTTGCACAAAATGACCCTATTGCTGCGATATCTCGATTAGCAAAGTCTTACTCTGAAACACGCTATTCATCGAATAAAGCAAAACCAGAAGAAATAACAACAAAAGCGCGAGAGTTATTAAGCACAGTTTTTGCTGAAAATGGTATTCGAGAAATCATTAACAACCCTATTTTCAAAGCCCACTTTATAGTTGCAAAATCGAATGGCTTTACAGCATCAGAAAATAAAGTGATGCAGTTAATGGGGTTATCTAAAAGCTACTTAGTCAATCGAATGAATAGACGCTTGTTAAGTAAGCAATATGAACGTTATGTATTTCAGCCTGCGGATAGTCAGTTATCTTTTTCCGATAATAATACCTTTAATACCCATACTATTGAGCTAAGCGAAGATAATTTAGCGGATGCGTTACTTGCTTCAGGTTCTATTCCATTAGTCATGCAGGGTATTAAAAATATAACAGGAACACCGCCTGGTATGTATCGCGATGGCGGTATTATCGACTATCACTTTGACTTAAGTATTCATAATGACGGGCTTATTTTATATCCGCATTTTAATAACAGCCCTAAAGCAGGTTGGTTTGATAAGAGCCTAAAGCGTGGAATTACCCCGAGTAACTATGATAACGTAGTGATGATCACTCCATCAGCTGACTTTGTTGCTTCATTACCTTATGGCAAAATCCCTGATCGTAAAGACTTTACAGAACTTGATGCTGATACACGCATTAAATATTGGCAGCAGGTATTCAAAGAAACAGAACGGCTAGCAGAAGCATTCGATGCGGTGTGTACTAATAAGCACACACCGAAAATAAACCTTATTAAATAGTATTGCTTTCGCTACTTAAACTGATTAATCAAGGAAGTTTGCTCTGTCACTTTACTGAGGAGCGCTTCGCAAAGTTGCTGCGAAGTATGGCCAAGCTCTGTACACTCATGAGCAAAGTCTTGTGCTGACGTTAAGTTGGTAGCAATAACTTGGCTTGCTGTTAGTTGTTCGTTCATTGCATGCGCTATGATGCTATTGAGTTCACTTAGTTTGATAGACTGAGCTTTAATATGGTCTAAACTATCACCACTTTGATGTGCAAGCTCAACACTTTTAGCCGACAAATTAAGTCCATCTTTCATGGCAAGTTGTGCTTGTTTCGAAGCGTGAGTGAGCTGATTTAATACATTGTTTATTTCTTCTGTAGATTGCTGAGTTCGTGAGGCTAATGCACGTACTTCACCAGCAACAACGGCAAAGCCACGGCCATGATCACCCGCACGGGCAGCTTCGATGGCCGCATTTAAAGCAAGTAAATTAGTTTGATCAGCAATCGCATTTATCTCAGATAAAATTGCCACAATGTGTTGATTGCCTTCAATTAAGTTTTCTACTTGGCTACTCGCTGCTTTGAGTTTTTCATCAAGCTCACTGATTGAAGTTACCGTTTGCTTGACCGCAAGTGAGCCTTCTTCGGTTGCTTGGTTTGACTCTTCAGCAGCTTGATTAGATTGCATTGTGCTAGATGAAAGCTCATTGATTGAGGCCGTCATTTGCTCTGTGGCAACAACAATTTGAGAGACTTCATCTGTTTGTTTATTTAAAAGTTCAGTCACGTTATGACCAGACTCAGCACATTGTTGCGCGTTGTGATTAACGCCCATAGTCACATCATTTACACGACCAACAACCGCTTTTAATTTAGCTTGTTGCATCTCTAAGGCAAGATGTAAAAAGCCAGATTGGTCATTAGTACCAGAATACAGATAAGCCATTAAAGGGTTATCAAAAACTTGTTTTGCTTTGCTTATAAGCGCTAAATATTTTTGACGCCAAAAATACATAAGCCCATTAGCTGATGCTAAAAATAGAACTAGTAGACAATTAAAAATATCAAACCCAGAACTAAAAGCGGAAGCCAGCGAACCTAAAAAACTTATGAATAATAGGGCACTTATGTACAGAGTGGCATCGAACTTAGCTGCTGTAGCATGAGATTTTTGATTATTGTTTATTTTTGCATATTCAGCGGTAGCTCTTTGTACGACCTCATCACTTTGTTTAGTTCTAACTGATTGGAACTCAAAAGTACGACCACTTTTATCTTTAATCGGTGTTACAAAGGCATTAACCCAATAATAATCACCATTTTTACAGCGATTTTTAACAGGCCCCATCCAAGATTGACCATTTTTGAGATGTTGCCATAAATCTGCAAAAGCCAGTTTCGGCATATCAGAGTGGCGAACAAGGTTATGAGGCTTACCTACCATTTCGTCTAGCGTGAAACCAGCTATTTTGCAAAATTCATCATTGGCATAGGTAATATGGCTTTGCAAATCAGTAGTCGATAGGAGGATGTCAGATTCAGAAAATTTAACTTCGGTATCGGTATTAATTCTATGTTTCACGTTAAAATCACCCAAGTACAGCTTTAAATTCAGAAAGTAAATTAGCGGAATAAAAACAGTCTGAACCAGAAAGAGGTAGTGTTAATTTGATCACTAATGTTTATAAACAATTTAGCGATAAATTCGTGAAAAAGAACTAGGAAAATTCAGGTTTTATGTTAAAAAAGTTAATACCTTTTAACTGAAATAAGCTAGATGGCGGGTTAAAGGTTAGAAAAAATTGTAAATTTAGTGCCATTTCCAACCTCAGAGTGACAACTGATTGTACCTTTTAGCTTCTGAACGATAAGGTTATAAACAATATTCATTCCAAGACCACTACCGCCAGCCCCACGTTTAGTCGTGTAGAAGGGTTCAAATATCTTACTCTGTACTTCTTTCGTCATGCCTTTACCATTATCTTGAAAATCAACTCTAAGTTTTGAGCCTTCAAGGTCTGCAGTAATCGTTATCTGACCTTCTTGTGTATCTTCAAAAGCATGTATTAAAGAGTTTAAAATAAGATTGGTGAATATATGTGCGATAACACCAGGGTCAACCTTGATCACTAAGTCATCGCTACAATCAATTTGGATAGTATGATGACTCTTTTTAAGAGCAGGAGATAAACTGCTGACTAAATCTGTTAAGTATTCTTTTAGATTAATTTCACGCTCTTCATCGTTACTGGTATCAACAGCGACTAATTTAAAGTTGGCAACCAGTTCGGCTGCTCTATTTAAGTTACGGTAAACAATAGAACCTGCCTCATTGATATTCGTAATACTAGAGACAAAATCTTTTCGAGTCAGAGTTTGTGCTTCGAAAGCGATACGGAGTTGTTCGATTAATTCAAGTAGATTTGAAGAGGCTGTGACACTCACACCTAAAGGGGTATTAAGTTCATGGGCAACACCTGCAACTAATCGACCTAATGAAGCCATTTTTTCTGATTCGACTAAATGATTTTGCGTTTGTTTTAATTGTTTTAGTGATTCTTCTAAATCATTAGTTCGTGCAATGACCTTTTCTTCCATTTGGCTATACAGGACTGAATTTTCGATTGAGATTGCCATTTGACCAATCAATAAATTGAGCATGTCTAAATGGTTTTGGCCAAAGGCATCAGTAGTGAGTTCATTCTCTAAATAGACAATGCTGTTGATTCGATTCTTGTAGATAAGTGGTAAGCATAAAATAGATTTTGGTTGATGCTTCTCAATGTAAGGGTCGTTGGTGAAAACCGAATCGACAGACACATTACCAATTAAAGCCATACTTTGTGTGCGAATCACATATCGTATAACACTAGCAGGTATATCAGTGGATTTAACGTAAGGTGAAGGCTCAAATTGGTAATTTTGATTATTCAAAATACCAATATTTTCTACCCACCATTTTGAATTTTTCTTAAGTAATAAAGCAACTTTTGAGGCGCCAGAAAACTCCATAACAATGGCAATTAATTTATTCAGTAATTTATCTATAACCATTTCTTCTGAAAGTACATTAGCTGCCTGCATCATAGAATGAAGCGCAATTGAACTAGTCGACACTTCTAAAGATGCATTAGTGGGTAGCATAGAAATTCCATCGTTTATTGAAGATGAGTTTGCTGTTTTTACATTGACTGATAAATGATTATATATAGTCTGAGAATTTTGCTGGTGGTGCATGACATATTCAAGTTTACTTTGCTTCATTAGGTAATTTGCGAGTAACTCATTTGCTAATGCCTCAATCAGTTTGTAATCGGTAGCTTTAGCAAGCTCGATTGCTTGATGGTAAAGAGCAAATACCTCATAGAAAGGTAGGTTATTCAAACTTGCTAATTCAGCCTCTATCAATTTTACCTTATGAAGAAAGTTACCTTCACACGAGTAACTCCACGTTTTCAAGCGTTCAAACATGTGCTTAAACATGCCCTGATATTTACTCGAATCTAAATAAGTTTCTGGTTTAGCGAGCAGAACTAAACACGAATAAAAATAAGCTTCAGGTGTTTTTATTTGTCCTGGCACACCCATTGGGATGATATGAATATGGTCAATAATTGCTAGAGCTTCGTCATATAGGCCAATTAAATAGAGCGCTCTGATTTTTGCATAATAATACCAAGCTTGAATAATCGGTGAGTCTTTGGCATAAAGTTGGTGTTCCTGTTCATCAAAAACATCACAGTCAAAGCTATTATGGCTATCACATTTACCCATTAAGTGCAGTAATGGGACATATGCACCAGGTATGAAAAAGCTTTTAGTTGATTCTTCATTTTTTTCTTTTAAAAAACTTAAGTACTTATTGGC
This sequence comes from Pseudoalteromonas sp. P1-8, assembly GCF_001399985.1. Classification (NCBI taxonomy): domain Bacteria; kingdom Pseudomonadati; phylum Pseudomonadota; class Gammaproteobacteria; order Alteromonadales; family Pseudoalteromonadaceae; genus Pseudoalteromonas; species Pseudoalteromonas sp. P1-8. The sequence goes on from NZ_LJSO01000009.1 coordinate 87,018, forward strand.
TTCCGTTAAAACGTCATCACAGGGCAGGCCTTCTATTATTAAGTTTGAAATAATATTAACTGCTGCGTAGCTTGCGTATGTCCAATCTCCAGCTTGACAACTGAATTGATAGCTTTGCCGAAAGCTTTTAGTAGAGAAGGAAAGATGATTACTCCAATGGCAAATTGTTAAGCCATACATAAAGTACACTTTGCCGCGTAACGCTAGGTTTGGATAGTTATCAGCAATTTTTAGTGCAACTTTGCCAAATTCATCCGCTTTTTTGAATTCATTCAGCCGATTAACACAAACAAAACCATAAAGAATATAAGCAAAGGAAGATTGTTCGCACCTACCATGTTCAAGGCAAAGGCTACACATTTTTACTGATGCCCATTGCACAACATCCTCATCAGATAATAAATATGCTGTGATCCAAAGGCTGGTCAGAATATCGAGTAATAATAAAATCTGTTCATCTTCTAAGTTATTAGAATCATAGAGACTATCAATAGAATGCTGTGCAAGGTATGTATCTATGAGCGTAATCTCGTTAACAATTTGAGCATCTAAGTTCTCTAACTCAGAAGGCGGCGTTAGATTTAATACTTTTAACGCTAGATATTGTGTATCTAGCGCTTCTTGATAGAGACCTTGTTGGTGGAAATCATCCATTTTCACCAGCAGTACCCGCGCATGATCTAAAGCTGTATGTTTATATTTTAGTAATAGAGTATAAAATTCATCGGATTCATTATATTTATTTAAAATACAATTTACTTTACATAACAACAGTAAGGTCTCAAACGTTACACTATAGTTAACTTTAAAATTTTCTATTTTTAATAATCTCTTAGCAAAGATAAGATAATTATAAGCGGAGCTATATGCCGCCGAGTCAAACGCTTTTCTTGCAGCTAAATAGTTGACTTCAATAACTTGCTTTATTTCAAGAGGGTTACATATAAGCTCTATTGCTTTATTAAATTGGTTTGCTAGATCAAATAAACTTTTATCTAGAATGTTATTGTTAAGTGCATACTGATAAAGCAGTCTGGCAATATTAATATGAACTTGCTGACGCTCATTTTCAGGGATAAGTGAGTATGCGGCTTGCTGCACACGGTCATGTAAAAATTTTAATTGCACATTTTCATCAACGGCCACTTGTGAAGGAATGACATGTGAAATCGATTGCGGAGTTAAAATAAGTTCTCTATCGATAGCAGGGATCAAATTATTAATTATCTGCTTGGCTGTGTATTGATTATCAGAAAGCGCTACTAACATATTAGTGTCGAATGTATTACTAACACTTGCAGCATACTTAAGTAAATCACAGGCTTGATTTGGTAGCTCATTAATTTTTTCTGCCATAAAATCAACAACATTATCGGTGATGTTTTCTGCCAAAATAGTTTCTTTATCCCAGCACCAACAATCTTTTTCTAGGTTGTGATATAGAAGACCTTTTTCATATAACTCTGTCGTAAATTGTAAAACAAAAAAGGGGTTTCCTAATGTCTTCTTAAATATTAGTTCACTTAAAGGAATACATTCTATTTCAGGGGTGTTTATTGTGTCACTGATTAGAGTATTTATTACATCTTGTGGTAAGTTATTCAAAAAAGCCTGGTTTACAGGTACGTTTTTATCTTTAATTTCGGTGATAAATTTAGTGAATGGGTGTTGGGTGTCAACCTCATTATCTCGAAATGCTTGTATTATTAATAAATGATGTAATTTTACATTATCAAATAAAGATGCTAATAACTCTAAAGATGCTAAGTCAGCCCATTGCATATCATCTAAAAATAAAATTAAAGGGCGGTTTCTACTGCAAATTGCAGTCATAAGGCTTAAAAATAAACTGTGTAATAGACTTTTATCTATGTTTTTTTTCGGTATATCTACATCTTTAATTTTCAGAATTTGGTTTAAGTCAGAAATTATATTACACAAATATACTGCTTTATCGGTGAGGTGGTTGTTAAAAATATCGCGCCAAAGAATTAATTCATCATTAGGTTCTGTTAAAATGTAACGACAAAATTTATTTAAGGCATCAGTGATGGCAGAATAAGGGATATTTCTCTGATACTGATCGTACTTACCAGAACTAAAATATCCATATTCTCCAGTCATTGGTTTATAGACTTCTTTCACCAGAGCAGACTTTCCGACACCAGAATAACCAGATACTAAAAAGATTTCACAACTACCTTGGGCGACTCGCTCGAAAGACTGCAATAAATCATCTATTTCTTTGTCACGACCATATAACTTCTGCGGAATATTAAATTGCTCTGATGCTGAGAAGTTTACATTTGGTAATTCAAAGTTAGTGAGAGATGGATCATTCTCAAACTGAGCTGAAATTAGTTTCAAATCTTTAGCTAACCCCCAAGCTGATTGATAACGATCTTCTGCATTTTTTTGAAGTAGGTTACTAATAACATCAGCAATAACATCGGGAATGTTTGTATTAATTTTATTAACTGGCACAACTTTTTTAGCAATATGACAGTGCACAAGTGCTAGTTGATCCTGTTCACTAAAAGGAGGTTTACTAGTTAGCATTTCATAAAAACTGGCGCCTAAAGAATAAAGATCACTGCGGCAATCTATTTTTCGATTAATACGCCCGGTTTGTTCTGGTGATAAATAAGCGAGGGTACCCTCTAAAACTGCTGGGCTAGTTAAGTTTTGTGAAGACTTCGAAAGTGAGGTCGCAATATGTAAACCAAATAATTTAAAGCTACATAAATCATCACTAATCAAAATGTGATGGGGGTTAATATCTTTATGAATTAATTTTTTAGAGTGCAAATATTTGACTGTTTCTGCCAGCTTAACAGCTAATGGCAGAAACTCATTTACTGAAATAGGGGCTTTTTGTAAAAGTTTAGAAAGAAGTTTGGCAGGAAAATATTCATAAATGATGGCTGTACAGTCATCTTCGTTAATGAAATTAATAGGTTTTAAAATATTAGGATGGTCTAATTTATCTGAAAATGCATGCTCAAGTAAGAGCTTGTTTATTGTATCTTTGTCTCTACTTACTTCTTTTAGTGATTTTATAAGAACTAAGTCACCGTTTTTTAGTGACTTAGCACTATGAAGTAAGAAGTAACCACTATTGTCGATACAATCAACTAAACTATATCCTGGAACCGGCAAGAGAACTCCTTACTAAAAAGAAACAAGCTACATATAGCTACTACTAATTTAGTATAGTCAAAACTTACCTATCTTCCATCTTATTTATTAGGCTGATTCATGTGTTAAATCAACAAATTAGTGTATATAAAAAACTACTATTTCACATAAGGATTTATACAATCTAATCACGTAATATGAAATCACTCTGGCAGGGGGCTTCTCCAGGGCTTTGATCTAATTTTGTGTTAGGGCAATTTTTAGTAAAAAATAACGCTTCTTCTAGAGAGTTCATTTGGCTGCAATATTGACGGCCATCACATTCATACTCTGGCTTTTCATAATCAGATATTGTGATATCTCGATTATGGCTATAATTTGATTTTACGGGATCAATAATTTTTGTTTGAAGCGTTTGTGTTGGTGAGATACCCCCATAATTTACTGCATAATAATCCCATGCGAAGTAGCCAATTATGATGATTAGAAAAAACTTCCTCATGATGAATCCTTGTTATTATTGTTTAGACTAATGTGAATCGTGAGCGGTATTGAGGCCTAAGCCTTATGGCCCAACCCGAAAGTCTTACTATAATAAGGTGAAGAAATAATATTAAGTAAAATTAGTGGCTTATGAATGAAATACGAAATTTCTGATAGCGAAGATAAATCAAAAGTTTGAAATGAACAGAAGTTTTAAGTATTAAATTATTAGAGGTGTAGATTAGAAAACTAGCTAATTTAATAGTCTATACTTAAAGATTAAAATATAACAACTACCCATAAATTACGTTATGTTAAATTAGTTAAAATAATTAAAAGTGGGAGTTAGGTTGCTAACTAGCCCACTTTTAGAAGGGTTTTAAGTAGCTTAATTTAGCTCAGAATCTACCCAAAACTTAGTGCCTTTCAGTACCGCTTGTAGTGCAAGGCCATTTTCGGTCAAAGAGTAAACAGTTACTTGGTCGGCAATAGCTTCGGCAACTAAAGCGCCACCTTTATCTTCATATTTTGCTGCTGCATCTGCATTTCCTCCGAATGCCCAACCATGTTCAATAAAGCGATTTACTGCTGCTTGGTTATGAAAAACCATCACAACATTAAAGTCTTTAACACCTAAACCTAGACCTAAACCCGCTTCACCCATATTCATGTAAGTTGATTTACCGGTTAGGTTGTTTTTAACAACACCATAACCACCGCCAAAACTGGCTAAAACAACATTTACATTGGCATTATCAAAAACCGCATAACCAGCAGAGTTAGCAATTTGTTGTTTAACATCAGGTTTTTGAGTGTAAAGCTCACTTAATGTATTGTTTTTCATGCTTTGTACTAAAGCACGTTTTTCATCGGGAGATGCACTGCCTGTTGTAGCACAACCGGTTAAAATTGTAGTGATTAAAACTAAACTAATAGCGATAAACTTTTTCATACATATTCCTTGAATATTAGTATGGCAATCTAGTTAATGCTGCTAATACTATAGATATATTAAGTCCAATACTAGACAGTATCGGACTTTATGGTAATCTTATAACTAGTTATTTTACAAGATATTACATCATTATGCTCGTTGCTCTCGTTGATACACTTAAACAACTGCGTTACCAAATTGCCCATCTTGAAGATGATACTCTTGCAACAGAATATCCAGAACTTGATAACTTTATACATCATGTTGGATTGACTGTTGCTGAATCAAAAAATGACTTAGGTTTTCTTTATCAGTTTTTATATGTGTATGGCCGAAAATCAGAAGCTACATTTAATCGATTTCGAAATGAGCTTGAGCGGTTCTGTTTATGGTCATGGTTAGTTGCTGAGAAATCAGTTTTTGATCTAAAACGTGAAGATATTGAAGCCTATGTTGATTTTATGGTTGAACCAGATTCGGCCTGGTTATCAAGTTCAGTGCAATGGCGTTATAAAGATGAACAAGGCATAAGACAGCTCAATACAAATTGGCGCCCTTTCATCAATAAAGAAAATATAGCTAGCCAACAAACACTCGCCGCTATGTTTACAGCGCTCAATGTTTTTTATAAGTTTGCAATTTTAGAAGAAAAAACCTTTGCTAACTTTGTACCGGTTGTTAAAAAGAATAGCCCTTACTTAGTTGTGCAATCGCAAATTAAAATCCCCGATACACTCAGTGATATTCAATGGGAGTATGTATTTGGCGTTACTCGAGATTTATGTGAGCAACAACCTGATTTAGAAAGAAATTTATTCACTCTCGCTTGCTTAAAAGGATTGTATCTACGAATTTCTGAGTTATCCGAGCGCCCTCAGTGGTCGCCGGTTATGTCACATTTTTGGCAAGATAATGATGGTTTTTGGTTTTTAAGAATTATGGGTAAAGGTAACAAATTACGTGATGTTACCTTAAGTGAAGATTTTATATCTTATCTAAAACGTTATAGGCTTTACCGAGGTTTACCTGCCCTGCCCCGTGTTGATGAAGCTGAGCCGCTAGTTCACAAAATTCGTGGCAAAGGGGGAATGACTGTTCGTCAAATTCGTCGTTTGGTACAACAAAGTTTTGACTTAGCAAAACAATCTCTTTTACAAGACGGCTTTAAAGATGATGCAGAACAACTTGAAGCAGCTACTGCTCACTGGTTAAGGCATACTGGTGCAACACACGATGCTCAAACAAGACCGCTAAAACATTTATCTGAAGATTTAGGTCATGCAAAAATTGCTACGACAGATCAAATTTATATTCAAACAAATATAAAAGAACGTGCAAAGTCTGGAATAAAAAGGAAAGTTTAATGGAATATACAATACTGGCGTTAGTCGGTTTAGCTTTATTATTTTACTCACTGACGATTCGGCAATTAGAACGAACAGAAATTACCGGGCCAATGTTTTTTGTGTTGGTCGGAATTGCAATGTCTTACTTTTTGCCGAGTGAGTTTAAGTTAGGCGAAGCCGGACTCAGTGACATTTTACCTTTGGTTGAATTAACCTTAAGTATTTTTTTATTTACCGATGCCGCAAAATCAAAACTTCCCGTATTAAAACATAGTTATCAGTACCCTAGCCTGTTACTTTTTGTGGCTTTGCCGATGACATTAGTGTTAGGTGTAGCTGGTGGGTTGTTTTTCTTTTCGGAGTTATCACTTTTTCAATCTGCCTTGATCGCGATTATTTTAACACCAACGGATGCTGCGCTTAGCAAAGGAATTTTAGAATGCACATCGGTTCCAGAGAAAGTTCGCGAAGGAATAAATACGGAAAGCGGGTTGAACGATGGCCTTTGCGTACCTATCTTTTTAATTTTACTTTTATTAGCTCAAAATCCAGAAAGTGCTGTAACGACAATTGATACTTTACTTGTTTTTGCAAGAGAGTTAGGTGTTGCACTTGTTATTGCAGGCGTGTCGATGGCCGTGTTTATTCCATTTTTAAAAATAGCATTAGCACGTCATTACTTTGCAAATAATAGCAGTCCATTTTTATTGATTGGATTAGTCATGGCTATTTTCTCTTTAACACAAAATTTTCATGGCAGTGGTTTTATTGCTGTTTTTGTTGCGGGACTCTTATTTGATTATTTAGCACCTAAAAAAATACGTTCAACATTAGTTAAAGACTCTGAGCATATCGCCGAATTTGTTGCGCTACTAATTTGGTGTTTATTCGGTTTTGTATGTGGTCACTTAATTGTGAATGATATCACTTGGCCAATTGTTTTTTATGCGTTATTAAGTGTGACGATTTTTAGAATTGTGCCGGTACTACTTTCACTTATGTTTACTAATCTAAATTTTAAAGACAAGTTAACTTTTGCCTGGTTTGGCCCAAGAGGTTTGGCGTCTATCGTTTTCACTTTAATGGTGATGGATACAGCAATTGCAAACAAAGAACAAATTGCCACGGTAACATTAACAACCATTTTATTTAGTGTTTTCATTCATGGCATGAGTACCAAACCCATCGCAAAAAGTTACCAAAAATAAAGGCGCGTTAAGCGCCTTTATAATTTTCAAAAAAATTAAAGTAACTCTGCAATTAATTGCAGTGGGTGCTTTGGTTTAAATTTTTCATAGCGTTTCACTTGGCTACGACAAGAAAAGCCAGTTGCTAAAACAGTTTCAGGTTCATTATCAGAAATAATTGGTTGCCAACTCATTTCATAAAGAGCCCGTGAATTTTCTTGGTTTTGCTTTTCGTGGCCGTACGTTCCTGCCATACCACAACAACCCGTACTGGTAGTTTCAAGCTGTAAATTTAGATCAGCAAAAATGGTTTGCCAAACTTTAGAAGCATTCGGCATTGCTGTTGTTTCAGTACAATGACTTAACAATTTAAATGGCGAACTCGTTTTAGTGTTAAGAGTAACTTGTTTAAAGTTTTGCGTTTGAAGCCATTCATGAGCTAATTCAACTTTAAAGTCACCACGCTCATCTTTTAATATTGAGACATACTCATCTCTGTAACACATAACCAAAGATGCATCGAGCCCAACTAAAGGAGCGTTAATTTCACTCAGTGAATTTAAAAACTCAGCTGCATTTTTTGCTGTTGTTTTAAATTCATTTAAAAAACCTTTTACATGCTGAGCTTTACCATTTGGTTTGAACGGTAATAGCATTGGTTTTTTGCCTAGCGCTTTAATCACTTTAATAAAGCTTTCTACTAATTCAGCTTCGTAAAAACTAGTGAATGGATCTTGAACTATTAGTACATACTCGGCTTGTTGTTCTTTTGAAAGCGAATTAAGTAATTCAAAATTAAATTGCTGATCTTTAGAAATACGTTTAGAAAGTTGGGGTACGCTTAAGCTTGGCGTATCCACATAACCAATGGTATTTTTAATTAAACCTGAAACAAGCTTTGTATTTACAATTGGATTTACCACTTTAGCAAACTTTGCCATCACCGGCGCAGTTTGTTCGATGCCTGCAACTAAGTAATCTTTAGCGGGACGAGCATAATAACTGTGGTAGAAATTTAAAAAGCGTGAACGGAATGTTGGTACATCAACTTTAATTGGACATGCAGTAGTACATGCTTTACAAGCTAAACATTCATCCATTGATTCTTTCACTTCGTGAGAGAAGTCATAAACACCTTTTTTCTTATCGCGACTATGTTGATAGCGCTCCCACCAAGTGATTACTTCACCATTAACTAATTCTTTTTCGACATTAAGTAAATCAATATTTTCAGACTCTTGAAGTCGCAACCATTCGCGCATTAAACTTGCGCGACCTTTTGGTGAATATCGGCGGTCACCTGTTACTTTATAAGATGGGCACATTGGTGATTTTTCATCGTAGTTAAAACACAGACCATTACCATTACAGGTCATCGCGTTATTAAATTCTGTTTTAACATCGATAGAAATTTGTTTGTCGAACCAGGCACGCTTTTGATCGTCAACAGAAACGAGAGAGTCTTTACTTTCAATTGGCGTACAGATTTTACCTGGGTTTACTCTGTTATTTGGATCAAATGCTGCTTTGATTTTTCGAAGTTGTGTAAATAAATGCTCGCCGAAAAACTCAGGGCCATATTCACTTCGATAACCTTTGCCATGCTCTCCCCACATCAATCCGCCATATTTTGCAGTCAGTTTAACGACTTCATCTGAAATATGGCGAAGCAATTTTTCTTGTTCAGGGTCACACATATCTAGTGCAGGTCGTACGTGTAAAACACCAGCATCAACATGGCCAAACATACCATATTGAAGGTTGTGGTTATCGAGAAGTTCACGAAACTCGACTATAAAATCTGCTAAGTTTTCTGGTGGTACTGCAGTATCTTCAGCAAAAGCTAAGGGCTTTTGACTGCCTTTTACATTACCTAAAAGGCCTACTGACTTTTTTCGCATTGCATAAATTTTTAAAATATCAGCTTTGTCATTTGTTAACTGATAACCGATCACCCCATTAGTTTGTTTTTCAACACATTCATCGAGTAGCTTACAAAGAGTGTCTACTTTATCTTTAATGTCTTCAGGTGAAACCGCATTAAACTCAACCATGTTGAGCCCTTGCATATCTTTATTCTCAACATCGGTTATTAAGTCCGATACTGAATGCCAAATGATATCTTCTCGAGCAAGGTTAAGTACTTTGCTATCGACTGTTTCTACAGAAGTTGCATTTGCTGCAACTAGAAATGGTGAATGACGAAGTGCAGAATCAAAGCTATCGTATTTAATATTTATTAATGTTTTAAATTCAGCAATCGGCGTAATATTTAGTTTTGCTTCAGTTACAATACCTAATGAACCTTCAGAACCAGTAATTAATCGGCTCATATCAAAGGTTTGTAAATCATCAGAAAGAATATGTTCTAAATCGTAGCCGGTCAGAAAACGGTTTAAACGTGGGAATTTTTCTAAAATAGCGTCTCGATTCTCAAGGCCAATATCAAGAACTGTTTTATATAACTTACCTACAGTCGTGTTTTGTTCAGCAATTACTTTTGCTTTTTCAACAGGCATAGGGGTTGTTGACATTTCAGTGCCATCAACAAGATAAGTTGTTAGGCCTAAAACGTGATCACTTGTTTTGCCATAAACCAAAGAGCCTTGACCTGATGCATCTGTATTTATCATTCCACCGATTGTTGCACGGTTACTTGTTGATAAATCGGGCGCAAAGAAAAAACCGTAAGGACGCAAAAAGTCGTTTAATTGGTCTTTTATTACACCCGTTTGCACGCGCACCCAGTTTTCTTCGACATTGATTTCTAAGATTTCACGCATGTAGCGAGATAAATCAACAACTATACCCGGGGTTAGCGATTGTCCATTAGTACCTGTACCGCCTCCGCGTGGACCAAAAGTCAGTGATAAAAACGGATCACGAGAAGCAATTTGCATAGCAAGTTGTATGTCTTTTGCTGACTTTGGAAAGATGACACCTTGAGGTACCTGTTGGTAAACGCTGTTATCGGTCGATAAACTTAAACGTGTAGAAAAGCTTGCATCGGTATCACCACTAAAACCTTGTTTTTGTATTGTATCTAAGTAATTAGAAACGAGTTCTGTGGTGGCTTGTTGTTGGCTTATTGTTGCTATCATGACGGTGATAAATTAAGGCATTTTGCAAATTATATCATGCTAATAGCTAAGATAAATTGAAGATTTTACAGTTTGTAACACTCTTTTTATCGATTTCGGGGGCAATACTTTTATACTGTGTATGAAAGCAGCAAATGAGATAGTCAGATGAAAAAAATTGCATTAATCAGTTTAGGTGCCTTGTGCATGTTATTGGGTTTAGTTTTTGTCATTATTCCCGGACCGTCGCTGATCTTCTTTATTGCAGGACTTTTCTGTTTATCTTTTTACTATCCTAAAGCGCGTGATTATTTAACCTTGTGCCAAAAGGCTCTGACTAAGTCATGTGCTTATATCGATAAAAAACTTGCTCGCTGATTTCTAATTGAGTTACAAAAATGCCAGCTAAGTGCTGGCATTTTTTATATCAGAATCTTTATTTTAATTAAATAAAGTACTTAGTCGGCTAATTTCTTAGCAAGATATAACCAAGTTTCTAATACTGTATCAGGGTTTAGAGAAACAGAATCAATGCCCTGCTCAACTAACCAAGCTGCAAAGTCTTCATGATCTGAAGGACCTTGACCACAAATACCTACATATTTGCCTTTTGCTTTAGCAGTTTGAATAGCCATTGATAATAGTTTCTTGATTGCAGGGTTACGCTCATCAAATAGATGCGCAATTAAACCTGAGTCACGGTCAAGACCTAATGTTAACTGAGTTAAGTCGTTTGAACCGATAGAGAAACCATCAAAATATTCTAAGAACTCATCTGCAAGTAACGCGTTTGATGGTAATTCACACATCATGATTACTTTCAGACCATTTTCGCCACGTTTAAGGCCATGTTCTTCAAGTAATTCAATAACGCGCTTACCTTCTTCAAGCGTACGAACAAATGGGATCATGATTTCAATATTAGTCATACCCATTTCGTTGCGAACACGTTTAATCGCTTCACACTCTAACGCGAAACAGTCACGGAAATCTTCAGAGATATAACGTGCTGCACCACGGAAACCAATCATTGGGTTTTCTTCTTCCGGCTCATATTGCTGGCCGCCAACAAGGTTTGCATATTCGTTTGACTTAAAGTCAGACATACGAACAATTACACGCTCAGGTGCAAACGCACAACCTAGTGTTGCAATACCTTCAACAAGCTTAGAAATATAGAATTCTACAGGTGATTCATAACCTGCCATCATTTCTGAGATTTCAGCTTTTAGCTCGTCAGATTGAGCATCAAAGTTAAGAAGTGCTTTAGGGTGAACACCAATCATACGGTTGATTACGAATTCAACACGCGCAAGGCCAACACCTGCATGAGGTAAGCGTGCAAAGTCAAATGCACGATCAGGGTTACCTACGTTCATCATAACTTTCATTGGTAACTCTGGCATTTCATCAACACGTGAAGTAAGTACTTCGTAATCTAAAATACCTTCGTAGATATAACCTGTGTCACCTTCGGCACACGATACAGTTACATCTTGGCCTGCTTTAATTAAATCAGTTGCATTACCACAACCAACAACTGCAGGAATACCTAATTCACGAGCAATGATTGCCGCGTGACATGTACGACCACCACGGTTTGTAACAATCGCAGCGGCACGTTTCATGATTGGCTCCCAGTCAGGGTCAGTCATGTCAGTAACTAGAATGTCGCCTTGTTGTACTTTGTCCATTTCATCAATTGAATCTAGTACGCGTACAGTACCTGAACCAATCTTGTGACCAATTGCACGGCCTTCAGCAACAACTGTGCTTGTACCATTTAATTGGAAACGCTCCATAACGTTAGCGTCTTCGTTTGAACGAACTGTTTCTGGACGTGCTTGAACGATGTAAAGTTTACCGTCGTTACCGTCTTTTGCCCACTCGATGTCCATTGGACGACCGTAGTGCTTTTCAATAATAACAGCTTGCTTTGCAAGTTCTTGAACTTCAGCATCTGTGATTGAGAATTTGTTTGAAAGTGACGAATCTACGTCAACAATTTCAACTTGCTTACCATGTGATTCATCCGCTGAGTAAATCATTTGGATTGCTTTTGAACCAATGTTACGGCGAACTACCGCTGGTTTACCGTTAGCAAGAGTTGGTTTATGAACATAAAATTCATCTGGGTTTACAGCACCCTGTACAACCATTTCACCAAGACCATAGCTTGAAGTGACAAATACAACATCTTCAAAGCCAGATTCAGTATCAATACTGAACATAACACCTGAAGCTGCTTTATCTGAACGAACCATGCGTTGGATACCAGCTGAAAGTGCAACACCACGGTGGTCATAACCTTGGTGAACACGGTAAGAAATAGCGCGGTCATTAAATAGTGAGGCAAACACGTGTTTGATTGCAGTCATTACAGAATCAATACCACGTACGTTTAAAAACGTTTCTTGTTGTCCTGCGAATGAAGCGTCTGGCATGTCTTCTGCTGTAGCAGATGAGCGAACTGCAAATGAAACATCTTGTGATGCGTCGCCGTGTAGTTGGCTATATGCGTCGCGGATGGCTTGGTCTAGGTTTGGTTGGAATGGTGTATCGATAATCCATTGGCGGATTTCGGCACCGACTTTAGCGAGTGTATTTACATCATCCACATCCAATGTGTCTAAAATATCGTGGATTTTTGAGTTTAAACCAGATTGCTCTAGAAACTCATTGAATGCATCAGCGGTTGTAGCGAAACCACCTGGCACTTGAACACCAGCGTTAGCTAGGTTTGAGATCATTTCACCTAGTGAAGCGTTTTTACCGCCAACACGAGGAACATCTTGCATACCAAGCTCTTGATACCAGAGAACGTATTCTTGCACGGATCTTTCTCCATAAACAAATTGTAGTACTAACTGTGAGAGTTAAGAAAGAAAACCTTCTAAAAAGGTCATAGTCATTCTACACTGGCAACAGACCTCACGTAAACCGTGAAGCCCCTATTTTGCAGATAAAGGTAATAAAAAGGTTAAATATGAGAACTGCATTTTATATTTCTGATGGAACAGCAATCACCTCTGAAGTCTTTGGTCATGCGACCTTATCTATGTTTCCTGTTGATTTTAATCACAAAACAATTCCTTTTGTTGAAACAGAAAAAAAAGCAACTGAAGTTAAAAACTTGATTAATTCAACAGCTCAACGTGATGGTGAACAGCCACTCGTGTTCTTCACTTTTGTAAACCACGAGCTAAGTGAAATTATTAAATCGTCTTGCGCGGTGTGTTATGACTTTTTATCTCAATACAGTGATAAAATTTCTCAAGAGTTAAAAGTTGCGCCGGTACCTAAGGTTCATAGAACGCATTCAATGCACGAGAAAAGTTATGATTTTCGTATTGATGCGGTTAACTATGCGTTGACCAATGATGATGGCGCTAACATTAAAAACTACTCTGAAGCCGACATTATTTTAGTGGGTGTTAGCCGAAGCGGTAAAACACCGACTAGTTTATACCTTGCATTACAATATGGTATTAAAGCTGCCAATTACCCGCTAACAGAAGATGATTTAGAAAGAGGCTCCCTGCCTGAGTGTTTAAAAGCTTACAAACATAAACTATTTGGTTTAACGATTGACCCTGTTCGCCTTGCCGATATTCGCCAGCGTCGAATGGCAAATTCAAAATATGCGTCTTTAAAACAGTGTCGTATCGAAGTGCGTGAAGTAGAAATGCTTTATAAAAAGCAGAAGATTCAATTTTTAAATTCAACTCATCATTCAGTAGAAGAAATTTCTGCAAAGATTATATCTGATACTGGACTTGAAAGACGTAAGTACTAACTTATTTTAGTATCGGACATTAAAAAAGGCTGCAATGTGCAGCCTTTTTTTGGATAACTTAGTGTTACTTACGAGCGTCTTTTAATAAGTCAGCAACTAAGAAACCTAGTTCTAAAACTTGATCCGCATTTAAGCGTGGGTCGCACTGTGTGCGGTAGCGTTGTGCTAAATCTTCATCAGACAAGCCATACGCACCACCAGTACATTCAGTAACGTGCTGGCCAGTCATTTCAAGGTGAACACCACCTGGGTATGAACCTTCAGCTTTGTGTACTGCGAAGAACTGGCTAATTTCACGAAGAATATTATTAAAGCTACGTGTTTTATAACCTGAGCTCGCTTTCTCAGTATTACCATGCATTGGATCTGAGCTCCAAATAACTTTACGGCCTTCTTGTTGTACTTTACGTACAAGTGCCGGTAGTTTCTCTGGAAGAACATCAGCGCCCATTCGTGTAATTAACGTTAAGCGTCCTGGAATGTTATCTGGGTTAACTGCATCAATAAGTTTGATTAGCTCATCTGGGTCCATACCTGGGCCAACTTTCACACCAATTGGATTTTTAATGCCTTTAAAGAATTCGATGTGTGCATGATCAAGTTGACGTGTACGTTCACCAATCCAGACAAAGTGTGCAGAACAATCGTACCAATCACCTGATAAGTGGTCACGGCGTGTTAGAGCTTCTTCATAGCCTAATAACAACGCTTCGTGTGATGTAAATAAGTCTGTTTCTTTTAAGCTCGGCGCAACGGTTGAGTCGATACCACACACTTCCATAAATTCAAGAGCATCTTGAATTCTATCAGCTAGCTGTTGGTATTTCTCTTTAAGTGGATTTGCAGCAACGAAGCCCATGTTCCAGCGATTTACTTGATGTAAATCGGCTAAACCACCTTGCGCGAATGCGCGTAATAAATTTAGCGTTGCAGCACTATGATGATATGCAGTCATCAATCGCTGTGGATCAGGTACACGGGCTTGCTCTGTGAATTCAAAATTATTGATGATATCGCCACGGTACGAAGGTAATGAAACACCATCGATTGTTTCGTAATCTGATGAGCGGGGCTTAGCGTACTGACCTGCCATACGCGCAATTTTAACTACAGGGCATTTACCACCATAAGTTAAAACAACGGCCATTTGTAAAAGTGTTTTAAATGTATCGCGGATATTTGCGGCATTAAAGTCACTAAATGACTCTGCACAATCACCACCCTGTAATAAGAAGGCTCTACCTTCACATACAGCTTCTAGTTGTTTGTATAAGCTACGCGTCTCTTCAGCAAATACCAAAGGTGGTGCGCTTTTTAATTGCCCTTCAACAGATTTAAGGGCTTCTTGATCTGGGTACTCTGGCTGCTGAAGTATCGGCAGTTTTCTCCAGCTGTCTGGGTTCCACGATTGCATGTTCTTTCCTCATTCCTAACATAGACCGTTAACGAAAACTAACTTATTGCACGTACTAAGTTCAAGGACAATATTCAGCTATTTACGATTATTTCGTTATTTGATAAATAGTTTCGATATTAACAATTAGGGTTTCAATGTTTTATTGTTTCAAACCAGTCAGTTACACTTTTTTTACCAGCTAATTCGTTACCGCACAGCTTAAGAACACATCTTACCTAGTTAAAGCGTTACTGTAACCTCAGCTTTACATACTTAAAATATACTTTTTAAGTCCTACATTGATCAAATTAAAAACTTGTACTACTAGAATACAAGGAACACATCATACTTTGTTTAACTATAGGGTGAGGTCAGCAAGCTAAAGAAAATTTACTATTAAAGAACAGGAGATAAGGTTACAATTGTGCCAACAATAAGTAAGATGTGTTCCTATGAGTACAAAATTAGAAATACGCAGTCAGTTTGATTTAGTAAGTGAGTTAACTCATTTGTTTTGTGAAGAATTAAAGGAAGTGGGTTTTCGTAAGGCATCATATTATCAATTGCCAGATATCGATATAAACGACGAAAAGAAAGTCCCTTCTTCAATTAGTGTACAAAAAATTGAAGGTGATGATGCTCATAAGTTAATTCTAAATTCATTTGGTGATTTTTATAAAAAGACAGGATTAAGTAGTCGAGTATTAAAAAGACATCCAGGTTTATTAGTTTTAAAAGATGTCGATAAGCAACATTTCATTGCAAGGATAAATCAGTTAAATAAAGCAAAAGCTGATTTTAAAAATAGTGTAATAGCTATCGATAATAATGATGCGCGATTTGAAGCGGTTCATAATGCTGTGCCTAATCTCATTACACTTGCTGCATATCGTAAGATCCATTTTGAAACTGAATCGCCCTACTCTGTTCGTTTTACTTGGATGCACAAACACGCAACTAAAACGCTAACTAAAAAAATGGCCTTAGCAATGCTCGATAAATCGGCTAGTTATTCTAATCCAAGAATGATAGACCAACACTCTTGGCAAGCACTAGTTGCACAAGAGCAAAGTCGTGTTGCAAGTTTAGGTGATAAAGAAAAATTACGAATTCGTAGACCAACAAGAGTTAGTCCACAAGTTAATGTAAGGTATACAGCTCAAAACCGATATCATGTTAGTGCTGCTTTACCTTTTATTTTGATAAACCCAGAACCAGATGTAAAACTTGGTACATTATCTGATTATCAAAAACCAGAAAGTCATCCTCGAAAAAGGGAATATGATTTTTTAGTTGATAGACTTTACTTAGAACAAGTAACAGATTGATTATGTTAAAAAGGCCACATATGTGGCCTTTTCTTTATAGTTAGCAGTATTTAAAAATTTAGTCTTCTACTATTTCTTCAATTTTATCTTCATCGATTAAAACAGCATTTTCAACAATGCGCTTACCACCTTGAATTTCGATTCGTTTGTTATGCTTATTAAGCGTAAGAATCTCATCACAAAATTGATCAGATGGATGCATCTCATATGTGTAATCAATAATATTACCCGTTTTGTCATCTTTGACATTGGTAATGTTATATTCAGAGATTGCACCTTTCTCAATTAAGTCTTTCATTGTCGTTGTCATATCACGACGCAAAGCTTTTAATTTATTCTCGGTAATTTCGTCTGTTGAATAAATAGAGCCATATTTTTCCATAATCGATAATAGTCGGAAATGGTAGGTCTTACCCGGTGCCGCATAACGCCATAAATGATATAAACGAAGCATCATCCAACGAGATAAACCACGTTTTAATTCTTGAGCACTATTAAAGTAGTAACCTTTGTATTCAAGATTATCGATCATGTTATGAACGAAGGCATTTAAACAAGCTACACATTTTACGTTACCACCCTGACCTTTTTTGCCACTAAAATGAAGTGACGATAAAAAGTTCATGTTCGATTCGTAAAATGAGTCATCAATATCAGAGTTACGCGTATCTGTTGCTGAATATTTAAAAGAAAGCTTAGAACCTTGTAATGCTTCTAATGATTCTTTGATTTGCGGATAAGGCATCGACTGGCCAACAGCTTTCAGCTCTTGTGCTAATTCATTCATTGAAAAAACAACTGCGTATTGAATACCAGACTTAAAATTGATTTTTACAATTTTCCCTTTAGAGGCTAAACGAATTAAGGCACGTTCAACCTTTTCTTCACGATCCGATGGCCAAACAAGATATTCAACATCTTCACCATCTTTTCTTGTGCTTACTACCGCAGGTGTAATTTTGATTTCACCATCATATAGAATGCCGTCTACTTTTTCAGAGATTTTTCGTGTAACGATGGTTTTCTTTGGTGCTTCTTCAACCGGAAGCTTCTTATGACCAGAACGGACAAATCGTCCCCATAGATCATAATGATTAAATGTATTTGAGTAAGCTCTCAAACCATGTGCAGCATTTTCAATTGAAACACGCACATCTTTGTTGTCTGTAAATAGTGCAAGACTTTCATTATCTATTGCACTTTCCACCCCGTGGATCTGCCCGCGTAATGTATCGGGTAAGTTATCTACCGAGATGTTGACCTTTCGGCTCATTGTTCTTATTTCCAATTTTTCTTCGACAGTTAATAACAACACATAAAACTTCAAAAGTTAAATGTTTAAGTTAGTATAAACTTGATCCGATCATAATTTATTTCTTCGGATCAGTTTTATACTAACTGTTTCGTAATTGCTGATTTTCAGATCAGATTTTTACTAAGTTATAGTTGATAGGTCGCGATTTTACTAACTCATTTCAAATTATGTCGCGTTAATCACCTTTTTAAAGCGATTTAACACGACATAAATCGCTTTTTTAAAATCCATGTGGATAAACAGCTCTTAAGTTAGCATAGATCTGATCTGTACCAACTATAGATCAGATCCATACTAACTTATTGTGCATTTTAGTCATGCTCTCGGTGCATAACTTTATAATTTAGTTAGTAAAAAGTTGATCTACACCACTATTTTTGTGAGTAAAGCAGTGGTTAAACTGTGCATAAGTCGAAAGCTCATTTTTTGCTTAGTAATTGGCTGATCTGCGAGTCATTAAAGATCTGATCTTTACCAAGTAAAAACACGATCTGGCTTTTTAGTAAATATTCAATGAAATCAGACATATATTTCACTATTTTAGCATCTTAGCCTTATATACCTATATACTTAACCGATATTAAACTTACTTATTTATACTTAGCATCAGTAAAGTTACAAATTTTTATTAAATGTCTTATAAATAAAAGGTATGTCGCCTTAAATACTTGTTTACAGCAATTTGAATGGACATTATACTTAAAGCATAACTTTGAGGAAGAAAGTATGTCTATCAATAATAATGCGCTAGCCACTTATAGGTTACTAAAAGCGACAGCAGAAGTTGCTGAAAAATCGCTAGAAGGACGTATTCAACATTATCGTGCCCATTTAAAGTCTGAAGAAAAAGAACTTCGTACTTATACGCAAAAAGCAGCCGCTGACTTATTAGGCTGTAATAATCGTACCTTAAAACGACGTCATGATAATGGTGACTTTGATGCACTTGATATCAAACGTGGTGCAAATGGCCACTACGCTTATACCTTGGTAAATATCTTTGCTATGGCTGATATCATGGATATTAAGCCTGACCACCGTACAGTTCATGATAAATTACAAGTTATCGTTATTAACTCGTTAAAAGGTGGTTGTGGTAAAACTACCAGCATGGTAAACATTGCCGCTGCACTTGCTACTACCAATATTAAACGATACAGAATTGGTATTATTGACCTTGATCCACAAGGTTCTTCATCAAGCTTTTTCCCACCTAGTGAGCCAGACCCAATTACTGTGGGTGACTTAATGCGTGACTGTATCGAACTCGATGAAAACGAAACCTGGGATGAGTTAGTATCGAACTCTTTCTTACCTACCCATATACCTAATATTCGTATTTTGCCTTCAGGTATGGATGATTTTTACTTCGAGCATGAAACTGCAACTTTATTAAAAGATAGCTCTAGTTATGATAAAACACGTCATTATCATAAATTGCTCGAAAAAGTTATTGAACCGGTAAAAGATCAATTTGATATTATTCTAATTGATACAGCTCCTTCTCTTAACTTTATGTTTTATAATGCATTAATGGCTTCTACGTCGATGCTTATTCCAGTTCATCCTGAAGCTGTAGACTTTGATGCAAACAATAAATACTTAAAGCGATTAGGCGAGATTTACCATACAGTTGCTGCCCTTGGCCACCAAGGTTGGGACTTCATGCAATTCTTAGTAACTAACTATGTTAAAGGGAATCATTCACAGCGCGACATCGTTAAAGACGTTCGTAGTGCATTTGGTCGTCAAGTAATGAGTTACCCAATCAATCATAGCTCGGCAATTACCGCCAGCTCATCTTCTTTTAATACCATTTTTGATCAAAAAACGTCAGATAGCTTAGCTAGTCGTGAGTCACTACTTCGTGCGCAAGAAAATATCAAAGATGTTGTTGATGAACTTGAAATGCTGATCCGTTCTAATTGGCAGTCAACTCAATCGTCTCTAAATACAGCTAAGTAAGGTAATTAATAAAAATGGCTAAAAAACGTAAAAATGATACCAGCTTAGACCCTTTTTCAACGTCTATCGAAAGTAGCAGTTTAGATGCTTTGCTAGAGCAAGCTTCAGCTGGTGATGTTATCAGTATGCCTGCTCCAAGCGATCCTACACGTCAAATTACTTTGGTGTGTAAGGTTATTCCAAGCTCAGAAATTGAAGCTAAAACAAAGGTCTATGGTAAAAACCGCCGTGTACAATCATTACTAAATGAAAAGTCAGTTGCCGATATCCTTCCTGCAATTGCCGAAGACGGCCGTAACCAGCACCCTGCCCTATGTTGGGATAAAGGTGATGAAATGCTTGTATTAGCAGGTTCTCGTCGTCGAAAAGCATGTATCTTAAGTAACTCTGATTACTTAGTTTTAAGCTCTGAAGATTTCACAGATCAAGATGCTAAAATTCTTGCTGTATCATCTGATCAATACATTGCCCCAAGTCTATGGGAGCTAGGTCAAGCATATCAACAGACCCGTGATGAGCTTATTGCTGATGGTAAAAAAGGCTCTTATCGTGAGATTGCGGCAATTGAAGGTGTATCACACACTGCGATTGCTGACGCTATCAAAGCTTATGAGAATCTACCTTCTGAGGTTTTAAGTCTTTACCCTACTGCGAATCATGTTGGCCGTGAAGTAGCTAAAAAGCTTATCAGTGCCAAAGAGCGTGACGAGCAGCTGTTTACCAAGCTTGTAAATGACGTAAGTAGTGATAGCGAAATAGCGCAAATCAGCAGCGATGATAAACGTGCTCTTGCAATTACCAAGCTATTAACTGCTGAGCCAGCAGCGCCAAGCCGTCGTGAAGCCCTTATTGATAGTGAATTTGTGAGCGTACAACGTAACATCAAAAGCGGTGATTTATCTGTGAAAATCGATAATAAAGTGATGACAGACAAACGCTTAGAGCAGCTAACTAAGCTATTAAATAGCTTTAATTAGTTAGTAAAAGAATGATCTCTCACGCTTTTACTGTTAGTAAAAGCGTGATCTCCCCTTCCCTTTCGTTAGTAAAATAGTGATCTATTACCAGTAAAATTGGTACTTATTACACTCTCAGATCAGTTTTTTACCAACTAATAACCCCTTTACAGGGTTTTTCGTTTCATAATTAGATTGCTTAGTAAAAAATTGATCTGTAAAGCCCCTACCTTGTTATTAACCTGTTTATATCTTGTGCGATTGTTGTTTGTTAAATGCTCAGTATGTCAGTTTTCAGCTTTGATTTTATTTTAAAGCAGATTTTTACCAAGTTATCAGCTCCAACCAGTCCAATATTGCTCAATAGTGCTTTAGCTCTGGGCCGATAGATCATATACTGGCAGAATTATTTTTTGTTTTTACTGCCAAAAGCGTTATGTCTGCTAACTTATCCAAAAATGACTTATTAGCTATCTTTGAAGAAATCAAACAAGAGCAAGAAACTCAGTTTCCTCTGTCTGAGCGCTTCATCAAACAGCTATTTAAGCCGCATGTGTTAAGTAAAGCAAAAGAGTATCACCAGAACGGCCAAATCAACTGGTTAGAACATAACAGTGATTTTAGCGTTATTGATGCATCTATGTTTGGTAACGAAGGAAATACCTTTACTCAGCATATTGAGATCAGTAAATTACCAAGTGGTTTTTCGGTCGATTCGCATTGTACTTGTGGTTCTAAAACTAAATGCCGCCATATTGCAGCTGTGCTCCTAAAACTCAAAATTGAACATTCAGGTGACTACGGCGAAGACTACATCATTAACGATTGGTTTAGTGAGCTAAAAACCCTTAAGCAAGTTACTAATGACAATGCCAAACAGGTTCTATTATTTGTTCTTGATGTAGAGAAATCTGTTGTAACCCTTACCCCTAAAATAGCTAATTATGACGCTGAGCATAACTATACTCTTGGTCGTAACCTTACCGAGCAGCAATTAAATAGTTTTGTAACCCCTACTGATTTATTAGAATCTGACTTTCGGTTATATAGCTGGATCCGTTCTCAGAATGCCCTTGGTAAACTAGAGCTTAAAGGTCAATGGGGCTTTGCAGCACTACAGCAATTAATTGCCACCCAGCGTTTGTTTTTAGGCCGTTCGCGCCAAGCAATTAAAGCTGACAGTATGCAAGCGTTAGAGTTTGATTGGAAACAAAACAAAGACTTAACGTCATTGAGCATGACGCTTGCTGGGCAAGATAATTGGTTATTGTTAAAAACAACACCCCCTACTTACCTTGACCCTGAGAAGCTAAAAGTAGGCCGAATTCGTACTCCGTTAACGGCTGATGAAATAGCGTTACTTACCAATATGCCTGCTATTCACACAGAGAACTTTGACCGCGTTTATCAACAGCTGAATGATAATTTTGGTGAAGGTGTGATCCCTCATGCATTTAAGGAAAGCAAAAAAAGCCTAGCTCGAACTGTATTCCCTGTCATCAGTATCAATAATGACGAGGGCACAATCCGCTTAGGATTGCAGTTTAATTATCAAAACTCTTTGTATGATTTAAGCCAGGCGCCAGCTGAAATACTAAACCAATCATTAGAAAATACCGTTGTAAATGAATTAACTAACCTTGGCTTTGAATTATGTAAAGGGGCTTTACAAACAGAGTTTATCTTTAATAAACAATCAGTTATTCATGAACATTGGTTAAAGTTTGAAATAATTCCAAACTTATTAAAACGTGGTTGGAAAATTAATGATGAGTTAGCTGTCGGCAAAGTCCTTAAACAACTTTCACTGCAAATTGAGCGTGGTAAAGGTCATCAGATAGTTAGTAAAATCGTGATCTCTGGTGTTAAAACTCAACAATTGTTTGTTACTGATAACAATACTTATCAATCGCTTAATCGACAAAGTGAGCGCTTTTATTACTTTACTGTAGGAAAACGCTTTGCTGTGGTTGAAAAGGCCGCGATGATGCAGCTTAATGATTATCGTGAACGTTTTGAGCATATTAAAACCCGTGACGAAATCTTAATGCCTTTGTCGTTTTTGCCTAAGCTCATCGAGCAAAAAGCAATTAAGGTTAATATTGTTGACGATGCTCTAGATGCTTATCTATCGGAATTAAATAGCTCACAACAGCTTATTAAAAAGTCCGATATTCAAGGCTTAAACCAGGGTGTGCAATTGCGTGAGTATCAACAACACGGTGTTGATTGGCTTAACTTTTTAAAACGTCACCAGCTTGGTGGTATTTTGGCTGATGACATGGGGCTAGGTAAAACCCTACAAGTTATTGCCTTTTTAGCTAATGCCAAGCAATCACCACAAGCAGGCCCAACGTTAATTGTTTGCCCAACCAGCTTGGTTGGTAACTGGCAAAGTGAAATTAATAAATTTGCGAGTAACTTAAAAATTACCACCGTCTTCGGTGCTGCGCGCAGCGACCAATTACAACAGTTGTCGCAAGCAGATTGTATTTTAACAACTTATCCTCTATTGAAGCGTGATATTGCCTTTTATTCGCCGCTGTATTTTGAAAACATCATTCTTGATGAAGCGCAATATATTAAAAACGACGCTGCGCAGGTTTCACGCTTGGTTAAGCGCCTTAATGCAGACTTTAAGCTCTGCTTAAGCGGCACGCCTATAGAAAATAACTTATTTGAGCTTAAATCTTTGCTCGACTTTGCAATGCCTTCTTTACTTGGTTCGCAAGCACATTTTAAGAGCTATTTTCAAACGCCTATTGAGCGTGATAACGACGTTGCCCGAGCTGATGAACTTAAGTCGTTGATCATGCCATTTATCTTGCGTCGTACTAAAGCACAGGTAACGCAAGAGCTCCCAGAGAAGACTGAGCTAGTTAAAGAGTTTGAATTTGAGAGCAAACAAAAGGAAATTTACACCGGTATAACTGAATCTTTAGAACAGAAATTAGTCGACCTATTTGCACAGCAAGGTGTACAAAAAAGTAAGCTAGCCTTTTTAGATGCATTATTAAAGCTCAGACAAATCTGTTGTCATCCAAAATTGATCGACCCTAGTTCACAGGCTGGCAGCGCCAAACTTGAATGGTTATCTAAGCATTTGCCTATCATGCTTAGCGAAGGTCGTAAGGTGATTATATTCAGTCAATTCACCATGGCACTTGATGTCATAGCAGAGCGATTAAATGAATTAGGTATCAGTTTTAGTATGCTTACCGGGCAAACAAGACACCGCGACCGTGTTATCGAAGAGTTTACTCAAGGTGATACATCCGTATTCTTAATTAGCCTTAAAGCCGGTGGTACAGGGCTAAACCTAACTCAAGCCGATACTGTGATTCATTTTGATCCTTGGTGGAACCCTGCTGTTGAGAAACAAGCGACAGATCGTGCCTACCGTATTGGCCAAACTAACCCTGTGTTTGTTTATAAATTGATTATGGCTAACTCAATTGAACAAAAAGTATTTAAAATGCAGCAGCATAAGCAAGCTCTTGTTGATGCATTATTTACAGAAAAATCAATGAGTTTTACTCAATTTGATGAAGAGCAAATGCTTGCTCTGATAAAAAATTAAATTTTTTTAAAGTTTTTTTGAACTAATCAAATTTTGGGGCGTCTATTATTATGCTTGTTGTTAAATTGCAGTTTACATAAGCATTATGTTGATTTCCCATTTGGTTACTAAATTTTAGTAATGTTAGAGCCAGCTCACTTTGAGCTGGCTTTTTTTATGCCTAAACCCCCTACTCTGCTGAGCACTAATTCGTTATGATGATGTGTCTTTAAGTTATTGAGTTTTCGTTATGATTACAGAGCTGATTGCACAGATTAATTGGCAAAGTGGCGTGCTTGGTGCTGCTGTAGGTGCTGTTGCAAGTGGTGTTATTTTTGCCTTACAAAAAAGTCGCTTAAAAAATCAGTTAACCGAACTGCAAAATAGTCAGCAAATCCAGCAAAATCATTTAGAACAAAAGCAGCTGCAACTTGAACAAAGCCAACTTACGCTTGCGCAGTTACAGCAAGATTACGCTGAGCAACGTGATGAGTCTCAACACTTTAAAACCCGCTTTGTAGAACAAGAAAAGCAAGCACAACAATACAACCAGTTTTGGCGTCAAGTTGAAGCTGAGCTTGCTGATACTAAAGCTGCACTTAATCAGCGCGATGTTGATTTAAGTACCTTACGAAGCACTATAGAGCAAAAAGAACTGCATTTTAAAGAGCAGCTTAGTCATATCAAAGAAAGCAAAGAGCAACTCAAAAAAGAGTTTGAAAACCTCGCTAATCAAATCCTTGAAGAAAAATCACAACGTTTCAAAACCTTAAACCAAGAGAGTATTGAGCAACTTTTAAAACCGGTTCAGGGTGAGCTAAAAGGCTTTCGCGATAAGATGGAATTGATCCACGTGGAAGATCTAAAGCAGCGTGCAGCACTAAAAACTGAGTTATTGCATTTACAGGCTAAAAGCCAAGCCATCACCGAACAAGCTGATAGGCTGAGCACCGCATTACAAGGGCAAAAGAAAACCCAAGGTAATTGGGGGGAGTTAATGCTTGAAAATGTACTAGACAGCGCAGGGCTGCGTGCTGGAGTGGATTATCAACGTGAAGTGTCGTTTAACACCGAAGATGGCCGTTTACGCCCAGATGTTATGGTGTATTTACCTCAGCAACGTCATTTAGTTATCGATGCTAAAACTTCTTTAAACGCGTATACGCGCTATGTAAATGCCGATACAGAGCTTGAGGCGGAGCAAGCGCTTAAAGAGCATGTCACTGCGGTGCAATCACGTATAAACGAGTTAGCAAGCAAAGCCTACGACAGACTACCCGGTATTAACTCACCTGAAGTGGTGATCATGTTTGTACCAATAGAGTCAGCATTTGTTGAAGCGCTTAAGTACCAGAGTGATATCTATCAGCAAGCAATCGAAAAAAATATCTTAGTTGCAACTCCAACGACCTTATTGACTAGCTTGAACATCGTAAAACAATTGTGGCGTTTTGAAGAGCAAACTAAATACTCAAAAGAGCTTGCCGCCCGTGCTGAGCGTTTTTACAACAAGCTCAATGGTTTCCTAACCAGTATGGAAGGGGTTGGTAAGCAATTAGACCGCGCCAAAGAAAGCTATGATAAAGCGTTTTCTCAGCTGTACCGCGGTAAAGGAAACTTGATTAAGCAGGCCTCTGAGTTCAAAGAGTTGGGGGTTTCTGTTCAAAAAGAGTTACCCGCGGAAACTGTTGAAAAGGCCCAATTAGAGTTAGATTAATATGCAGGTTTTAAAGCGCATCGGGTTTGTTGTCCTTGCATATGTATGTTTTGCAAGTACTGTCAAAGCTGCAAATTATGATTACGGCAGCCAACTTAATAAAGCGTTACACGCTAATAAACTCGTTGCAATTGGTGATGTTCATGGCAGCGAGCATGTTGTTACTAGGCTTATTAAATACTTAGATGAGCCTAGTAACTGGCAGCAGCTTGATGATCTTGTCGTTGAGTTTGGTAATGCGCGGTATCAAGATTTAGCTGATCAATATTTGTTGAGCAAACAGAATATAAGCATTGATGACGTAAGGCACATTTGGCGCGACACCTTGTATTTTATGGCATGGCAATATGATGTTTATGAGCAATTAGTTTTAAAGTTAAAACAGCTTAATAGTACCCGTGAACATAAAGTTCGTCTTGTCCTTGCTGAGCCTGCAATGAACTGGCAAACCCTCTCTAAAGAGGATTGGCAAAAGGTAGAAAGTAGCCGTGAAACTGGCTATTTAGAGGCAATAAATCAGCATGTTGTCGCTAAGCATCGCCGTGCAATCTTACTCTTTGGTGCATTTCACACGTTTAAAAAGCCGGTAGTTATAAGCAATCAAACTTCGCCTTTTAGTTCTGTTATTGCATTACTTGAGCAGCAAAAACCGGGCTCCACATACACTGTTTGGCCAGCGATGAAAAACGATGGTATTGCATCATCATACCCTGCGGACAGCTTGATCCCTTTATCGGCTAATAGTTCGTTGAATATGCCCTTAGCGTCAATGTCTAAGCGCTTTGCGGCAAATAACAATGTAAGCCTTGCGGATGTTGCAGATGCTTATTATGTGCTAAAAAACACAGATAGAAATGCACCATTAAGTGATGCGGCTTTAAATGATCTGACGTGGCATAAAGAATTAAAACGTCGTGCTGAAATAGTGTCACCAAGAAGTGCTAAACAAATCCACTCTTGGCTTAGCCAATATAACTAATAAAAAGCCAACGTCATGTGGGCTTTTTTATTAGTTAATAAGTTCTGCTGAAACAATATCGTTGAGCATCAAAAAGTGGTTAAGTACAGACTCTTCAAGTTCGAATACCTGCGCTAGTTTTTCGCCACTTGCTGACATCCCTGTTTGCGCACCAGCAAATTCAATATGTAACCCTAAACGCCTCAGGGTTTGAGCGTCGTAACTATAAATAGCAGAATCACGTTTCTCTGTAATACCAGGCATCATACCTATGATAGTAACCGCCTGTTCAACATTAATGATATCGAAGAATTGTCGCTCTGCTGCTTGCCATTTTGCTATATAGCTAGCGACCTCAGGCGGTTGCTCCATGGGCACGTATAATAGCTGTAATGAGCCCCCATGCCAGCCGATAACGGCTTGCTCTTCAACGAGGACATGTGGGCTTGCGGTAAGTACATAGTTGGCACAAGACGATGCACAAAGCTCGTGTACCACAACATCGAGTTGATATTCATGAACCAAGCCACCTAAATGTAAACCCGCCATTACATCACCACCTTGGCTATTAATAACCAAGGTGTTGATTTGTTGATCGCTACTTACTAATAACTGTTCGAACTTTTCAACATTTTGCTTTGATGTTTCGCCCTGAAAATAAATAGTGCCCGGCGATACTTCACTAATTTCAGCAACGCTTTGCTGTGTTGTTTTACAACCAACCAGCAGCACGCTCAATAAGAATAAAAAACGCATTAACAATGCCTTGAAGTTTTGTTTGTATACAGTGCGCAATTTAATAATATGTCATTAACGAACTGCAAAAATGGCATAGTACGTTTTTTTACTTGAGAAATAAATCCACATAATAGGAACAATTGTATGAATATTGGAATTTACATCTATGATGATGCCGAAGTACTCGATTTCTCAGGTCCGTTTGAGGTGTTTAGTACAGCCAAGCGCCTAGCGAATAATGATTGGCAAGTGAGTTTAATTGCCGAAAGTGATAGTCCTGTACTTGCCCGCGGCGGTTATAGTGTAAACCCCCATTACAGCTTTGCTGACTGCCCTTCGCTTGATCTCCTTGTTGTGGTTGGTGGCGACCATACACGAGAGCTAGAAAAAGCAGAGGTTATTACTTGGTTAAAACACACAGCCACTAACACCAAGCGTGTTGCCTCTGTTTGTACGGGGGCATTTTTGATTGCTAAAACAGGGCTTTTGAACGGTAAAAATGTCACGACTCATTGGCAAGATCAACCAGAGTTGGCTGCTTTGTTTTCTGAGCTCAATGTGATTTCAGATACTCGTTGGATCACCGATGGTAAGTTTACCAGCTCTGGGGGAATTTCTGCTGGCATTGATATGAGCCTAGCGTTAGTCGCTGAGTTTATTAGTTACGAACACGCCCTACTGACTGCCAAACAGATGGAATATCAATGGCAGACTTTATAATTGTTCAGCAATATAGTCGGTTATAAACTGTTTTAAACAGGCAGCCTTTTTACTCAGTAAACGTGCGCTTGGCCAGATTGCATAAATGTCGCGGTTTTCTCCTCGCCAGTGAGGCAGTACTTGAACTAGCTGCTGAGATTTTAATTCATCTATAACCTCAAACCGAGGTAACAAGGCGATACCTTGCTCATCACAAACTAAGTATTTTACAAATCCAGTATCGTTAAAAGTACTAGCAAATCGGCACATGTGAGTATAAGTTGCATTCGTTTGTGTATTGGTTAGCTGCCACTTATTTCGCAACGTGGTACCAATTAACCTATGTTGTTTTAAATCAGCAGGCTCTTCTATGGCAGATGCCGAATTAAGGTATGCTTTAGTGCTAACAAATAAGGTATCAACACTGCCTAACTTTTTCTGATGGAGCATAGAATCAGCCTGCGGCCCTACTCTTATTGCTATATCAGCTTGGCTTTTACTCAGATCTTCAAGTTTATTATTAAGCAATAACTCAAGTTGAATATCAGGGTACTGTTTAGTAAATGCGAGCCACATCGGCTTTAAGAAACCATGACTAATATTCAGAGGTGCTAAAACTTTAAGCTTTCCTGATAATTGTGCTTTTTGATCATTAAGCTGACGGTGAGTTTGTTCAAATTGCTCAATTAATTCAACATAACTTTGAAAGTATACCTCTCCTGCTTGTGTTAACGTGCATTGCCTTGCTGAGCGATTCAAAAGCTGCTCGCCTAGGCGTTGCTCAAGTCGTTGCAAGCGTCTCGATACAGTTGCGGTAGGCAACGACAAGCTCTCAGCCGCATTACGTAGGCCGCCTTGTTTAACAATCTGTATGAATAGGGCAATATCGTCAATCATGTTCTCATTTATGCAATCATAGTTTGTTTATCTTGCTATTTTTAGCATTTTTGCAATTAGATATCATGTCTTTTATTAAATCATTTAAGAGCATCTAATTATGAGTGTTAATGATATTTATGTGATAACTTTTGTAGGCATAGCGGCGACTTTGTTCATTGATCTTTATGCTTTTGTGCTGGCTAAAGTGTTTAAGATACCGTCATTAGACTTTTGTTTAGTTGGCCGTTGGGGCTTGGGTTTATTAGATGGAAAGTTTCAGCACCTGAATATAGCAACTAGTCCAGTTAAGCAGTTTGAGTGCGTGTTTGGCTGGTGTTTACACTACTTTATTGGTGTTTTATTTTCGTTTCTATTTATATTACTGGTCGGTATTGCTTGGCTTGAACAGCCCACCTTAATCGCTGCATGTATATTTGGATTAGCTAGCGTATGTATGCCATTTTTTGTTATGCAGCCCGCTTTAGGGATGGGGATAATGGCTACGAAAACCGCAAAACCACTCCAAGCCCGTTTAAAAAGTGCTGTAACTCACCTACTTTTTGGTGTCGGAATATATTTATCAGCTCAATTCATTCAATTTATTTAGGAGTATGTAATGGACGCAAAGCATTGGCATCAACGTTGGGAAAATAACGAAATTGGTTTTCATGAAGGAGACGTAAACCGTTATCTAGATCAGTATTTTACTAACTTGAATTTACAGCAAGGCGATACTGTTTTTGTACCACTGTGCGGAAAAACTCACGACATTCATTATTTGCTAGCGCAAGGTATGCGTGTTGTTGGGGCAGAACTTAGTGAGATTGCCATTAAGCAGTTATTTGATGAGTTAAAGCTAGAACCCGAAGTTAGCCAACACGGTGAACTATTACGTTACCAAGGCGCAAATCTAACCGTTTGGGTGGGTGATATTTTTGCACTTACCGCGAATGAACTTGGCACTATCAACGCGGTTTATGACCGTGCCGCCTTAGTTGCGTTACCAAAGCCAGTGCGCATTCGCTATACCCAGCATTTACTTGAATTAACCAATAGAGCAACGCAGTTAGTGGTGGTATTTGAATATCAGCAAAGTGAGTTTTCGGGTCCGCCGTTTAGTGTGGTCTCCGATGAACTACATCAGCACTACGATGCTTTTTATCAACTAACATTACTGTGCAAAGAACCTCTCGAAGGTGGCTTAAAAGGGCAAGTCCCTGCCATGAACGTAGCTTGGCATTTAAGTTAGTACTTACAAACTAGTAGTGTGTAAATTCACACCCTAGCTGTGCGTTTTTGTGGCTAGTTATTGTACCTCTGTGCGTGCACTATAGTGATTAGCGTATTTAAGGAGTACATTTATGCAAAAGCCACGCGTTTTCTTTGTTTCACATGGCGGCGGTCCTATGCCTTTACTGGGCGATCCAAGTCATGCCGATATGGTCACTTGTTTACAGTCTATTGCCGCAAAAATTAAAAAGCCATCTGCTATTTTGATGGTGAGTGCACACTGGGAAGCGAACCCAATTAGTATCACTTCGAGCTCTGCTCCTGGGCTAATTTATGATTACTATGGTTTTCCTGAGCCTGCTTACAGCATTGAGTACCCAAGCCCAGGTGAACCTGCCCTTGCCGAAAAAGTACATCATGCATTGGCAAAAGCTAATATCGATAGCGCATTAAACCCATCTCGTGGCTTTGATCACGGTATGTATGTGCCTTTGAAGATTATGTATCCAAAAGCAGATATACCTTGTGTGCAATTGTCGTTACATCCAAGCCTTGAGCCAAGCTTACACGTAGCGATAGGTGAGGCTTTACAACAGCTTGATTACGATAATTTATTGATCATTGGCTCTGGCTTTACTTTTCATAATATGCGCGCATTTTTCACGCCAGAAACCGCTGAAATTAAAGCGCAAAATATGGCTTTTGAGCAATGGCTAGTTGATGTATGTGGCAATACTGAGCTGAGTGAACAGCAGCGACAAGCTAAACTATTAGAATGGCAAATGGCCCCTGCGGCGCGTTTTAGCCATCCTCGAGAGGAGCACTTATTGCCGTTACATGTTTGCTATGGTGCGGCGATGCGCCCTTGTAGTGATATCTACGAACTACGTATTGCCAACAAGCAAGCCAGTATGTTCTTGTGGGACGATTAAGTTTAAGTTCAACCCCCCAGATAACACGATAAAGGCTCAGATTTTATTCATCTAATTTGGTACGCTAGGTAAGTTAAAACCTAGGAACAACAAAATGAACTTAATAAAAACATCAACCCTTGCGTTTGCTGTGGTTGCGGGTTTAGGTTTGCAGGCATGCTCAACTACAGAGCAAGCTAGCACCCCATCAGCAACAGTGAACGCAACGGCTAACCCGCTCTCGCTTGAACAAATTTATAAAGAAAAAGACTTTAAAGCTGAGCGTAGCACCTATTTTACGTGGCTCGATGATGGTACTGGCTACACAGTACTTGAAGAGCGCGAAAGCGATAAAAATACTCAAGACGACAAAGCTAAAGACGATGAGCACGGCGTAAAAGGCAATGATATTGTGTTTTATAACGCCGATGGGACGGGTCGTAAGATACTTGTTAGTTACGAAAAATTAATTCCCAAAGGTGATAAAGAGCCACTCACCGTTGAAAGCTATCAATGGTCTAAAGATGGTAAATGGCTGATGGTTTTTACCAATGGCGAGCAAGTGTGGCGCTCACGTAGCCGTGGTGATTTTTGGCTTTTAAACCTCGAAACTGATTCGCTATATCAGTTAGGTGGCGAAAACATCGAAGCGAAAAAGCTGATGTTTGCGAAGTTCTCACCTGATAGCTCAAAAGTAGCTTACGTGCGTGATAACAATATCTACATGGAAAAAGTGGGTAGCAAGGCTGTGACTGCCTTAACCACTGATGGTAACGACACCATTGTTAATGGTAATTTTGACTGGGTATACGAAGAAGAATTTACTATTCGTGATGGTTTCCGCTGGAGTCCAGACAACAAATCAATTGCCTATTGGCAGCTTGATACCAGTGGCGTGAAATACTTCACCATGATCAATAACACCGATGATCTCTACCCTACCCTTAAAGAATTCCCGTATCCAAAAGCCGGCGAGATGAACTCAGCGGTTAAAGTGGGAGTGGTTAGTCTTAATGACAAGAAAACCCGTTGGGCTGAACTAGGTGGTGATAATCGCGATCGTTATATTCCACGTATTAGCTGGGCAGGCACTGGTGAATCTTTGATGATCCAAGATCTTAACCGTCCGCAAAGCCACAACAAGGTTTGGTTATTCGACTGGCAAAAACAGCAACTGACTAAAATTCTTGAAGATAAAGACGATGCCTTTATTGAGTGGTTTTATAAAGCAAACTGGTCAAAAGACGGTAAGTTCTTTATTTGGCACAGTGAGCGTGATGGCTGGCGTCATTTGTACCGTGTATCTCGCGATGGCAAAACGGTTGTTGATTTAACACCGGGCGAGTACGACATCATTGATATGTTAGCGCTCAACGAAGATAAAAACGTTATGTACTTTACTGCATCACCGGATGATCCTGGTCAGCGTTATTTATTCCGTACCTCGCTTGATGGCAGCTCTAAACCGATGCGCGTAACGCCTGAGTCATTCGATGGTTCAAACAGCTACTACATGTCTAAAGATACCTCTTGGGCAATGCATACTTTCTCTAAATTTGGCACCCCACCAATGAAAGAGATCATTAAAGTAAGCGATCACAGTAATGTGAAAACCATAGTTGAGAACAAAGCATTAAAAGAGAAATTAGCGACTGAGCAATTACCGACTCACGAGTTCTTTACGGTTAATGCGCGCGATGGTGTTGAGCTTGATGGCTACATCATGTTCCCAGCGAATATAGACAAAAGTAAAAAATACCCAATCGTTTTCTATGTTTACGGTGAGCCGTGGGGCTCAACAGTACAAGATCGCTGGGAAGGTAACAGTTACTTATACAAGTCGTATCTAACTCAGCAAGGCTTTATTGTTGCTTCAGTAGATAACCGCGGCACGCGCGCACCAAAAGGCAGAGATTGGCGTAAATCTATCTATAAAAGAATAGGCTCTATTACCGTGCGTGACCAAGTTGACGCCCTTGATGCGATGGCAAAACGTTGGGATGTCATTGATACCGACCGTGTTGGTGTATGGGGTCACTCAGGTGGTGGTAGTTCAACGCTTAATTTGTTATTCCGCCATGGTGATAAATATAAAGTTGGGATTGCCTCTGCCCCTGTGCCAGATATTCGCTTGTACGATACTATCTACCAAGAGCGCTATGCAGGTAACCCAAATACCGATCCTGAAAGTTACGACAACACGTCTCCGATCACCTTTGCAAAAGACCTGCAAGGTAAGTTGCTACTGATCCACGGTACCGGAGATGATAACGTACACTACCAAGGTTCAGAGCGTTTAATTAACGAATTAGTTAAGCACAATAAACAGTTCGAGTTTTTCTCTTACCCGAACCGTTCTCACAGCCTACGAGAAGGTAAAGGCACTACCCTGCACTATCACACTATGATGGCTAACTTCTTCGAAAAGCATTTACTTAACAAGTAAATATGCTTTATTAAAAAAACCGCAGCTTAGACGTTAAGCTGCGGTTTTTTATGCAAACTGTAAACCCCCGTTACACGAAAAAATTACGAGGGTTATGTATAAATTTGATAAGGAAAAAGTTTTGTCTATTGTAATTCTATAGTGACATGGTCTCTCTTTTAATCTGCCATACTTTGTTGGTGTAGGCGGTTGATGGTATATTTTTCTGCAGCACATTGTTCAGGGTCTAAATTTGATACGTAGTTTAAAATCTGACTCAATGCTGTGCTATCTCTTCGTACTTTTAACGCAAATTCCTCTGCGCCAATACAGCGTCTATTGTCATCATACATAATATCTAACGCTGGCTGTAATTCTTCAATCGTTTTAGCCTTACTAAAAAGAGATAAATACTTTTCTCGACCATTATTAACTATATTTTTTGAATCTAGTTTTATTTTTGCTATTTTATCGAGCCATTTATCATCAAAACCAAGTAAAACATAGTTAAGCAAATATTCACTGTCTTCATCACAGACACCTGGTTTATCCGTATGAGTTGCTAATTTTGCTCTCAGTTCTGAAGCTGTATCTAGCCAAAAAGATGTTGATTTATGAGTCTCTATGCCTATTGTATTAAGGATTGCTAATCGGCGTGCTGAAAACAGTCCTGCACACATCCAACGTATACCGGTATTTATTGTTTTGGAATGCCAATAGACTGCTTTATCAAGATCTTGCTCCACAACAAATTCACCACTTTCGTAGCTAGATGCTAATATATTCATGCACCCAGCATGACCTGATTCCCCACACGTTGACCAATAACGATAAGCTAAGTTGTAATTATCTAATTGATGAGCTGAAATTTGTCCCGCAGTATATTCTAGGTCACCTAAGTATGAATCAGTTACTTCTTTTAAGTCATCTAAGTTATCAAGTAGCTTTTGTACTTGAGAAAGATCGATAGGGAGATTATTAAACTTGTACTTTCTATTAATAGCTTCGGCGGCATTTAACTGAGCGCGTAGTATGATTGCAAAATCTTTAGGAGAAAATGTCATCTCTCGAGAGCCTGACTCAAGAATATCAATGTTATTTTGTAGGCGTTTTTCATCGATCTCTGTGATAGATTTTTGAGAATTTAAATAATTGAAAGTATCATTAATTGCTACATTCACATCCTCAATAGTTACCGCAATGACTGAGCTTGTAAAAATACTGCAGCATAATGCAAAAAGCCATTTCCTTGTCATTTTTAATTTCCTTAGTAGGGACTCATTTATTGTTTTAACTTGTTGATAGATAATATGCAATTGCCTTTAAAGCCTTATTTGATAGTATTAAATAATACTCACCCTAACACCTTGTTTGATAATAATCTTATCAAGATAAAATTTTTTCAAGATTTCACCTTTTGATTCATGATGGCTTTAAAACTTTGTTAGCTAGAGGCTTTAACCCTTTAAACTTACAAATAGGTGTTAAACCAATTAACTAGCTCTGATTCAAGTTGTTCTTTATGGTTCATTAAAAAGTGGTTATCACCTTCATACACCACAAGTTTATGGGGGATATGATACTTATCTAGCGCTTTGGCAAATTGAACAGAGTTTTCGACCGATACTCGTTTATCGTCACTGCCATGAATAAGTAGAATGGGCACTTTAGGCGATAGCTTATCAACCCAGTTCATCACAGAGCGTGCTTCAAGCTCTGCTTGTTTGTTCTCTTTATAATTGGGGATACGACGCACATACACGTGTTTTTCCATGTTAGGTCTAAACGTAAGCTCTTTGACTAAATCGGTCGCCCCCGCAATGGTTGCAATGGCTTTAACCTTGTTTGTGTGTTGCATCGCAAGGTGGGTTTGCATGCCGCCTCTACTTACTCCTAACATACCAATACGGTTTTCATCTGCACTTGCTATGTGCGGAATAAAATCAATAAGCGCAAGTACGTCGTTAACATCTCTGCCACCAAACTCATCTAAATCATCATTTTTAGCTGATGTACCGCGGTATTGGCTGCCGATAACCACAAAACCTTGCTCTGCTAAAGGAAATAAATTGCGCATCATTGCAGCAAAATAAACACTGCCAAAATTACCGTTACCGCCGCGGTTATAAATTAACACAGGTAGCTTATTCTTGATGACTTTAGGTTTGATGATATAACCAAGCACCTCAACATCATCGACCTGATATTTAAAATTATGGCAGGTTAAATTTGTTTTAAAGTTATCGAACATATCTTGTGGAAAGGTTTCTTCAAAGGCTTTAATACGCTTTAAGTATGCCTCTTCGTTTTTAGCTTTGCGTTTATTCTTTTGCGCAATAAATTGGTGCCACGAATCATAGTCAGCAAAGATGCCTGTGAAGCAGTCTGTTTCTTTTGTGACGTGTTCATCATCGATAATTTTCGCTGCGCTGGTAGAAAAAACAGCGAGAAATAGGCTGGCAAAGAGTAGTAATTTATACACAACAACATCCTTATTGGTGACTAAAAGTTACTAAACCACAGTAACTTAAATGATGGTTATTTGTATATAACTACTTTTTTACGTATCAAAACTTTTATATTATGAAAGTTAACTTATTGAATTGGAAGTCATAATGAGCAATAAACCGCCGCATATATTAGAGTTTCTGCCTAAGCGTTACACCTTGTGGGGGTTATTATGCTTATCCTTGGTATTCGCTATATTTGTAATTATATGGTCTCGAGCTCCTGAATACCGGCCTTTGGTACAAGATATGCGCTTAGTCAATGCCGTCAAGATAGTTGATGTACTGGACGTTGAAGAGATCCCTTACAAGGCTGATATTAAAAATCATATTTTGTACGTTGATGTTCTTCATTCAGACCAAGCAAGGCTAGCACTTGCTAAAGTAGGTTTCGTCTTTGATTATCCAAATAAAGATACATTTAGTTCAACACCGCAAGCATGTGCCTTACTTGAATCACAAGAAGCAAAGGAAAATAGGCCTATTCATCAAACTGAATGGTTTCTCCGATTAGTTCGCATAATAACGGCCGCGATAGTACTCATTACTTTAATCTTGGTTGTTGTACGACCCATTTTAAAGAATCTTATTCTTGAAGATAACAACAAAGATTAATATACCTTTTAGCAAAGAAAAAGCCGCAATAAGCGGCTTTATCTGTAATGGGGCTTTACACTAAAAATAGGGTTTGGCGTTATTCAACTGAAATGAATACTTCAACTTCTTCACTGCTTTTATAAAACTCATAGTCAGTTTTATATGCTCGAATATGCGGGCATTGTTCATTACTAAAGTACTGCCAAACTTGGCCCCAAACATCGATAACGGTTTGTGGCATTGCACCTTTGCCGCTAAAGCGAAGATAGTTACCTGTAGCGAGTGTAGTTTTTTCTACCTCTGATGACGTGACTTGCATGTCAGTACACGCAAATACATCAAACTCTCCTGTGACATCAGATTCATAATGAGTATACACGCCATAAACTTGGCTAGATGGCGTTAAATTTGGCGCTATGTCTGTGTAAAATTGCTGCCATAAGCCAGCGATTTTGGCACCTTCCCCACTCATTTCTTTCATATTGCTGGTGCGAACTTTGAGGCCAAATAAAGTTGTTGGGTTGTCGATATTGATCTTCGTTACTTGCTGATCCATTGCATTTTTCCTTGCTTATTTTGTTCCCAGTAAAATACCAGAGCATGCGTACTTTAACCTAGCCTTTTTAATTATTTATTTTAAAAAAACTATATTTTGTCAACGGCCTTTACAGCTTAAAAAACAGTCATGGCATCCTTATCTGCATCAGGTTAAGATGGGTAAAATAACAACAAAATCAGCGGGTGTTTAATGAATAAAATCAATGCGCTTATCTACTTTTTAGCCTTTAGTAGCGGCTTTTGCATTATGGGAATTGAGCTTTTAGGCGGGCGAATTTTAGCGCCGTACTTTGGTAGCAGTGTGCATATATGGGGCAGTATTATCACTGTATTTATGTTGAGCTTATCTTTCGGCTATTTACTTGGCGGTAAGCTCTCAACCCGCAATCCTTCGTTAACTAAATATGGTCTCATTTTCTTTGTAGCAAGCATTATGGTAGTGCCAATAGTATTGTTTGCTGAGCCAATTATGACCTTTATTTTCACCCATATTGAAGACAGTCGTTACGGCTCGTTGCTGGCATCAACGGCGTTGTTTTTTATCCCTACAACAATACTCGGCATGATCTCACCTTACTCAGTGCGATTATTGGTTACCGATCATGAAAAAAGTGGTCAGGTTGCCGGTGGTTTGTATTTTGTGAGCACCCTAGGAAGCGCCCTTGGCACGATTATTACCTCTTTTTATATGGTGTTAGCGTTTGATGTTAACGACATCATTAAAACCTTTGCTGCGGTATTAGGCGCGCTTGGTTTGCTTGCTATTGCTGTTAGTCAAATAAAAACGAAGGAGCGTACTGTATGTATAGAGTCTTAATGGTTTGTTTGCTCATGACATTGCCTTTTAGCAGCTTAGCCGAAGTAATACATAAAGAGCGCTCGCTTTATCGAAATATTTTAGTGGAGAAGACTGGCGATTTACTGTGTTTAAAATTTAACGAAAAAACCCATAAAAGTACGCAAAGTTGTATGTATAAGAGTGAGCCTAAAAAGCTGGTGTTTAATTACACCAAAATGACGTTTGCAAGCTTACTATTTATTGATAACCCTCAAAATGTACTGATCATAGGTTTAGGGGGAGGTTCACTCTCTAATACCATTCATGAGCTTTACCCTAGCGCTCATATCGAAAATGTCGAAATAGATCCCGCGGTAATAAAAGTTGCCCGTGATTATTTTAGCTTTGTAGAAACTGATAACGTAACGTCTAAGGTGCAAGATGGCCGTATTTTTATTAAACGTGCCGCACTTAAAAAACAAAAGTACGATTGGATTATTCTTGATGCCTTTAACGGCGATTATATCCCTGAGCATCTTCTCACTAAGGAATTTTTTGCGGAAGTAAAAAGTGTTTTAGCTGATGGCGGAATTGTCGCTGCAAATACTTTTTCATCGAGTAAACTGTACCAGCATGAGTCGGCAACTTACTTCGATGTGTTTGGTGACTTTGTTAATGTTGTGACCGATGAAAACTCTAATCGCATTATTTTAGCTGGCTTCGAGACTATGCCTAGCCAGCAACAGTTAGCCGAACGCGTCAACAAACTCGCAAATAAGTTAACCCCTTACGATGTTGATTTGCAGTTACTCAGCGAGCATTTGTTTTATACTAAGGGTAATCAAGATTGGCCAGCGGATACCAAGGTGCTCACTGACCAATATTCACCAGCGAATTTATTAAATTACCAATGATCAAATACGCCTTAATTGCATTTCTTTTAATTACGAGCTCTGCTGCTATGGCAGAGCACCCTTCCCCCCCACCTTTAGCTGCAAGTCAGCAGCAGTTGTCTAAACTATTGAATCAATACAAAGGGCAAGTCGTGTTACTCGATTTCTGGGCGTCTTGGTGCAGCCCGTGTCGACGCTCGTTTCCTTGGTTTATAGCCATGCAGAGCAAGTATCAACAGCAAGGGCTTAAAGTAATTGCTGTAAACATTGATGTTGAGCGCAGTGATGCCGATGTTTTTTTAACTGAGTTTGCAGTGAACTTTAATATTATTTACGACCCAGACGCTGTAATTGGCAAGCAATATCAACTCAAAGGGATGCCGAGCAGCTTTTTAATCGATAAAGAAGGCGTAGTAAGGTTCCAACACACAGGCTTTGTAGCTGATAAATTAGACCTCTATGAAAGCCATATCAAAGAGTTAATTGCTAAATAATGTGATTAGGTAGATAACTTTTGCAGTTGTTCGCTTTTATCGAACACAGCTATCTATTTTATTAATTGCACTAATATTTACTTAGCATGCTAACTACATTAAAATAGTTAGCATGCTAAGTAAATGGAGCGCATCATGTCTTCCACTCCCCCTTTTCACGAAACTCTTGATTTAACATTATGCGGCAGTATGGGCCGTGTGCATCGTTTATGTCGCGATGCTGTCACTTTGGCGGTTGAGCCTTTGGGTCTTACCCAATCTCGCTGGACCGCGATGATGCACCTGTTTCATCTAAACCAAGGTTGTACGCAACAAGAGTTAGCAAATAGCTTAGGCATTGAAATGCCTTCACTAACTCGCACTATTAAGCAGCTTGAGCAGCAAGAGATTATTGCTCGTAAAGCTGATGCTGAAGATAAACGCAGTAAACGTCTGTACTTCACTGAGCAAGGTCTACAATTGTTAGACACATTGCAGGTGATTATTTCCGATGTGAAACAGCATCTTTATGCTGATTTAACCACTGAGCAACTCGATACCATGGCGCATGGTTTAATTCAGATGGAGCAAAACGCCCGTCAGTGTATCCGTCATTATTCAGGAGATAAGTAACGTTATGACACCAGATCAAAAGTTTGCCCGTTACGTAAAAATCTCTTTAGCGGGTTTTATTGTTTTATTTTTATATTTTGTGATTGCCGATTTGTATATGCCTGTCACACCGCAGGCTCGTGTGTATCACCCTGTCGTGCAAGTGACCCCGCAAGTAAGTGGTCGCGTGACTGACGTATTAGTAACCAATAATCAAGCTGTCGAAAAACAGCAAGCCTTGTTTAAGATTAACGATGAGCCTTTTGAGCTTGCCGTGCAACAAGCTGAACTTGCTTATGATGATGCAAAACTACAAAACCAACGTTTAGATAGTAGTGTGAAGGCAATAGAAGCACAGTTAGCGGCTGCTCAAGCTAAGCTACATGAGCAAACGTTGCTGTTTGAACGCGGTGAGTCGCTATTGAAAAAGCGTTCTATTTCAGATCAAGAGTACGAAACAATCAATGCGAACTACCAATCAAGCAAAGCCAATGTGGCTGCAATTGAAGCCCAGCTTAGCGAGGCTAAATTAGCGCGCGGTAAAATTGGGGATGACAATTTAGCGCTTCGTCATGCTCAAAACCAGCTTGAACAAGCCAAATTAAACCTGTCGTACACCACAGTGACAGCCGATACCGACGGTAAAACAGCAAACTTACAGGTAACACCAGGTACCTATGCTAATAAGGGCCAGCCGTTAATGGCGATAGTTGCTAATAAAGCTGATTTAGTGGCTGATTTTCGTGAAAAGTCTTTAGTTCATGTACAAATTGGTAGTACTGCAAAAGTCAGCTTTGATGCGCTACCGGGCAAAGTGTTTACTGGCAAAATTATTAGTTTTGAAGCGGGTGTGAGTGATGGTCAGCTTAATGCTAACGGTTTACTCAGTGCTACTGAAAGCAGCAACCGTTGGGTACGAGATGCACAGCGTCAACGTATCCATATTCAGCTAGATGAACACCAGATGCTGGCAAAATTTCCAAGTGGTGCGCGTGCAACTGTGCAACTACTGCCTGACTCTAGCATCGGTAGCTGGTTTGCGAGCATGCAAATCCGTTTAATCAGTGTTCTGCACTTCATATATTAAGACAGGGTGAGTTATGTCAGTATTGCAACTCGATGGTAATGGCTTACGTCAAGCGCTGCGCATTGCTACGGGCTCAGCATTAGGGTTTTCACTGGCAAAATTGATGAACTGGCCGAATGGCATCTTTTTCACTGTTTACCCTATGCTACTGCTCGGTTTAGTGCCTGTGCTTAACATGCATATTATTCGTCAGTTTTACGCAGGCGCTGTGTTCAGTGCGCTATTCGTATTGGTTGTACAAGGATTGTTTGCACACTTGCCTGTTGTAATGACAATGATGAGCTTTATAGCCTTTGCCTTTTTATTCTATCAAATGAGCCGTGGTGCTAACTTTTTATTTGGTGCCACAACAGTGGTGAGCTTGTCGATTCAATTGCATTTTTCGACCTACACCGGCGGTGGTGTCAGTATTTATCCTCTGATCATTAGTAACGCTGTTGCAGTTGTCGTAACTGTGCTGTTTTCGATGCTAATGCATGGTTTATTCCCTGATGTTGCACCACGCCAAGGTCGGGTAATGCCAGAGAAAGCAAAAGAAAGTGTGCGCCATGAAGTCTTACTTTGTTCAACCGTAGCGACTTTATCATTTGTTGTATTTCAGGTATTTGATTTACAAGATTCTATCTCTGCTCAAGCGGCCTCGGTACTGATATTGTTTTCATTGTGCTGGAAAGCGGCAGGTATGGCTGCATGGCAGCGCGCGATAGGCACCCTAATTGGTTGTAACTTAGCGTTAGTGGCACAGTTATTTTTGTATAACCATACAGATATTTTGATATTTCCTGCGTTAATTCTGTGGATTTTGACCTTTATCTTTAGTCGTTATCACATAATTGGTGGCGGTATTCCGGGTGTTGGCTTTGGTATTGTTACGACATTTGGTATTTTGTTTGGCCAGTCATTAGGACCGGGGCAAGATCTGGTTTACAGCGCGCTCTATCGTTTTTCGTCGGTGTCTGTTGCCATACTATTGAGCTTATGTGCGGTGTACATAATGCATCACATCTTAAATCGCTTTGAAATGACAAGGCATCACACGTTTGATTAAAGATTAAAAAGGGAGTTAATCAGAACTCCCTTTTTTATTGTTATTTGGTTCGAAAATTGTAGGTAGAGACTTAAGTAAATCGTCTTGTTTTTTTACTACACTCTGTACACAGGTTTTTGAGGCGACATCTGCAACCCAAGCGCCCCATTGTGAACTGCCAGGCTCTTCTCCTGGGGTTGCCCACCATCTGGCTTTATAAAGAATTTCGTTATAACAGGTTTCACTACCTTGCGGATACGCGCTTCCGGCTTGCCATGAATCTACAGCAAAACTCGACATAGGCAAAGCTGACAGCGTTATCATTGCAGCGGCAACAATGCGTGATTTCTGGCCCATACCCGGCTCCTTAATTAGCAGTGAAATTGTATTACTATTATAGACGCGGCAGGATTAACCATCAATTAACTTTGTTAACAAGTTACACTTCTTTACAGTTCTGCTTATTTTTGACACGTTCTTCTGATGTGAAAGTTAGAATTTTACATTTTTTCTTAATACTTTTGTTTGCCCTCTTTTTGTTTTAGAGTCCATCCGCTTTCTCTGAGAACTTTTACTTGGTTTTGTTGCTCTTCGTTTCTTTTGTATTTGTGTTGCATTAATGATTAATTCTTTCAGACGATTAAGCGCATCTTCTTTGTTCATTTCTTGCGTGCGATGACTTTGCGACTTTATGACAATAACGCCCTCTTTGGTAATTCGAGAATCATTTAAATTAAGTAAACGTTGTTTGTAAAAGTCAGGTAACTTTGAGCGATTAATATCAAAACGAAGATGAATAGCTGTAGCTACTTTATTGACGTTCTGCCCGCCTGCGCCTTGCGAGCGGATCGCACTAAAGTCGAGTTCCCATTCATCAATTGTGACGGTATTAGAAATAATTAACATCAGGTTCAGTTAGCTATGGTAAAAAAGGTATTGTAACATTTGTAATTGGCTAAACATAATAGCTCGACTATTTGCGCCGGTTGCTAACCATTTTGAAAGAAAGGAGATCACGATGAAAGCACTATTTATTTCTATGAGCCTACTTGCGATGAGTTTTTCTAGCTTCGCAGAAGATATTTCTGAAAATCAGCTACAGCGTTACATTAAAGCCCTTCCTGCAGTCGTTAATTGGTCACAAAGCCAATCTGAGTTAGATACTGTAAACCTTGGTGGTATGCTAGGTAGTTCTGATGGTGTTGACAGTTCGTCAGTTATGGATGCGCTGGGTCACATCAAAAAGCATGAGCTTTATACTGAGTTCGAAGCCCTTACCAAACAATATGGTTTCACACCTGAGCAGTTAGTTACTGTTGGCTCAGAGGTATCAATGGCGTATTTAGAAAACCTTAAAGCGGGTATGTCAGAAGAGAACAAGCAACGTGTAAACCAAGCAATGAGTGGTTTACAAAGCCTTACGGCATCATCATCTGATGCGGGTACTCGCTCAATGGCAGGTGCTTTAGAAGGTGTTAAAGCAAGTACTGCAACAGCAGATGTTAGCGAAAGTAACGTTAACTTAGTTAAGCAGTATATGCCGCAGTTAAAAGAACTGTTCGCAATGTTGCAGTAACAGCACTATCAAATAAAGAAAGCGGCGAGTGAGCCGCTTTTTTTATGCTTACTTGAATACCATAGCGTTTTTTAGATGCTGCTTTTGTTGTGCAGTTGGTAAAAATCCAGTTTGTACAAACTCATTAAGGCTTGGGTGACGTTCAAAGTACAAAATATCTAGGGCAAAACGATTCATACCGTACAAGCCCCGATGGATCATATTTGCCGAAAATATGAGTAAGTCACCTTTTTTGAGTGCCACACTTTTACCGCGAGTCAGTGGGTCACTATTGCGAGCGCCCTGTTGCTCTAATCTAACTGTTAACTCTTCATCAGAATCCCAGTTTTTATGACTACCCGGTATTAGTTCTATTCCCGGTTCATCTTCAAAAGCAACGCGGCAATGTAATACTTCAGGGCCGCTAAGAGCGGCCTTTTGCGCATCAAGCTCTAAGTGATACTGCATATCGCGATGCCAATAATTTGCTTGTTTAG
The DNA here is from genome assembly GCF_001399985.1 of Pseudoalteromonas sp. P1-8. Taxonomy (NCBI): domain Bacteria; kingdom Pseudomonadati; phylum Pseudomonadota; class Gammaproteobacteria; order Alteromonadales; family Pseudoalteromonadaceae; genus Pseudoalteromonas; species Pseudoalteromonas sp. P1-8. Next base: position 131,642 of record NZ_LJSO01000009.1, read on the forward strand.
GGTTGTAAGGGTTAAAGAATAGTTGAGTATTCATGAACTGAGGATCAGCAACAATACCCTTAACCTGTTTCAATAGTGTGTTGGCGCTGACAAACTCAAAAAGAGCAAACTTTTCCTCAACACTTAAACATGCAGCACCAGTCAAACCTGAGCTATTAATCCCTCTGGATTGGTAAAAAGATTGGTTTTCTTGCAACCAGTGATAATGAAATTTATTGAGAATTGCCCTTACCTTGCTAAGCTCACTCTCTGTGTAAAGGCCCTTTACATGGTAGTAGCCGTTTTCAGCAAAAAAGTTATTTTCCATTTTTTACCTTGCTAAAATTGCACGTATTTTACTACTAAGCTCAGGCAATACTTGTTGCTCAAACCACGGATTTTTCTTTAGCCAGATATTATTGCGAGGGCTTGGGTGAGGAAGTGGCAAGTAATTTGGCCAATATTCACGCCACGATTTTACTAACTCAGTTAAGGGGAGCTGCTTAGTGTGGGGTAAATGATATGCCTGCGCGTACTTACCTAAGATAATGGTGAGCTCAATATTATTTAGTTGCGCTAAGAGCTTTTCACGCCATGCAATCGCGCACTCTTTTCTTGGCGGTAAATCACCTGATTTTCCTTTGCCCGGGTAACAAAAGCCCATCGGCAAGATAGCAAAATTGCGCTCATCGTAAAACTCATCGCTTGTTACACCAAGCCAAGAACGAAGCCTTTGCCCGCTTGCATCATTAAAAGGTTTGCCACTTTCATGTACTTTAATTCCCGGTGCTTGACCAGCAATTAAAATGCGAGCCTGTGGATTAAACTGAATAACGGGCCGCGCTCCGAGTGGTAAATGAGGTTCGCAGATCACGCATTTACTAACTTGTTCTAATAATGATTGAGTACTCATAAGTTAGTAAAAAGATGATCTATGCTTGCTTTGACCAAACTGCTAACTCATTACCACTTGGCTCTGTGAAGTGAAAACGACAGCCTCCAGGAAAATCAAACAAGGACTTAATAATTGTGCCGCCGTGTTTTTCTACCTGTGCTTGAGTCTCTTTAATATTATTTGAATAAAGCACCAGTAGCGCGCCGCCATTATTGGTTAAGCTAGTTAATGGGGCTTGATAAAAACCGCCATCAAGGCCCGCTGATTCAGCGCTAAAGGCCGTGTATTCAGGGCCATAGTCGGTAAATTGCCACTTAAAAACCTGATGAAAAAATGCCTTTGTTGCGGCTAAATCTTTAGCAGCAAATTCAACATAATTTAAGCTATGGTGGTTCGACATGGTGTGCTCCTAATTTAAACTATTCTCAAGCGCCATAGCGCAATGAAGTGCTGTACTATCAAGTAATGGAACAGATGTATCTGATTGTTGAACTAACAGCGCTATTTCGGTGCAACCAAGAATAATGGCTTCAGCACCTTGCTGAGTTAGATCATCAATAATGGTTAAATACTCAGCTTTAGATTCTGGGCTGATGATGCCTTTACATAGTTCATCATAAATCACACGATGCACTGTTTCACGCCCCTGTGTATCAGGAATTAACACATCTATGGCGAATTTATCAGCTAGGCGTTGCTTGTAAAAGTCTTGTTCCATAGTGAACTGGGTGCCCAACAAAGCCACTTTTTTAAAGTTATGTTGGATCAGGTTTTCACCAACTGCATCTGCAATGTGTAACAAAGGAATTGTAACAGCTGCTTGTACTTGCTCAGCGAGTTTATGCATTGTGTTGGTACAAATTAATAAATAATCAGCGCCAGCGGCTTCAACTTGCTTAGCGGCTTTAATCAGTATCTCGGCCATCTGTGGCCAATCTTGTTGCTGTTGAAGCACAGCTATTTCGGCAAAATCGAGGCTAACGAGTACTATCTTGGCACTATGCAGCCCCCCAAGTTTGTTTTTAACACCTTGATTTAAAAGCTGGTAGTAACTTTGTGTAGACTCCCAACTCATGCCACCGATTAAGCCTATTGTTTTCATTGCAGCTCCCTTTTTATTTACTTAACACCATATGATATTGCACAGAACAAAGCTAGCAGATCATTATTTTACTAACAGATCGATTTAGTTGGTTATGTTTCATTATTTAATACGTGCATGCAAATGATAACTACTATCTTTTCTGTTTGTCGACGATATAATACGGGGTTTTCTTCTCGTGTTATTTTTTAAGGGATTATCATGCATTCTCAATCATTAGATGCAGTGACAACCAATCGCCCTAAAAATACAGCTAAAAAGCGCTCTGTAAGCCTATCTTATCGTGTTGCTGTGTTTTTGCGTTTCGTTGCAGCCATCATTGGTGGTTACGCCTTTACCAGTGTGCTTATTTCATTATTAGCTGTGTTATTACCACTTAATAAACTCGACAGCGTGCTGTTAACCACGACTCTATCGGTATTTTTTTACTGTTGTGTGTTTATTTGGGTGTTTGCAGTTAAGTCTTTAAAGACGGTTTGGATCACTATTTTACTAACAACTGGTGGGCAATTGCTGGCCCTTTCATTGATTAAGGGATGGTTATGAAAGAGAGCTTTTTCCGCTCAATGACTTGGCTTCATACCTGGGTTGGCTTACTGGTATGCTGGTTACTGTTCTTAATCTTTTTTGCTGGCACCATCAGCTTTTTTAAAGATGAAATCACTATTTGGGCCAAGCCTGAAACGCACCATGTTCAGCATCAAGCACAACGGGTTCAGTCTCAAGCCGAGCAAATTAATTATGTGTTTGCTCAATTACAGCAACAGGCACCTAATTCATTATCTTGGCGGATAAACTTACCTGAGCCACGTAACCCTGTTTTAAGCTATGGGTTTGCTGAGCCTAAACAGCTAGGCCAGCGCCGAGCACCTTTCAACTATACACATTTAGACCCTAATACCTTAGAGCAATTACCCGAACCTCGGGATACTAAGGGAGGTAACTTTTTCTACCGCTTGCACTTTGATTTACATTACATAGATGTATTTACTGCACGGATAATTGTTTGTTTAGCCTCATTATTTATGTTGGTAGCGCTTATAACAGGCATCGTGATCCACAAACGTATTTTTAAAGATATGTTTAGCTTTAGAGCAAACAAAGGCAGCCGAAGCTGGCTCGATGCACACAATGTTTCGTCAGTGCTGGCACTGCCATTTCATATCATGATCACCTACACAGGGATTATCACGCTGATATTTATGCTGTTCCCCTACCCTGCCGAGACTGTATATGAAAATGGCTTAAGGCAAATGTTTGATGAGGCATTGCCTATTAATAAACGGGCAAAGCCCAGTGAAGAGCAACGCCCTATGGTGGCAATCAAAGATGTGTTAGATCAGATTTATACTAAGTCACCGAATGCTGACATTAGCTACGTGTTTGTTAGAAATGCCAATACAGCTTCCTCACAAATCGTGGTTTATTTGGCAACCGGCAAAGAGGTTGTAGATAACGGACCACGCTACTTATTTAGTGGTGTAACAGGTGAGCTTGAAGCGAGTTCTGGCGAAGATTGGAGCGCTTCGGCGCAGTTTTATGACTCAATGACGGCATTACATAGTGGTCGTTTAGCCGAGCCGTTACTGCGTTGGTTGTATTTTTTCTGTGGTGTAGCTGGCTGTGCCATGATAGCTACAGGCTGCATCATGTGGGCAAAGCGTTTACGCGAGAGGCTCAAAGCAGAGCAAAAACCAAGCTTTGGGCTTAAGCTCGTTGAGACACTAAATTTAGCCACCCTGATGGGTTTACCAATTGCAACCGCAGCGTTCTTCATTGCTAATAGACTGTTATCTTTAGAGTTAGCTGGGCGTGCCGATAAAGAAATACTCGTGTTTTTCTTAGCTTGGCTGGCGATGTTAGTTGTTGCTGTGTTCGGCCGAGAAAAACATCATTGGCGCTATTGCGCATGGCTTAACGCTGCTGCTTGCTTATTAGTACCTGTGGTAAATGCGCTGACAACAGATGGTAATTGGATCACGTATTTACTAACTCAGCAGTGGGCCTTATTCGGTATTGATAGTGCGTTTATTTGTGCTGGGCTGCTGTTTTTACTACAAAGCAAAAAAATACCTAGCTATAAAACCGCTACAAATAAGACTAAATTAAATAAAAACAGGCTGTTAAAGGAGCAACAAGGATGATGGAGTTACTGCAATTTAGTCTCTGCTTTTTTGGTTTTAATTGTTTTGCACTTGCAAAATTCAATCTCTTTCGTGATGTATTTAAAAAGAAATTAACCGAAAAACAGCGAAGTAGCTTTTTATTCAGCGGCTGGATCAGTATTTTACTAAGTTTGGTTCTTTGCGTGCTGTCAAATGCTGGGTACGGCGCATTGCTATTTTGCGGTTATATGGCTTTAAGTGTACTTATGCTCATGATTTTATACAGTTTTACTGTTTCATGGGTAAAGCATGTCAGTGTATTAACTATGTCTGTTTTGCTGTTGAGTGGCTTTTCGGTGATGATTTTGTAGTGTAGTTAGTAAAAAACTGATCTGATACCAATTTGCAATAATGCTTAATTGAGCAAATAGTAAAAAAATGGGTAGGCAATGCCTACCCAAGCAGGGGATTAAATTGGGGGATCACATGTTGTTTCAAATTAACGACGCTAAGTTTGCCTAGCATCCATTACAGTTGTGTTGCACATTCGTGATAGTTTAAAGACAGTTGTAAAGCCCCTTTACAAGCTCTCATGGTCAACATAAATAAGTTCGTCTGTTTTAAAACCATATTCTTTTGCTGTGTTTATAAAGTCCTGCATTTGCTGTTCAGTAACGTTAGGAGTGCGCGACAAAAACCATAAATACTCTTTGTTATAGCCAGTAATATAAGCGTATTGATAGTCTTGCTTATCTAATTCAAACACTACATATGAGCTATAGAATGGCCCAAAGAATGATACCTCTAAGTGACCAATGTCTTGTTGCTCTGCAAACTTTGCTTTACCTTCAGCTTGCTGCCATTCTTTATCTTCAGCGCTGTAACCTTTATTGATAACTTTTACACTGCCATCAGGGTTAATAGAGTATTCAGCGGTAATGCCTTCAAGGCCGCGTTCAAATGAATGATCTAAACGTGCAATTTCGTACCAAGTCCCTGTGTATTTGTTTAACTCAAAATTATCGACAGGTTTGATGTTGTCTGGCACGCCTGTACACGCAGATAAAATGGCTGTGATGCATAAAACCCCGATTAACTTTAATGATGTTTGCACGTTTTTACTCCCTCTAAAAAATTAAACAAATTAATACGTTAATAGCACTAATTTAGTTCAATTACGGTAAACTATTAATGTCTAAAATTAAAGATTGAGAACAGCATGAAGATTTGGGTTGATGCAGACGCCTGCCCCGTCGTTATTAAAGAAATATTATTTCGTGCCGCAGAGCGCACGCAAACCTTTACCACATTAGTGGCGAACCATGCGATGCGAGTACCCCCTTCAAAGTATATTAGCCGTTTACAGGTATCTTCTGGTTTTGATATTGCCGACAACGAAATCGTTAAACGTATCGAGCCAAATGATTTGGTGATCACCGGTGATATTCCTTTAGCAGCTGAAGTTATCGAAAAAGGCGCACAAGCGCTTAATCCGCGCGGTGAGTTATATACGACCGAAAATATTCGCTCACGTTTAAACGTTCGTGATTTTATGGAAACAATGCGCTCAAGTGGCGTTGAAATGGCCGGTGGCCCTCCGCCGTTAAGCCAAGCTGACCGCCAAAACTTTGCAAATAACTTAGACAGAATCCTCGCTAAAAAGTCATGAGTATCGATAATAGTGGGCCACTGCAAGGTTTTGGTGATGAGGCGTTTAAAGTCGCTGTTTATTTAGAAAAGCGCCCGCCGATGCCTGCTTGGCAACAACTTGACCATTTACATGCAATGCAGCCCGGCCAAATAAACGAAATAAACCAAGCATGTGGCAATGGTTGGCGCAAAGTTTTTAATGTGTATGGCAAAGTACTTTTTGCACTACCAAGTGAATATTATGATTTTGCTAAAAGAGCACCTGATTGGCAGAGCTTTCGCGATGGACAACTACTGCAAGTACATAGCCAAACTGCATTACTGTTTAGCCCACCGATATTAGGCAAACCAGAGCAATTACATATAATTGCAGGGCGAACCCATGCTAAGCAGCTTATAAATGACGGGTTTTTGGATTGCCAATTAATATGGCTTGATGATGAATTTGCTATTAGTAAATCAGATAAAGTGATTGTTTGCCCATATTTTGATTACCGCCAGTTGAGCAACATTAAAATTGCACGACTTAGCCAGCTAGTTGCAGATATTTTTTCTTAGTTTCTGGTTTATTGCGTTATTGAGTTAGCAAACTAAGCTTTAAATACTGTAAAACTTAATAGTAATATAGATGAAAATACTGGTCGTTGACGATATGCCACTTATGCGCCATGTGTTGATAAACATGTTGCGTAGGCTTGAATATAAGGATATAACGGAGGCGACTGATGGTGCTCAAGCGTTTGATTTACTCGAAAAACACAGCTTTGATCTGGTGATTACTGATTTGCATATGCCGAAAATGGATGGCAAATGTTTGCTTAATCATATTCGCGAAAACCCAGTCCTAAGTGATTTACCTGTATTGATGGTAACCTGCGAAGACAGTAAACAAACAGTAAGCGAGATGATTACAGCAAAAGTGAACGGTTTTATCATTAAGCCTTTTTGTTTAAATACACTGCAAAAGCAGTTAAGTCGAATTGTTAAACCAGAATAACCTGCAACAACTGGAGTTAAGAGCGATGTTTAAGCATTTAACAATAGTGAGTTTATTCACTGCCAGCACTGCCATGGCGAGTGCTGAACAATTGACTTTATACACCGAAGTATTCCCTCCCTATAACTTTGTGCAGCACAATCAACTCACCGGTATTAACACCAAAATCATGGAATCTTTGTGTGAAAGAGCCAAGTTGAGCTGTACGTTTAGTGTATTGCCTTGGAAGCGCGCAATGTCACTAACACTCGCCCAACCCAATGCTGGAATTTATTCTACTTCACGCACCGCAAAGCGAGAAACTCAATTTTACTGGGTTGGTCCTTTGGTATCTGGGCATTCATGTTTATACCGTTTAAATAACCGTAACGACATTAAAGTGACAAGTACACAGTCGTTGCAAAACTACACCATTGGCGTATCTCGTGGTGATGTTTATCAAACAGTTCTTGCTGATTTTAACCTTGCTGAAGGCCAGCAATTTTTAACTTACTCAAAAAAGTTTGAAGAGCTAAAAATGTTTAAGCAAGGCAAGCATGACTTGCTGATTGGCTCCTCTCTCACTCTTTCATCACAGTTGATGAATGTAGGTATGAGCCCAGACCAAGTCACGCCGGTATTTGAGTTAAAGCATCCTGCCTTAGTGGGTAATTACTTAGCACTTAACAAAAACACATCGCCAGAGGTGGTAACTAAGCTGCAACACGCCCTCGATACCATGAAGGAAGAAAACCTGATTGACTCTCTTGTTGATCAGTTTGTAGCAGAGGATATGCACTCTCACGGCGAAACATTGACAGTTGCACAGCAGTGCTTAAATGGTTCTGCTATTTACTAAATTGGAGTGGTTTTAGGTAAGTTAGCCGCTGTTTTTCTTATTTTTGAAGTCAATCGTGATTTTTCGCGCTAGAACGCAAAGCCATTGCCTCATCTTTAATTGCTTTTTATAGTGATAAAAATAACAAAAAGGGCAAAAAATTATGAAACCAACTCCACTATTTAAAAGCTTAGTGCTAGCAGTATGCCTAGGCGCAACAGGCGCCTCTCAAGCTTACGATCGAATCACAGGCCATAACTTTGCTAGTCGTTCTGAAGTCATCGCACAATCAGGTATGGTTGCAACATCACAGCCGTTGGCTACGCAAGTGGGCTTACAAGTATTAAAAGACGGTGGTAATGCCATTGATGCAGCTATTGCGGCAAATGCAGTGCTTGGTCTGGTTGAACCGACTGGGTGTGGAATTGGTGGCGATTTATTTGCCATTGTTTGGGATAACAAAAGCAAGCAACTTTACGGTTTAAATGCCTCTGGTCGTTCACCACAAAGCTTGTTTTTTGATACTTTAAAAGCACAAGGTGACTACATTCCTGCTTATGGGCCATTGCCTGTGTCGGTACCTGGTGCAGTAGATGGTTGGTTTGAGTTACATAAAAAGTTTGGCAAAACACCAATGAAAGCCTTACTCCAACCAGCTATCGACTATGCTGAAAATGGCTTCCCTGTGTCTGAACTGATTGCTTATTACATGCAAAAAAGTGTGGCTGCACGAGGTAAATACCCAGGCTTTAAAGATGTTTATATGCCTGATGGGGCAATGCCAGAAAAAGGGGAAATCTTTAAGAACCCTGCCCTTGCAAACACCTATCGCAAAATTGCCAAAGGCGGCCGCGATGCCTTTTACAAAGGCGATATTGCTAAAGAAATTGGTCGCTATATGAAAGAAAACGGCGGCTACTTATCGTATGAAGATTTAGCTGCCCACCATAGTGAATGGGTTAAGCCTGTGAGCGCCGATTATAGAGGATATACGCTTTGGGAATTGCCACCAAATGGCCAAGGTATTGCTGCACAGCAAATTCTGAATATTCTTGAAGGTTACGATATCAAAGCAATGGGTTTTGATAGCCCTGAATACGTACACACCTTTGTTGAAGCGAAAAAACTCGCGTTTGCAGATCGTGCAAAGTATTACGCCGATCCAGCATTTAACACCATTCCCGTACAAACACTTATTTCGCAGCAATATGCTGACCAAAGACGCAAACTGATAGACCCTAACAAAGCTGCAAAACGTGACCACGCAGGCCCAGTAGAAGGCGATACTATTTATATGACGACCGCCGACAAAGACGGCAACATGGTTTCGCTTATTCAAAGTAATTACCGTGGCATGGGCTCAGGTATGACACCTGCAAAATTAGGTTTTGTATTGCAAAACCGTGGCGAAATGTTCGCCCTTAAAAAAGGCCACATGAACCAATATGAGCCAGGCAAACGACCATTCCATACAATCATTCCTGCGTTTGTTACCAAAGATGGTAAGCCATATATGAGTTATGGCGTAATGGGCGGCGCAACACAGCCACAAATGCACGCTCAAATACTTATCAACATGATTGATTTTGGCATGAACCTGCAAGAAGCTGGTGATGCACCACGTATTCTGCACACAGGTTCATCGCAGCCAACCGGTGAGATCATGGAAGACGGCGGTTTTGTTAGCTTAGAGTCAGGTTTTTCAATGGAAACCCGCCGTGAGTTAATGAAAAAAGGTCACACCTTACAAGACGCCGTTGGCCCATACGGTGGTTATCAAGCAATATTGAAAGACCCGAAAACCGGCGTTTATTACGGCGCATCTGAAACCCGTAAAGACGGACAGGCCGCTGGGTATTAGGTTCTCGGAAGTTAGCGAGTTTCAAGAGTAAAGTTAGCGAGTTAAAAGAGCTGTCAGCTATCAGCCGTCAGCTCTCAGATTCAAAACCATCAGCTAGCGAGTTTTGAGGTAGCAGCGATTTTACATCGCGTAGGTGTGAAACTTATTTCACGCGATAGTTCATGGTTCGGTAACTCCCAACCACATACCCTGCAAATATGATCAGAATCAGCGTAGAGCCATTTTTCTTTCTGAATATATTTAGTACCAATAAAAATTTACAGTTAGCAATGCATTCCGTTATTTGTTAATAATAGATTTATTAAGTATATGAGCGTGATATCGACAAAAAGATGTGCGAAGCGCGCGCTATTAAAGTCACATAGGAATCGCAGTGAAGTCTGAAATTGAAGCATGGATTAAGCAGATAAGTGATCGTCCCGAGGTTAAGGCAATAAACATAGGATTGTTTCAAACTGGAAGTGTTTATCAAGCATATTTGATCGGTTCTTTTGAATACGATCCAGAAGATGATGATTGGGCATGTAATGAAGATTTTGTACCAGAATATAGGTATCTTGAGCTACCCGGTACAAGCGAACTTGGTTGGGAAACTTTATTAGATTTAGTTTCAAAGTCCATTTCTGAAATTATTGCTGACAACGCTGATAACATTCTTAATCATGTTCCTGTTGTTACTGTCGGGTTTGATGATGGAAATTTGATCAGGATTAAGTGACTTATAACAACCGTATGAACTTGTTTCCTTCGGCCACTCAGACAAAAACACGGCGCTGCTTCGCAATTATAGCGCAGCACCTTCTCCCTTTATGGGGGAGTAGGCATACTCTATGATGCAGATTAATAAAAATAGAATCGAGATAAATGGAAATATTGTTGAATTGCCATACTCAATTTTGGAAGCCAAGGAGTTAGACCAGAGCATTTTAGTTATTTTCGACTACATGGAGTTTTCCCAAAATTCCGTAGCACAAAATTTCCAATGTATAAATCTAGATGGCTCTGTATTATGGCTAGCAGAAAACCCTACAACTCAGAGTACAGATGCTTATGTTAACTTTACAAGTATAGACTTAAACGGTAATCAGGTTGTCGTAAATAATTTTGCAGGCTATACATGCACAATAGACCTAGCTGATGGTAAGTTACTAAAAGGTGTGTTTTCAAAGTAGCGCCTAACAAGAAGCTTGAAATAGATACGAACGCTTGGCTTGCGCTCGTTTGTCACTAATTTTAGCCCATATTTTCACCCGCAAATCGGGTGTTACATGCAAAGGATATTCATGCTCAGATTCTTAGTTTTAAGTTCTCTTTTAGTAACCTCAATTTATTCCACAGAGGTTCAAGCTGACTGCGATATCTCTGGTATTTGGAAACATTCAACTAAGCCAGCAAAATTGCTAGTCGACTTAAGTAAAGGCGAAATCTCTGTTCATTCTCATGATAACAATGTTAAAGCAGTCGGGTTAGTAGTTTTAAAAGGCCTTAAGTCTGGTTTAACTTCAGCAAATTGGGATGCAAAAATGTATAGTGCAGCTCAAGATTCATTTGTCGATGTTCAAATAATATCTGAAGGTTGTAATCAATTAAGTGTTAACTTTAACGGTGAGGAGGTTTTAGCGCTTGCCAGATAAAAGTATGTTCAAAAAGTTAATGCAACGTGTTGAGACTAAACTAGCTATTAAAAACTCAATTAGCGTAAAAGTTAAAATTACGTATAAGATCATAGCTTCATTACTTTTTTGCGTTGCTTGCCTAACTTACGAAGATAATTCTATCGTATTCATTGCTTCAATAGTTGGGTTAATTGGAGTATGGATTTATCTCCAAATACTTTATTACTTATCCACAGATAAAGATTAAAGTACATATTAAAGCTCATTAATTAATGGATGTCTAAAGCCTGGCTAACGCTCCTTCACCGCTAATTTTAGCCAAGGATTTTGTGCTGCTTAACACGGCGTTATATGTCAGGAAGAACAGTTTCCAAATTTTACTTATGCTGTTTATGTGTCAGGAGTTGTTGATTGCTAGAGTTTATTTCTGAAATTGGGAGCAGTTTTAAGTGGGTCTACCGTGGCTGGCTATATTTTCTATCGTCGTCATATCAGCAAAGAGTTCTCATTGAGTATTCAAAGTGTGGCGCAGTATGGAAGGTTTTTGACATTATTATGAGTGTCTTGTTTATGGGCTTAGAAATACTTCTAGTTTTTTATTTAACTAGGCAACTTTAGGCATTGTCATATAACAAACTACTTAAACCGCTTGCGGGTTCGTTGGGGCAGTAACACATGTTTAGCCAAGCTTAAAAGTAGCCCCTACTGGAGCTTGGTAGCTAAGGAAAGTAAGGCATTGAAATGACCTACAAAGAATTTTATTACAGTATTGATTGCAAGTTTCCTTACCATCAAGAATGGGAGTGGAAGCAAATTATTGATCAATCAATTGAAATAGGTGAAGACGCGCCTTTTCTAGTGCTTCACGAAATATGCAGAGTTCCTGCCTCGGAGAAACTAGATCAAGCAAAGCATATGGAAATATATAAATATTGGAAGCAATCGTTTGCCAGCCCAGTGCAGGACATCGTTGAAGCTGCTTCTCTTTCATACATCAACAAAACTGAGGTCTCAGACTCCGAAGCACTGGGTATAATGGAAGAACTTTCAGCGTTTCCAAAATCCTATAATGCGCTTCAAGTTGTCTTGTTTTCTTGTCCAGATGATAATGAGTTGGTCGAAAAAAAATATGAAAGCATTGTAGCTCAGTGGAAATCGGCTACTTAACAAGTAACTCAAAAGGACACAAAACCGCTGGCTTGTGTCTCTTCATCGCCAATTATAGCCAGCTATTTTTTGCTTCTTAGTTGAGCGTTAGGTAACAGGAAATGGGAACTGAAATACTTGTATTGACTTACTTAACGACTCCATTGATATTTGTGATCAATATAGCCTTGTTGTTTAAAGGCAAATTCCCCAATTCAAAAGCTCTAGTGCTATTGCTTCTAAATGTTGTTTTCATGGGCTATTTTATCGTGCCAGGACTATTCAGTGAGCACTTTATCCAAGCCTACTTCGTAGGTGGCTTTTTTCTCATTCCATTTCAAATTATAGCGGTATTAGTTGCTAAACTATTAAGCTGTAAAATCAGCAAGTTAAAAGAGTTAAATAACATAAATCGCGCGAAATAAATTTCACGCCTACGCGATGTAACTTTACTCTTTCCCTTTGAAACTCGCTAACTTGTTGGGTTTCGCTGAGCTCTACCCAACCTACAAGCCATCGCGCGAAATAAATTTCACGCCTACGTGTTGTAGCTTTACTCTTTCCCCTCGTAGCTCGCTAACTTGTTGGTTTCAATCTGAGAGCTGACGGCTGAAAGCTGACAGCCCTCTTAGCTCGCTAACTTGTTGGGTTTCGCTCTGCTCTAGCTAACTTACAAAACATCGTGCGAAATAAATTTCGCGCCTACGCGATGTGACTTTACTTTTTCCACTTGTAGCTCGCTAACTTTCCCCTTTCCCCTTGAAACTCGCTAACTTGTTGGTTTCAACCTGAGAGCTGACGGCTGAAAGCTCACAGCTCTAGTTACTCCTAACTCCCAACCACATACCCTGCAAAACCAAGCACTTTAAAATACTGTTTTGGGGTGCTGAAGCGGGTTTCATTCATTAACTCTGCAAAACGAATGCGGTCTAATGGGTAAAACTCGTGCTCTAGGTTGTGGCGCATGCGTTCTACGCCGACTTCAGTTAAACCTAACTGCGTACAAAGCTGTAGTTGAGATTCGCGCTCAAAAGCGGTTTCAGGGCGCATTAAATCGGCAATGTATAAGTCGCTCGATTTCTTAAGCTTGCTGTGAATCGCTTTTAATAGCGCTTTCTTATCGCCGTTATCTTCAACAAAGTGCATTACTAGTAAACACAGTGCGGCGTCACATTGAGTGTCGATGTCGTTGATATCACCGCAGTGAACTGTCACGCGATCGCTGATGTTATGCTGGCCAAACTGTTGCTCGGCAATATCGAGCATGTCTTGTGAAATGTCTTGAGCAATAAACTGCCAGCTTGGTTTTAGCGCCGCTAATTCGATGATTTCTTTACCAGTTCCGGCACCAACCACTAAAATGCACGCATCATCGCTCAGCGTGGTTGCTAATTGGGCTGCGGTTGCTTGATGTAATAGCTCATAACCTGGAACTAGGCGCAAAATGCGTTCGTCGTAGTGATTTGCTTCTTCGTGATTAAAAGTTGGCATGCTAATCCTTTAAGTAACTGAGATGGTCGAATAACCACCTGGTTTTTTCGCTACATGCACTTGCGTGGCAACGCGTTCGGTCATTTCTGATACGTGAGAAATAACCCCTACTTTGCGGCCTTGTGCTTGTAGTGAATCAAGAGCATCCATCGCGATGCTTAACGTTTCACTGTCCAACGTACCAAACCCTTCGTCGATAAACAAAGAGTTTATTTGCACTTTATTCGACGACAACGAAGCAAGCCCTAATGCCAGTGCTAACGACACTAAAAATGACTCACCGCCCGATAATGTATTAACAGAGCGCTGCTCATCGGCCATGTCTTTATCGATAATAGCGATATCGAGCGTTTGCCCTATGGCTGTTAATTTGTAGCGTTTATTTAGCGTCTGTAAGTGACTATTCGCGTAGTGCAGCAGTATTTTTAAGGTTTGCGTTTGCGCTAAATTACGCATGGTTTTACCGCTGGCATCCCCGAGCACCTTATTGAGTAAATGCCAGTGCTCATAGCTTTTTTGCTGTTCAACCAATTGCTTTTGCTTATCAGCCAGCGCTTCGCTATTTTGTTGATGGGTTTTAAGCTCAGTCGCAACTTGCAATAGTGCATTATTCGCTTGTACTTGTTGCTCTGTGGCTTGATTAAGCTGTAGTTGCAGCTCATCTTCACCGAGAGCTGGCTTTTCTTTTTGGTGCTGAGCCAGCGCCTGCTGTCGCTGTTTTAAAAGAGCCTCAGCGTCTTTTAAGCTGCACTCGGCGGTGTGGTAATCTGCCAGAGTTTGTTTAATTTCAGCGGGGCTTATCGTTAATAGCTGACTAACGGCTTGCTCATCCAAGCTTGGGTGCTGCGCTTTAAAATCGTTAAACCACAGACTAAAGCGCTCATTAAGCGCCGCTTGCTCAGCGGTGAGCTCTTTTTCACGCTCGTCAATATTGGCGATTTGAATGGCTTGTTCGTCACGCGCTTTCACTGCATTACTATGGTTTGTCTGGGCAAGTTGCAGTGCCTGCTGCGCTGAATCTATCGACTTTTCAAGCTCTGCTATAAACTCATCTACCGATATCGCTGCGTTACTAAATAAGCCCTCGCGCTTTGATTTTATCTGCGTGAGTTCGTTTTGAGTTTGGCTTAGTTGCTCGTTGCACTGAGTTAAAGAGGTATGTGCTTCGTTTAGCTGCGGCGTTAAATGTGCAAGGTGCTGCTCAATGGCTTTTAAGCTAGTTTTAAGCTCATCCGCCGTTTGCAGCGAAGCTTGATAAGCCTCAACATGCTCTGCAATGTTCTCTAAAGAAATGCTTTGTGTATTGAGTGCCTGCCACCAAGGTGCACTGGCGAACTGTTGATTCAGTGTCGTATAGAGTTGCTGATGCTCATCATTGAGCTCGTTTAAACGTGTTTGCAAATTATTTAGCTGTTGCTGTAACTCGTTTAACTGCTGCTCTTTGCTATGTAGCGTTTGCCCTTGCTGATTATACTCAGCTTGCTTAGCCGCAAGCGTGTTTTGCAGCTGTTGTTGCTGTTCAAGGGTTTTGTAGTATTGCTGTTTTTGCAAGCTGAGCTGTTGTTGACGCTCGTTTAACTGATCTTCGGTTAAATCATTTAGCTCAGTACGATTAGCCGCCATGGTTTCTTTGAGGCTCTGTTGTTGAGCGCTCAGTTCTGAGATTTGCCCAGTTAACGAGCTTATCTGTTGGCTGCATGCCGCCAGCTCATTACTTTTAGCTTGCTGTAATGCTTGCTGAGCTTTTAAGTGCTGTTTGGCGTTAGTTAACTGGTTGGTAAAGTCGTTAATAAGTTGACTAAATTGCTCGTTAACCATTTCTTCATGCATAAAGGGGTGCTCTTTTGAGCCACATACAGCACAAGGCTCTTCTGCTTTTAAGGTGGCACGTAACTGGCTGACCCCTTCACTGGCTCTTAACTGCACTTGCTGTAAGTTTTGCTCACAAAACGAAACCTGCTGCTGTGCTTGCTCTGCCCCTTGCTGCGCATCTTTTAATGCCGTTTGTAGTTGCTGCTCAGTTTGGCTTAATGTGTCTAGCTGGGTTTGCCAGTTTTTTAACTGCTGCTGATTAGTTTGCCACACTTGGCGCTTTTCAATCAGGTGTTTAATCGCCTCAAGCCCCGCATCAATATCCGCCATTGATTGGGTGTTTAAACTCGATTTAAAGGCGGTATCTTGCTCATTTAGGCGCTTAATTTCTTGCTCAAGGGCTTGGTATTGAGTTTTACACTGCTGCGCGGCTGTTTGCTGCTCATCAATCTTAGGTTGAAGAGCTTTTATGTTTTGCTGTGATTGGCTAATTGTGTGCTGTTGCTGGCTAAAGCGGGTTAACTCACTTTTAAAGAATGACCAGTCTTTTGCTAATGGTTGCCATTGTGCATGTGTTTCTAAATAGCTATTTATTTGTGCTTGTTGATCGAGCTGTTTTTGCTGCTCTGCTTTATGGCTATTTAGTGTATTAGTCAGCTCTTGATGATGGTGCTTTGCTTTCTCTGCTTGTAATTTTTGCGCTGCTGCTTGCTGGTTTAATACGGCAAGTTGCTTATCTAACTCACGGGCCTGGCTAATAATAGGCTGCGCGTCTTTTTGTGCTTGCTTTGCTTGATTTAGTTGCGCGGTTTGCTTCTCAAGTGTTTGCTCAGCGTCTTTGATCAGTGTTTCATGGTCAACATTTAAAAGCTGCTCACGGTTTTTAATAAGTTGCCCATGTTGAGCAGCAATCGAAGTGACGCGTTCGCGGTTATCTTTTATTTCTAGGCATTGCTGGGCTTGTTTCGCTTCGGTGGCTTTTTCAGCAAGCGCGTGCATTTGTTGCTGTAACTCTTGCTTTGCTTGCTCTGCCTGGTTTAGCTGTTGTTGCTGCTGAGATGCTTGCTTGTACCACCCTTGGTACTGTTCAAATTGTTTTATTTGCTTTTGCAACTCAGCAAGCTTTGCCTCAAGCGCTTTTTGTTCTGCTTGTTTCGTTTCGACCTCTTCAGGGCTTAAAACCTGATAATTACTTAAACTTAACTTTAACTGCTCTAATGCTTGCAGCTGATCACGATGGCGTTCAAAAATTCGCTGACCAATACGGCTGAATTTATCGGTGCCTGTTAAGCATTCAAGTAGTTGCGCACGCTCATCCCCTGTTGCTTTTAAAAATGCCGCGAATTCATGTTGCGCAAGAAGTACTGCTCTTGAGAATTGCTCAAAGCTCAAACCAATAATACGCTCGATTTCTTTACCTGCAGCACTCCTATCAGCGATCAGGGTTTCATCAGGTAAAGAGTGCAGGCTATGTTGTGCAGGTTGTAACTTGCCATCGGCTTTATTACGCGCTCGGCTAAAGCTTAACCTTGCTCGGTACTGTTGTTTATCTTGGCCAATAAAGTCGACTTCGGCATAGCCCTGCCCTGCCCCGCGGCGTAATAAATTACGCGAATCATTGAGTTTTATATTGTCGCCGTTAAAGTCAATTTTATTGCCTGTATCGCCGCGTAACCTTGCGGTTTTATTATAAAGCGCTAAGCAAATGGCATCGAGTAATGTGCTTTTACCGGCGCCAGTATCACCGGTGATGGCAAACAACCCTGCTTCTTTTAATGGTGAAGCGCTAAAGTCGACTTCGGCGTCTAAGATAGAGGCTAGTTGGTGAACACGAATCGCTAAAATTTTCATAGTAGGTCCTCTGCATTCAACTCATCGATCACTTGGCTTAGTAAGCTTTCTAATTCTTTTGGCACCGCCTGCCCTGCCATATCTTTATTGTTTGCAAATGCTTGCTCTAAAAGTGAATGTGGGTTTAGCGCTTCAATCTGCGAGACATCTTCAAATAGAGTTTGTTCATCGTCTTGCTGGCTGCTTTGTTGTCGCACCCTTTCAATGCCACAAAACTTAACCTGCTTACCTTCAAGGGCTTGTTCTATTTGTTCTCTGAAAGTGGTGTCAGTGTCGTGGGCGCTCAATTTAACCCGCAGATAGGGCGCTAAATCTTCATCTGTTAAATCGAGTTGTTTTATAAGCTCACATAGTTCGTTCAGTGGTACGCAGTCTTTTTCTGGTAGCAACATGACTTTACAAAAGCTAGGAATGTAAAGGGGGTTTACAGATGTACCTGAGTCACTAAGCTCTACTATCACAACTTGATGTTGATAGCGTCTTTCAGAAAATGACATCGGCATTGGCGTGCCACTGTAGCGAATGGTCTCTTTCTTCGCGACGGTCTGAGCTTTATGAAGATGCCCTAGCGCGACATAATCAGGCTGATCAGTAAATATGCTTGCCGATATCGCATCTTCACCGCCAATGACTAAATTGCGTTCAGAATCAGATGAGATGTCTCCACCTTTTGCATGCAGGTGGCCCATGGCAATTAATGGCGCGCTTGGTAATTCGCTTGCTGCTTGCAATGCATCTTTGTAGGCAAGGGCAACTGCTTGGTTGTAACTTAACGGTTGCTCTTGTTGGCGGTTATAACTGCTTAAATCACTGCTACGTAAAAATGGCATAGCAACAACATTCGCATCGCCATTTTTTGTGCTGATTGGCAGGACCACTTCATGAGGAGCGTTGCTATCAAAGCGGCCAACAACATGGGTATCAAACTGAGCCAATAAAGGTTTTGCTGCCATAATACGATTTGCTGAATCGTGGTTGCCAGCAATAATCACTATGTGTAAGTCGGGGCAATGTTGCTTAGTAGTTTTAATAAATTGGTAGAGTTGGTTTTCTGCGCTGGCAGGTGGCGTTGCCGTATGATAAATGTCACCCGCAACCAGTAGTAAGTCGATCTGTTCTGACACAAGCGTATCGGTTAACCAAGCTAGAAATGCTTGATGCTCATCGAATCGGGAATGCTCGTAGAATTGTTGGCCTAAATGCCAATCAGATGTATGAAGGACTTTCATTAAACGCTCTTATTATTTATTAAGAGCGTCAATATACCTAAGCTGAGCCAAGATGCCCAGCCTGGTTTGTTAACTTAAGCTATACCAAGCAAAAACCACCATAGGCAATGCTAACAATGCCATTATCATAGGTACTTTAAGCGCTTTGGTTTGCTTAGCTTGTAAAATCTTAAGGGCATTTGTTTCATTACATGCCGCTACTTTGTCTATATAAAAATACCCTGAATCTAGGTACTGTTTACAATTTTGTTCGTCCGCTGGAATTGCAATTAGTTCTTGTTGTTTTTTTAGGATATAGAAATCCATACGCTCACCGAATTCTATGCTGATTACCAAACATTTTGGGGTTTAAAATGCATGCTTCGCAGACCCCAAAATCAAAAAAGTGGGCGATTTTAAATACAAATGGCAGTAAATTTCAATAGCAAATGTCGCAAAATTTAATTTATTGCAAAAATAATGGCAATTAAGGATAAAATTACCAGTGCAGTTGGGTAAATTAGCCACTTTTTAGACCCATTTACACTAGGGTTCGTGCGAGATAATGCATCTGACTCATCACAAGCTGCAATCACTTCGACAAATTCAAATCCGCGTTCTTTGTACTCGTTTAGAATTGATTCTTGAGCAGGAATGGCTGCTAAACGAGAGTCTTTTTTTACAATATAAAACTTCATCTAATCACCCTTTCATCATTAACTAGAATTTAAGCAGAGTATCTACTTATCAACTGTAATACTTTGGGATGAATTAGTGCTGAACTAAAATTAACCAGTGTTTTGTAAAGGGGGTTTACATGGTGTTAATCAAGGCAATTTTTTTGTGAAAAATAGGTCTTCATTAAAACATCGAATACTACCCGAAAAATCCCGCACTTTATCGTTATTTTATTGCAACTTTGTTAGCAGTTTGCGATGGTACGCTGGCAAATTAATTACAGGATTAACAATGAAAAAAGCAGTTCTCAAATTGAGTGCTTTGGTATTGCCTTTAGCAGTATCTTCAGCTGTGATGGCGTCATCTGTTGAGCAAACTAAAGGCTCATTCGTTGACAAGTTCCGTCAGCTAGATGAAGCGCTCCCAACCCCAAATGTTTACCGCAGTGCCGCAGGGGCACCCGCTGAAAATTATTGGCAACAGCAAGTAAACTACGACATCGATGTAAAGCTTGATGAAAAGAAACGCCGCTTAACAGCAAGCCAAACTATCGAATACAAAAATAACTCGCCGCACACCTTAAAATATCTTTGGTTACAACTAGACCAAAATATCTTTAAATCTGACTCAATTGCTGAAATGACATCTACTTTCAATGGTAAAACATTGCAAGGTGACCCTCAGCCAAAATCAACTAAATTGAGTCTAGGTCAGTTACGTCGTCAGCAATTCATGGCCGACAACGAGCTGGGTTATCAAATCGCCAATGTTAAAGACGAAGACGGAAAAGAGCTTAAAGTTACTGTAGTAGATACCTTAATGCGTATCGACTTAAACGAGCCGCTTAAACCGGGTAAAGACGTTGAGTTCAGCATGGACTTCGCCTTTAACATTGTTGAAGAAGACGCCGTTGGTGCACGTTCAGGTTATGAGCACTTTGAAGAAGATGGTAACGATATCTTCTTATTAGCGCAGTGGTTCCCTCGTCTTGCTGCATACACTGACTATGAAGCCTGGACTAACAAAGCTTTCTTAGGCAGCGGTGAGTTTACGCTTGAGTTTGGTGATTATGATGTAGAAATTACAGTACCTGCTGATCACATCGTATCGGCAACGGGTCAACTTGATAACGCTCGCAGTGTTTTAACCAGCACACAGCGTAAGCGTCTTGAGCAAGCTGAAGATGCTAAGCGCCCTGTTTTCATCGTGACTGAAGAAGAAGCGTTAGAAAACGAGAAAGAAGGCACAGACAAAACAAAAACATGGCACTTTAAAGCTGAAAACGTACGTGACTTTGCATGGGCTTCTTCACGTAAATTTATGTGGGACGCAAAAGGCTATCATCAAGGCGGTAAAGATCAGCCGTTAGTAATGGCGATGTCTTTCTACCCGAAAGAAGGTGGCGACCTGTGGAAAAAGTACTCTACTGAAGCTGTTGTTCATACAATGGAAGTGTATTCGCGCTTCTCGTTTGACTACCCTTACCCTGTGGCTCAGTCTGTAAATGGTCCTGTAGGTGGTATGGAATATCCAATGATCACCTTCAATGGCCCGCGTACTGACCTACAAGACGACGGTACACGTACTTACTCACAAGCAGAAAAGCGTTTCTTAATCGGCGTTGTTATCCACGAAGTAGGTCACATTTACTTCCCTATGGTGGTTAACTCTGATGAACGTCAATGGACGTGGATGGATGAAGGTCTTAACAGCTTCTTAGATGGTGTTGCTGGTCGTGAATGGGACCACACAATTCCTTGGGGTGTTGAGCCTCGCGATGTTGTTGCATACATGAAGTCTGAAAACCAAGTGCCGGTTATGACACAGTCAGACAGCGTATTACGTTTAGGCCCTAATGCTTATACAAAGCCTGCTGCTGCACTTAACATTTTACGTGAAGTGATCCTTGGCCGTGAGTTATTCGACTTTGCATTTAAAGAATATGCACAGCGTTGGAAGTACAAGCGCCCTACTCCTGCTGATTTCTTCCGCACTATGGAAGAAGCATCAGGTGTTGACCTTGATTGGTTCTGGCGTGGTTGGTTCTACACTACAGATCACGTTGATATCTCTCTAGACAAGGTTTACCAACTTCGTTTAGATACCAAAAACCCTGATATCGACTTTAATCGTTTACGTGATATCGAAGCTGACAAGCCAATGCCGTTATTCGTAAAACGTAATAAAGAAGAAGGCAAAAAATTGTGGGTTGAAGAAAACCCCGACGTAACTGACTTCTACGACGAAAACGACCGTTTCACAGTAACTAACAAAGAGCGCAACGCGTATAACAAATTCCTTAAGGGTTTAGAGCCTTGGGAACGTAAAACGTTTGAGCGTGCAATCAAAGAAGATAAAAACTACTACGTACTTGAGTTCTCAAACTTAGGTGGCTTAGTCATGCCTATCTTACTTGAGCTTACTTATGAAGATGGTACGAAAGAAGAGCAGTACATTCCGGCTGAAATCTGGCGTCGTAACCACAAGCATGTACAAAAGCTAATTGTTACAGAAAAAGGTAAAAACCTAGTGTCTGTTACAGTCGATCCACGCTGGGAAACAGCGGATGTTGATGTAGAAAACAACAACTACCCGCGTCGCATTATTCCATCACGCATTGAAGTGTACAAACGTGAGAAGAGTAAAGCGAAAGTTAGCCGCGATATCATGCAAGATATTAAAACTGAGCTGAAAAAAGACGACGATAAAGATGCCCAGGAGCAACAATAATGCGCTTTGCAGCCATTATTTTTGCTTTATTACTGAGTGCGCCAAGCATGGCGCACCAGTTAAAAGCGTCTGTGACTACCGTGTTATTTAACAAACGCACTAACAACATAGAGCTGATGCATCGTTTTTATTTACATGATACAGAACACGCCGTTGAACATTTGTTTGACGGTAATGCTGATATCTTAAGTAATAAAGAAGATCAAAAGCGTTTTGCTGATTATGTTGAGTCACATATTGCTCTACAAACTTTAGGTGGCAAACCACTTGAACTTAAAGATGTGGGTGCGCAAGTTGATGGTAAATTTTTTTGGGTTTATCAAGAAGTCACGATACCTGAGGGAATTCATGGCATTCGTATGAGCAACGGAGCACTTCGTGACCTATGGCCAGCACAAGTGAATATGGTAAATATTGAAGGCAAAGGAAAGGTAAAAACACTGACCTTTAGCCAAGATGATACCTGGCTTGAGGCAAGGTTTGAGTCGGTCAATCCAGAGTAATTCCAATCCTAAAGGATTAAAAAAGTCCCTTTTTTAATCCTTTGATCCTTTAATTAACCCATTTCGTAAACTATCTTATTAATGGGCTTCAAAATTTTCCCAACTCTCATATACAGGGATTTATATGACTATCCATGACAACAATATCCGTGGTGTAATCTTTGACTTAGATGGTACTTTAGTTTCATCAGAGTTGGATTTTTCACTGATCAAAGCGCAGGTAGGCTGTCCTGTTGAGAATGACTTACTTGCTTACATTGCATCATTACCTTCGCCTTACATGCGTGAAGAGGCGATGAACATAGTTCATCAGCATGAACTCATAGATGCACAACACGCTCATTTATTGCCAGGTGTTGCTGATGCAATTACTAGGCTGAAAGAAAATAACATCCCGATGGCGATTGTAACTCGTAACTACGACCGTGCAGCTGCTATTAAATTAAAGAATAACCCCTTACCAATAGAAACTGTGCTGACTCGCTCTGATGCGCCAGCTAAGCCTGATCCAAGTGCTTTAAATGCGATTGCGACATTATGGGAACTTGATCAATCAGAGTTACTATATGTCGGCGATTACTTATTTGATATTCAGGCTGCGCATAATGCCAATATGCGTGCTTGCTTGTACGCGCCAGATGAAATTCCTGAGTATGCTAATCAAGCCGATTATGTAATGCATCATTTTTCAGAACTACCTACTTTGGTTGACTCATTCCAAGAAAATAAGGTGTTATGTTAAATAGCCTTGTTTTTAATTTTTCCTGAGTAATTGTTAGTTTTTTATTTTTCTAAATGTCCTAGTACTAGCCCAAGTCGTAATGAGTTGCTAAAATATCGGCAATTATCAAATGTATTCATAGAGGCATAAGATGGGCAGAGCATTTGAAGTCCGCAAAAACGCCATGGCTAAAACAGCCAATGCAAAAACTAAAGTAAATTCTAAGTACGGTAAAGAAATCTACGTTGTTGCTAAAAATGGCGAACCAGATCCAGAAGTTAACCAAGCGCTAAAACGTATTATTGAGCGTGCAAAAAAAGACCAAGTTCCAGCACACGTAATCGATAATGCAATCAAAAAAGCAGCCGGTGGAGCAGGGGAAGACTATTCTCCAGCACGTTACGAAGGCTATGGCCCTGGTAACTGTATGGTAATTGTAGACTGTTTAACTGATAACCCTAACCGTACTATCAAAGATGTACGTTTACCGTTTACAAAAACAGATTCAAAAATTGGCACACCGGGTTGTGTAGCGCATATGTTCGATCACTTAGCTGTTTTAGGCTTTGAAGGTGATGACGACGAAGTTGTACTTGAAGCGTTAATGATGGCTGATGTAGACGTAACGGATGTAGAAGTAGAAGATGGCAAAGTGTCAGTTTTCGCTCCACATACAGAGTACTACAAAGCAAAAACTGCTCTTGAAGAAGCATTTGAAGGTATTAACTTTGAAGTAGACGAAATCACGTTTGTTCCACAAGTACATACTGACATCACTGATCCAGATGATATCGCAAACTTTGAAAAGTTTATTTCGATGCTTGATGACTGTGATGACGTGCAAAACGTTTATCACAATGCGATTGTAAAAAACTAATTTTTAAAAATTTAGTACGTAAAAAGGGGCATTTGGTAACAAATGCCCCTTTTTTAATAGATTTTTATTATGCCATGAATGGTGGCTATTCACTGTCGTTATGAGTTTAATAAAAAAGCAGCCCTAGGGCTGCTATGAACGACACATGAAACTCGAAGGGGAGTTGTGTAGTGGCTAATTTAACGACTTATACTTTATACGGAACGCATGCAATAATGGTTCAGTATAGCCACTAGGTTGTTTAACTCCCTCTAATACAAGGGCTAAAGCTGCTTGATAAGCAACGCTTTGTGCTAAAGTTTCGGCTGAATCAGCCATATTATTGTAGGCCGGATCACCTTCATTTTGACCATCAACAACTTTCGCCATGCGTGCCATGGTTTTTCTAATTTGCTCTTCAGAACAAACGCCATGATATAGCCAGTTGGCCATGTGCTGGCTTGAAATACGCAGTGTGGCACGGTCTTCCATCAAGCCTACATGGTTGATGTCTGGTACTTTTGAGCAACCAATACCTTGGTCAATCCAACGCACAACATAACCTAAAATACCCTGTGCGTTGTTATCAAGTTCGGCTTGAATATCTTCTTTGCTTAAGCTGCTGGCATCTTTCATAAGCGGCGGAGTGAGCAAGCTTGTAAGGCTTGCTTCTTTGCGGTCCATAAGCGCTTTTTGACAAGCAAATACATCAATATCGTGATAATGCATAGCATGCAGTGTTGCAGCAGTAGGAGAGGGCACCCACGCGGTATTTGCACCACTTTTCGGGTGACCACTTTTTTGTTCCATCATTAACGCCATTTTATCTGGCATTGGCCACATGCCTTTACCAATCTGTGCTTTACCACTAAGGCCTGTTGCAAGACCAATATCTACGTTGCGGTCTTCGTATGCGCTGATCCAAGGCTCAAGTTTAATAGCGCCTTTTGGCAGTACTACACCTGCTTGCATTGAAGTATGAATTTCGTCACCAGTGCGGTCTAAGAAGCCGGTATTGATGAATACAACACGCTTTTTAGCTTCGAAAATACAGGCTTTTAAGTTAGCTGATGTACGGCGTTCTTCATCCATAATACCCATTTTAATGGTGTTTGCTGGTAAGCCTAACAGCTGCTCCACACGCGTAAATAGAGTATTTGTAAATGCCACTTCTTCTGGGCCATGCATTTTTGGTTTAACAATATTAATGCTATTAGCTGTTGAATTTTTAAGGCTGCTTGTACCTTTTAAGTCATGAAGTGCTGCAGTGCTGGTGATAATGGCATCCATAATGCCCTCAAACACGTCATTGCCTTCACTATCTTGGATAGCTGGGTTAGTCATTAAGTGGCCAACATTACGCACAAACATCATGCTACGGCCTTTTAGCGTGATTGTTTCACCACTTAAAGCTTGGTATTGGCGGTCTTGTGCTAAACGGCGCTCAATGGTTTTACCGCCTTTGTTAAATGCTTCTACAAGATTTCCTTGCATTAAACCAAGCCAGTTTTGATAAACGTTTACTTTGTCTTCGGCATCAACGGCAGCAACAGAATCTTCACAGTCCATAATTGTAGTGAGGGCTGCTTCAAGTAGTACATCTTTAAGACCTGCTTTATCTGCTTGGCCGATTGGGTGATGATGGTCAATTTGCAGTTCTACATGTAAGCCATTATTTTTCAATAAGATAGCGCTTGGGTTTTGCGCTTCACCTTGGTAGCCAATAAGTTGTTCAGGGTTTGCTAAACGAACCTGACTGCTGTCACGTAGTGTGATTAAGAGCTCATTATTTACCACCGAATAGCTGGTGCTTTCGATGTGTGAGCCATTTGCTAAAGGCAATGCTTTATCGAGGAACTGGCGGGCATAAGCCATCACTTTAAAGCCACGTACAGGGTTGTATGTAGAGCCTTTCTCAGCGCCGTCGTCTTCACTCAGCACATCAGTGCCGTATAGCGCATCATACAAAGAGCCCCAGCGAGCATTTGCTGCATTTAAGGCAAAGCGTGCATTGCTTACTGGCACAACAAGCTGCGGCCCTGCAGTGCTTGCGATTTCAGGCTCTACTTGGTCTGTTTCTATGCTGAAGCTAGCTGGCTCAGGAACGAGGTAGCCAATGTCTTCAAGGAATGCTTGATAGTTAGTTGCATCCCATACCGGCTGCTGCTTATGGTAGTCATCAATCTTAGCTTGTAGTTGTTCGCGTTTTTCTAAAAGCGCACGATTGATTGGCGTTAGTTCATTGACGATATCAGCAAAACCTTGCCAAAAGGTGTCTGTGCTAATGCCTGTTCCAGGTAAAAGTTGCTGTTCAACAAACTGTGCAAGTTGTTGATCAACGCTTAAACCGTTAAGTGAGAGAGTGGTCATAATAATGTCCTTTAAACGAGCTTAATTTGATCATTCATGGTTCAACCATATCGTAAAAAAGGCTAATAAGCAGGCTATTTACCATTCACTAAAGATATAGTGGCAATAACAACTATAAATTTACTAAATCCAAAAAATCCGCCTAATGTTGAATTAAGCGCTACGAAGCAAACGCCAAGTAGCCACTCTCACTAACAAAAAATAGATAACCCGTTCGAAGGATTTTTATTATGACAACATATCAACGCGAAACCGATAACCTAGCTACTTTATGTCAAACACAAGGCAAAACGTGGCAGTCAATCAACCCTGAATACGCAAGCCGTATGCGCTTACAAAACCGTTTTCGTACGGGTCTAGACATTGCTCAATACACTGCAGACATTATGCGTGCAGACATGGCAGCCTATGATGCTGACCACAGCCAATACACACAATCATTAGGTTGTTGGCATGGTTTCACTGCACAGCAAATGATGATGGCAATTAAGCGTCATAACAAAACAACTAAACGCAGCTATGTATACCTTAGTGGCTGGATGGTTGCGGCACTTCGCTCTGAGTTTGGTCCATTACCTGACCAAAGTATGCATGAAAAAACATCTGTTCCAGCGCTAATCGAAGAAATCTACACTTTCTTAAAGCAAGCTGATGCACGTGAACTTGACCACCTTTACAAAGACCTAGACGAAGCGAAAGCAAACGGCGGTGATGTTCAAGCAGTACTAAATAAAATCGATAACTTCGAAAGCCATGTTGTGCCAATTATTGCTGATATCGATGCGGGTTTCGGTAACGAAGAAGCAACTTACCTACTTGCTAAAAAGATGATTGAAGCGGGTGCATGTGCTATCCAAATCGAGAACCAAGTATCTGACGCAAAACAATGTGGTCACCAAGCTGGTAAAGTAACTGTACCGCATGAAGATTTCCTAGCAAAAATTAACGCTGTTCGTTACGCATTCTTAGAGCTTGGTATTGATAACGGTATTATCGTTGCTCGTACTGACTCATTAGGTGCAAGCCTTACTCAAAAAGTGCCTGTATCTAAAACACCTGGCGACCTTGCTAGCCAATACACGTCGTTCCTTGAAACAACACCAGTAAACAGTGTAGATGACTTAAATGAAGGCGACACAGCAATGAAGCTGAATGGTCAGCTTTGCAAACCAACACGTTTAGATAATGGTTTATACCAGTTCCGTGAAGGCACAGAGAAAGACCGCGTAGTTCTAGACTGTGTAACTAGCTTACAATCAGGCGCAGACTTACTGTGGATTGAAACAGAAAAGCCAAACGTTAAACAAATCGCTGAGCTTGTAAACCGCGTTAAAGAGCAAGTACCAAATGCTAAGCTGGTATACAACAACTCACCGTCGTTCAACTGGACACTTAAATTCCGTGAGCAAGTATATGCTGAGTGGCAAGAACAAGGTAAAGACTTATCTGCTTACCCAAGCATCGATGACAATAAAGCATTAATGGCGCCAGAAATGGATGACACAGAGCTTGCAGCGGCAGCAGACGTACTTGTACAAAACTTCCAAAAAGATGGTGCACGTGAAGCGGGTATCTTCCATCACCTAATCACGCTACCAACTTACCATACAGCGGCGCTAAGCACTGATATTCTATCAGAAGGCTATTTCGGCGACCTAGGTATGCTAGCGTATGTTCGCGACGTACAACGTCAAGAAATCCGCCGTGAGCAAGCATCAGTGAAACACCAAGACCTAGCAGGTTCAAACATTGGTGATACTCATAAAGAGTACTTCTCTGGTGAAAATGCACTTAAAGCCGGTGGTGAAGCAAATACCATGAACCAGTTCTAACCAAGTTGTAATTTCCTTTATAGCTATTCAATAATGTTGTTAGGGGCCTTCGGGCCCTTTTTCATTTGTAGCCATCAGCTTTCAGCCGTCAGACTCGCACCTCGCAGTTCTCACCTCGCACCTCGCACCTCGCAACCCGTATCTCGCATCTCTCACCTCGCATCTCTCACCTCGCATCTCTCACCTCGCATCTCGGATCACTCTTTAACCAAGTCTTGGATCAGCCATTTACTAGCTTTATAAAAATACAGATCACGCATTTACCAGCTTAAGAATTTTAGATCAGGATTTAACTACCTCCGCCTCATGAGCCTTAATTTAGGGCTTATTGGCAGAGCACAGCCTCTAGAATGGCTAAAATTAGGTCATATAAACGGCAATTTAATGCTGTTTTGTAAAATCTTGTGATTTACAAACCGATTTTTTATTAACTCACCCAAGCTATAAACCGATTTTTTACCAACTCAACATCCTCACAAACCAAAATTTTACTAACTGAAGCTAGGTTTTTAGCGGCACAAACCGATTTTTTACTAACTCAAGTTACTGATTTTGGCTATAAACCGATTTTTTACTAACTGCTTTTGGATTAATGTCCGATATTTGAAAAATGTATGTAAGGAGTTACTCACATTTTGACTGTAAAGGGGGTTTACAGGGGAAGAAGTTAGCGAGGGGAAAGTTAGAAAGAGTAAAGTTAGAAAGAGTAAAGTTAGCAAGAGTAAAGTTAGCAAGAGTAAAGTTAG